>JANQPC010000096.1 GCA_028285485.1 Paracoccaceae bacterium | reverse complement strand
AAGCATGGCAGTCACAGCAAATCGCTCAAAGAAAATACATCAGGCAGGCCATGCCCGCCCGATGCCGTTACGACATGCCGTTTACAGTATCTCCTGCTGGCGACGTGAAGATAATGCTCTCGGAGAACATCGGCACGATCCCACCGAGCGTTTTCTCAACGCTAAGCGTTTCGAGACGCGGCTCAACCCACTGCTTTTTCGTCGACATAGTGTTCACCTCTCTGCCCCCTCGAAAGTGTTAACAGAAACGCGGGCGGCGTTCAATTCGGGATTGGGCGGTTGCCCGGCACAGATTGTCTCTGAAACAGTTCCCAAACCCTTATGGCGGCAGTAATTTCGGCGAAAATCAGCGCATGGGGCGGTGACATCTGTTGCGGCACGGCCATAACGGCCCGACGCAGCGCGGCCGCATCGATCCAGTCGCAGGATCCGTCAAAGCGGCCCTCGTCGGCATCCCGCGCCAGCAGGGCCCAACAGCCGCGCTTGATCTCGGCCCGCAGAGCTTCATTGGCAGGATCGGTTTTCCGGCAGCGATCGAGCCCCAGTTCGGGAAAAGCGGCCCGGCACAGAGCGCGAGGCGTGCCATCGCCAAATGCCAGCTCCGGCGCCGCGCCGAGGATCGCCTCGATCACCGGGCGCGCGGTGAGCGGATAGCGGTAAGTCAGCCCGTGGCGCGCGCCCGAGAGCGCCCAATGTTCCATCCGCATCGCGAGGTGGCCGCGCCCGATGAGCGCGGCGAGAAAGCCGGTGGGATCGGGGCCGATACGCGGGCGCAGCTTGGCTTTGGCGGCGCCGTCAAGCTGCGGTGAGCGCAGGCTAGGAGCGGCGAAGCTGTTGTTCTGAAACGGGTTCTGGAACGGCGTAAGGCGGTCGTAAAGGCCGCCGGGCAGAAGCGGCACGATCCCATCCTGCCAGAGGGCCCGAGAAAGCGCGCGGGTTCGGCGCAGCCCGCCGGCGCGGTGGCGCGCGGTGGTGAGCGCCGCGCCGAGGCGGCCCCTGCGGAGCTGATAGGCGGCATAGCCGATGCCGTGGGCCGAGAACGCCTCATCCCCGCCCCAGCCTGAGAGCATCACGCCAATGCCATCCTCCGCTGCACGCGTTTGAACCGGCGCCTCATCGACAAGATCGGCAATGCCCGTAAGTTCAACGGGATCCGCCAGAAAGCTTTGAAACGCCGCGGCGGTGGCGAGACCATAGCGATGCGGCGCACCGATATCGGCGCTGAGCGCCGCGATAAGATCCCGCTCATCGCGCCCGGCAGCATGGGGATGCTCCGGTGAAATTTCAGGAGACCAGCTATAGGTCGCGCCGAGCCCATGGGGCGCGGCAAGCGCGGCAACTGCCGTGGAGTCTACCCCGCCGCTCAAGTGCGCGCCAAGTGGCGCATCAACCTCTGCGCTGGCCCGCACGGCTTCGGAAACGGCGGCGCGCAGGTCTTCTGCAAGCGCGCCGGACTCTGGGTAGCTGCGGGGCGGCACCTTGGCGGGATCCCACCAGACGTGGCGCTGTTCTCCGCCGGTGATGTGGAGCGCGGCACGGCCCGGGGGAAGCGGATCGATGCCACGAAAGAAGGTTGCGTTCAGGGGCTCGTCCGGCCGCGCCAGATACCGCGCGACGATCGCTTCATCGATCGCGATATCCGCCTCACCTAGGGCTAGGAGTGCGCTGATATCGCTTGAGAAAGAGAGGGTGCTGGGGCTGCGCGCAGTGTAGAGGGGCCGGGCCCCGATGTGATCGCGTGCGAGAAAGGTCTCCCCGCTTTGCAGGTGCGTGATGGCGAAGGCGAAATCGCCCAGCAGCCTGGGCAGGCATGCCGCGCCCCAGGCCGCGTAGGCGCGCAGGATAAGGGCCCCATCGCTGAACCGCGCGGACCCTTTGCCCCCAAGCCCAAGCGCTTCGGCAAGGTCGCCGCGATTGTCGAGCACCGCATCGGCAACGATGGCGAAAGAGCCAAGGCGTTCGCCCGCGCGATTGGCTGGGCGCCCACTGGCCATGTGGCGGCCGGCCATGGCAAGGGCAACGGGCCCGTCGACAAGCCGCCCGGCTTCGGGGCCGTGATGGGCAAGGGTGGCTTCGGCGCCGCGAAAGATCTGCGCGTCAACCGGCGCGCTGCCGAGGGCGATGCGGCCGACAAATCCGCTCATGCCGCGGCCCGATTGAGTGGCGTGGCGGTCAGGAGACGGTGATCAGATCGCGTTCCCGCAGCGAGGCGAGGAATTGCAGAACATCCTGTTCGCAGCGCGCCGCATCTACCTCGAATTCCTCGGCAAGCGTGCCGCAGATATCGGCCACCTTGCGCTTCTCGCCAATCATCGTCCAAATCCGCATACCCACGGTACCGGAGCCAAAATACTGGCCGTCGTCTGGGTTGAAGAGCACCAGATCGTCATCCACGGTGGTGCTGAAAACACTGTCACGGGCCATAACGACGGAGTTTGCATTCAAATCCATGTACCCCTCACGCGGTCGCCGCGGTTGAAGCCGCCCCCAGAGAGGGTGTGCCGTGGAAATCGGCGCCTGTCCAACGGCCCGGCGGCGATCCGCCGGTGCCTGTTGCATGGGCGCTATGTTTCCGGGTGAGGCGTGGGGGAGGTTCGGCCACACGGCCTGCAACCTGGTCGGGAAAAGCGAGGGTTCGCATATGGTTAATGGCGTATCGGGCTTGCCGGGGGTGCGGCGGCGGTCCCGCATGAGGGGTGCTGGCCTCGCCGGGATGCGAGGGGCGTGTGAAGGCAGAAAATCTCGCGTTGTTAGTGGCTTGGGCTGTGTGTTTCGCGCTTGGCGTGTGGCGATTCTCGCGATCGGCCTTGCAAACGCCCCTTACTTGGCAAGCCAGGCTGCGGCGGAAGGCGTAACGCTCATCGAAGATGGCGCCGCCCTGGGCACGATTTACGTGGCCCCCCCGATCTACGCGCCAGAGGTGATCGAGGCCGCTCTCAAGGCGCGCCGGATGGATCGTGGTGTGGAGATCGACGGTAAACGGCAGATGCTCGATGCCGCCGCGTTGGCGCGCAGTGTGGTGGTTGCCGAGCTCAATCACCACTTCGAAGCGATGTCTGGCGTGCGCCTGCCGGTGCAAACAGTCAGCAATGCCGCGGATGTGTCGGGGCCCGGCATCGTGATCGGGGACCTTGCCAACGAGATGGGTGCGCTGCCCGAACGCACCACGGCCTCGGGCGAGGCGTTTCGGCTGGTGACTGCGGGGAACCGGCTGTTGATCGGGGGGGAGACGGATGTGGCCGCGCGCCACGGCGCCTACGAGGCGCTGCGAAAGCTGGGTGTGGATTGGGTGATGCCGGGCGATATCGGTGAAATCACGCCCCAGCGCGAGACGGTGAGGTTTGCCGCGATTGACGAAACCCATGCGCCCGATTTTCAGTACCGCCGGCTCTGGTATCGCGGGTTTCGGCCCCGCTCGGCGGAAGAGATGGGGCGCTTCCGCCAATGGATCTGGCGCCAGCAGGGCGGCGGATTGCGGGACGCATCAGCAGGCGCCGCGGGCCATGTTTGGAAAAGGTTCATCGAACGCCACAGCGCGGCTTTTGAGGCGGATCCGACGATGCTGGCGCTCGTCTACGATGAGGCCGGGCAACCGGTGCGCCGCGGCCCGCAGATCGAAACCACGCATCCGCGCGTGATCGAGCTTTTTGCCGAAGACATTCGCGCCACCTATGCCGAACGCATCGCAGCAGGGGTCTGGACGGCGGAGACGGCGGCAAGCTTCGCCATCGGCCCGTCCGATGGGCTGGGCTTCAGCCGGTCGGCCGCCTCGCTGGCAGCGGGGGCGGGGCGCAATGACCCGATTGTCGGCACGCCAGACACCAGCGACGCGCTGGTGCTTTTTGCCAACGAGATCCTTGCGCGGGTGACCCCCGATTACCCCCATGCGCGCGTGGGCTACTATTCCTATGCCAACCACGCTGATTTCCCCGCGCGCCATGTGCCCGATCCCGGCGTGATACAGATCTTCGCGCCGATCAATTTCTCCCGGTACCACGCGCTGACCGACCCGATCAGCAAGACGCAAGGGTTCTACCGCGGGGTGGTGGAGGATTGGGTCGATCTTTCGCGCGCGCAGGGCAACGTGCTGGCTTTCCGCGGCTATAACTGGAACCTCGCCGACAACATGCTGCCCTACACGAAGATCGCGATTTGGGGCGAGGAAATCCCTTATTATCATGAACTGGGATTCCAAAGCTTAGACGTGGAGGCCACCAAGCAGTGGAGCGTTCTGGCACCTTCGGACTACGTGTTCATGCGCCTGGCCTGGGACAGTTCGCGCGACTGGCGTGGCCTTCTCAGCGAGTTCTCCGCCGCCGCCTATGGCGCCGGGGCCGTGCCGATGGAGCGCTACTGGCTGCGCTTGATCGAGACTCAGCGCAACGCGGGGATGGAGGCGGGATCTTACCACGCGATACCGCTGATCTTCGATGCCGATTGGGTCGCGGCAGCGGAGGCCGATATCGCCGAGGCCCTAGCCCTGGCGGAGACGGACGGGGACCGTATGCGCATCGGCCATGTTGCCATTGGCGTTGAGTTCCTGCGCCTCTACCTTGCCTACCATGGCGCGACACTGGCCTTCGATTTTGCCGAAGCTGCGCGCCAGCTTGCGGCGCTGAACGCCCATTGGGAGGCGGCCTATGCGCAAAACTCCGATCTCGTGGCCTCGGAAGTGCCGGGGTATCTTGATCGCTTCCTCGGCGCCTTCACGGCAGAGGCTGATCGTTTGACCCGGCCGCCCTTTGCGTTGCTGCGCGCGGTGCCCGATGCGCTGCCAACGGCGTTTGATCCTTACGTTTCGGGAACTCGGCTTGGCCTTCACCGGCCCGACATCCGCGATGACCACTTTATCGAAACCCGAACGATTTCAAGCACGTGGGATGCGCAGGGCCTTGGCGGCTTGCGGGATGGCGCGGTGTGGTACCGCTGGGAGGTATCTCTCGATGCCGAAGACCTCGGCGATGGCATCGGGCTCTTCCTGGGCGGGGTGGAGGACACCGCGCGCGTCTGGGCCAACGGGGTGCTCGCGGGGGCGGCAGGCCCGGCCTTCAGCAAACCCATGGTGTTCGATCTCACCGCGCATCTGACCGAAGGGGAAAACCTCATCGCGATCCAGGTGATCCGGAACGGCAAGGCCAATGAGATCGGGCTTGGCGGCATCCTGCGCCCGAGCTTTCTTTTCACGGGCCCGGTGCGGCAAGCCGGCGCCGCCCCGCCGCCCGGTTAGCGGCGGGGCTTGCCAGCCGCGCATCCCGCGCCCTAGATCAGCAAGAGTTCAAGGATCCGATCCATGCGCCGCATTCGTTCCCTCCTTAGCGTTTCGCCCGCACGTCGGGCGCTGGCGCTTGAGGCTTTGCTTGCGCTTGTCAAAGCCTGGGCGCTGGTGCGGTTTCGCCCGTTCAAGGCCTATGCCGGGCGCCTTGGCCAGCCGCTGCCGGGCGAGAAGCCGGATCTGCCGCCGGCGGATCTGTCGCTCCTGCGCGATCTGCGCTGGGCGGTGGGCGCAGTGAACAAAACGGTGGGCGGGCGGTTCACCTGCCTGATGCAGGCGATGGCCGCGAAAGAGATTCTGAACCGCCGCGGTGTGTCCAACGCGCTTGTGCTCGGGGCGCGGCGCGGGGCTCCGGAGGAGCTGCCCGCGGGCGATGCGATGGCGGCCCATGCCTGGCTCTGGGCGGGCGAACGGATCATCCTGGGCGGCGAGGGGCGCGAGGGGTTTATCCCTGTGGCGAGCTACCGCAGCGGCTAGCCGGATTTGAAGAGCGGGAAACCATCGCGCATGAAATTCCGCGCGTCCGCATATTCAAAGCAGCCGTAAAACCGCTCCAGGCCGTAATCGGCCAGCGCAACATCGCGCCACTCGGCTTCAAGTTTGGCGTAGCTGTCCTGCAGGATGCGGCTTTGGGGATCGAGACCGGAGACTAGAACCAGCCCCGTGGGCCGGCAATCCAGCACGGTGAGAGTAAGATCGGGGCGGTGGGTCCGGAGGATCGGGATCAGTTTCCAGACATCGCCTGTCCAGGCCGATGTTGGCGCCTCGTCCTGATTGCGCGCTGTCATCCCAAAGCTGGACGGGCAGCAATCATGCATCGCGATCACGCCACCCGGGGCCGCATGCGCCTCCGCGAACATGAAATCGCGGAGCAAGAACTCGAACCGGTGCATCCCGTCGAGAAAGGCAAAATCAAAGGCGATGCCGTTTTTTTCCACGAAGCCTGTTTCGAAAAACGCGTCGCTTGTCATCTGAAAACTGTGGAGGGCAGGTTTCTCACCCATAACATCGCTGCTGATCGCGAAGTGTGGATCGACAGCGATGGAAGCGCAGCGCGCGCTTTGAAGCGACCGGCCCTTCTGCGTGCCGATCTCCAGATACCAGGAGAAGGCGCACGATGCATGCAGCCGATCCAGAAACCGCGGATAGCGCATCCCTTTTGCGGGCCGGAAAGCCGGTGCATCACCTGGCGCGCTATCCAGATCCATCGCGGTTTGCACGTTCATGTGCCCCTCCTGCAATGCCATCGCATCCCGGCTGCGCTGCGGGTTGGCCACAGTATGCAATGAATAGATGTTGTAGCGCCAGCGCCAATCTGTGCATCATCTGGCGGCGAATGAGCGGTTTTTTGGAAAATGCGGCGTGACGGGGTCTGAGACCAGTCAATCCGAAGTCAGCCGGGAAGCTCCCGGTCGTGCGAAGCCTAGCGGCGCCGTTCTCGTGGCGATTATGCGCAACGAGGGGCCCTATGTGCTGGAATGGGTGGCGCATCATCGCGCGATCGGGTTCGGGCCGATCATGGTGTTCACCAATGACTGCGATGACGGGACCGACCGCTTGCTCGACCGACTGGCCGAGTTGGGCCATGTGATCCACGCCCCGAACCCCAAAGCAGTGTTTACCCAGCTCGGGGTCTGGCAGGTGGCCGCGTTGCGCTATGCCACGGCGTTCAATGCGTTTCGGGATGCCGATTGGGTGATGACGCTTGATGTGGACGAGTTTCTGGAGCTTTCGCCGGGCGGCGGCACGCTTGCGGATCTTTTTGCGGCGGTGCCCCCCTTCGATCTGATGAGTTTTGCGGTGCTGGGATACAACAGCGGCGGCGAGGTGGAGATCGGCGATGGGTCTGTGCAGGCGCGATTTCAGATCCCGCGGATGCCGCTTGAGGCGGTGGATCACGGGGGAGGGGGCCTCAAATCCGCCGTTAAGACCTTGATGCGCAATGATTTTGAGAAGGCACAGTTCCGCAATCACCGACCGCGGATCGATGGGTTTTCGGGCCTGGGCCGCACTTGGCTTGATGCGGGCGGGCGGCCGCTGCCCGCGGCGTTCACCGATCACAAGATCAATCTCTGGCCTGCGGCGGGCGCGCTGCGGTTTGGCCATGTCAATCACCACTCGCTGCGTTCGCAGGAGAGCTTCCTCGTTAAAGCGCTGCGCGGCGATGCGATGACACCATCGCGGATGGGTTTTGATGCGGCGGCGCGCGCAAACACCATCCGGTATTGGGCAGAGCGCAATGTGGGGCTTGAAAATCCCGCCCGCCAGCCAAAGCCGCCCCAAGGTGCGGAGGCGCTTCTGGCCTCCTACCATGCCGATCCGGTGCTGGGCCCGCTGCATGGGGCGGCGCTGGCCGCGCACCGCGCCAAGGTGGCGGCCCTGCTGGAGACGGAGGCGGGCCGCGATCTTGCCGGGGCAATCGGTTACCGGGCCACGGGCGACGTGGAGGCTGCGGGATGAGGGGCGGGCATCGCTTTGATCCCGATGCGCCGCTATCCAGCGCGCCGCGCGTGGTTCGTCGGGCGCATGTGCACCCCTGGGGGGCGGGGGAGGCGCGGGGGTTCCGGCGCCGGGCAGGTGTGTTCACCGAAGCCGGAGAGGCGGTGAGCGAAAGCATCTGCCTGCGCGGGCCGAACCTGGCGGCGACGCTCATGCCCGAGGCGCCGCCAGAGGGCGAGATGGAAGGGCTGGCCGGGCGCTGGCTTTTCGGCGGGCTGCTCTACACCCATTTCGGGCATCTGATCTGTGAAAGCATTGGGCGGCTCTGGCCCCTTGCCGCCGATACGGGGTTTGACGGTATCCTGTTCTTTCCCAAGAAGAAATTTGGGTGGGAGAACAAGCAATTCGCCGGTGCCCCCCGGGGGCTTTTCAAGGCCCTAGGGCTCGGTCGGCTGGATTTGCGCGCACCGCAGCGGCCCGTTGTTGTGGAAGAGCTTCATCTTCCCGAACAGGCGTTCGGCACTGGCGAGATGTGTGCGGCGCGCCCGGAACTGCGCGGCTTTCTGCGCGAGCGGCTGTGTGCTTCGGAAGCGCCGTCCGGGCCGGAGAAGATTTACGTCTCCCGGCAGCTCCTGAACTCAAAACGCGGCTCGCTTCTGCTTGAGGATCATCTGGCGGCGCAATTGGCGGCCGAGGGCTATGTGCCGGTGCATCCTCAAGAGTTATCGATACCGGAGCAGGTGGCGCTCTACCGCGCGGCGCGGCAGATCATCTCGACCGATTGCTCGGCGCTTCATCTTGCGGCGATGGTGGCCGAGCCCCAATGCCAGATTGCCATCGTGCAGCGCGCGCCCACCCCGCATATCCACGATTTTCGCCGCCAGTTCGAAGCCTTTGCCGGGATCACACCGCTTATCCTTGATGTGATGACGGGGTTTTGGAGCGTTTCGGGCCAACGCGTTGTCAAGCGTGAGGTGTTTACCGAGCTGGAGTTTTCACGGCTCGGCGAGGGCCTTTCTGCGGCGGGCTTCATTACGCGGGGCAGCCTTCGCCCGCCTGGTGCCGATGCTGCGGTGGCCGCAAAAACGCGCATCGAAGCGGCGCTTGGGCCGCTTTCTCACCACGCGCTTGACAGGCCGGGTGACCACGCCGCCTAATGCACAATAGTTGCAGGATCACCGCTGCTTAGGGCGCGTCGTTGGGGCTGCCTGTTGCCGGGTGAACGGTTCTGTGGCAGGGATGTGGCAGAACCTGAACGGATGAGTTTAGCGCTATGACCGATTACGCGCAGCGCCGGCGGATGATGGTGGATACACAGGTTCGCCCGTCTGATGTGACGAAATTTCCGATCATCGACGCGATGCTGACGGTGCCGCGGGAGCAGTTTGTTCCGGCGGCAAAGCGTGAGGCGGCCTATATGGGCGAGAATGTTGACCTCGGAAATGGCCGGGTCATGCTTGATCCGCGCACGCTTTCGAAGATGCTCGATGCGATTGATCTGCAGCCCGATGCGATGGTGCTCGATGTGGGCGCTGGGCTGGGCTACGGCGCCGCCGTGATGGCGCGGCTTGCCGAGGCGGTGATTGCGCTTGAGGAAGATCCCGGCCTTGCGGCGGAAGCCGAGGCCGTGCTGGCGGATGGGGCGGCCGATAACGTAGCTGTTGTGACCGCGCCGCTGGCGGAAGGGGCCGTGAAACACGGCCCCTATGATGCGATCCTTCTGGAGGGCGCTGTGGAAAGCGTGCCGCCGGAGTTGACAGATCAGCTCAAGGAAGGCGGGCGGATCGCTGCGATCTTCATGGAGGGTGCGCTGGGCGTCTGCCGCATTGGCCACAAGATCGACGGTGCCGTGTCCTGGCGGGATGTATTTCACGCCGCGGCCCCGGTGCTTCCAGGGTTTAAGAAACGCACGGATTTCGTGCTCTAGGACAGGTGTATGTTATGTTTTCAAAAGCGTTCCGTAGAACACTGGCCGGCGGTGCAACCGCCATGGCGCTCGCTCTATCGGCCACCTCGGCCGCGGCAGAGACGCTGACCGATGCCCTGATTGCCGCCTATCGCACAAGCGGGCTTCTGGAGCAGAACCGCGCGCTCCTGAGGGCCACGGATGAGGATGTGGCACAGGCGGTGGCCGCGCTGCGCCCTGTTCTGACCTGGGTCGCAACCTCTCGCTACGCCGAGCCGACGCAGGGAGATGAGCTCACGGGATCGGTTGGCCTGAACGCGAGCCTTCTGCTTTTTGATTTCGGGGCGTCGCGCCTGAATGTCGATATCCAGAAGGAAACCGTGCTGGCCACGCGGGCGGCACTTGTTTCGGTGGAACAACAGGTGCTTCTGCGCGGGGTTGCGGCCTTTCTGGGCGTGCGGCGGGAAAGCGCCTTCGTCAGCCTCCGCGAAAACAACCTGCGCCTGATCCAGGAACAGCTTCGTGCGGCGCAAGACCGCTTCGAGGTGGGTGAGATCACGCGCACCGATGTTTCGATTGCTGAAGCGCGTCTGGCTTCGGCGCGTTCGGGCCTGGCCGCAGCCCAGGGTTCTCTCACCCGCGCAATTGCGGAATATGTGACCGTGACGGGCCGCACGCCGGGGCAGTTGCAGCCACCGCCGCCCGCGCCGGCCTCTGCGGCAACGCTCAGCGATGCGATAGCCATCGCGATGTCGCGCGAGCCCTCGCTGGAGCAGCGCCAGCGCGAAGTGACTGCGGCAGAACTGGCCATCAACTCGGCCGCGGCACGGCTGCGCCCGGCGCTGAATGCGCGTGCGGGCGTGAGCGTGGATGAGGATGGCGATGACAGTTCGTCGCTGACCTTGGAACTTTCCGGCCCGATCTATCGCGGCGGTCAGCTTACCTCGCAGATCCGGCAACAGCGGGCGCGTGCCGAAGCGGCGCGGGCGGTGCTTCTCACAACCGGTCAGGATGTGGAGCAAGGCGTGCGCAACGCCTGGGCGGATCTCACCGTGGCGGGCGCAAGCCTTGCTGCTTCCAACGAAGAGGTGCGTGCGGCACAGCTTGCGCTTCGGGGCGCGCGGGAAGAATTCAACGTGGGCGCCCGGACAACCCTTGATGTGCTGGATCTGGAGCAGGATCTGCTCGATGCCCAAACCAACCGGGTGGCCGCCGAGATCGATCGCACGCAAGCGGTATATGGCCTGCTTGAATCGATGGGGCTTTTAACGGTGGATCACCTTGAGTTGGGGATTCCAACTTACGATCCGGCCGCCTATTACAACGCCGTTGAAGGCGCGCCCACGCGCGATGTCAGCCCGCAGGGCGAACGGCTCGATCGGGTGCTGCGCAGCCTCGGGCGGGAGTGATCCCGCGCGCGGCCATTGTGCGCTGAGGCGGGGGGCGTTACCATGCTGGCCAGGGGCAGGGAGTAACGCGGAATGAAGGAAGGCAAGATCAGGCCGGAGCCCGATGCTGTGCTTGAATCTGTGCGCAGGCTCGTGAATGGCGGCCCGCGTATGCGGGCGCCTGTGGACGCTGCGCCGACCGACCCTGCACCCGTTGCGCCCGCAACAGAGCCCGGGCCGATCGATTCCGCACCAGTGGTTTCCGCACAAGTCGACTCTGCGATCGCCGAGTCTGCGCCGCTTGATACCGCGCCGCCCGAAACCTCCGCCTCCGAACCGGAGGTGCCCAGCGGCCCTGATCCAGCGCAGTCTACCGCAGCAATGGTTGACGAGCGGTTGCTTCTGACCCCCTCTTTGCGCGTGGAAGAGGAAGCGCCTGCGGTTGAGAGCGCGGCTCCAGAGCCCGCGCCAGAACCGCATACGCCCGAACCGCATACGCCCGAACCGGCGGCGCACGAGCCGCCCTTCGAGGCGGTTGTGGATGCCCTTGTGAGCGAAGGCGATGTGCTCGACGACGGGCTGGAAAACCGGATTGCCGAACTTGAGGCCGCCGTCAGCAGCCAGAACGGGGCCTGGGAGCCCGATGGCAGCGAGCTTGTTGACGAGGAAACGCCGCGCGAGTTCGTTTTCGGCCATCATCGCCAGTTCGACGAGGGCGCTGAGGAGCCCGAGCCTGCGCCACTGGCCGAAGAAGAGGCCCCCTTGCCGCCCCTCCGGCTGGAAGACGCGCCGATGTCGCCCAATGCGCCGGAGCCTGAGCCACTCGGCGTGGATCTGATCGATGAAACCGATCTGCCGCGCCCGCTTGCCGTTGATCGCGCGGAAACGGCAGCGCTGGCAGAAGCCGGGCGGCAGGAGGCGCTGGCCGATGCCATTCAGGAGGAGCAGGCGGAAAACGCCTTCTCCGACCCGGCGCTTTCGCTTGAAACCACCCTGGCCGATGAGGCGGAGGAGCAAGACGACGATCTTCTGCCCGAAGCCGCCGCGGCTGCGGTGGCCCGGGTGGCGCATGTGCCCACAACCAACGACGCGCCGATTGGCGAGGCCGATCCCGAGCCGGAGGCCGATGCGGCAGCGGAGGGCGCGGCGGAGTGGCCCGTGCTTGGCACCGATGACATCGAGATCGACGAAGAGATGCTGCGCGATCTCGTGGCCGAGATTGTGCGCGCGGAGCTTCAGGGGGAGATGGGCGTGCGGATCACCCGGAATGTGCGCAAGCTGGTGCGTCGCGAGATCCATCGCGCACTGATGACCCGCGATTTTGGCTGAACACGGCACCGGGCCGGCAGATTGAACACCCCGGCGCATCTGATCATCGGGGCCGCGGCTTTTGCCCGGCCCGGCGCGCGCGCGGTCTCGCTGGCCGCGATCCTCGGCGCGGCGGCGCCCGATCTTTCGCTCTACTTCATGGCGGGCACAGCGCTGTTCCTGATGGATGTGCCACCGAACGTGGTGTTCGACGAGTATTACTTCTCGCCCGCCTGGCAGCAGGTCTTCGCCATCGACAATTCCTTTATCGTCTGGGGCCTTGCCTGCGCCGTGGCAGTGGCGTTTTCGCGCCCCGCGCTGGTGGCGTTTACGGGCGCGGCGCTTCTGCACCTCGCCTTCGATTTCCCGCTGCACCATGACGATGCGCGCCCGCATTTCTGGCCGGTCACCGATTGGGTGTTCGAAAGCCCGGTAAGTTACTGGGATAGGAACCACTATGCGGGCATCGTGGGGCCGCTAGAGATGCTTTTGTGCCTGGCCCTCTGCGCGATGCTCTGGCGGCGGTTCCGTGATCCGGTGGCGCGCGGGCTGATCGTTCTGGGCGCGGGCCTGCAATTCGCACCCGTCTTTATCTGGGTGTTCGTATTCGGCACCTAAGGCGATTGACGAAGAACCTGATGCATCACACATCGCTTAACGCGTTCAAGTCCTTGATTTCACGCAGAGTTGAGTGGTTCAGTTCTTTCGCATAACGCTCTGAGTGCCATGGCCCAAAACGAAAAACGCGCCCAGGCGGGCGCGCTTCCAACGGCAAGGTGGCAGGGTTTAGGCGGCTTGCGCCTGCTCGGCGGCCTGCCGGCGTTCGCTTTCCTCGCGGGACAGCGCGACCGAGGTGCGCACGCCCTTGCCGACGAATTCCATGAGGCCGCTTACCACGCGTTCATTGGGGTCGATCCCCGCGCAGGTCAGCACCTCGCGGCCATCGCGCGAGCGCGCCCAACGCGCGATCTGCTCAGGCCCATTGCCATACTTCTTGTCGTCCGCAATGGCATCATCCAGCGCCGCCAACACCACGGCGGCAAAAAGCTTGCGCGCGCGGTTGCCCTGTTCGTTGTTGAATGCGGTGCCGTCCACAAAATCGACCATACGGGTGAGTCCTTTTGTTATTGCTCTTGCAGTTTTGGCGTGACGTTTCTTATCGCGGGTTTAACGACGATTCTGTTACCCTGTTTGAGAATACCTGATATGCGCCTTGTGCATATCTGAAGTTGGTGTCGAACAGCATGTAGTCGTCTTGCCAGCCCGACATCAGCTAGATATAGCAAGCGGCACTTCTGGATCAACCTTTTGCCATGGATTCGTCACATGCCGAAGATCAACGGAAATGAGATTCGGGCCGGAAACGTTCTGGAACACAACGGCGGATTGTGGGCGGCCGTGAAGGTGGATCACGTCAAGCCCGGCAAGGGCGGCGCCTTCGCACAAGTTGAGCTGCGCAACCTTCGCAACGGATCGAAGCTGAACGAACGCTTCCGGTCTGCCGATAAGGTAGAACGCGTGCGGCTGGAGCAGAAGGATCAGCAGTTCCTCTATGAAAGCGACGGCAATCTGGTGTTCATGGATAGCGAGACGTTTGAGCAGATCGAACTTCCCGCGGAACTTTTGGGCGAGCGGCGGCCCTTCCTTCAGGATGGCATGACCATCGTCGTGGAATTCTACGAAAGCGAAGCGCTCAACGCGACGGTGCCGCAGAAGGTAACCTGCACGGTTGTGGAAACGGAGCCTGTGGTGAAGGGCCAGACCGCCGCCAACAGCTTCAAGCCCGCGGTGCTCGACAATGGCGTGCGCGTGATGATCCCGCCATTTGTGGGCGAGGGCGAGGCCATCGTGGTGAACACCGAAACGATGGAATACGCCGAACGCGCCTGACCGCTAGGGCAGGGTGACGGTGGCCGCGCCCGCCTGCATCGGCCCCTGCGCGCGATCAAAGCGCAGGTAGGCGATGCCCTGGCCGCCGCTTTGGGTGTAAAGTGTACCGGCCGGCTTGCCCCCGGCGGTGATTTCGGTGCCCACCGGCGCGGCACCCTCAACCGCCACGGTGGCGAAGCCCTTTCTCAGCGCGGTTTTGTGCTTCATCCGCGCGGTGACTTCCTGGCCTACGTAGCAGCCCTTCTTGAAATCCACGCCATTCATCCGCTCGAACCCGGCCTCCAGCACGAAAGTATCGTTCGGAAACAGCTCGATCCCAGCCGCGGGGATGCAATGCGCCACGCGGATCGCATCGAAATCGGTGCCGTCGGTTTCGGCCGCGTCGCCGTAGAGCCGCCAGCCAAGATCGGGGTGGCGGGGATCGGGGTCTGCCCCCTCCGGCGCTGGGCCGGTTCCGCGGCGCACCTTCAGAGGCGAGGTGGAAATCGTGACATCGGCGCGCAGCTTGTACATCGATAGCCGTTGCGCGAGCGCCTGCGCCTGATGTTCGGCCACATCGATGAGGATCTCATCGCCCCGGCTGCGGAGGAAAAAATCGGCCAGATACTTACCCTGCGGCGTCAGGATCGCCGCATAGACGAGCCCGGATGCCGCACGCGCAACATCGTTGGTGACGAGCCCCTGAAGAAAATCCTCGCGGTCTGCCCCGCCCACTGCCAGTACCGTTCGCTCACCCATTGGCCGCCCTTCCGAAGATGCTGACCGAGATATAGGAAGGTCGGGAAAGGAACGCCACGCCCATGCCCGCGCCGCTCTCGGTTGTTATCCCCACGCTGAATGCGGCGGAGGCCCTGCCGGGCACCCTTCTGGCGCTGATGGAGGGCGTGGAGGCCGGTCTGATCCGCGATCTCATTCTCTCCGATGGCGGCTCGACGGACCGTACGCGCTCGATCGGCGAAGAGGCCGGGGCGCAGGTGATAGAGGGCACGCGGGGGCGCGGTGCGCAAGTGGCGCGCGGGGTTGCGGCGGCGCGGGGGCCGTGGGTTCTGGTGCTTCATGCCGATACCGAACTTTCGCCGGGCTGGGCGGCTGCGGTTGCGGTCCACATCGCGGGCGCGCCGGAGCGGGCGGGCTACTTCCGGCTGCGCTTCCGCGCCGAGGGGGCAATGCCAAGGCTCGTGGCGGGCTGGGCCAATCTGCGCGCGCGGCTCTTTGCTTTGCCCTACGGCGATCAGGGGCTGCTCATCTCCAAGGCGCGGCTCGCTGCGGCTGGCGGCTATCCGGATCTGCCGCTGATGGAGGATGTGGCGCTGGCCCGGCGCCTCGGGCGGGATCTGGTTCCGCTTGCGGCGGAGGCCAGAACCTCTGCCGCGCGCTATGAGGCGGAGGGATGGCTGGCCCGTGGGGCGCGAAATCTCTTTACGCTGATGCGCTACTTCGCCGGGGCCGATCCTGCGCGTTTGGCCAGGCGCTATGACGCCTCGCGCGGCTCATCCTCGGCGAACTGGAGGCGGTAGAGATCGGCGTAGCGCCCGCCGCGCGCCAGAAGCTCTTCATGGGTGCCCGCATCCACCACATGGCCCTGATCGAGCACCACGATCTTGTCGGCATTCCGGATCGTTGAGAGCCGGTGGGCAATCACAAGCGTGGTGCGATCGCGGGAAAGCTCTTCCAGCGCCGTCTGAACGGCGGCTTCGCTTTGCGCATCAAGCGATGAGGTCGCTTCGTCAAGCAGCAGGATCGGCGCGTTGGTCAGAACGGCCCGGGCGATGGCCACGCGCTGGCGCTGGCCGCCCGAAAGGCTCATCCCGCGCGGGCCCACCTTCGTTTCCAGCCCGGCCGGTTGCGATGCCACGAAGTCTTCGAGATTGGCGGTGTGCGTGGCCTTCTCAATCTCGTCTTCCGCCACGCCCGGGCGGCCAAGAACGATGTTCTCGCGCACGGTTTCATCGAAGAGAAGCGCGTCTTGTGTGACGACCGAGAACATGGCGCGCAATTCGCCCAGATCGATCTCGTCAATCGGCGTGCCGCCCACGGTGATCGCCCCGCTATCGCGTTCGATCAGCCGGGAAAGCAGCTTGAAGACGGTGCTCTTGCCCGCGCCCGATGCGCCCACTAGCGCCGTTGTCTGCCCGGCCTCGGCGGTAAAGCTGGCCCGTCGCAATACCGGGTGGCGCGCATAGGCGAAGCCCACATCATCGAAAACGATGCGGGTATCTGCCGGTGCTGGCGCGGGCCCAGCGGGCGAGATGATCGAGGCATCGGTATCGAAGAGGGTGTAGAGCCGCTCGAGGCTGGCCGCCGTGCTTTGCAGATGCGCCGTAACCCCCGCCAGCCGCCTCATGGGCTGAAACGCCAACGCCATAGCGGTGAAGAAGGACATGAACTGGCCCACGGTTTTCTCGCCCGAAAGCACGTCTTGCCCGCCCAGCACCATCACCGCGAAAAAACCCACGCCCGTCATGATGTCGAGCAACCCCGGAAGCATCGAGGCGCTGGCCGAGGTTTTGATCTGTTCGCGCACGATTCGATCCACCGTGCGGCGGAAGCGCGATTCCTGATAGTCTTCCAGCCGGTTCAGCTTGATCGGGTCGATACCGGTAAAAATCTCGCTCAGCCGGGTTGAGCGTTCTGCTGCAAGTTCCCGCATCAAAAGGCTTTTCTTGCGGATGTAGCGTTGCAGCACCAGCCCGGGCAGCACGAGAACGGGAACGCCCACAAGGGCCGTCAACGTCCAGATCGGATCGATCGAGATCGCTACGACGGCCAGCGAGATCAGCGCCACGGTATCGCGCGCGACCCCCTGGATCAGCGTACGCCAGACGCTTTGGATCACGGCGGTATCGCCCTGCACCCGCTCCATCAATTGCCCTGGCGGGTTATCGTGGAAAAAGAGGCTGTCGAGCCGCATCAGATGCGTAACGAGATCGGCCTGCATCCGGGTAGAGGCCAGCTGGCCGACGCGGGCGAGGATGATCTGTTGGCCCACGGAGGCTACGGCCCGCACGCAAAAAAGCCCCAGCACCGCGCCCGCGATCCACCAGATCGCGCCGGCATCGCCGCCCACGAGCACCTGATCGAAGATCGGCTGTAAGGTGTAGCTGAGAATTCCGAGCGTGGATCCATCGATGATGGTAAGCACGGCCGCTGCGCCAAGCCAGCGCCAGTGTTCGCGCAGGTAGCCGCGCCAGAGCCGGCGCACCAGCGGAATCGCCTTGTAGCGCGGATCGTCAGACGTGCGGGTTACCATGGGCTCACGGAATTTAGCATGCGTTTCCGGGGTTAGACGGTGCCGCCCGCGCTGACAAGGCAGCGGCGATTGACCGGGGGCGAGAGCGCCGTTAGATGCGGTGTTTCAGCACCGACTTCAAGGCAGCCGACATGACTCTCCAGACAGGGCGTGACTACCTGGCCATTCCCGGCCCTTCCGTGATGCCCGACCGGGTGTTGCGCGCGATGCATCGCGCGGCGCCCAACATCTATGAGGGCGAACTCGTCGATATGGTGCCGGGCCTTCTGGCGGGGCTGAAGCGCGTCGCCCGCACGGAGGGGGACTGCGCGATCTACATAGGCAACGGCCATGCGGGCTGGGAAGCGGCGATCTCCAACGTGTTTTCGCGGGGCGACAGGGCGCTTGTCTGCGCCACCGGTGCTTTCGCCCATGGCTGGGGTGAGATGGCCACGCGAATGGGCGTTGAGATCGAGGTTCTCGAATTCGGGCGGCAGAGCGCGGTGGATCCCGCGCAGCTGACTGCCCGCCTGGCTGCAGACCCTGAGGGCCGGATCAAGGCGGTGATGGCCGTGCAGGTGGATACCGCCACCAGCGTGCGCACCGATATCGCCGCATTGCGGGCGGCGATCGATGCCGCGCAGCACCCTGCGCTTTTGATGGCGGATTGCATCGCGTGCCTGGCCTGCGATGTTTTCGAGATGGATGCCTGGGGCTGCGATGTGATGGTGGCCGGCTGCCAGAAAGGGCTGATGGTGCCGCCGGGGCTGGCCTTCGTTTACTTCAGCGCGCGGGCGGATGCGGCGCGCGAGACGGCCAATTGCGTGACGGCCTATTGGGATTGGCGGCCCCGTGTGGCGCCCGATGTATTTTATAACTACTTCTGTGGCACGGCGCCAACGCACCACCTTTACGGGCTGCGGGAGGCGCTTTCGATGATCGAAGACGAGGGGATCGAAGCGGTCTGGGCCCGCCATGCGCGGATCGCCCGTGCCGTTTGGGCGGCGGTCGAGGCCTGGGGTGAAGGCGGCACGGTTCGGCTGAATGCTGCCGATCCCGCCATCCGCAGCCATGCGGTGACGACGGTGCGCGCCGCACCGGAGCAGGCGCGCCAGCTGCGCCGATGGGTGCGGGAGAATGCGGGGCTCACGCTTGGCAAGCCGATCGGGATGGTGAGCGAGGATGATCCGGGCGGCGACGGGGCGTTTCGCATCGGTCATATGGGCCATCTCAACGCCCATATGATCATGGGCGCGCTCGGGGCCATCGAGGCCGGGCTCACGGCGTGTGAGATTCCGCATGGCGATGGGGCGCTCAGTGCGGCGGCAGGCGTGCTCTCCCGCCCCTAGAGCGTTGTGCGAACGACCTGACACACTTAACTCCGCCGGAAATCAAAGATTTCAACGCGTTAAGTGATACGGGAGGTTTCACGCGTTTGGTCGAACGCTTGGGGGTGCTATTCGCGCCGGGTGCGGCGCGCTTCGAGCCGCAATGCGCGCTCTGCCAGAAAGCCTACGAAAAGAACGGCAAGAAAGCCCCAGACCGCCCAGATCGCCAGAAGGATGATGATCAGCAGAAAGAAGGCGCTGACGAGGAAGGCGCTCGTATAGTTTTCGGCAACGCCGAGATTGGGGCGGGAACCGCGCATGGGCGAAACGGTAGCAGGTTGATCCCGAAAGGAAAGTAAAGAGGGCTTTACTTTCCGATCCGCTCGTCGGCGTGGACGGGGGCGAGGCCCCGGGCCATCTCGTAACGGCGGACAACGCGATCGAAAACAAGCGCGCCAACCACCACTCCGGCAAGGCCGGTGGTGAGAAACAGCGCGCAGATCGCGGCGAGGATCAGGGCAAACGCACCCATGTGGATCAGGATATCAGGTTCCGACATCGCGAAGCTCCTTCCAGCTGACGCCTTCTGACCTGCGACGAGATAGTGCGCTATTATGTCGCGGAAAGGGCGGTGGGGAGCGTTTTTTCGAACGCGTCAAGATCCGTTTCTGTTCCGCAGCTTACGCGGATGCAGCGATCCTGTGGGGCGACGAAGGGCATGCGCACGAAGATCCCGTGTGCCACAAGCTGCTCCAGCACCGCCTGGGCCCGCGCCCGATCGGCCCCGCAATCGATGGCCACAAAATTTGTGGCGGAGAGCAGGGGCGTGAGCCCGTTGGCGCGCGCAATCTCCCCGATGCGGGCGCGCGCCGCGGCAACGCGGGCCTGAACCTCGGCCAGCCATGCGGCATCGGCGAGGGTTGCGAGCGCCCCGGCTTGAGCGATGCGGGACATGCCGAAGTGATTGCGGATCTTCTCAAAGGCGCGGATCACGGCGCGGTGGCCGATCGCACAGCCTACGCGGGCCCCGGCCAGCCCGTAGGCTTTGGAAAAGGTGCGCAGCCGCAGAACATTTGGATTGGCGGTATCGATGGGCGGCGCGGTGCCGTCCGGCGCAAGCTCGATATAGGCTTCGTCCAGCGCCAGAAGCGTGTCCTCGGGAACCGCGTCGATCATCCCTTGCACGGTTTCGGCAGGGTGCCAGCTGCCCATCGGATTATCGGGGTTGGCGAAATAGATGAGCTTGGCACCCGAGGCGCGCGCGGTAGCGATCAGCGCTTCGGGATCTTCATGATCTTCCCGGTAGGGCACCTTTTCGAGCCGCCCGCCATAGCCCGCGACATGGTAGTTGAAGGTCGGGTAGGCGCCATCGGAGGTGACCGCGACATCTCCGGGGCCAAGCGTGAGGCGGGCGAGGTAGCCCAATAGCCCGTCGATCCCTTCGCCCACCACGATCTCATCGGGCGCCACGCCATGATGCGCGGCAAGCGCTTTGCGCAGATCGTGGCTTTCGGGATCGCCATACATCCAGGCGCCGCCCGCAGCCTTTGCCATCGCCGCGATGGCTTTGGGCGAGGGGCCGAAGACGCTTTCGTTGGCGCCGAGCCGCGCCGCAAAGGGCGCGCCCCGCGCGCGTTCCTGCGCCTCCGGCCCCACGAAGGGAACGGTGGCCGGCAGGCTTTCAACGAGCGGGGTGAAGCGGGGGCCGGGCATGGCGGCTCACGCCACCTCTGCAAGCCGGGCGAGGGCGGTTTTGAGGCGGGTTTCCTCCGCCTCCTTTTCCGCCGCAAGTTCGCGGGTTTCTTCCACCACATCCTCGGGCGCGCTTTCGATGAACTTGGGGTTCCCGAGGCGCCCGCGCAGGCCGCGCAGATCCTTTTCGAGCTTTTCGAGGGATTTGGCGAGGCGCGCTTGTTCGGCGCCCACATCGATGATGTCCGCAAGCGGCAGGCAGTAGGTGCCGCCGGGCACGGTGATCGTGGCCGCGCCTTTCGGGGCCTCGGCGCTGGGCGTGATCGAGTTGATGCGCGCCAGGCGCTGGATCAGGCCCGCGTTCTTCTCCCAGGCCGCCTGGCCCGCCTCATCGAGTTCAAGCTGCAGGAGATCGATCTGCAGGGCGGCGGGCACGTTCATTTCGCCCCGCACCGAGCGAACGGAGTCGATGATCGCGATCACCCAGCGCATTTCGGCTTCGGCGGCCTCATCCACCAGATCGGCGGGCGTGTAGGCGGGCCAGTCCGCATGAACGAGCATCTTGGCGCGTTTGGCCGACAGCCCCCAAAGTTCTTCGGTGATGAACGGCATGATCGGGTGCAGAAGGATCAGGCACTGATCGAGTACCCAGGCCATGGTGGCGCGGGTTTCCTCTGTGACCTCTTTGTTATCGCTTGCGAAAAGCGGCTTGGAGAATTCCAGATACCAGTCGCAAACCCGGCCCCAGACGAAAGCGTAAAGCGCATTGGCGGCATCGTTGAAGCGGAAGGCGGCAAGCGCGGTATCCACCTCTTCGCGCACGCGGGCGGTTTCGCCAATGATCCAGCGGTTGACTGTGTGCTGCGCGGCGGGCGGCGCGGCGGCCTCCGCCCGGCCTTCGAAAACGCCGTTCATCTCGGCAAAGCGGAACGCGTTCCAGAGCTTCGTGCCGAAGTTGCGGTAGCCCTGGATGCGGCTTGTCGAAAGCTTCAGGTCGCGCCCCATCGCCGCCATCGAGGTCAACGTAAAGCGCACCGCATCGGCCCCGAACTCATCGACGAGATCGAGCGGATCGAGCACGTTGCCGAGCGATTTCGACATCTTCTTGCCCTTCTCGTCGCGGACGAGGGCGTGGACATAGACGGTGTCGAACGGCTTTTGGCCGACCACGGCGTATTGCATCATCATCATCCGGGCGACCCAGAAAAAGATGATGTCGAACCCGGTGACGAGGACCGAGGTGGGGAAGTATTTCTTGAGCGCCTCGGTATCTTCCGGCCAGCCGAGGGTGCCGATGGGCCAGAGACCGGAGGAGAACCAGGTGTCGAGGACGTCGGGGTCGCGCCAAATTCCGACCTTTCCGGACCCCTTCAGCGCCAAGGAGGCCATCCAATCATCTACAACAACGATTTCCGACCCGTACGCTTCTTCAGCGGCCCTAACTGCATCCGCCTCGGTACTACGGCATATCTGCCAACCTGACCCATCGGACTTCCAAGCGAGATCCGTTGAACCCGATATTTTGGCTTCGTACGGCCCATACCAAACCGGGATCTGATGCCCCCACCAGAGCTGGCGCGAGATACACCAGGGCTCGATATTGTCGAGCCAGTTGAAATACACCTTCTTGTCCTGCTCGGGCAGGATGGCGACCGTGCCGTCCTTCACCGCGTCGATGGCGGGGCCGACGATCTTTTCGGCGTCGACAAACCACTGGTCGGTCAACATCGGTTCGATGACAACCTTTGAGCGGTCGCCGAAGGGCTGCATGATCTTCTTCGATTCAACGAAGGGGATCATGGCGGGCGCGTCGCTGTCCGCATCCGCGACCATGACGGCGAGGCCTTCGGCGGTGATCTGATCGACCACGCGCTTGCGCGCCTCGAACCGGTCAAGCCCGCGCAGATCGTCGGGGACGAGGTTCAGCGCGTCGGTCTCGACCTCGCTGAGCGTCTGATCGCCACGGGCGACGGCAAGGGCAATGTCGGCGGCTTCGGCGTAAGGCGCGCCGTCGTCGCGCATGGCGCCTTTCGTGTCCATCAGCCGGTACATCGGGATGCCGCCGCGCTTGGCGACCTCATAGTCGTTGAAGTCATGCGCGCCGGTGATTTTCACCGCGCCCGAACCGAAATCGGGATCGGGGTATTCATCGGTGATGATCGGGATCAGGCGGCGGTGTTCCTTCGGGCCCACCGGGATTTCGCAGAGTTTCCCGACAATTGGGGCGTAGCGTTCATCTGAGGGGTGCACGGCGACGGCGCCGTCGCCCAGCATCGTCTCGGGCCGCGTGGTGGCGATGGAGATGTAATCGCGCGTTTCGCGGAGGG
Source organism: Paracoccaceae bacterium (assembly GCA_028285485.1). GTDB lineage: Bacteria > Pseudomonadota > Alphaproteobacteria > Rhodobacterales > Rhodobacteraceae > JANQPC01. Next base: position 36,691 of record JANQPC010000096.1, on the reverse strand, counting down.
TGACGGCCCCGTCCTCATCCTTTTCGACATATTCATAGGTTTCCCCGCCCGCGAGCGGGTATTTGAAGTGCCACATGTGGCCATCGACCTCGGTGTTCTCAACTTCGAGGTCCGAGATCGCCGTTTCAAAATGCGGATCCCAGTTCACCAGCCGCTTGCCGCGATAGATCAGGCCCTTCTCATACATATCGACGAAGACGCGGATCACGGCATCGTGGAAGTTCTGGCCGCCGGGCGTGCCTTCGGGATCCCCCGGCGCGCCCGCCATGGTGAAGGCTTCGCGATCCCAGTCGCAGGAGGCGCCGAGGCGTTCGAGTTGCGCGCGGATGTTGCCGCGCGATTTCTGCTTTTGCTGCCAGACGAGATCGAGGAATTCCTCGCGGCTGAAATCGGTGCGGCGGCGATTGGTTTTCGCCAATTCGCGCTCGACAACCATTTGCGTGGCGATGCCCGCGTGATCGGTGCCCGGCTGCCAGAGCGTGTCAAACCCCCGCATCCGGTGCCAGCGTGTGAGGATATCCTGCAGCGTGTTGTTGAACGCATGGCCCATATGCAGCGCGCCCGTCACGTTGGGCGGCGGGATCATGATCGAAAACGTCTCCTCGCGAGAGGCGTTTGCGCCCGCGCGGAAGGCGCCCGCCTTTGTCCACCCCGCATAGAGGCGCGGTTCCGCCTCGGCGGCATTAAAGGTTTTGTCCATCGCCATAACGGCCCTGCCCATGCCAGAATTCAGGGCGACTATGTAACGCCAGTGTACGGGGGCGGAAAGGGCCGATCTGCAGGGGATTGGAGGGCCAGGAAAAGGCCGCCGAGGGGCCTCTTGGGTGCCGTCATGGTGCCCGGCACGATACCGGTGCCGTTGCGTCAGGCGCTGCGATTGATCTTCGTGGAAAGGTGGATGAGGCTTTCGGAGCCGCGCACGCCCGGCAATGCCCCGATCGTATCGAGCATGGCGTCAAGCTCTTCGGTTGAAGCCGCCGTGAGGCGCAGGATCAGATCGAAGCGCCCGCTCGTGGTATGCGCCTCGGTGATCTGGCGCAGGGGTTTCAGGCGCTGGAGCACTCCCGCGGTGGCGCGCGGTTCCACCTGGATCAGCGCGGTGGCCGTGATCGTGCCGCGCCGGGCGGCGGCGCCGAGCCGCGTAGTGTAGCCTGCAATTGTGCCCGAAGTTTCAAGCCGTTCCAGCCGAACCTGAACTGTGGACCGCGCCACGCCGAGGCGTTTGGCCAGCGTCGCCACGGGAAGGCGGGCATTGGCGGTGAGTTCGGCAACGAGCTTCTGATCGAGTTCATCCATACTGACCAACCTATCATACAAATCGCCGGCTGTATCTGAAGAATATACCGATATGACCGGCGTATTCGCCGAACTTCTGGCGCAGACTTGGAGTAACCGGCGCCGGTTCCGAAGGAGACTTGCATGAGCCGCCACCCAGCGATCTGGCCCGCTCCGGGCCATCACCTGCGCACAAGGCGCCCCGATCACCCGGTGCTGTTCTTCGCACCAGGCGCCCTGCGCGCCACGGCGGCGCGGTTTCAGGCGGGGTTTCCGGGGCTTGTGACCTACGCGGTGAAGGCCAATGACGCGCCCGAGGTGATCGAAAACCTCGTGGGTGCCGGGCTGGCGGCCTTCGATGTGGCCTCGCCGGATGAGATGGAGCGGGTGCGCGCGGCCCTGCCAGACGCGGTGCTGCATTACAACAACCCCGTACGTTCCCCAGCCGAGCTTGCGGTGGCGCGGCGGATGGGCGTGGCTTCCTATGCGGTGGATGATGGCGGAGAGCTGCAAAAGCTGATCGCAGCGGGGCCCGCGGCGGGCCTTGAAGTGGCGGTGCGCCTCAGCCTTCCGATCAAGGGTGCGGCCTATGATTTCGGGGCGAAATTCGGTGCGGACCCGGCGCGTTGCGCAGAACTCCTGCAGGCGGCGGTTGCCGCAGGGTTCACCCCGGCGATGACCTTTCACCCCGGCACCCAATGCGCCGATCCGGCAGCCTGGCGGGCCTATATCTTCGAAGCCGCGCAGGTGGCTGAGGCCGCGGGTGTCCGGCTCGCCCGCCTGAACGTGGGCGGTGGGTTTGCCGCCCATCGCGGCGGCCCCGCGCCAGATCTGGAAGCCATCTTTTCGGGAATTGCGGGTGCCGTGCGCGCGGCCTTCGCCGCCAATGCCCCCGCGCTTGTTTGCGACCCCGGGCGCGCGATGGTGGCCGATGCCTTCACGCTTGCCACCCGGATCAAGGCGCTTCGCGAAGACGGATCGGTGTTTCTGAATGATGGGATCTACGGGGGGTTTGCCGAGGCCCCGATCCTCGGCAACGTGGCGCGCATGCGCGTGCTTTCCCCCGAAGGCGTGGTGCGGCTTGGCCGGGCGCAGCCGCGGGTTGTGTTCGGGCCCACTTGCGACAGCCTCGACAGGCTGCCGGGCACCCTGCCGTTGCCCGCTGACGCGGCGGCGGGCGACTACGTGCTCTTCGATGGGATGGGGGCCTATTCCACCGCGACCGTGACACGATTTAACGGATATGGCGGGATTGTTCGGGCAACCGTGCATGCGCTGGCCTGAAACACCCCGTCACCCCCTTGTGGCTCGACAGTGAGCGGCGGGCGGCGGGATAGTGGGCCCATGCAGGATCAGGGCGCATAACTGCCATGGCGCTCGGCAGCACCTTTCGCGCCGTGATGGCCCGGCTTGGCCGGGCCGAGCAAACCGTGGCGGTTCCCGCGCGGGGGCGGCGCGATCATGTGATCATAATCGATGGCACGATGTCCTCGCTGCGCGACGGGCACGAAACCCATGCGGGTATCGCCTACAAGCTGATCCGCGAAGCCTCGACCCCCGGAACGGTATCGCTTCGCTATGAGGCGGGCATTCAGTGGCAGCACTGGCGCACGACCCTCGATGTGATCGAGGGCCGGGGCATCAACCGGCAGATCCGCCGCGTTTATGGCCTTCTGGCCTCGCGCTACCGGCCGGGGGATCGGATTTTTCTTCTGGGCTATTCGCGCGGCGCTTACGCGGTGCGATCCCTCGCGGGGGTGATAGACCGGGTGGGGCTGCTGCGATCCCGCTACGCGACCGAACGCAACATTCGGCTGGCCTATCGCTATTACGAACGCGGCGCGCAGAGCAACGCTGCGCGGATTTTCCGCGCCGCCCGCTGCCACCGGGACACGCCGATCGAGATGGTTGGGGTGTGGGATACGGTGAAGGCGCTGGGCTTCCGCGCGCCGGTGATCTGGCGCTGGGCGGAGCGGGCGCACCGGTTCCACAACCACTCTCTGGGGCCATCGATCAAGCATGGCTATCACGCGCTGGCGCTGGATGAGACGCGCGAGGCCTTCATGCCCGTTCTCTGGGAAAGCGATGGCGATTTCGAAGGCCATGTGGAGCAGGTCTGGTTCCGCGGCACCCATGGGGATGTGGGTGGCCAGCTTTCGGGCTTTCTCGATGCCCGCCCGCTTTCGAACATCCCGCTCACCTGGATGCTTGAAAAGGCCGAGGGCTGCGGGCTTGCACTGCCGCCGGATTGGCGCGCGCGCTACCCTGTGGATGCGGAGGCGCCTTCCTCGGGATCCTGGCGCGGGTGGGGGCGGTTTTTCTTGCTGAGAAGCCGCCGCATCGTGGGGCGCGATCCATCGGAATCGATCCACGCCACAGCGGAGCGGCCCCCCAAGCGGCCCTGGTTTGGCGGATGGGGCGGCGGCGCCGAAGAGGCGCCTCAGCCGGTGCGGCCAGGCCGCGGGATCCGCACGTAGATCGCGCCGCCAGGGCCATCGTCGATTATCAGGCGTAGATCGGGCCGCCGTTCCAGGGTGGCGTTCACGGCGCGGCGGCACCCTTCGAAGGACGTGTAATCATCGATCTGCACAATACCGCCGGGCACCATGCGGGGCAGAAAGGTTTCGAGTACCAGCGATGTGGGTGCAAAGAAATCGCAATCGACATGCAGGAAGGCGATTGCGCCGATATTCGCAGAAGGCAGCGTGTCTTCGAACCAGCCGCGATGGATCACGATATTATCGGTATTTGCACCCACGCGTTTGAGCGCGCGGGCCACGCGCGCGGGGCTGCCCACAATCTCGCCCTCCCATTTCCGGGCGCCGGGCCCATCCTCCGGGGTGGCGGGGGGCATACCGGCCCAGGCATCGAAGAGGTGAACGCGGCGGGCATCATGGCGTGCGGCATAGGCGAGAAGGGCGGCCGTGCCGCCATCGAGCACACCGCATTCGACGAAATCCCCCGCCACGCCAGCGGCGACAAGCGCTTGCGCCTTTTCCACGATGGAACGCTGACGCGGGGCTGAAACCTGCGTGAAAGAATACACCCAGGAAAACGGCGGCGCGAGATCGGGCGCCTTCGCCGCCAATCGCTTCCTGAGGCCGCGGGCCATGGGCTGCAGGCGTTTCGGCAGGAGCTTGCGGGCGCGGGCATAGGCTTGCGCCGGGGCATCGCCCTCAATCGGTTCGGTTCGCATGACACCTCCCTTGCAGACTGCCGCAAGGGTTCGCCAAGTTGGTTAATGCCGGGTTAAGACCAGCCGGCTTAAGGCAGGTCGAACAGGATGCAGGTGGTGGAGCCTGTGGCGTAAAGCTTGCCGTCTTCCAGCCCGCGCAGCTCGGCCCGGGCCACCGCCGTTTGGCGGCCCGTATGCTGGATGGTGCCGACTGCCTCCGCCTTCGTGCCTGGAGGGATCGCCCGCGTGAGGTTCACCTTGTATTCGAGCGTGGTGTAAAGGCGCCCGGGCGGCAGGGTGGATTGCACCGCGCAGCCCATGGCGGAATCGAGCAGGGCGCCATACCAGCCGCCGTGCACAGCGCCCATCGGATTGAACGCCTGGGGCGTGGGGATCGCGTGAAAGGTAACCTCGCCCTCTGCCACGCTGACGAGCCGAAAATCGAGCGTTTCCGCCATTGGCGGCGGTGGCAGCGCCCCGTCGATCAGAGCTTGCAGAAGTTCAAGGCCGGAATGGTTGCGGGGATCAAGCATGCTTTGGGATGTAAGGGCGCGTGCGGCCCCGGTCTATCCCAATTCAGGCCACCTTCTCCAACGTCACCTCGGGGGTGATGCCAAGCGCATGGGCCACATCGCGGGTGAGGCCGGGCTTGTTGAGAGTATAGAAGTGGAGGTCTTCCACCCCGCCCTCGATGAGATCGGAACAAAGCTCGGTGCAAATCGCGGTGGCCAGAAGTTCGCTGCGGCCATCCCGTTCCGCCGTCTCGAATGCATCGGAAACCCAGGCGGGCACATGCGCGCCACAGCGCTCGGCAAACTTTCTCACTCCGCGCCAGTTTTCGATGGGCAGGATGCCAGGGATGATCGGGATATCGATGCCCGCCTTTTCGCAGGCGTCGCGGAAGCGGAAGTATGTGTCAGCCTCAAAGAAGAACTGAGTGATCGCGGCGTCCGCCCCGGCTTCCACTTTCCGCTTGAGCCAGGTCACGTCGGCCGCCGCATCCGCGGCTTCGGGATGCGGATCGGGATAGGCGCCCACGTGGATGCGGAAATCGCCCGCCTCCTTGAGCGCCTCAATCAGCTCGCAGCTATCGGCAAAGCCGTCGGGATGGGGGGTGAAGCGGCCCTGGCCTTTGGGCGGGTCGCCGCGGAGCGCCACTATCTCGCGCACCCCCGCCTCGGCATAACGCTGCGCGATGCCGAGCGTTTCCTCGCGGGTGGCATCCACGCAGGTGAGGTGGGCGGCGACGTTCAAACCGTAATGCGCCCCGATCGTTGCCACTGCATCATGGGTAAGATCGCGGGTCGTGCCGCCAGCACCATAGGTGACGGATACGAAAGACGGCGCGAGCGGGGCCAGGGTTTGCACCGTGTCCCAAAGCCGGAACGAAGCGTCGAGCGATTGCGGCGGGAAAAACTCAAAAGACAGGCGGGGGGCAGGCATGGGCAGATCCTAAGGGGCGGGGTCGCCCGCTTGTCCCACGCCGGTTCATGTGAGACAAACTCATAATCCTCAACTTCTTTATGAAGCACGTTGATCAATGCACATCGAGTTCCGCCATCTGCGCACGATCCGTGCGATTCATGAGACCGGGGGGCTGGCCCGCGCGGCGGATCAGCTCAACATCACGCAAAGCGCGCTGAGCCATCAAATCAAGGGGATCGAGGCGCAGGCGGGTGTGGAGCTTTTCGTGCGCCGCTCCAAGCCGCTGAAGCTTTCGGCGGCGGGCAAGAAGCTTCTGGCGCTTGCCGAGAAGATCCTGCCCGAGATCGAGGCGCTTGAGCATGAATTTGCGGGGCTTCAGGCGGGCAAATCGGGCCGGCTGCATATCGCGATTGAATGCCACGCCTGTTTCGAATGGCTGTTCCCGGTTCTTGAGATGTTTCGCCGGGGCTGGCCGGATGTGGATGTGGATATCCGCCCGGGCCTTGCGTTCGAGGCGCTTCCGGCGCTTTCCAGGGAGGAGGTGGATCTCGTTGTCTCGTCTGACCCGGAAGAGATCGAAGGCGTTGATTTCACGGCGCTTTTCGATTACGAGCCCGTATTCGTGGCGGCGGCGCAGCATCCGTTGGCGAACAAACCCTTCGTGGAGGCCGAGGATTTTCGGGGCGAGACACTGATCACCTACCCGGTGGAACGCGCGCGGCTTGATGTGTTCAGCCAGCTTCTGACGCCGGCGAAGGTGGAACCGGCGGCGATCCGGCAGGTGGAGCTCACAGCCGTGATCCTTCTGCTTGTCGCCTCGAACCGCGGGGTGGCCGTGCTGCCCGATTGGGTTGTACGCGAGGTGCGTTTGAACTCGGATTACATAACCCGCCCCATCACCGAGGCCGGGATCACCCGCCGCCTTTTCGCCGCCACGCGCAGCGATGACACCACGAAACCCTTCATGGCGCATCTTCTGCGCCTGGCGCGCACAGAGCCGCTGAAGCTGCAATCCCGGGAAATACAATCAAAGGTTGTCTCTTCTGGGTGATTCATGCTTTAATTGATTATCGGGCGCCGATTACCCGAAGCGCATCTGGGGGAAGGTGTGCCAATAACATACGAAATAGAGCCTCGCGCGGGGGTTTTGATCCTGCGCGTGACCGTGCGTTTTGACTTTGATGAAGTTGATGCACTCTACGCCACGTTGCAGGACCGCGGTATCGTCCCACACGAACTTCCGTTTCTTTGGGACTTTACGGAGATCGAGCCGGTGGAGTGGGATGCCGAATTCATTGCGCGCTGTGTGGCGCTTGATCGCCGGTTCCGGAATATTCAGCGGGCGCCACAGGCCATTGTGACGTCAGAGCCCGTTGTTGCCGATGGCGTGGATCGCTATATCGGGCGGGTCACGAACCAAAGCTTTGCCCCCGTGATCCGGCATTTTCGCGGCTCACGCACCGATCTGGCGATCGAGTGGCTAACATCTTTCGATCCGCCGCCCGGCCCACTGTCCTGACCGCCTTGGCAATTGCCATACGCTGCCGTATAGCGCCGGCTCGCAATCAGCCGGAGCGCCGCGATGCAGGGATCTGCCAACCTTAACGTTATGATCAAGGCCGCGCGGCGAGCGGCGCGGAGCCTGGTGAAGGATTTCCGCGAGGTTGAAAACCTTCAGGTCGCCTCGAAAAGCGCTGGGGATTTCGTGAGCCGCGCCGATATCGCGGCGGAGAAGATCATCCGCGAGATGCTGATGGAGGCGCGCCCGAACTACGGCTGGCTCGGCGAGGAAAGCGGGGGCGTGGAGGGCAAGGATCCGACGCGGCGCTGGATCGTCGATCCGCTCGACGGCACCACCAATTTCCTTCACGGGATGCCGCATTGGGCGGTCTCCATCGCTTTGGAGCATAAGGGCGAGATCGTCTCCGGCGTTGTCTATGACCCCGCCAAGGATGAGATGTTCGTTGCAGAGAAGGGGCAGGGGGCCTGGATGAATGACAGCCGCATCCGGGTGTCTGATCGCGGGCGCATGTCGGAATGCGTGTTTGCGACCGGCATTCCCTTTGGCGCGCGCGGCGGGTTGCCGGAGATGCTGCAGGATCTTGCCCGCCTGATGCCGGGCTCAGCCGGTGTGCGCCGCTGGGGGGCGGCCGCACTTGATCTTACCTATGTGGCCGCGGGCCGGTTTGATGGGTTCTGGGAGCGGGGTTTGCATGCCTGGGATGTTGCAGCGGGCGTGCTGATCGTGCGCGAGGCTGGCGGGTTTGCCGAACCCATCGTGCCGGGCGCGCCGCTGGTGGATGGCGATGCGTTGATTGCCGCCAACCCCGAGATCTTTGCCGATTTCGCGCGGGAAATCCGCGGCGAAGGCTAGGGCGCAATGCGAAAGACCTGACCCACCCAACGCTGCCTGAAATCAAAGAGTTCAACGCGTCAGGCGATACGTGATGTTTGAGGCCTTTCTCCAAACGCTTCAGCGATCCGAGGGGTGGTTCTGCCCGTCTGTCCAAGGCACATCGCCCAGATCGCGCGGGTTCACGCCCTCAAGGTTCGCCACATTCACCCCGTATTCGTTCGGGTTCGAGCGCCTTTGGTGATGGGTGTAAACACCGCAGACGGAACAGAAAAAGTGCTGGGCGGTATGCGTGCCCCAAGTGTAGCGCGTAAGCATGTCCGCCCCGCGCAGGATCCTCACTCCATCGAGGGGGGCGGAGACAGCGATGGCGCCGCGCCGGGCGCAGAAGGAGCAATCGCACCGCCGGGCGGTGGCCAGCCCATCGGCAAGCGTCACGTCAAGCTCAACGGCGCCGCAATGACATGTGGCTTTCACGGTGATCACCTCCTGCCTGTGCGCGGGATCGATGTGCGCGCGTAGCGGTAGCGCGCTTCGGGATGGGGTGGGTGCCCCTCGGTGCGCCGCCAGAAGGCCGTGCCGCCGCGCCTGAGAAACGCCGGGATCGTCAGGGCGAACCCCACGATGAACCCGCCGGCATGGGCCCAGTAGGCAACACCGCCGGAGCCCGGCGCGGCGCTGACGCCGCTGAACAGCTGGAGCGCGAACCAGAGGCCCAGCATGACCCAGGCCGGAACCGGGATGATGCGGATGATGATGATAAAGAACAGCAGGATATCGACGCGCGCCTTGGGGAAAAGCAGAAGATAGCCCCCCATCACCCCGGCGATCGCGCCAGACGCACCCACCATGGGCACGGGCGATGCGGGCTCGGAAAGCACCTGAAACAGGGCCGCGCCGATGCCGCTTGCAAGATAAAAACCCAGAAACCCCAGATGCCCCATCTCATCTTCAAGGTTGTCGCCGAAGATGAAGAGAAACAACATGTTACCGGCAATATGCATCAGCCCGCCATGGAGGAACATGGAGGTCACGAAGGTTAGCTCTTCCCCCCAGGCATCCCGCGGCACAAGCCCGTAGGTATCGAAATAGGCCGCAAGCGCACGCGGGTTTTCAAAGAGCGGCCAGTAGCTCAAAAACACCGCGATATTGATCGCGATCAGCCCGTAGGTCACCCAGGGCGTGCGCTCCGAAGGATTGTGATCACGGATCGGGAACATGGCGGGAAGGTGTGGGCTGCGCGCGGGGAGGTCAAGTTGCCAGTTCGGCAATGCGGGCCAGAAACCGGGCGCGCCAGTCTTCGACCAAGGGCGCAGCCGCTGCGCGCGCCTCGCCGCGCAGCGCCTCAACATCGCCCGCCGCCATTTCGCGAACCTCTCCAGTGGTGGTCACACGGGCCTGATCGGCCGCATCGGCGTTCCAGGGCCGCGGATCGAACCAGTAGAACCGGTAGCGCGGGTCGCCCGTGGGCAGAAGATCGATCATCGGGCTTTGGCGCGGATTGAGGTGCCCGGAAAGGGGCAGGTGAATGGCCTCCGCCTCCCCCAGCCACGCCGCCATCCAGGAAAAGGTGCTGACAGCCGGGGCGACATGCCGGGCGCGGCGCAGGGCTTCGAAATCCTCCAAAACACTTCCACAATGAAAGGCCGCGCCCGGGAAGGCGGCGCGCAGGGCGGCGCTGTACCAATCCTCCCCGATCTGGCCGATGAAGATGGGGTTCAGCCCCGTTTTTTCCACAAGCCCGCGGTAGAACCCAATGGGAAGGGGCCCGTAATCCCGGTGCCGCCCGGGCACGAGGATGTCACCGAGGCGGATGTGAATGGCCAGATCGCCCGCGCCCGGGGTGGCCGTGGCGGCGGGCTGGGCCGGAAAACAGGCGCGGGCGTTTGTGAGCGGGGGCAGGGCCGCAACATCGCAAGGCACCGCGCGGATCATCAGCCGGGGCAACTGGCCCTCAGCCAGCAGCCGCTCGACAAGTGCAATGTCAAAACAGGGCTGGTCGATCTTCGGAACCGTTCTGTGGCCCGGCGCGGCGCGGGGGCCGATCATCCCCCATTCTTCGATGGCGAAATTGGTGATCCGGTGGGAAGGGCTTTTCATCTGCAAACGGTGCGCCACAAGGTATTGCAGCATCCGGTTGGCCATTTGCGAGCCGTGTCGCAGGATAATGTCTTGATCGGTCCAGGGAGGGGCGGGGGGCTCGGGCGGGCGCATGGGGCGGGACCTTTGGCATGCCGGCGCCCGGCGTCAAGCAGGGGATTGAGTTGACTTTCGTGCCCGGGGCGCTTCGTTTTGATCATGCGTACAGTCATTCTTTCCACAGCCTTCGCCTTTATCGCCCCGGCGGCCCTTGCCTGCCCCGCCCTGCCGGATCGTTCCGCAGAGCTTGGCGCGCTTTTTGATGCGGCCCGTGCCGCGCCCAACGAGATGGCCGGGCGCGCGGTCTCAAACCAGATGTGGGAGATCTGGACGACAGCGCCCGACGAGGTGGCCCAAGGCATGCTGGCGCGGGGGATGACGGCGCGCCGATACGGCGACTATCTTGGCGCGGTCGCGGCCTTCGATGATCTGGTCGCCTACTGCCCCGATTATGCCGAAGGCTACAATCAGCGCGCCTTCATCCATTATTTGAGCGGGGATTTCGGGGCGGCCAATGCCGATCTGCAGGCCACGCTCGCAATCAACCCCGATCATGTGGGCGCGCTTTCGGGGCTTGCGCTGACGCTGATCGCGCTTGGACGTAAGGACGAGGCGCAGGAATGGCTGCGCAAGGCGCTGGCGCGCAACCCCTGGATTCCCGAACGCGGGCTGCTGGACGGCCCGCTTGAGGAAGACCTTTAGCGCGGTCTGGGGCGCGCCGCGCTCGAACTCTTGCCAGTTTCGTGGCTTTTGCCGACGGACGGTAGATCTTGGGAGGGTGCTTTCCTTCGAAACTTCTCCGGCAGGCAGCGGCGCCGGCGCCCCCTCAAAGGCTGCGGCGGGGCCGGCCCCTGTAGTGGCGGAGCCGGGCGAAAAGATCGTGCCCCATCTGATGGGCAATGAAGGGCACATCCATCGGTAACCAGTTCTCGGCGATCCGGTCACCCTCGAGGCGATAGAAATCCATCACCGGCATTCGGATCCGCCGCCCCGTGGCCGGCATGCCGAGAAATTCGCCGGAGTGGGTGGCCGTCACCACCCCGCCCGTTACCGCATAGGGCCCATCGGAGATACGGATGAAATGGCCCTCCGCGCTGCGATCCGGAAATGCGCGCAGAAAGGGGATCTGGTGGTGGGCGCGGAAGCCTTCGAGGCCGCGGCACATGCCGATGCCGGAGGCGGCGTAATACATGAAATGCTCTGTCCAATAATTCGCGTGCGGCATGGATTCGAGCGTCACGCCATCGAAGCTCAGAAGCGCATCATGCATGGCGAAGACGGTGTCGAGCGCATCGGGCCCGTCCCACGGCGCGCCATCGGGGCGGATCCCGTCCTGCGTGGCGGGCCCGGGCCAGAGCCCTTCCGTGCCAAGGCTTGGGGGCAGGGGCCAGAGCCCCGCCTGGCGCTTGAGATCCATCAGATCCAGCATCACATGGCTTTCGCGCAGCCGCGCGCCCTCAAGATAATGCGCTTCGGCATAGCGCAGGTGGGCAACCCCGTAAGTGGGCGGGATATCAAGCAGGTCGGCGAGGAAGCTGCCTTGAAGGTGGCCGAGAGCGGCCACCAGATGCGGCGCGCGTGGGGCGTTCAGGCGCGAATCTTCCCTGTTGGTGCCGCCCACGAAGATCAGGTCGCGCCGCTCCAGATCGGGGAGGGCGCGGCGGATCGCGGCCCAGAAGCTGGAGATCGCTTCTTGGCCCGTCAGATCGCCCCAAGGGTGGCCCGCATGGAGCACCGCGTCTTCGTGATAGATGTCGGCGATCTCGGCCCCTGCCGCGAGCCCGGTCAGAAGCGTTCGGGTGTGGGCCTTGAGATCTGCCGGGGGCATCGGGCATCCTTGCATTCGTGTGCAAACCACCCTTGCGCCAAAGCCGCCCCCCTGTCTAGGTGCGCCGGACAGCCGGAATACCCCTATCGAGGAGAGCGCCATGAAAGGGTCACGCCCCGAACAAGCGGTTCTGAGCCGCGACACTGATCTTTCAAAGACCGAGGAGACCCGCGCGGTGATCGAGGGCATGGTGGATGGCCTCAACGACCACCGGATTTCGGACATCGGCGAGTTCTTCGCAGAGAGCTTTCGCTGGTTCGGCAATACGGGCTGCGGCACGAAAGATGGCCTGCGCGAATTTCAGGAGAACTGGCAAAAGCCCTTTCAGGCGGCGTTTTCGGACAAGATCTGCGTGGATGAGGCCCGGATTTACATGGGGGAGTGGGCGGCGGCCTTCGGGCGCCAGGAGGCCACGCATTCGGGGGAGTTCATGGGGATCGCGCCCACCGGCAAGCGCGTTGAGATCCGGTACATGGATTTCTGGAAGGTGGCGGAGGGCAAGATCGTGGACAATTGGGTGATGGTGGATTTCCCCCATGTGCTTTCGCAGCTTGGCCGCGATGTATTCGATGGCGAGGGGTGGGAGGCGTTTGATCGGGGGGAGAAAGTACCGCCTTCGCCATAAGGGTTGCGACCAGACCGATTGACCGGCGCTATTTACGGGTATATGCCCGCATTATGAATCCTTCCGCCTGCTACTGCACCCAAGCCCGCCGCACCGCGCTTGCGCTGACCGATCTTTATGATGCGGCGCTGGCACCTTCTGGGCTCAAGGTAACCCAGTTCGCTCTGCTGCGTCTGATCCGGCGGCTTGACGGCCCGTCTCTCACCCTGCTGGCCCGCGCGATGGGGCTCGATCGTTCCACGCTTGGCCGCAACCTGCGGGTGTTGGAGCGCCGCGGGCTGGTGGATCTTGCCGCAGGGCAGGATGCGCGCGCGCGCTCTGTTGCGCTGACCGCGGCGGGGCGCGCCGCGCTTTTGGAGGCCGATCCGGAATGGGATGCGGTGCAGGCGCGCATCGAGGCCGCCCTGCGGCCTGATGCGCTTCAAACGCTTGGCACGCTGGCGGAGACATTGGGCGCGCTGCGCCAGGAAGGGGCAGCCCCATGAGCACGGCCAAGAACGCAACCCTGATCCTGGCTGCCGGGGCGCTCGTTCTGGCGCTCACTCTGGGCACGCGCCACGCATTCGGTCTGTTTTTGCAGCCGATCAGCGAGGCCAATGGCTGGGGCCGCGAAGTGTTCGCCTTTGCGATCGCGCTGCAGAACCTTGTCTGGGGGATCGCGCAGCCCTTTGCGGGGCTTCTGGCGGATCGGCGCGGGGCGGGCCCCGTGATGATCGGCGGCGCAGTGCTCTACGCGGCGGGGATCGCGGGCATGGCTGTCGCGGGATCGGCGCCGCTTTTCATCGTGACCGCGGGGCTTCTGGCCGGGCTTGGGCTTGCGGGGGTGACAATGCCGGTTGTCTTCGGCGCGATCAGCCGCGCGCTTCCGGCCGAGAAACGCTCCATGGCCTTCGGGGTGGCGATGTCGGTCGGATCCTTCGGGCAATTCCTGTTCCTGCCCGTCGCGCTGAGCCTGATCGACGGGTTTGGCTGGGCGGCGACGCTTCTGATCTTCTCCGCGCTCTCGGCACTTGTGATCCCGCTTTCCTTCGCGCTTTGGGAACGCCCGGCGCGGCCCGATGCGAAAGCGCCCACTGCCGGTGCCGCGGCACAGATGGCCTTGCGGGACCGTGGCTTTCTGCTGCTGGGCCTGGGCTTCTTCGTCTGCGGTTTTCAGGTGGTGTTCATCGGCGTGCATCTGCCCGCCTTCCTGGTGGATGAGGGGCTCTCAATCGGGGTTGGAACAACTGTGCTGGCGCTGATCGGGCTCTTTAACATTCTCGGGGCACTGGGGGCGGGGTGGCTTGGCAGCCATTTCGGCAAACCGCAGCTTCTGGCCGGGATCTATCTGGCCCGTGGCGTGGCTATTGCGGCCTTTGTGCTTTTGCCAATCACCGAAGCCTCGGCATATGCGTTTGCCGTGGCGATGGGCTTTCTCTGGCTCTCGACGATTCCGCTCACCAACGGGGCTGTGGCAACGATGTTCGGCACGCGCGACATGGCGTTTCTGGGCGGCATCGTCTTTCTCTCCCATCAGCTTGGCAGCTTTCTTGGCGGGTGGCTCGGCGGGCTGGTCTATGACCGGGCCGGGAGCTACGATATTGCCTGGGGCATCGCCATCGGGCTGAGCGTACTGGCGGCGGTGGTGAACTGGCCGGTGCGCGAAGCGCCGGTGACGAAGGAGGCGGCGGCGTGAAAGCGCTTCACAGAACCGCGCTTTGGGTGATGGGCCTCTCCGCCCTGGCGCCTGTGATGGCGTGGGCCTTTATGGGCTATGCGGGGCTTGGAACGGATCTGTTTCTCGCCCTTATGGCGCTTTGCAGTTAGCCGCTAGCCGAGAAAGATCCCCACGATCAGGATCATCAGGCCCAGGGCTGCCACCGCGAGACTGCCGAGATTGTAAGCCACGAGGAGCTGCAGCCGTTTGCGGAGCGCTGCATCGTCTTCGGCGGACTGGCGCGCGCGCATTGCCATGAAGGCGCACCAGAAAAGCCCCAGAACCCCAAGGAATGCCAGCGCCGCGCCTGCCCAGATCATCCATGCCATGGCGCCCGGCCTAAGGCGGCGCAGGGCGGCGCGCAAGCCCCTGGGCCGCTGCCTCTTGTGCCGCTTCCGGGCGGGCGTTAGGCAGCGCTCTCCCACAGCGTGCCGAAATGGAGCCCCCCGAGATGAGCGACAGCCCCGAAACCGCCGATGCCACCTACCGTGTGACTGCCGATGAACTGCGCCAGTTCATCGAACGGTTCGAACGGCTTGAGGCGGAAAAGAAGGATATCGCAGATCAGCAGAAAGAGGTGCTGGCCGAGGCTAAGGCGCGGGGCTACGACGTGAAAGTGATGCGCAAGGTTATCGCCCTGCGCAAGCGTGACGCGAGCGATATTGCCGAAGAAGAGGCGGTGCTGGCGATGTATCGCGAGGCGCTGGGGATGTGATCGCTCACGGCGCGATCAGCGTTACGCCCGGGATTGCCGCGATACGTTCCATATCCTCATCATAGCGGGCATCGAGTGCTTCGATCAGCTCCTGATTCCAGCCGGGCAGGGCCACGTCCTGCTCGATCTCATCGGTCAGCGCGTATTTGGTGAGAAACGCAGCAACAACCTTGCGGCGGATGTTTTCGTTATCTGGCGGGCGGGTGCGCAGGTAGCCACGCAGGCGCTTGTGGCCCTCGGGCGCCATGATCTGCCGCGAAAGATCGAGCGCGCCCTTCAGCGGCACCGAGGCATCGACCGCGGCGAGTTCGCGCATGATCTCTGGCCAGATCAGTGGGCTGTCTTCATCGCACCAGACGAGGATCGGCGCCCCGGGATTCGCCGTGGCAATGCGCCCGATGTAATCCGACCAGAGCAGATCGAGCGGTTCGATACCCGCCAGGAAGCTTTCGGGTGCGGTTTGATCGGGGCCCAGCAGATCGTAAAGCGCGGGCAGGAAGGAGGAAAAGCTTCGGATCCCCAACGCAAACTCGACCTCGGCGCCCGGGAATGCGTTTCTGAGCCAGGTGCTTTTGCCGGCCTTGGGGTAGAACGCGCCGCCCTCGATCACCTTTGTTGGCATCGAGATGAAGCTTTCGTTGGAGAGGATCAGCCGGTGGGCGCGTTCATCGTCGATCACGGCTTCCAGCAGTACATCCTGCGCCTCTGGGCTTGCCTGCGCGCCGCGAAGCCGCACGAGCGCCTCGCTCAGCGTTTTGCGGTAGCGGCCCGGGCCTGGCACGGCCACGCCATGGGTTGCCAGCACCTCGCGATTGCGCAGCAAGGATCGCACCAGCCGATCTGCATCGGTGCAATGGGCGCCAATGTGAAAAACGATCTGCATAGCTGCTCAACTGCCTTGGCGGCAGTATAGGCGCAATTCGGGGTTAGGAAACCGGTAAGGACGAGGCGCCCTTACTGCGCGGCACCCGCGACGACGGCCATGTTGAGCGCGATCTGGGTGCGGTTGCGCACGCCCAGCTTGCGCCGGATCGAACCCACGTGAACGTTGACCGTGTTCACCGTGATACCAAGATCGCGGGCGATTTCCTTGTTCGAATGACCGCGCGCAATATGGCGGCAGACATCCTGTTCGCGCCGGGTCAGGCTGGCCCGATCTGCTGTCTCTGCAACAAGCGCTTCGGGGCGTGCCGGGGCGGTTGTGTGGGGCGCGATGGCATAGCCGGCGGCCACCAGAGCAATGGCGTCTGCGATCTGGCGTTCTTCCAGATCTCCGCGGATCACAGCCCGAATATTGGCGGGTAGCTGGCCTGCCCCCGGCAGGTCGCAGTTCTCTTTCGGAAACAATATGATCCGTGCGTCAGGAAAGGCGCTGGAAAGCTCTGTAATGGCTTCCCGGCGTGCTTCGCGGGCGCCTAGGGCGGCCAGAATTAACGGCGCGCGCATCGCCCGGTTCCCGGCCTCTTGTAAAGCCTCCGAACTAAGTGCTGCGCGATGTACCCGTTCGGCCCCGGCATCGATGGCGATCTGGGCCAGCGCAAGGCGTTCGAGACGGCTATTTGAGAAGATAAGCCAATCCTGGAAAAATGATTTACTATCAGACACTTGTTACCTCAAAAACACAAGAAAACCTGGGAGGTGGCTATTGCGCCGCCACGCGCACGCCTTCGCGCACACTGGGCAGGCTGTTTTGCGGGCGCTGGCCCTCGAAATCGAGAATGAAATCGCGGCGGAGGCGGGCGGCTTCTGCGCGCGCCTGCGCCTCGGCCTGGGCCTGCGCCCGGGCTTGGGCCTGTGCCTGGGCCTGAGCGTCGGCGCGGGCCTGCGCCTGTGCCCCGCTATTTCCCTGGCCGCGATTGATTGGCTGAATTTGCCGCGCTGTTTCAGGGACTTGCGTGACAAACGCCGAGGCGCCCCCACCGGCCTGGCGCACTTCGACAAGGCTTTCTGCAACAGCCGGAACCGCCAGCACAGAGGCTGAAAACACGGAAGTGAGGAAACGGAACTTGGCGGGCATCTTGATCCTCCTGCACGGTATGCGCCGCGGTTTATCCGAAACCGTGGCGATGACGGTCAAGTTTTCCACGTAATTCGGGCCATTTGTCCGCCGGGCGTAGCACAAAGGCCCTAATGAATAATGATTAGTGAACGGGCCGGCCTAATCCTTAATGGCAATATCGCCCCTATGGATTTCTCACCAGTCTCTTGCCCGCGAGGGGGGAGATTTCCCTCTGAACATTGTGAACAGAAGGAAGTGAGTAATGCGTAAAGTTCTTCTTGCCGGTACGGCGCTTGTGGCGATGGCCACGGTGGCCTCGGCGCAAACTGCCACCGGCCCTGCGCCGGTGAGCCCGGGCGACCGGGCCCTTGCCGACAGCCAAGAGCGCGCTCTTGCCGATCAGGGCCTGCTGACCCGCGCGGAATCCCGTGACAACTCTCCCGGCACACCCGATGAGCGTGCCTTCGCTTCGGTCCTTGGCGCTGGTTCGGCCGCTGCGGGCGACCTTCCGCTGGGCGCGGAAGCCTTCGGTATCGCCGGTTCCGGCCTCGCGGTTGTTGGCGATCAGGCCGCAAACGCTCAGGTTCAGTTCCAGGTCGGGAACGACAACCAGGCGGTGACCATTCAGGTGGGCACGCAGCAGGAAGCCGCGACCCTTCAGTTTGGCGATTTCAACGATGCGATCATCAGCTCGCTTGGTGAGCGCAATGAAGGTGCGGTGACGCAGGTTGGCACGACCAACGACGCGGCGATCTTCCAGGATGGCGCAGACAATGCCGCGGCCACCATGCAAGAAGGTGACCTGAACGCTTCGGTTGTGATCCAGCTTGCGGATGACAACGTTGCCGCTCACGCACAATCGGGCAGCAACAACCAGGCCGTCACCTTCCAGGACAGCGACGACAACACCGCTGCCACGCTGCAGATTGGCGACAACAACGAGTCGTTCATCACGCAGGGCAACGGCCTTCTGGCTGGCGTTGGCCAGGCGATCGACGGCACCACGCGCGTGTTCGGCCTGCCGGCCGATATCGCCGTGATTTCCGCCGCCGCCACCTCTGGCATCGGCAACTCTGCGGCCGCCGTTCAGCTTGGCGATGGCAACTCGAGCGCCATCATCCAGCAGGGCAACGGCAACGAAGCCGTCGCTTACCAGGACAGCCGCTAATCGGCCTGTGCCTTGAGGAAGCAATCTTGCCGGAGGCGCGCCATGCGCCTTCGGCACATTGATGCGGGGGCATTGATGGCGACATGCCGTTCCATGACGCGGTGGGCGAAAGCTGCTTTTCTGGCCGGTTTCTTGCCGTCGGCGGCCCACGCACTTGATTGCGAGATCGTTGTCGCGCGCGATGGCGGGCAAATGACCATCGCGGCACGCGCCGCATCGCCTGAGCCCGGGCCGGTACGCTACCGGGTTGTGACAGAGATTACGCGGGGCACCAACGTGTCGGTTTCGCAACAAAGCGGGGCAGGGCATCTGGCGGGCAATGGCGCCGTTACCCAGATGGCGCTGAGCGTGGTATCGATAACAGATGGTGCATCCGGGCGGATCGTTTTGGATGTGGAGCGCGGCGCGGCCGTGTGCCACGCAGAACATCGCTTGATGGGTGACCGGGAGATCTGAGGTGCTGATCGTTAAACGAATGAAACGCGATCCATGGGGGCCTCGACGCCGCGCCGGCTGGCTGCGCCGCCTGGTGGCCTGTGTGCTGATCGCAATGGCCGCGCCTGCCGCCGCGCAGGAGCTTACCTTTTCCGTGGGGAATCTTTCCCTTGAACAGGTGGTGACGGCCGGGGAGCAGAACCCGTTCGTGGCGCAAGGCCCATTCGGATCCAGCGGCAGCGCCCCGTCGATGGGCACAACGTCTTTCATCGCGCAGCAAGGCAATGGCAACAATGCCTTTACCATGACATCGCAAAGCCCCGGTTCTGCCATCGCTGCCTTGCAAAACGGCAATGGAAACGATGCGATTGGGGTGATTGTCGACAGCCCCGGGAGCGTGATCGCCCAGGCACAGCTGGGCAACAACAACGATTCAGTCGTTGGTATCATCGGAGGTGCCAACAACGCCGTATCCACCGTTCAGGTGGGCAACGGGCTGGGCGCCTCGGTGGCGCTCGTCAACTCCGAAAGCACCACCGTGGTCTATGGCCAGGCGGGGCAGAACTACACGGGTGGGATTGTCATCAAGAACGCGCCGCCGGGAACGGTGGTGCGCCTGAATTGAGGGTGAACACGCCATGGCGAAATCCACGCAAACCTTGATCGCCGCTGCCTTTTGGGGCCTCGCCGCCGCGCCGGTGGCCGCTGGCGATCTGATCTATTTCCCGAAGAACCCCAGTTTTGGCGGTAACCCGGATAACTTTAACAGCCTGATCGGGTTGGCGCAGATCCAGAACCAGCATCTGGAAGGCGGTGGCGGCGGCAGCGGCGGTGTGCCGAACATCTCGTTCCCGCCGATCACGATCGATCTGGGCGGCACGGATACCGGATCGGGAAGCGGCTCGGGCGGCAGCGGATCGGGTGGCGGCGGATCCACACCGTAGGACGTGCCTTAAATTCGCCTTAAGAGTGAGCGATTCACATACGAAACAGTTTGTATCTGAATTCGCAGGCACTTTAACGAACGAGCAGAACAGCCCATGACTACGCTATTTTTCCGCGTTTCGCGCGCACTATTTCTGTGCGGTGCTCTGGCCGGGCTTGCCGCCTGCGGTACCGCAAACGAATTTCCCGCACTCAAGGTGACCACCCCGGATTTCGCGACCCGTACCCAAACCGGCACGCAACTGGCAAACCTGCCCGCCGCCAAGCGGCCCGTGGATGTGGCGATTTACGCCTATTCGGATCAAACGGGTCAGCAGAAGCCGGCTGACAACTTCTCGCGATTCTCCAAGGCTGTCACCCAGGGCGGGCCTGCCGTGCTGGTAGATGTGCTGAAGGATGTGGGCGGCTCGCAATTCTTCAACGTGATTGAACGGGCCGGGCTGCAAAACCTGCTCAACGAACGCAATCTGATCGATCAGACGAACCTCGCCTATCGCGGGTCCGAAAAATCCAACCTTCCGCCGCTGCGTTTTGCGGGCATCATCCTTGAAGGTGGGATCATTGATTACGATACCAACACCCAGACCGGCGGCTACGGCGCCCGAATCCTCGGCATCGGCGCATCGAAGCAGTATCGTCGCGATCGGCTGACGGTGGCCCTGCGGGCCGTCAGCGTCAACACCGGCGAAGTGCTGACCTCGGTGATGACAGAAAAAACGGTGTACTCGGTGCTCGTTTCGGGGGACGTGTTTCGCTTTGTCTCATCCGACGAGATCCTTGAGATCGACGCCGGTATCTCGCGCAATGAACCCGTGGGGCTGGCCGTGCGCCAGGCGATTGAGCTGGCGGTTTACAGCCTGATCATGGAAGGGGTTTCCGATGGGCTTTGGGCCTTCGCCGACCCCGCCGCACAAGGGCGGCTTCTCGCTGACTACCGCCGCCGGAAGGCCAGCGGGCCAGTACAGATCCCCTTCGATGAGCCGCTCAATATCAGCCCCGAGGCGGTTTCGGCCACCGGCCAGACCGGGGTGGCCGAGGCGCCGAGCGATGCGTAACCCAGGCCGCGCCCTGGCGCTTGCCGCCGGGCTCGCCACCTCGCCGGTTTTGGCGCAAACGCCTGAATACGCGGTTCCCGATACGACCGAGGAGATCGGTGACTGGCTTCTTGAGTGCTTCGAGGATCCGGTTGATGCGTGCCAGATCTACCAGCGCATCCTTCTGAACCAGGGCGCGGCCATCGCGCTTGTGGCGGCCTTTGCCTGGGATGATCGCGACGGTGTTCTGCGCGCGCAGATCGCTCTGCCCTTGGGAATCGACCTTCAGCGCGGGGCCACGATTTCGGCTGATAACGGCTATTCGGTCAACGCGCCGCTTTCGCGATGCACGCAGCAAGGGTGCCTGATCGAAGGGGTGGTGCCCGATGACATGGTGAGTGCGTTCACCGGCTCGGGCGCCGCGCAGATTGCAGTGATCAATCCTGATCAGGGGAACTTTGCAATCCCGCTTTCGCTGGACGGGTTTGCGGAGGCGCTCGCGCGCATTCGCCCCGAGCCGCCCGCGCCCGCGCGAACGGTATCATCGCCACCACCCGCGCCCGCCGAGGCAGGCGAGGCCGCGCCGGCGCCCGACGCCCGTTTCACCCCGGTTACCGGCGATAACTGAGCCGCGGCAGCGCTTGCGAGGCGGCGCGGCGGCTGATACATCCCGCCGGGCGCCGGTATAGCTCAGCTGGCAGAGCACCTGATTTGTAATCAGGGGGTCCCGGGTTCGATCCCTGGTGCCGGCACCATTTCCCAAAATCGGGCCAGACGGATCTGGCCAATCGGCGCGGAATGCGTCAGGCCTGCCCGCAACGTCTTCTAAGCTTGCGAGCCGCGACCATGCCTGCCCCCGAAAACGATCCGATCGCGTTTCTGACCGGCGGGCTTTCGGGCGCCCCGTATCCCAAGGGGATCGCCCCGCTTGGCGGCGGGGGGAAGTTTACGCCCGATGGCGCGGTGCAGCCCTTCCGGGGCAACACGTTCCTCTGCCCGGTTCTGCGCCCCAGTGATGGCTATGAGCGGCTTCTCTGGGCGCAGGAGCGCATCAAGCGCAGCGAGTTTGCGCCGTTCTTTGCGTTTCTGCCCGGGCCTTCCTTCCACATGACCGTTTTTGAAGGGGCAACGCCGGGCCGGGCGGGCACAGCGGACTGGCCTTCGGGCGTGCCCGCCGATGCGACTGCCGGCGCGGTTGACGCCGCGGTGGCCGCCCGCGTGCGTGATCTCGCGCTTCCCGAGCTTGCGGTTCGCGGCACGGGGCTTTTCTGCGGCTTCAGCGTTACCCTTGGAGGCCAGACGGCGGCTGCTGACACTGCGCTGCGTTCCGCGCGCGTGTCCCTGCGAGAGGCGACGGGGATCTCACCGCCGGGGTTTGAAAGCTACCGGTTTCACGTAACGCTCGCTTATCTTCTGGCATGGATGACCGAGGGCGCCGCGCGGGATCTCGTTTCTTTGAGCGACGAGGTTTTTCAGGCCGCTTTCGGCCAAGACCCAAAGATTCCGCTTGGCCCCTGCAATTTCTGCCGTTTCGAGACGATGCATCACTTTGAGCCACTCGCGGCGCTGGGCGGCGCCCGAATCCAGCCAGCGCCCCCAAAGGATAGACCGGAATGCTAAGGCGTCTCACCCCAGGAAACAGTGATTGGTAGGCAGCGCGATCCCCGGGAAGTTCGTCAACTTTTTCATTGATTGAGCCCGGTTTCCGAAACCGATGCTTGATCGAAAGGACCCCGGCGGTTTACCCAGTAAAAAACACGGCGCTGCTGGGCGCCGTTTGTGTTTATCGAGGGGGGCAGTTTGGGTAACGCGACGATATGGATGGTGGCGCATTTCAGGTGCCAGGTGACGCGGATTTCGCCTTTGCCGGCCCGCAGGACTGCCTGATGCGTTACGAATCCATGCCCGCCCGGCGCCTCAGCCACGCACAGATCACTGCCTGGGAAGCGCTGCATCTCGACGATCCACGCTATTCCAGCCCGTTCTTTTCCCCGCATTTCACGCTGGCCGTGGCGGCGGGGCGCGAGGATGTGCGAGTGACGGTGATGGAGCAGGCGGGCAAGCCGGTTGGCTTCTTTCCGCATGAACGGCGCGGGCGGCATGCCGGGCCGGTTGGAAACATTCTCAATGATTGCCAAGGCGTGATCACCGCGCCGGGCGTCACATGGTCGCCTGCGCAGCTGGTGCGGGCCTCCGGCCTCTCGCTATGGGATTTCGATCACCTGATCGCCGATGACGGACCGCTTGCGCCCTACGGGCAAAAAGACGGCGCTTCGCCGCTGATCGCGCTTGGCAGCGGGATGGACGGCTACGCGGCTGAGCGCCGTGCGGCCGGATCGCGCCAGCTTGAGCAAATGCGCCGCAAATGGCGCAAGCTTCTGCGGGAGGAAGGGGAAGACAGAGTGCGGTTTGAGCCGCTCTCCCGCGATCCCGAGGCTTTCGAGGCCGTGATCCGCTATAAGATCGAGCAATGCGAACGCACCGGTTCGCCCGTGTTCTTCCGCGAACGCTGGGCGCAGGTGATGGTAGATCGCTTGCGGGATCTTCAGGCGCCGGGCTGCTCCGGCGCGCTTTCGGTGCTGTGGATCGGCGATCGCGTTGCGGCCGCGCATTTCGGCCTGCGTTCGGGCCGTTACTGGCATTGGTGGTTCCCCGTCTACGATCCCGCCTTTGGCCGGTTTTCGCCGGGCAAGCTTTTGCTTCTGAAGCTTTGTGAGCATGTGGCGTCCGACTCCGTACCGGAGGCGGCAATTGATCTCGGCAAAGGCGACGAGACCTACAAGACGAGCTTCTCGAATGCGGAATACCCGCTGCGCGAGGGCCATGTGGCCGTGGCTTCGGCCTATGCGGTGGTGCGCCAAATGAAACGGCGCAGCATGGCCTGGGCGCGCGAAACACCGCTTTTGGCGCCTGTTCGCGATCTGCGCCGATCTCTCAAGGCGCGGCGTATGGCCGAGCGGAACGCGCCACAGACAGGTGCCCTGCCAGGCGAGTAAACCGCCCGCGCATTCCCAGCCTTTTCCAGAGGGTTATGCGCACTCAACGCTGCCTGAAAACAAAGATTTCAACGCGCTGATCGATACTTGATGTTCGAGGAATCTTGTCAGGCGCTTTAGCCGTGCTTGCGCCGCACGAGGCGCACCCAGCGCATCGTGTTATCGTAATCGATGGCCAGCATCATCGTCGGGTAGAGCACCATGCCTGTCAGGATCGAGGCGATCAGCTGCAGCCCCATCGGCTGGCCTGCCAGCATTTTCTGCAGCCCCATTACGCCAAGCCCCATGACAGCTGCCGCCAGGATTGGCTTGGCCGACGCCACCATCGTTTCAAGCGGCCCGATCTTTTCGTAGCGCTGCATTGCCCAGAGCCGCATCGCCGCGCCCGCCACTTCTGTGCCCACCATCGCAACGGAGATCCACAGAAGATCACGCGTAAGGAACGCTGTCGCGAAAACCACGGGCAGCGTGACGGCCATCTGCATCGTTGTGAGCAGGGTCAGAACCTCGGGGCGGCCCGTGGCCTTGAACACGTCGCCTGACGTCCACCCAACCGTTTGCGGGATGCCGGTGAGCGACAGGATCAGCAGAACCGGGATCGCGGCGAGCCACTCGCCACCGAAAAGGATTGGCACCACGAGCGGCGAGATCGCCATCATCCCGATAGAGACCGGCGCCATGACGAGCATCGAGCCGTAGATGGTGTTGAAATACATCCGCCGCAGCGTTTCATGATCTGCGCTGGCGCCGGCGAAGGTGGGGAAGACGATCTTGCTGACCGTCACGCTGACGCCGAACATCACGATATCGGGGATCCGCGCTGCGACGAAGTAGATCCCAAGCGCGGCATCGCCCATGGCGCCCACAATGGCGAGCTGATCGGCGCGCTTCCGGAAGAAGCCGATGAAGGTGTTGAAGACGATATGCGCGCCATAGCTGATGAGCTTGATCGCGGCCTTCACATCCGTATCCGGCCGGGCCGGGCGCCAGCCCGCGAGAAGCCAGAGCGCCACCGTGCGTGTGGCGTGGCCTGCGAACATGCCCACAACAAAGCCCCAGACGCCATAACCCATGTAGACTAACGAGATCGCGAAGGCCGCCTTGAAGACGACCGAGATCGCCTCGGCCTGCGCCGTTTTCTTGAACTTCAGTTCTTTGAGCAGCATTGCCTCGGGCACCACGCCAAGCGTGGTGACGGGGAAGAGCAGCGCCAGCACCAGAAGAAGCGGCACGATTTCCGGATCATCCACAAAATGCGTGGCGAACGGCGCGCCAAGCATCATCAGGCCCATCTGGATGAAGGCGATGGCCATAACGATTAGGAAAGCCGTGGTTTGCAGCGCGCGGCTGCGGGAACGTTCGTAGATCAGGGATTCGCGCAGCCCGAACCCGTTGATGATGCTCACAATCTCAACCGCCAGCAGCGCCGCGGCAATCAGGCCCATGCCCTCGGGCGCAAGCACGCGCGCCAACGCAATGGTGATCACGAGGTTGAGGCCACGGGTAAGAAGGTACGAGCCGAGATTCAGCACGACGCCCATGATCGCGTTGCGCGCACCGCCGCCCGCGGATTGGGCCTGCGTTCCACTCATGGATTGGGATAGCCCATCGGGGCCTGCACCTTGATGCGCGTCACTCGCCATCATCCGCTCGTCCGATACTCACTGCACTTCATTACCACATGGGCTCGCCGTTTGCGCCGAAACCAAAAATGCCGCAACTGCAAAACCACGCGCACTGTCGCCGGAAAACGCCACAGAAACAAAGCGTTTCCGCGCTCACGCTTGATCAAAAAACCTCAAAGGCGGGAAACTCCAGCGACTACGGAGTATGAAAATGGCAGTACTATCAAAGCATTCCAGCCCAGACGCGACGCTGGAATCGGGCGGCGCAGCGCGGCCAGAGATCAATTGGCCCACGCAAAATGATTGGCGATTGATGCTGCTTTTGCCGCTTTTGACGGCTTTGGCCTGGATTGTGCCGCCGCGGCTTTGGGCCCGCCTGGGCGGTAAGCCGAATTTGCGCACGACCGAGGAATTTGCGCGCGATCATCTGGAATATACTGAAAACACACAGCAAAATCGTGGTCGCATCTATTTCGACAAGCCTGAGATCATGACCTATCTGCGGGAATACTTCCCGCTGGGCTGGCAGCCATCGATCACGATCGAAGGGACCGAGAAGCTTGAAGCGGCGCGTGAGGCCGGGGCGGGCGCGGTGCTGTGGGTCGCGGATTTTTCGCGCTCGCATCTCGTGGCGAAAAAGGCGCTCTGCGCTGCGGGCTACAAGATGTTCCATCTCAGCCGCCCGGTTCACGGGCCCGCGCAGAGCCCGTTTGGCATGAAATGGATAAATTGGATCTTCCAGCGCGTGGAAACAAAGTACCTCAAAGCGCGGGTTCAGATCTCGGATGGAAACGAGGTTGGGGGGCTGCGGACGCTGCGCAAGGCGCTGAAGGCGGGCGAATTCATCTCGGTGACGTCCGGCCGCGAGTCGCGCAACGTGGTTTGGTTGCCCTTCCGCGCCGGCCGCTATCCGTTCGCGCCGGGCGCACCGCTTCTTGCCGCGGGCGCGGGCGCTCCGCTTTTTGCGGTATTCGTTCTGTCCCGGCCGGAGGATCAGCAAAGCTTCCATGTGGTGGTCGAAGGCCCGATCGAAGCGCCGTCCGGGCTATCGCGCGACGAAGCCGTTCGCTCGATCATGGAACAATTCCTGGCACTGCATGAAGGCTACCTGCCGAGATACGAGCCCGTGTGGGATGGCCGCCGCAGCTTCCGGTTCGGGGCGCCGGCCGAGTAACACGCGGGCACCGATACTCCAGATCATATAACGCAGCGGACCGGCGATTGACGGCGGCGGGGCCGTGAACCACACTCCGCGCGACTCGTTCCGAGCTGGGCGGATGGGTAGAATGAAGTGGGTAGCGATACTCGCCGTTTTGGCGACGCTGGTTGTTTTTGGGCTCGCGGGGTTGCGATGGTCTGACAGCCGCGCGGAAACGGCGCTGTGGGCAGATTTTCTTGAATTGGGCGCGGGCGAGGCTCCTGCGGGGTTCGGCGTGTTCGATCCCGGGATGGTGGCCGACTTGCCCGAACCGGCGCGCCGGATGCTGACGGCGATGATCGCGCCCGGCACGCGGCTTTACCCGGTGACCGTTATCGAGATGGAGGGTGAGTTCAGCCTCGGCACCTGGGAGGCGCCCGAATACGTTCCCATGCGCGCGCGCCAGATCATGGCGCCGCCCTACGGCTTTGTCTGGCGCTATGAAGGCGGCGGCGGCCTACCCATTGTGGGTTCGGATGCAGCGACTGAAACCAGTAGCTGGAGCCGGTTCTGGCTTGCCGGCCTGGTTCCGGTGGAGCGTGTGCAGGGCACGACCGATCACGCGCGATCCGCCTTCGGGCGGTTGGTGGCCGAGGCCGCGATCTGGGCGCCGGCCGCGCTGTTGCCCGGGCCGGACGTGACCTGGGAAGAGGTGGATAACGATACTGCGCGCTTTACGATCGCGCGCGGCGATCTGATCCAGAGCGTTGAGATTACGGTCGGCGAAGATGGCTTGCCGCGCAGCCTTGTCATGCCGCTCTGGTCAAATGTGAATGCCGAGGGCGCATTTCGGCTTCAGCCTTTCGGCGCGGATGTCTCGGAATTTGAGGAATTTGACGGCTATCTGCTGCCAACCCGGGTGGATGCCGGCAATCTTTACGGCACGCCCGAATACTTTCCGCATTACCGTGCGCGGGTAACCGAAATCCGCTTCCCCGGATCGCAGTAGCGCGGATTACTCAAAGAGATCTCGCCAGAGATCGGCAAAGGTGAGTTCGTGATCAAACTGCCCCTCGGTGAGGAAGGTAAGCACCTGCGCAATCACCAGCGGGTCATTCATCAGGAAAGTGTGCGTGACGGGCAGGACGATGTGATCGGTAAGCCCGGGCAGGAAGGTGCTTTCGACGGAGACTTTGCCGTCATCGGGGCCTTCGATGATCTGCGAGTAGATCGGGTTGAGCGATTGGTTGCCCGCGATCACCCCAATTTCCACCGCCGGCAGGCCCACCTGGTTCGGAACGCTCCCGGGCCCGGTGCCGAGCTGTAGCCCGGCGGGGCCATTGATCCACGCAAAGGGTTCGAGATCGCCGAACAGATCAACGAGTTCCGACCCCTGATTGGGCGGGGCGAGCATCACCACCCGGCCCATGACGGGTGGCCTGTTTTCCTGCAGCCAGGCGCGGGCGAGGATGCCGCCCATCGAATGTGTCACGAAATGGGTGCGGGCCGTTCCGCAGGCGGCAACGGCTTCGGGCACCGCGCCTTCCACGAGCGCGCCAATGGGAAGCTCCGTTGAAGGATAGGTGCGGTTGATGACCGAATAATCCTCGGCCTCGAGCGCGAGTTCGAGGAATGCCAGCGAAGTGGATGTGCGCGCCAGCCCGTGGAGGAGCACCACGCAATCGGCAGCCTTTGCAGGAAGCGGTGCGGCGAGGCATGCGGCAAGGAGGAGACGGCGCAACATATCCGACCACTTAGCCCTTTCGCTGCCTTGCGGCGAGGGTGACGTTACGCCTGTGGCGCGCTAACTGGCAGCTTAGCGGAGGGAGCGGAACGTTGGGCAGCATCGCAATCATTGGCGCCGGGATGGCTGGGGTCACAGCGGCGAGCGCGTTGGCCGATGCGGGGCGGGCGGTCACGCTTTTCGATAAGTCGCGCGGCTATGGCGGCCGGATGGCCACGCGGCGCGGCGATGGGTTTGCCCTTGATCATGGCGCGCCCGGCGTGGCCACGCGCGATCCCGCCTTTCGCAGCGCGCTTTCCGGGGCAGGGGGTGCGGCGCATCCGGCGTTGGGCATTGTTGGCGATCCGGGCATGTCTTCGATTGTGAAGGCGATGGCGAACGGAGTGCCGGCGCAGATGGGGGTTGAGATCGCCGCGATCTCGCAGGCCAGCGGCGGGCTCGAACTCACGGATACCGGCGGGGTTGCCCATGGGCCCTTCGCGCAGGTCATCTGCGCTGTTCCGGCGCCGCAAGCGGTGCGGCTGGCCGCCGGGATCGCGGGCGTCGAGGCGGCGCTTGCGGGCGTGGTCATGGCCCCGACATGGAGCCTTCTTCTGGCCTTTGATGCGCCCGCCGAGCTGCCAAGACGCGCTGATCCCTTCGCCAAGATTATCGATGACGGTGCCAAGCCGGGCCGCGCGAATACTTGGGTGGCCCATGCCTCGATCCAGTGGAGCCGGGCGCATTTGGAAGAGACGCGCGAGACGGTGGCGGAGCGGCTTCTGGCCACGCTCGGTCCGCTCCCCGCGCCGCGCTACGCCTCCGCGCATCGCTGGCGCTATGCCTTTACCGAGGCGCCATTGGGCGCGCCGTTTCACTCCGCGTTGGGCGGGCGCCTGCTGTTCGGGGGCGACTGGGCGCTGGGGCCGGATGCGGAACATGCCTGGCAATCGGGGCGCGCGATGGCAGCCGCTGTGCTGAGCTAGCTTTTCCCCGCCGCATGCGCGGGGTAGAGCGGGGCATGCCGCTCGCGCTTCGAACCCTGGCCGACCTTGCCGCGGCCCCCCATGACACACTGATCGATGTGCGCGCGCCCTCGGAGTTTGCCGAAGACCATTTGCCGGGCGCGATCAACTTGCCCGTTTTGAGTGACGAGGAACGCGCGCGGGTCGGCACGATCTACACTCAGGAAAGCGCCTTTGATGCCCGAAAGATCGGTGCGGCCCTGGTGGCGCGGAACGCGGCGCGGCATCTCGAAGGGCCACTGGCAAACAAGCCGGGTGGGTGGCGCCCGCTGGTATATTGCTGGCGGGGTGGCCAGCGATCGGGAAGCTTTGCCACGATCCTCGGGCAGGTGGGTTGGCGGGTCGATGTGATCGCGGGCGGTTACCGCAGCTATCGCCGGCTTGTGGTGCAGGCGCTTTACGATGCGCCCTGGCCAACCCCGATCATGCTTCTCGACGGATATACCGGCAGCGCGAAAACCGAGATTTTGCAGCGGGTTGCGGCGCTTGGGCATCAGGTGATCGATCTTGAAGGCATGGCGCGGCACCGCGGCTCGCTGTTCGGCGCGAGGGCGGCCGGGCAACCGAGTCAGAAGGGATTTGAAAGCCAGATCGCGGGCGCGCTCGCCGGATTTGATCCGGGGCGCCCGGTATTGATCGAGGCGGAATCGAGCAAGGTGGGGAACCTCATCGTGCCGCAGGCGCTTTGGAAGGCCATGCGCGCGGCGCCCCGTTTACAGATCGATGCGCCACGCGATGCCCGCGCTGCGTTTCTCGCCCGCGCCTATGCGGATCTGACGGATGATCCGGAAGCGCTGAATGCCCGGCTTGAGGCGCTCCGGCCGTATCATGGGGCCAAGCAGGTGGCACAGTGGAAGGCGCTTGCGGGTGAGGGGGCGTGGGTGGATCTCGCGGGCGCGCTGATGGCCGCCCATTATGACCCGCGCTACGACAAATCCCGCCACCGCGCGGTGGGCCGGGCGGCGGAACGTATCGGAACGGATGCTTTGGATGATGCGGCAGTTGACCGGTTGGCGCGCGCGGTTGCGGCGCGGCTCGGCGCCTAGAATTCGGCGCCGCCCGATTGCTGCCAGGGTTTGACGAGGTTGCCGAACCGGGTGAACCTTCCTTCGAAGGAAAGCTCCACCGTGCCGATGGGCCCATGGCGCTGCTTGCCGATAATTACCTCGGCGCGTCCGTGCAGGCGCTCCATCTCCTCCTGCCAGGCGGCGATCTTTTCAAGCTCGTGGTCGCCCGGCTTCTGGCGCTCTTTGTAGTATTCCTCGCGGTAGACGAACATCACCACATCGGCATCCTGCTCGATCGAGCCGGATTCGCGCAGGTCTGAAAGCTGCGGGCGATTGTCATCGCGGTTTTCCACCTGCCGCGAAAGCTGGGAGAGCGCGACGACGGGAATATCGAGCTCTTTCGCAATCGCCTTCAGGCCTTGCGTGATCTCGGAGATTTCGTTGACGCGGTTTTCCTTGGCCGATGCCGCGCGGCACAGCTGAAGGTAATCCACAAACAGCGCATCGAGCCCGTGTTCGCGCTTCAGCCGCCGGGCGCGGGCGGCAAGCTGGCTGATCGGCAGGGCCGGCGTGTCATCGATGAAGAGGGGGCAGGCTTCGAGGGTTTTTGCGGCTTCGACGAAACGGCGAAACTCGGCCTCCGTCATATCGCCGCGCCGGATCTGTTCGGACGGCACTTCGGCCGCTTCCGACAGAACCCGCGCGGCGAGCTGCTCGGCGCTCATTTCCAGCGAGAAGAAACCGACGCAGCCACCATCGACTGCGCCGGTGCTGCCGTCAGGCAACTGCCCTCGCCTGTAATTTCTGGCAATGTTGAAGGCGATGTTCGTTGCGAGCGAGGTTTTCCCCATGGAGGGGCGGCCCGCGATGATCAGAAGGTCGGATTTGTGCAAGCCGCCGAGCTTCTTATCGAGATCGACCAGGCCGGTGGATACGCCCGCAAGCCCGCCCTCGCGCTGATAGGCGGCATTGGCCACGTTCACTGCATCGGTGACGGCCTTGAGGAAGGATTGGAAGCCCTGGCTGGATTGCCCGGTTTCACCGAGCTTGTAGAGCGCCTGTTCGGCCTCAACGATCTGTTCGCGCGGCCCGCTTTGCACATCCACGCGGGCGGCTTTGTCGGCCACATCCTGGCCGAGGGCGATAAGCTCGCGGCGGATCGCCAGCTCGGCGATCATCTCGGCATAGTCGCGGGCCGCGAAGGAGGAGATCGCCGCCCCCGCAAGCCGCGCCAGATAGGCGGGCCCGCCCAGTTCCTTCAGCCCCTCATCATCTTCCAGAAACGCTTTGAGGGTGACGGGGGAGGCCAGCGCGTTTTTCGTGATGCGCGCCGAGGCCACTTCGAAGATCCGCGCATGCACGGGTTCGTAGAAGTGGCTCTCGTTGATGAGGGCCGCGATCCGGTCATAGATATCGTTGTTTGTGAGGATGGCGCCGAGCAGTTGCTGCTCGGCCTCGATATTGTGGGGGAGGGCCTGACCGGCTTCTTGCCCCCCACGTTCGAGCGGTGCGATTTGGTTCACCGCGTCCCCCTTTGTTCTTGGTTGCCCGTGTTCGCCTCTGAAGCGGTGCTATGGCCCAACGGGCGCCACCGATCAATCTGTAAAACCCTGTGGAAAGCTTGTGTACAAGCGATTCAACGGCAGATGTGGTGGTTTAGGCCTGTGTACCTGCTAGATGTTGCTAAACGGCGCCTGGTTTAGGCAACAATTTCTTAAACACTCTTAAGGTGTTTTTGAAAATATCGCTCTCGCTATGCGTGCTACTGGGCTTGCCGGGCTTCCTGCCACGCCCTCGGCTGGCGCAGAAATTCCTCGACCTCACGCAGGGTCTCGGCATCGAAAATCTGTTTGTCCCGGGCAACTTCCAAGACGTCCCACCACGTGCAGAGGTGATGGAGGGCGACGCCATGATCACCCAGAACGCGAATGGTTTCGGGAAAGATCCCGTAATAGAAGATAACCGCTGTGTGACCACATGTCGCGCCTGTTTCGCGAATCGCATCGACGAAGGAAAGCTTCGATCCCCCGTCGGTGGTGAGATCCTCGACCAGCAGGACGCGCTCGCCTTCAGCCATCACGCCTTCGATCCGCGCGTTGCGGCCGTAGCCTTTCGGCTTCTTGCGCACATAGGTCATCGGCAGGCCCAGCCGTTCGGCGATCAGCGCTGAAAACGGAATACCCGCCGTTTCACCGCCCGCCACGTTATCGAAGGCTTCGAAACCGGCCTCGCGCATCACGGTGCAGGCCAGGAAATCCATCAGCGTGGACCGGATGCGGGGGAAGCTGATCAGCTTCCGGCAATCGATGTAGGTGGGGGAAGGCAAGCCGGAGGCAAGTGTGAAGGGCTCGCGCGCATTGAAGTGCACCGCCTCGATCTCCAGAAGCATCGATGCGGTGAGGCGGGCCATCTCATCCTTCGGTGGAAAGGCGGCTGGGATCATCGGGTGCCCTTTGTTCTGGGCCGTCGCGCGGGCTCGGGCCGGTTTCTGCGTGTTATGCGGCGACGCTCCAGTAAAGCGGAAAGCCCGGGTCAAACACTGTGACAGGGCCCTCGCCGGTTTTCAGCGTTTCCGGGTAGATCACCGGTTCGGCCCGCTTCTCAAGCGTGATCGTATCTTCGTTCACCGGCAGCCGGTAGAAGGCAGGGCCGTTCAGCGATGCGAAGGCTTCGAGCTTCTCCAGCGCGCCCTCTTCTTCGAACACATGCGCGAGGATCGACATCGTGTTGGGCGCCGTGAAGATGCCCGCACAGCCGCAGGGCTGAAGCTTCGCGGCATCGGTATGCGGCGCGCTGTCGGTTCCGAGAAAGAAGCTCGGGTTGCCGGAGGTTGCCGCGGCGCGCAGTGCCAGGCGATGGGACTCGCGTTTGGCCACCGGCAGGCAGTAGTAATGCGGGCGGATACCACCGGCGAGGATGTGGTTGCGGTTGATCACCAAGTGATGGGTGGTGATCGTTCCGGCGATCGTGTCCCCGCCCGCGGCAACGTAATCGATCCCGTCCTTGGTGGTGATGTGTTCCATCACCACACGCAGTTCGGGGATTTCGCGGCGCACGGGTTCGAGGATGGTTTCGATAAACGCCGCCTCGCGATCGAAGATATCGATCTCGGGTGACGTGACCTCCCCATGCACGCAGAGCGGCAGGCCGATCTGCGCCATGTTTTCGAGCACGCGCATCACTTTCGCGACATCGCGCACGCCGGATTGGGAATTTGTGGTGGCGCCCGCGGGGTAGAGCTTCACGGCGGTGACCAGCCCGATCTCGGCGGCGGCGCGAAGATCCTTCACCTCTGTTTCCTCGGTGAGGTAAAGCGTCATGAGCGGCTGGAATTTGGAGTTCTTCGGTTTCGCCCACATGATGCGATCCCGGTAATCCGCCGCATCTGCGCCCGTGACCACAGGCGGCACGAGGTTCGGCATGATGATCGCGCGGGCGAAATGGCGGGCGGTTTCCGGCAGCACGGCCTTCAGCATCTCACCATCGCGCAGGTGCAAATGCCAGTCATCCGGGCGGCGGATCGTCAGCCTGTCACTCATAGCTTGCGGGTAGCTTATCGCCGGGGGCGAGGCCAGCGCGAAATCACCGCCTGATTTTTGGGCATGTGCCGCAGGGCGGGGCGGAATCGCGCCACCTTCGCAGGTGCAGCATTGCACCTCGGGGGCAGGGGTATAGGGTGCGGGCAGGAAAGACGCCGATGTTCGACTTGCCCCTTTCGACGATGCAGCGCACGCGCGGTGAAGCGCGGGTGGCGCTTTCGACCCGGGGCGGGGCGACGCGGCTGGATACGTTGCGGCAGGAAGGTTCCGCCAAAGCCTTTCTGCCCCGCGCGCATACCCCCGATCCTGAAATCGTGTTTCTCAATACTGCCGGCGGGCTGACCGGGGGGGACAGCCTTTCCTACGCAGTTTCGCTCGGCGCGGGCGCGCGGGCCACGGCGGCCACGCAAACGGCCGAGCGCGCCTACCGCTCGGCCGGTGGCGTTGCCGAGATGCGTGTTTCATTGGATGTCGGGCCGGGCGCGGAGCTTCACTGGCTGCCGCAGGAGACAATCCTCTTCGATGGCGCTGCCCTGGCGCGGGAGACGGATGTCTCGCTTGTCGCCGACTCGAAGCTTCTCATGATTGAAACCATCGTATTGGGGCGCGCGGCGATGGGCGAGGCGGTTCGGACGGTTTCGCTCAGCGACCGGCGCGTGGTGCGCCGTGGGGAGCGCCCCGTGCTGGTGGAACCGCTGGCCATCGGGGCAGCGGCGCTCGACCGTCAGGGCCCGGCGGCGCTTGCCGGGATTCGGGCTTTTACGACATTGGCCTGGATCGCGCCTGGGGCGGAGGACGCTCTCGGGCGCGTCCGTTCTGCGATCGGTGACGCCCCTCATGCCGCGGCCTCGGCCTGGGATGGCAAGCTGATTATGCGCGCGATGGCAGAGGATGCGAAACCGTTGCGCCATCTCGCCAAGCGGTGCATCGAAGCGCTGCGCGGCCTGCCGGTGCCGCGCGTCTGGCAAGTTTGAAGGAAGAACGATGAACCTCACGCCTCGGGAAAAAGACAAGCTTCTGGTCAGCCTCGCCGCGATGGTGGCGCGGGGGCGGCTGGAGCGCGGGGTGAAGCTCAATCACCCGGAGGCGATCGCCCTGATTACCGATTTCGTTGTGGAGGGGGCCCGCGATGGGCGCAGCGTGGCAGACCTCATGGAGGCGGGCGCGCATGTTGTGACCGCTGATCAATGCATGGCGGGTATTGCGGAGATGATCCACGATGTTCAGGTTGAGGCCACCTTCCCCGATGGCACGAAGCTCGTGACGGTGCACCACCCGATCCGGTAATGATGCACCATGGAAGATCATATCACCCGGCTGGAACGGCAAGCGGCGCTCACCGATCGCGACTTTCGCTTCGCGACGGCGCAATACGGCCTTTACGCCGATCGGGTGACGGAGCTTCAGAAGGAACGCGAGGTCTGGATCCGGCATTCGATCCTGGCGACTTTCGCGTTTTTCGGCTGGATCGCGGTGTATCGGGACAGCGTGAGCGAAACCTTCATGCTTCGGATGCTGTCGTTGCAGACGATCTACTTCGTGCCGCTTGTGTTCAACGCGGGCGGCGCGCTGCGGTTCTTCTTCATCCAGCGCGATATCAACCGGCTCGTCAGCTTTCTTGCGGAAATGGAGCGCGAGATTTTGTGCCTGCCCGACGCGATCTGCGAGGCGCCCGCGGGGCGCGGGATACGCGACCGGCACTGGCACTGGCCATCGATCTGTTACTGGGTTTTCATCATTGCCCTTTCGGCCGTGGCGGCCGGGATGCTGAGCTTTGGGATCAGCGTTTGACGGGGGCGGCCGAGGAGGAAAGACAATGCTAGCCACTGTGATACTGGGGATCGCCGCGGGGGCCGGGGCGCCCTATGCCGAGCCGCATGTGAAAAAGGCGCTTGAGGGCGTGTTGCTTTCCGATGCGCCGATGAGCGCGATGGAGCTGCGCATGTTCAGTTTCGCGATGTGCCTTGTTGGCGCGGCGATCCTGGCCTGGATCTTTGGCAACGGATCGGCGCTTGCGCTGGCGATCGGGGCGGCGCTGGGCGTGTTCGGGCCGCGGATCATCGACCGGGTGCAAAAGCGCAGAGATCCCGATTACGGGGATGATGCATCATGATCCCGGGCGAAGTGATCACCGCGGCGGGCGAGATCACGCTGAATGCGGGCGCGGAGGCGATCGTTCTGACAGTTGCGAATACCGGCGACAGACCGGTTCAAGTGGGTAGCCACTACCATTTTGCCGAGACCAATAGCGGGCTCGACTTTGACAGGGAGGCCGCGCGAGGCATGCGGCTCGACATCGCGGCGGGAACTGCCGTTCGGTTCGAGCCCGGCCAGACACGCGACGTGGCGCTCGTGCCCATCGGGGGCGCGCGCCGCATCTTCGGTTTCAACCAGGCCGTTATGGGCGGCCTCTGACCGTCTGAAAGGACAGTTTTCTGATGTATCCCAACCCTATGGAAGCCTTTTCGAACCCCGTGAAGTACTGGGGCGAGGTAATGACCGCGCAGATCGAGATGAGCCAGCGCGCTTATGATATGGCGGCGGCGGTGAATCCGTTTTTGCCGCAGGTATCGCTTGATGCGTTTGTGGAAACGGCCTCGGGCGTTGCGCCGGTGATGCCGCCGCTGGCAAAGCCCGCGCCGGCCCCGCGCGCCAAGGCTGCGCCGAAACCTGCCGCGAAGCGCAAGGCCGCTCCGAAACGGGCGGCGAAGGCGGCTGCGGCGCCCGTGGCGAAAACCACGCCGAAGACTGCCCCGATGCCGGCGGTCGCCGAGAAGGCCGCCGTGGCGGCGAAGCCGAAAGTAGCGGCAAAACCCGCGGCTGCGA
>JANQPC010000089.1 GCA_028285485.1 Paracoccaceae bacterium | reverse complement strand
CGTTTGCCGCGCTTGTCTTCGCGCTCCCCGCCGCCGCGGGCGAGGCGACTGTGGCCGTGGCCGCGAATTTTCTGGCCCCCGCCGAGCGGCTTGCGGCGGCCTATGGCGCCGAGGCGGGGCATGAGATCGCGCTCGCCCATGGCTCCACGGGCCGGCTTTATGCGCAGGTCGTGAACGGGGCGCCCTTCGATGTGTATCTCGCCGCCGATGCGGCGCGGCCCGCGGCGCTTGCGGCGGCGGGGCTCGCGGCTGAGCGCGCGCCCTATGCGCTTGGAACCCTGGTGCTCGTGGCCCCGGCAGGGGTGCTTCCGGGGCCCGAGGCGCTCATGGGCCGCACCCTTGCGCTGGCCGAACCGCGTGTGGCGCCCTACGGCGCGGCAGCAGAGGAGGCTCTTGCGGCGCTGGGTTACGGCCCCGGCGATTACCGCGCCGTCTATGGCGATAGCGTGGGGCAGGTGGCGGCGATCTTTGCAACCGGCAATGCCGAGGCCGCCTTTCTGGCCGCGGCGCAGATTGACCTTCTTTCCGCGCGACTCGGGGCCGCGCCGGATATCTTCACCCTCGACGGGCTTTATACCCCGATCCGGCAGGAGGCGGTTCTTCTGCCGCGCGCCGCAGGCAATCCGGCGGCAGAGGGCTTTTACGGCTGGCTTTTCGGGGCCGAGGCGCGCGCGATCATCGCCGCCGATGGCTACGGCCTGCCGGAGTGAGCGTGATGCCCGCCGTTTTGCTGACACTGCAGCTTGCCGCCATCACCACGGTGATCCTGATCGTGCTGGGCCTGCCGCTTGCCTGGTGGCTGGCGATGACCCGCGCGCGCATCCGCCCCGCCATCGAGGCGGTCACAACCCTGCCGCTGGTGCTGCCGCCCACGGTTCTGGGCTTCTACCTGCTGATCCTGATGAGCCCCGATGCGCCTTTGGGCGGGCTCTGGCTGCGGCTTACGGGCGAGACGCTGACCTTTTCCTTTACGGGCCTCGTGATCGCCTCCTGCCTCTACTCGCTGCCCTTTGCGGTGCAGCCGATGCAAACCGCTTTCGCCGCCGTGGGGCGCCCGGCGATGGCGGCGGCGGAAACGCTGGGGGCCACCCGGTTTGATGCCTTCCGCTCCATCGCTTTGCCCGCGGCCCGGCGCGGCGTGCTGACAGCGGCGGTGCTGAGCTTTGCCCATACCATGGGCGAGTTCGGCGTGATCCTCATGGTGGGCGGCAATATCCCGGGCGAAACCCGGGTGATCGCGATCGAGATTTTCACGGCGGTGGAAACGCTCGATTACCGCACCGCGCATATTCTCTCGGCGGGCCTTCTCGTCTTTTCCTTCCTGGTGCTGCTGGCCGTTTACATCCTCAATGGCCGCGGGGCGCGCACGCTTGGCTGAGCTGGCGTTCGATATCGCGCTCGACCGGCCGGGGTTTTCCATCGAGATGGCGGCAACGATCCCGGCCGAGGGCGTGACCGCGATCATGGGGCCGAGCGGCAGCGGGAAAACCACGCTTCTGTCGGCACTCGCGGGGCTTGAACCACAAGCCATGGGGCGGGCGAGCCTCGCGGGCCGAATGTGGATGGATGGCGGCGTGGGCCTGGCCCCGCGCGAACGGCGGGTGGGCTATGTGTTTCAGGAAAGCCGGCTTTTCCCGCATCTGAGCGTGGCCGAAAACATCCGCTATGGCGCGCGCAGGCGGGGGGTGGCCCCGGCGGTGGTGGCGGGCGTGGGCGAGGCGCTGGGGCTCTCAACGCTTCTGGATCGTCGCCCGGCCACGCTGTCGGGTGGCGAGGCGCGGCGGGTGGCGCTGGCCCGCGCGCTGGCC
>JANQPC010000087.1 GCA_028285485.1 Paracoccaceae bacterium | reverse complement strand
CCCCGGCGCTTTGGGATGTGCTGCGCGATGCGCGCGCCTCGCTTTCGGTCGACGATGCAGAAATCGCCTGGCAAACCGGCGCGCGAACGGCGGCCGTTCCCTTCACGGCGATCGATGAGGTGGTGCTGGCCACAACGCTCGATTTTTCGCAACGCGCCTCGCTTCGGCTGACCGATGGCGGGCGCATCCGCATCCCGCCGGAGTGCCTTCCGGGCGGGCGGGTGCTTGACAATACCCTGGAGGCCCGGGGCATAAGGCACAGGCGATCTCTTTTCAGTTTCTAGTCTCCGGCGCTTACGATTTGCTCACCAGAATCGCGGCCTTCTGCGGCCCATGATCCACCCCTTCCGCTACACCCGCCGCGCCCGCCGTCCCGCCATGATGGCGGCCTTCGCCACCACGCTTGTGGCCACCGCCATCATCGCCTGGATGAGCGGGCTATCCGTGGCGCTTCTGGGCGGCGCAGGCGTGGCTGTGGCCTGGGCGCTGTTCGTGCATCCCGGCCATGAGATGCGGATCGAGAACGGCGTTCTGGCCTGGAATGACGGGCGGTTCAGCGAAGTTGTGCCCATCCAGATGATTGCAGAGATATCGCTTATGCGCCGCGGCCTTGTGGGAAGCCGCTGCACGCTGACGCTTACCGATGGGCGCCGGATGACGATTCCGAGCGGCTGTTTGCCGGCACATCGGATTTTGGAGCGGGAATTCGCGGCGCGTGGGCTGCCGATGGCCGAGGGCGATGCCGCGTAGCCATTGGGCTCCCCAACGGATGGGATCAAGCACGCCGGAGGTGGGCGGATGCCTGCCGGTGCCTGAATGCGGTTATCTTTCAGGTTAATGCAACGCGAAGTTCATGCTACACTCCCGCCCTGCGCCGCCAGACGGGGTGCCCCGCCGGGCGTTCCATGGAAATTTCGGCGGCGACGCATTACGTTTTCCGAGGGGGTGTGCATTTCTCCCCGACGCACTTGCCTACCGTCACAAAACCGTTGCCGATTGCCGGTTAGGTCGCGCCATGAAAGAGAGACTGGATCCGCTTATCGCGGAGCGTGCTCCGTGGTTGTTTGAAAGTACCTTGTGGGCCCCGCCTGCCCGCCTCGCTTTGACGCGGCTTCTGGGGTATCAGCGCACGATTGCGCTTGCGGAGTATCTCCGCGATCTGCCCACCGATCAGATCCTGAACGTGATGGCCCAGCTTCTGGCCAAGGATGTGGAAACCCGCGGGCTTTCGCATATCCCCCGCCACGGGCCCGCGCTGATCGTTGCCAACCACCCCACCGGCATCGCCGACGGCATCATCCTCAATACGGTGCTGCGCGATCTGCGCGCCGATGCGTTCTTCTACGCCAATTCCGACATTCTGCGCGTGCTGCCGCAGATGGAGACGCTGATCGCCCCGGTCGAATGGCGGATCGAAAAGCGCAGCCACGCGCGCACCCGCGAAACGATGGCCTATACCCGTAAGGCGATCGAGGCAGGCCGTCTGGGCGTGATCTTCCCCGCCGGGCGGCTGGCCAAGCGCCGCGGGCTGAAACTGCATGAACGGCCGTGGATGGCCTCGGCGGCGATGATCGCGCGCAAATACGATCTGCCGGTGATCCCGGTGAACATCCGCGCGCGCAACTCGGCGCTGTTTTACCTTTTTGACCTGATCCACCCCACGCTGCGCGACATCACGCTGTTCCATGAAACGCTCAACAAGGCGCGCCAGCCCTTCCGGGTCACCGTGGGAGAGCCGATTTCGGCAGGCGCTCTGCCCGCCCGATCGGAAGACGGGATCGAGATGCTGCGCCGCGCCACCTTGGCGCTTGGCGGCCGGCACGCCCCCAACGTTTCGCTGGTGGACAGCACGCGCCGGCCGATCTGGGCAAAGCTGATCAACTAGGGCGGCAGTAGTCCTGCGCCCGGGTCCAGGAAACCATGTCGGCGCGCTTTTCGGCATTGTGGAACGGCGCCCAATCGGCAGCCACGCCACCGCCATCGGCAGCGATCACGCCATCGCGCGGAACCGTATAGGCCATGATGCGCAGCCCGCATTTGAGATTGGCCTCGCCATCCTTCAGCTCCTCGGCGCTATCGGCCGCGCAGCCATAGCCGCGCGCGGTGGCGGGCGAGATCTGCAAGAGACCATGCCACTGATAATCGCCGCCCGAAACATGCGGGCGCCAGGTGCTTTCATGCTTGGCCAGTGCAGAAAGCAGGCCCACCCAGAAGGCTTTGCGATCCTCGGCGCTGGCGGTGGCGTAGCCAGGGCACCAGGTATCGGCATCCGCGGGCACCATATTCACCAGCGGGGCGCCGTGGCCCTTAAGCGCGGAAAGCGCCGCCTCTGTCCAGCGATCGCCCTGGGGCTTGTGATCCCAGCGGGCATCGGGAAGGGCGGCAACGGGCCGGGTTTCGGCCACGAAATTCATCGGCGCGGGCGCGGCGGCCTCAGGCGGCACCGCAGGCGCACAAGACGCGAGGGCCAGACCGGCAAAAGCAAAACTCAAAACAGGGCGCATGACGTCTCCGAAAACTGCGCCCCCACCGGCGCAGGACCATGCATTACCGTGCTGAACACACAACTAACAGTTTCCGGCGCCGCAAAAACCGGCGG
The DNA here is from genome assembly GCA_028285485.1 of Paracoccaceae bacterium. Lineage (GTDB taxonomy): Bacteria > Pseudomonadota > Alphaproteobacteria > Rhodobacterales > Rhodobacteraceae > JANQPC01. Next base: position 30,208 of record JANQPC010000087.1, on the reverse strand, counting down.
AAACACTCCATTTCCCAATTCGTGCTTTGGCCGCAAGCGCTCGATTCGCGGGGTGCCGAGGCACCTTGCCGTGCCCTGCCCGCTCGCCTAAAACGCCCCCGATCCCCAACCCGCAAACAGGCGCCGCCATGCTGGATTTGAGCTTCGAAGCCCCGAAACCCAAGGTGATCCAGGGCGCGGCCCAGGATTGGGAGCTTGTGATCGGCCTCGAAGTGCACGCACAGGTGGCTTCGAACGCCAAGCTTTTTTCGGGCGCCTCCACCGCCTTTGGCGCCGAGCCGAACTCCAATGTGGCCTTCGTGGATGCCGCGATGCCGGGCATGCTGCCGGTGATCAACGAATTTTGCGTGGCGCAGGCGGTGCGCACGGGGCTGGGGCTGAAGGCTGACATCAACCTCAAAAGCGCCTTTGACCGGAAGAACTACTTCTACCCCGATCTGCCGCAAGGCTATCAGATCAGCCAGCTTTACCACCCCATCGTGGGCGAAGGCGAAGTGATCGTGGATATGGGCCCGGGCATCGCCCGCCGGGTGCGGATCGAACGCATCCACCTGGAACAGGATGCGGGCAAATCGATCCATGACATGGATCCGCATATGAGCTTCGTCGATCTCAACCGCACGGGCGTGGCGCTGATGGAAATCGTCAGCCGCCCCGATATTCGCGGGCCCGAAGAAGCGGCGGCCTATGTGGTGAAGCTGCGCCAGATCATGCGCTATCTCGGCACCTGCGATGGCAACATGCAAAACGGCAACCTGCGGGCAGACGTCAACGTTTCGATCTGCAAGCCGGGCGATTACGAGCGCTACCAGGAAACCGGCGATCACTCGGTTCTGGGCACGCGCTGCGAAATCAAGAACATGAACTCCATGCGCTTCATCCAGGCCGCGATTGAATACGAGGCGCGCCGCCAGATCCGCATCGTGGAAGGCGGCGGAGCGGTGGAGCAGGAAACCCGGCTCTACGATCCCGATAAAGGCGAAACACGCTCCATGCGCTCAAAGGAAGAGGCGCATGACTATCGCTATTTCCCCTGCCCCGATCTTCTGCCGCTCGAAATCGAGCAGGCTTGGGTGGATGATATCGCGGGCGCCCTGCCCGAACTGCCCGACGAGAAGAAGGCGCGTTTTGTGAGCGATTTCGGGATCACCGAATATGATGCCAGCGTTCTGACCGCCGAGGCGGAAAGTGCCGCGTTCTTCGAAGAGGTCGCCGCCGGGCGCGATGGCAAGATGGCCGCGAACTGGGTGATCAATGAGCTGTTCGGGCGGCTGAAGAAGGAAGATCACGATATCACCGAAAGCCCCGTAAGCGCGGGCCAGCTTGGCGGCATTCTCGACCTGATCGCCAAGGGCGATATCTCGGGCAAGATCGCCAAGGATCTCTTCGAGATCGTCTATACCGAGGGCGGCGATCCGGCGGAGATCGTTGAGGCGCGCGGCATGAAGCAGGTCACAGATACCGGCGCCATCGAGGCCGAGGTGGATCGCATCATCGCTGAAAACCCCGCACAGGTGGAAAAGGCCAAGGTGAACCCCAAGCTTGCCGGCTGGTTCGTGGGCCAGGTGATGAAGGCCACAGGCGGCAAGGCGAACCCCAAGGCGGTGAACGAAATCGTCGCCGCCAAACTGGGGCTTTAGGGGCCGAAACGCAGTTGATAACCGCGCCGGGGTGGCGCGAAGGGGGTCTTGATGGATCGCTTTGAATACAAGGTCGTGCCCGCGCCGATGCGGGTGGAGAAGGCCAAGGGCGCAAATACGCTCGAAGAGAAATTCGCCCAAACGCTTGCGGGCGCGCTCAATGCCGAGGGCGCCGAGGGGTGGGAATTTGTGCGTAGCGAAACCATGGCGGCGGAAGACAAGCGCATGCTGCGCAAATCCGCGGTGGCCGAGGTGACGGTGCTGATCTACCGGCGCCTGAAATCTGCGGGCCAAAGCCAGTCGCAGCACCCCGGGCCCACGCTATCGCGCCCTGCCGCGGCCTTGGCGGAGCCCGATGGCGCGCGCATCCCGCCCTTGGGGCCCGCGAAGGCGCCGGGCGGCCCGGACGCCGCCTAGACCCGCGCGCGATTTCTTTGCGCCGCGCGAACCAAAGCGCCGCCGAACCCCAGCGCAGCCCCGCGCCCGCTCACGCTGAAATATTCAGCGCCAGCGCATGGATGCGGCCCACAAGGCCGGGCCCCAGCGCCGCATGCACCGCGCGGTGCCGTTCAAGCCGGGTCATCCCGGCAAAGGCCGGGGCGGAAATCGTTATCCGCCAATGGCTTTCGCCGCCTTCCTGATATCCCGAATGGCCGCGGTGCTGTTCGCTCTCGTCGATGATGTCCAAAGCCTCCGGCGCGAAGGCCGCTGTCAGCTTTTCGCGCATCTCGTCGCCAACGCCCATTTTTCCGCCCTCACCCCTTCAATCCTGCCGGGGAGACACTAAACTCAGCGGTCCGAGTCGAAAAGGTGCTGGCGATGGCAAAGAATGATCCGTTCGGATTCGATATCCGCGTCTCTTCCGACAAGAAAAAGCGCCAGCGCACCAAGCGGGGCATGTCCGGCGCCTTCGAGACCTCGCAGCGCAAGTGCGATTTCCCCGGTTGCCAGGAGCCCGGGCAATACCGCGCCCCGAAATCGCCCGACACGCTGGATGACTACTACTGGTTCTGTAAAGACCACGTGCGCGAGTACAACCTGAAATGGAACTTCTTCAACGGCTCGACCGAAGAAGAGTTCGAAGCGCAGATGGAACGCGACAGGGTTTGGGATCGCCCGACCAAACCCTTCAGCACCACCGGCGAAGAGGCCCGCGCCTGGGCCCGGCTGGGCGTGGATGATCCGCACCAGATCCTGGGCGAAAACGCTACCCGCAACCATGGTAAGGGCACGGCCACAAGCCGCAAGCTGCCGCCCACCGAACGCCGCGCGATCGACATTCTCGAAGCCAAGGATCACTGGACGAAATCCGAAATCCGCAAGCAGTACAAAAGCCTCGTCAAAGACCTGCATCCCGACATGAATGGCGGTGCCCGCGAAGATGAGGATCGGTTGCAGGAAGTTGTCTGGGCGTGGGATCAGATTAAGGATAGCCGCAACTTTCAGGCGTGACGCGCCCGCGTTAACCCCCGGCACACTTCCTTCCCGTACGCCGCTCCCAAGCAGAGACAGGAGCGGCTCGTGTCAAACTGGACCCTTACGCGGCGCATCAATTTCATCGCGATGTGCCTGATTGGCGCCCTCGCGTTGACCGGGGTGATCGGCGTGATGTCGATCCTGCGGATTGATGCGATGTTTGATGCCTATCAATCCAGCAGCGAACAGGTGGAGATCGCGGCCGACATCGAAGAATACGCCTTCGAGGCGGATCGCGCCCGCGGCGTTTTCTTCCTCGATCCCACCGAGGAAAACGCGCGCGCGGTACAGCAGAACCTCGATGAGATCCGCGTGGCCGAAGACGTGCTGGATGAGAATTTTAAGGATTTTCCTGACCTCCTTGAAACCTCCGACAGGGTGCAGACAAACCTTGAGGATTATCAGGCAAGCTTCACGGAGATCCGCACGCTCTTCGCCGATCGCCGCGCCATAGAGAACACGTTGATGGAGCTTGTTCCCCGAATCCGCGCCAATGCGCGCGAGTTGGCGAACCTGCTGGTGTTCGAACGGAACGAACGTGCGGGCCGGGCGCTTGACACCTTCTATGTCGATATCCTCACACTGCGGGTTTATTCCGAGCGCTATGTGCTGACAGCTGATGACGGCGACTATGCGAAAGCCGAAGAGGCGCTGGGCAACGCCAGAAGCGCAATCGAAGGCGCGATCGTGGCGCTTGGCGACAGCCCGCGCCGCGAGGCGGCAGAAACGCTTGCGGCCATGCTGGTGGACTATGACACGGCGCTGTCCGCGATCTTCACCAATGTTGAAGGCTCCGAAGTTCTGCAACGGCGGATGGATGACGAAGGCAAGGCCATCCTCGAGGATATCGACCAGATCGCCTTGAAAATCGACGGTATCCAGGAGGCCACCGATGCCGCGGCAGAGCGCACGATCCTGGTGATTCTGACCACGCTCGGGGTGATCGTAACCGTTTCGATTGCAGGCAGCACGGTGCTGGCCCGCGTGATTGGCCGCCAGGTTGCGGGCGAAATCGAAACCTCGATCCGCGAAATGCAGCAACTCGCCGAAGGCGCACTTGATATCGACATCACCGGCACCGAACGGGAAACCGAGATGGGCAAGATCGCCCGCGCGCTGGAAATCTTCCGCGATACGGCGCGTGAAACAAGGCGGTTGGAAGAGGTGAACCGCGCCGAAGAGGCGAAGCGCGCCGAGCTTGAAAAAGAGCAGGCCGCGCAGGCCGCCCGCGCCGAAGAAGAGCGCAATGCCCGCGTGGAGGAGGAGCGCCGCAAGATGATCCAGGATCTGAGCTCTGCCGTGGGCGATGTGGTGGAAGCAGGCGCGCGCGGCGATTTTTCCCGCCGGATCGAGGCGCAGTTCGACGAACCCGAGCTTCGCAAGCTTGCCGATGCGATCAACGCGCTCGTCTCCAATGTTGAGATTGGCGTGAAGGAGACCGCTCGCGTTCTGGGCCGCCTGGCCACCGGCGATCTGAGCGAGCGTGTGGCCGGAGATTTCGAAGGGCTCTTCGCCCAGCTCAAGCAGGATGTGAACGAAACCGTCACCAACCTCTCCCATCTGGTGCGCGAAGTGTCCGGCCAGAGCAATGGCGTGAGCCTCGGCAGCGAGGAGTTGAGCAAAAACAGCGGCGAACTGGCCCGCCGCGCCGAACAGCAGGCGGCCTCGCTTGAGGAAACTTCGGCCGCGATGGAAGAGATTTCGGCCTCTGCGAAATCAAGCGCCGAGGGCGCCACCAATGCTGCAACCTTTGCCGCAGAAACCTCTGAACGGGTGGATGCCGCGGGCCGCGTTGTTTCTTCCGCCGTCGATGCGATGGGCGATATCCGCGATGCCTCGAACCGGATCACCGAGATCGTGAGCGTGATCGACGGCATCGCGTTTCAGACCAACCTGCTGGCGCTCAACGCCTCGGTCGAGGCCGCGCGCGCGGGCAGCGCGGGCAAGGGCTTTGCGGTTGTGGCCACCGAAGTGCGCGCGCTCGCCCAGCGTTCCGGCGAGGCGAGCCAGGATATCAAGACGTTGATCGACGAAAGCTCTGACCAGGTGAAGAAGGGCGTGGATCTGGTGGAGGAAGCGGGTCGCACGCTGGACGAAATCATGGCGGGCGTGCGCGAGATGGCCGAGCGCATGCAGGTGCTCACAACCACCGCCCGGGAACAGGCGACCGGCGTGGGCGAGGTGACAACGGCGATCACCCAGCTTGACGTGATCACCCAGAAAAACGCCGCCCTCGCCGATCAAAGCCGCGAAAACTCGGGCCGCCTCCGCGTACAGGCCGAACGGATGCGGGAGCTTCTGGCAACGTTCAGGCTTGAGGACAGCCCCGGCGCCGCATCCCCATCCGTGGAAGCCGCCTGAGGCGAACAGAAACGCCGCCCCCAGCCGGGGCCGCGCCTGGCAGCGGGCGCGATCCGTGCCCTTCACGGCGTGAAGGCCCCCGGGGCTGATCCGGGGGCGCGGCCCACTCAGGCGTCGCGAAACACCAGGCTCACCCCGTTCAGGCAATGGCGCTTGCCCGTGGGCGCGGGCCCGTCATCGAAGATATGGCCCAGGTGCGAGCCGCAGCGCCGGCAATGCACTTCGGTGCGCACGCGCAGGAACTTGCGATCGGGCTTCGTGCCCACGGCATCCGGCAGCGATTGCCAGAACGAGGGCCAGCCAGTGCCGCTATCGTATTTGTGGTCCGAAGCATAAAGCGCCAGATCGCAGCCCCGGCAGTGATAAACGCCATCGGCGAAATTCTTATCGAGGGGGCTCGAAAACGGGCGCTCGGTGCCCTCTTCGCGCATCACCTTGTATTCGGCCCGCGTCAGCATCTCGCGCCATTCGGCATCGCTGCGCGTGATCTCGAACCCGCTCGCACGCGCTGCGCCTGCCGCCCCCAGAGCCGCCAGCGCCGCGGCGGAGCCCAGAAATTCCCGTCTGTTCATGGCCCATCTCCTTCTTCGAAGCGGCACCATATCAGGCCCGGCGCCGCGCACCGAATCACGCCTGCGCCCGGTTTCGTGATCTTTGCAACAGCCATGCCCCCGCCACACTTGCCCTTCGTGCCGATTTGATGCACCACACCCCCCGGCGCGGCGGGCATCCCACCCCTTCCCGCGCCCTCTGCGCGACAAGGACAGATCATGGCGGACGGCAGCTTGGACCAGGGTGCGAAACCCACCGAAGATATCTCGGTGCGCGAGGTCTTCGGGATCGATAGTGAGATGAATGTGCGGGGCTTTGCCGAGCCTTCCGAACGCGTGCCCGAGCTTGATCACACCTATAAGTTCGATCCCGACACCACGCTCGCCATCCTCGCCGGGTTCAGCCACAACCGCCGCGTGATGATCCAGGGCTATCACGGCACCGGGAAATCCACACATATCGAACAGGTGGCCGCGCGGCTGAACTGGCCTTGCGTGCGCGTGAACCTCGATAGCCATATCAGCCGGATCGATCTGATCGGCAAAGATGCGATCAAGCTGCGCGACGGCAAGCAGGTCACCGAATTCCAGGAAGGCATCCTGCCCTGGGCCCTGCGCAACGCCACCGCGATCGTGTTCGATGAATACGATGCCGGCCGCGCCGACGTGATGTTCGTGATCCAGCGGGTGCTGGAAACCGACGGCAAGCTCACGCTGCTTGATCAGAACGAGGTGATCACGCCGCACAAGTATTTCCGCCTCTTCGCCACCGCGAACACGGTGGGGCTTGGGGATACGACCGGGCTCTATCACGGCACCCAGCAGATCAACCAGGGGCAGATGGACCGGTGGAGCCTTGTGGCCACGCTGAACTACCTCAGCCACGATGCCGAAGCCGCAATCGTGCTGGCCAAATGCCCCCATTACAACACCGAGAAGGGCCGCCAGACCGTAAGCCAGATGGTGACGGTGGCTGATCTGACCCGCACCGCCTTCATGAACGGCGATCTCTCCACGGTGATGAGCCCCCGCACGGTGATCGCCTGGGCGCAAAACGCGGAAATCTTCCGCTCGCTCGGCTATGCGTTCCGCCTGACCTTCCTCAACAAATGCGATGAGCTGGAACGGCAGACGGTGGCGGAGTTCTACCAGCGCTGCTTCGATGAGGAACTGCCCGAAAGCGCGGTTTCGATGAGCGCGGGGTAGCCACCATGGGCCTGTCGCCATGAGCCCAACATCCGATAACCCGGCCGATCCGTTCAAGAAGGCGCTTGCGGAGGCCACGCGCGTGATCGCCGATGATCCGGAGGTGGGGGTGACCTATTCGGTCGATCCGCCGGGGATGAATTCCGATCAGATCCGCCTGCCCCAGGTCTCGCGCCGGATGACGCGCGAGGAGGTGCTGCTGGCCCGCGGTACGGCGGATGCCTTCGCGCTACGCCGCAAGTATCACGATGAGAAAACCTTCAACCGCTACGAGCCCTCGGGCCAGATGGCGCGGGATCTATACGATTCCATGGAGGCCGCGCGCTGCGAGGCGATGGGCGCGCGCGAGATGCCGGGCACCGCCGGCAATATCGATGCCAAGATCGCGGCCCAGGCGGAACGCAAAGGTTATGCGCAGATCCGCGAGGCCTCGGAGGCGCCGCTGGCGGCCGCGGCGGGCTACATGATCCGCCAGCTGGCCACCGGGCGCGATCTGCCAAAGGGCGCCGATAACGTGTTGGAGCTCTGGCGCGGGTTTATCGAGGATCAGGCGGGCGCAACCCTCGAAAACCTTTCGGAAACCCTCTCGGACCAGGCCGCCTTCGCCCGCTTCGCGCGCCAGATCATCGATGATCTGGGCTATGGCGATCAGCTGGGCGATGATCCCGATGCCGAGGATGAGCCCGCCGAAGATCAGCCCGACGAGGCCAGCGAAGATCAGGAAAACGCCGATAGCCAGGGCGACGATACAGACGAGAGCGACGAGGCCGAGGCCAACCCCGACCAGAGCCAGGAGCAGGAGCAGGACGCGGCGCAGGCCCAGATCTCCGCCGACGATCTGGCGGATGTGGAGCTGGGCGATGAGGCGGAACTGCCCGAAGGCGAGGCCCCGCTGGAGCCGCCGCCACCCCCGCCTGTGAGCGAGGCGGACCCGAACTACGTTGTCTACAACTCTGACTTCGATGAAGAAATCCATGCCGAGGATCTGGCGGAACCAGCCGAGCTTGAGCGCCTGCGCGCCTATCTCGATCAACAGCTTGAGCCGCTGAAGGGCGCGGTTTCGCGGCTGGCCAACAAGCTGCAGCGGCGGCTCCAGGCCCAGCAGAGCCGCAGTTGGGAGTTTGATCGCGAGGAAGGCATCCTTGATGCCGGGCGGCTGGCCCGCGTGGTGGCGAACCCCACCACGCCGCTTTCCTTCAAGGTCGAGAAGGATACCGAGTTTCGCGATACGGTCGTCACGCTGCTGCTCGACAATTCGGGATCGATGCGCGGGCGCCCGATCTCCATCGCCGCGATCTGCGCCGATGTGCTCGCGCGCACGCTTGAGCGCTGCCAGGTGAAGGTCGAAATCCTCGGCTTCACCACCCGCGCCTGGAAGGGCGGCCAGGCGCGCGAGGCCTGGCTGAAGGCGGGCCGCCCGCAGCAGCCCGGGCGGCTGAACGATCTGCGCCACATCGTTTACAAATCCGCCGATGCACCCTGGCGGCGAACCCGCGATAACCTTGGCCTGATGATGAAAGAGGGGCTTCTGAAGGAAAACATCGATGGCGAGGCGCTGGAATGGGCGCATCGGCGCGTCCAGGGCCGGGCGGAGGCGCGCAAGATCCTCATGGTGATCTCCGACGGTGCGCCGGTGGATGATTCAACGCTTTCGGTGAACCCCGCGAACTACCTCGAAAAACACCTGCGCGATGTGATCGCGATGGTGGAACGGCGCAAGGCAGTGGAACTGATCGCCATCGGCATCGGCCATGACGTGACGCGGTATTATGACCGGGCGGTCACCATCACCGATGTGGAGCAACTGGCGGGCGCAATGACAGAACAGCTTGCGGCGCTGTTTGATAGCGATCCCCGCGCCCGCGCCCGCATGGTGGGCATGCGCAAGGCGGGCTAGCGCTCGCGGAACCCCGCATAGGTGATCCGCCGCAAGACCCATTCAAACGGGCCCAGTTTGAACCAAAGGCGCCAGAGCGACACAAAGGCGATCAGCCCGATCGTTACCAACACGGCGATGGCGGTGGCGGAGAACCGATCCACCGCGTTCCAAAGCCCCAGCCCATAGGCCGAGAAGATCGTTGAAAGAAGGATCGACTGGCCGAGATATACGCTCAGGCTCGATCCCCCCGCGGAAAGGGCGCGGGAGAGAAGCGGGCCCGGCGGCCGCGCGATCCAGGCGATGAGGCCGAGATACCCCAATGTGGCAACCGGTGCCGCGATGATCGTGAGCGCCGCCCCCGGCGTCGCGCCCACCCACTGCCAGAGCCCCGCGCCCAGAAGGCCAAGCGCCACACCGGGCAGAAGGCAAAGGCGCCGCGCCTGGCGCCAGAGAGGATGGGCGGCATTATCGATCATCCCGGATTTCACGGCAGCCAGCCCCAGGCAAAACCAGCCGAGGGCCGAGATCCCCTGGGCGATCAGCAGGATCGACAGGGTGAAGACGAAGGAGATGCTTCTGAAAACCACCGCATCAAGAAACCCGCCCGCGGAAAGCGTGGCCCGCTCAATCTCAACAAACTCGGGGGGTGGCGGCGGCGTGGCCAGAAGCAGCGGCACCGCGATCAGGGCCTGCAGAACCAAAAGGGCCGATCCCACCTGCACGAGGCGGCGCACGGGCCAATCCCGAAACGCGTAAAGGATCGAGCCCGTTACCGCATAGATCACGAGAATATCGCCGGGAAAGAACAGGCATCCATGGGCCACGCCCAGAAGGAGGAGCCCGATCATTCGGTTGCGGTAGATCCGCCCGAACGGCAGGCCGCGCCGCGCGGCCGAGCGCATCAGAAACCCCAGGCCCACGCCGAACATGAACGAGAAGAGGCCGTAGGTTTTGAAGAGCGCAAGCCCGTTGACAAGCCACAAGGTGACCTTGTCGCCAAAGCTTGCGCCAACCGTTTCGTCAAACCCCTGGAGAGAGGAGAAGGCGATGAACTGCACGTTGACGACGACGATGCCGAACAGCGCGATAAGCCGCAGGTAATCCGGCAAAAGTGCGCGTTCGCGTTGCGTCACTAAATCCCTCCCATATGCCCGCACCTTGCCCCCGGGGCTGTGCCGGTTTGCGCCCTGGCGATGCGCCCGCCCGAAGGGCCCGGCGCGCGGCGCCGCAAAGACTGCGCGAACAACACCTAGGCGCTGAACTGCGCGGCGACAACAAACGCGGGAAGAGCATTTCGCAGGGCGCGCGGTGGCGGGCGAGCGCTGCCATGCCGATCCCGCCCCCGCCTCTCTCAACCGCCCGGCAATTTAGGGCTGGCCAAACCCCGCGCGCCATGGCGAAACTCGCGCGCATGTTTCAGACCTTCGATGCCACGACAACGCCCGATCAGGGCCCGCCCCGCCTCGCCCGCCTGCGCACCGAATGCGCCCGCCATGATGTGGCAGGCTTCGTGATCCCGCGCGCCGATGCCCATCAGGGCGAATACGTGGCGCCCCGCGATGAACGGCTTGCCTGGCTCACGGGGTTTACCGGTTCGGCGGGCTTCGCGGTAGTGCTGGCAGAGGAGGCCGCGGTCTTCGTCGATGGCCGCTACACCGTGCAGGTCAAGGCGCAGGTCGATTCCGCCGCCTTCACACCCGTGGCCTTCCCGCAAAACCGGCTTGCCCCGTGGCTGGCAGAGCATCTGCCGGAAGGCGCTGTGATCGGCCTCGATCCCTGGCTGCATACACGGCGGGAGGTGGAGGCACTGGACAAAGCAGGCGTTGCCACCCGCATGGTGCCCAATCTCGTGGATGCGATCTGGGAGGATCAGCCGCCCCCACCCCTTGGCACGGCCCACGCGCATCCGCCTGAATTTGCCGGAAAATCCAGCGCCGAGAAGCGCCGAGAGATCGCCCAGGCGCTGGCCGAGGCGGGCCAGTCGGCGGCGGTGCTGACCTTGCCGGACAGTATCTCGTGGCTCCTCAACATCCGCGGCGAAGATCTGCCGCGCATCCCCTGCGTGCAGGCATTCGCGATCCTCCATGCCAGCGGCAAGCTCACGCTTTTCGCGGCGCCGGAAAAACTCGCCGGGCTTGAGGCGCATCTGGGCGCCGATGTCACGGCCCGCCCGCCGGAGGCGTTTGAGCCCGCACTGAAAACGCTCACCGGCCCGGTGCGCGTGGATCAGGGCAGCGCACCCCATGCCGTGGGCCTGGCGCTTGAGGCCGAGGGGATCGCCATCGCCTGGGGCGACGATCCCTGCATCCTGCCCAAGGCCGCGAAAACGGCAGCCGAGCTCCAGGGCATGCGCGAGGCGCATCTGCGCGATGGCGCGGCGATGGTGGAGTTTCTGGCCTGGCTCGATCGCGAGGCGCCGAAGGGCGCGCTGACGGAGATTGCCGTTGTTCAGCAGCTTGAAGCCTTTCGCCGCAAGACCAACGCGCTCAACGATATCAGCTTCGATACGATCTGCGGCGCAGGGCCCCATGGCGCCATCGTGCACTACCGGGTCACCGAAGGCACGAACCGCGCCATCGCGCCCGGCGAGCTTCTCCTCATCGATAGCGGCGGGCAGTATCTTGACGGGACAACCGATATCACCCGCACGGTGATCGTGGGCGAACCGACGGACGAGCATCGCGCCTGTTTTACCCGCGTGCTGCAGGGCATGATCGCCATCAGCCGCGCGCGCTGGCCCAAGGGGCTTTCGGGCCGCGATCTCGATCCCTTGGCGCGCGCGCCGCTCTGGATGGCGGGGCAGGATTACGATCACGGCACGGGCCACGGCGTGGGCGCCTATCTCAGCGTGCATGAGGGGCCCCAGCGCATCGCGCGGATCTCGGAAGTGCCGCTGGTGCCCGGCATGATCCTGTCCAACGAACCTGGCTATTACCGCGAGGGCGCCTTCGGTATTAGGATCGAGAACCTCGTTGTGGTGGAACCCGCCCCTGCCCTGCCCGGCGGCGATGATCGCGAGCAGCTGGGCTTTGAAACGCTCACCCATGTGCCCATCGATACGCGGCTGGTGGAGAGCGCCCAGCTTGCACCCGGAGAACGCGAGTGGCTCAACGGCTATCACGCTGAAACGCTTGAAAAAATCGGGCCACGCGTTTCGCCCGAGGCACAGGGCTGGCTCACGGCGGCCACCCGCGCTATCTGACACGAAACGATTACAGTGCGGCGCCTATGGTCCCGCACAGCAGACGCGGGAGGGAACGCGATGGGCAGCGATATCAAGATCCGGAAAGCAACAGGCACCTGGGTGGTGCGCGCAGGCGGCGCGGTGCTGGGCGAAAGCGCCAATGCTCTGGAGCTTGAGGAGGGCAGCCTGCCCCCGGTGATCTATTTCCCCCGCAGCGATATCGCGATGGCGTTTCTGGAACGCACGGAAAAATCCACCCATTGCCCGAAGAAAGGCGATGCGAGCTACTTCTCGATCGTCACCAAAAGCACGGTTCTGGCCGATGCGGTGTGGAGCTACGAAACCCCCTTCAGCGCGGCCGCGGAGATCAAGGATCACCTCGCCTTCTATGCAGGTGACAGCGTGACGGTGGAACAGCTCTAGGAATGCTCCTCGGCCGCCGTGGCGGCCAGCGCCCTGTTATAGGCTTTCAGCGCATCAACCTGGAACAGCGCGCCGAGAATTTCCGGCGGCTCCCCCTTATCCCCAAAGCTGACCACGGCCAGAAAACGGCGGTTCTTGCGTTCAAAGACCGGCATCGCCGCCTCCAGCGTCTCATTGCCCGAAATGTAGTGCCCTTCGGCGATGGCATCCCAAAGCTCATCTGTGGGCGCGCAGGTCGGATCGTCTGGCTTGCGCATCACGTTGGCCACCCGGAACATCGAAAGCAGGTAGGCCTGCGGCCCGGCAGCCAGGTGAATGTTCTTCCGCTCAAGCTGGGTGAGAAAGAAGGACCGATCCACAAGCTTTGAGGCAAGCGCGGTGGAGGTTGAGACGGCCACCATCACCGCAAGCCCGGTCTGCCAGTCGCCCGTAAGCTCAAACACGATCAGCGTGGTGGAAATCGGCGCGCCCAGCACGGCAGCCGCCACCGCGCCCATCCCGGCCAGCGCATAGAGCGTTTCTGCGCCCGAAACTTCGGGGAAGATGCCCGTTGCGATCAGCCCGAAGGCCAGCCCCGTCAGCGCGCCCACCATGGGCGAAGGCGAAAACACGCCCCCGCCCATCCGGCCCGCCATGGTGATCGCCACCGCCGCCGTCTTGATCACCGTGAACACGATCGCATCCCAGAGAAGCAGCTCGCCCGTGAGCGCCGCGGAGGTCGTCTCATACCCCACGCCGATGATATGCGGGTAGAAGATCGCGATGCCGCCGAGGAGCGCGCCGGCCACGGCGGGCCGCAGGAACCGCGGCAGCCCCACCCGGCGCTGAAGCTGGGTGCCAAGGTCATCTGTCCAGAAAATCGCGCGCATGAACAGCACGGCAACAAGCCCGCAGAGCAGGCCCAGAAGGAGGAAGGCGGGCAGTTCCACGTAAAAGCCAAGCTCGTTTTGCGTGGGCAGGGCGAACTCGGTCACATCGCCGAACTGCCAGCGGTTGATCACTGTGCCCGCCGCGCTGGCAATAACGATGGGCGCAAAGGCGTGCATCGCAAAGTGGCGCAGCACCACCTCCATCGCAAAAAGCGCGCCCGCAATCGGCGCATTGAACGAGGCAGAGACCGCGGCGGCCACCGCACAGCCCAGAAGATCGCGCGCCGTGATCCCGCTGGCATCGATCCGGTTCGAAACCCAGGTGGCAATCACCCCGGCCAGGTGCACCACCGGCCCTTCCCGCCCCGTTGATCCGCCCGAGCCAAGCGTTATCATGGAGGCCAGGGCCGAAGCCAGGCCCGCCTTGGTTTCCACCCGCCCGTCGCGCAGCGCCGCGCCCTCGATCACATCGGCCACAGAGCGCACGCGCCCGTCATCGGTAAAGCGGTTGAGGATGATCCCCACGATCAGCCCACCGATGATCGGGATCACCAGCACATGATACCATTCCAGCGTTTCGGCGAAGGAATGGATCATCTTGATGTCTTCGGCACCGTAAAGCGTGCTTTGTAGGCCCTCGATCCCCATCCGGAACAAAAGCGCCGCAAAGCCCGCCGCGATGCCGATCACAAGCGCAATGAACCAGAATTGAAGCTGCCCGGGCCCCTCATCGCGCAGCGTTTCCCAGCCAGCCTTGCAGGCGGCGGCCACATCGCGCAACTGCCCCTTGATCAATCCTGGCTGCGGCCGGTCAACCATGCCGTTGCGCGCTCGCTGCGGGCTCATCCGTGCAGGGCTTTCCCAGGCCCCCCGCTTGGCCTAGGCTTGCCATCGTTGTGGCTTGTGCAGGGAGGGCAGGCGTGACCATCCAGACCGCAATCGCCGAAGTCTCCACAGTGTTAGGCGAACGGCTAAGCCGCTCCAAGGGCGATCTGGATCATCACGGCGGCAGTGAGACCTATTTCGCGCACACGCCCCCCGATGCCGTGGCCTACCCTGAAAGCACCGAAGAGGTGCAGAAGATCCTGCGGGCCTGCGCCGCCCATGGCTGCCCGGTGATCCCCTGGGGCACGGGCACCTCGCTCGAAGGCCATGCTCTGGCCTTCAGGGGCGGAATCAGCCTTGATCTCAGCCGCATGAACCGGGTGCTGCGGGTTGATGCGGAAGATATGGTGTGCCGCGTCCAACCCGGGGTCACCCGCGAGGCGCTCAATACCGAACTGCGCGCCACGGGTCTGTTCTTCCCCATCGATCCCGGCGCAAACGCCTCGCTCGGCGGTATGGCGGCCACGCGCGCCAGCGGCACCACCGCGGTGCGCTATGGCACGATGCGCGATAATGTGCTGGGGCTTGAAGTGGTGTTGGCCGATGGCCGCGCAATCCGCACCGGCACCGCGGCGCGCAAGTCCAGCGCGGGCTACGATATGACGGCGCTTTTTGTGGGCTCGGAGGGCACGCTGGGGGTGATGACGGAACTCACCCTGCGCCTTCAGGGCCAGCCGGAAGCGATCTCTTCCGCAATCTGCGCCTTCGATAGCGTTTCCGATGCCGTGGCTACGGTGATCGCCGCGATCCAGATGGGCCTGCCGATGGCGCGGATCGAACTTGTGGATGCCGCCACCGCGCGCGGCTTCAACCTTTATTCCGGCGCGGGGCTTGCCGAGGCGCCGCACCTCCTGCTTGAATTCCACGGCAGCGAAACGGGCGTGGCCGAAGAGGCGCGGCGCTTCGGCGAACTGGCGCAGGATCTGGGCGCAAAAGGGTTCGACTGGGCCGAGAAAACGGAAGATCGCAGCCGGCTCTGGAAGATGCGGCACGAGGCAACCTACGCGATCAAGGCGCTGCGCCCGGGCTGCGATATCCTTGTCACCGATATCTGCGTGCCGATCTCGCGGCTGGCCGAGGCGATCGATGAAACCACCGCCGATATCGCCGCCTCCCCGCTTGAAGGCCCGATCCTTGGCCATGTGGGCGATGGCAATTTCCACGCCCTGCTGCTGATCGAGCCTGGCAATACCGCCGAGCTTGATGCCGCCAAGGCGCTGTCAGACCGGATGGTGGAGCGGGCGCTTGGCCTCGGCGGCACGGCCACCGGCGAACATGGAGTGGGCGTTGGCAAGCTTGGCTTCATGGAACGCGAACATGGCGCCGCCTGGGGCGTGATGGGCGAGATCAAGCGCGCGCTCGACCCCCAGAACATCCTCAACCCCGGCAAGCTCGTGGCGCTCAACTGAGCCGCCGCCTCTTCTTTTCTTAGGAGAATGCACCGTGGGGAAGCGCGCCAGCGCCGGGGGCAGCGCCTCCTGGACGCCCGAAGCAAGGGGGGTGACGCCCCGCTCCTCCCGCGCTATGTGCCAAGGCCCGTAACCCCCGCGTCGCACAAAGGCTTCACAGATGGCACGCATCCTGATCACCTCCGCCATCCCGTATATCAACGGTGTCAAGCATCTGGGCAATCTGGTCGGATCCCAACTTCCCGCCGATCTTTATGCCCGTTACATGCGGGCGCGCGGCCACGAGGTGCTCTTTCTTTGTGCCACCGATGAGCACGGCACCCCGGCAGAGCTTGCGGCGGCCAAGGCCGGCAAGCCCGTGGCGGAGTACTGTGCCGAGATGTGGGGGGTGCAGAAGGATCTCTCCGATGGGTTCCGGCTGTCATTTGACAAGTTCGGCCGCTCGTCTTCGCCCCAGAACCACGCGCTGACCCAGCATTTCGCCGGGCGCTTGGCCGAGGCGGGGCTGATCGCGGAGGTTTCGGAACGGCAGGTCTATTCCAATGCCGATGGCCGCTTTCTGCCCGATCGCTACATCGAGGGCACCTGCCCCAATTGCGGCTATGAACGCGCGCGCGGCGATCAGTGCGAGAATTGCACCAAGCAGCTTGATCCGACCGATCTGATCAACCCCCGCAGCGCAATTTCGGGCTCGACCGATCTTGAGGTGCGCGAAACAACTCATCTCTACCTGCGCCAATCGGCGCTGAAGGATCAGCTCGCCCAGTGGATCGACAGCCAGGAAGATTGGCCGATCCTCACCACCTCGATCGCCAGGAAGTGGCTCAACGATGGCGACGGGCTGCAGGATCGCGGCATCACCCGCGATCTCGATTGGGGCGTGCCGGTCCGCAAGGGCAGCGCGCCCTGGCCGGGCATGGAGGGCAAGGTGTTCTACGTGTGGTTCGATGCGCCCATCGAATACATCGCCTGCGCCAAGGAATGGGCCGATGCCACGGGGCAGCCCGATGCCGCGTGGGAACGCTGGTGGCGCACCGATAAGGGCGCCGATGACGTGCGCTATGTGCAGTTCATGGGCAAGGATAACGTACCCTTCCACACGCTGTCGTTCCCCGCCACGATCATCGGGTCGGGCGAGCCGTGGAAACTGGTCGATTACATCAAGTCGTTCAATTACCTGAACTATGATGGCGGCCAGTTCTCTACCTCCCAGGGCCGGGGCGTGTTCATGGATCAGGCGCTTGAGATCCTGCCTGCCGATTACTGGCGCTGGTGGCTTCTGAGCCATGCGCCGGAAAACTCCGACAGCGAGTTCACGTGGGAAAATTTCCAGGCGTCGGTGAACAAGGATCTGGCCGATGTGCTGGGCAATTTCGTGAGCCGGGTGACGAAATTCTGCCGCTCGAAATTCGGAGAGGCGGTGCCGGAGGGCGGCGCCTTCGGGCCCGCAGAAGAGACGCTGATCGCGGATCTTGAGGCGCGCATCCGCCGCTATGAAGAACTGATGGATGCGATGGAGGTGCGCAAATCGGCCTCGGAACTGCGGGCGATCTGGGTGCTTGGCAACGAGTATCTGCAGGACGCCGCGCCCTGGGCGGCGTTCAAGGAGGATCCCGAACGCGCCGCGGCGGTGATCCGGCTGTCGCTCAACCTCATCCGCCTCTACGCCGTGCTCTCGGCGCCCTTTATCCCCGATGCGGCGGGGCGGATGCTGTCTGCGATGAACACGCTTGATACCGAGTGGCCCTCAGACGTTTCCGCCGCGCTTCAGGCGCTTCCGTCAGGCCACGCCTTCACAGTGCCCGACGTGCTTTTCGCCAAGATCGCGGATGAGGAGCGCGAGGCGTGGGAAACGCGCTTCGCCGGGGGCCGCGCAGCAGCCTAAGCCCCCCGGGGCTCAGGCGGTCGGGAACGCCCGCTCCGGCAAGGCGCTGCGGCGCCGGTCGGCCATGCGCCGGGCCGCCGCGCGCAGGCGCGGCGCGCCATAGGCCACGCCGTTGCGGAGGCCGCGCGCGGTTTGCCAGGCCAGCCAGATCCCGGCCTCTGCCCCGGCGCGCGCGCCAGCACGGGCCCCGGCCTTCGCCATCCGGCCCGTCGCCCGAGCCGCGCGTTCGGCCGCGCCAGGGCCCGGCTCAACCGGCACGCCCATCATGCGCGCGAAGATGCGGCGCACGCTGTCATCCTCCATCCCCAGCCTGTCGGCCAGCACCGCAATCTCGGCCACCGCGGCATCGCGCATCTCGCCACGGTGGCTGGCCACGCGCAGGGCAGCAACCATGGTCATATGCCGATGCGCCGCCGGACGGCGCCTGAGATCGGGCTGCGGGCCGGTGAAAAGCTGCGGATCGTGATAGGTGGCGGTCAAATAGGCCCGATCCGGCGCACGTGCGAAGATCTCCTCAAACAGCCGCTCCAGCGCTTCGGGCGATACCTCTGCAACGTGGCCAAGCCGCGCCATCGCCTCATAGACCGGGGCATCATCGAAGGCCGGCGCCCGCCCGAAGGCGCGCACGGCGATCTCGCGGGAAAACAGCGCGGCAAGCGCGCCGCCGGTGGCCAGAAGCGCCAGCGCGCGATGCGTGCCGTGCCCCCCCTCCATCTCGCCCATGCCGCCCGCCATCGCCTCTTCGCCGCGAAACGGCGTGAGGCACAGATCGGCGAGCGTGAAGAGCACATCGCCCGCCCCGCCCAGATAGGTGGCAAGCGTGCCGGTGAGCGCGGTTGTGGCGGCAAAGCTCGTCACCCCCAGCCCCGCCGTCATCGCGGCAAGCGTGGGCAGGTGAATGGCATCGGTGCTCAAGGCTTTGGCCTGCATGGCGATCGTCTCCCTTTCGGGGACGGCACCCGGACAGCATGGCGGAAATGTGGCAAAACCGGGGCGGAAACAGCGCGGCGCCAGAGGGGCGGCAATGGCCCGCGCAATTGTCGCGCCCCCGTAAACGCAGCGGCCCCGGATCGGAACCGCCGCCGCCACAATTGGCCGATCTCCCGCTGGTACCCGCGGCCGGACTCGAACCGGCACGGCCGAAGCCTGGGGATTTTAAGTCCCCTGTGTCTACCATTCCACCACGCGGGCCTGCGGGTGTGGCGCGACTGTATCTGCGCCATTCCATGGAGGAAATGCCCCCTTGCGCACGGAATCCTCACCCGTTCAGGCTATCGAAGCCCCGGCCGTTCTTGATGAGGTCACCGAACACCGGCGCGGGGGCCCAGGCGGCCGGATCATCCTCCGCCAGGCGCCGCAGATCCTTTTGCACCTGCAGAAGCCCCCGCTGATCGGCCCACATCATCGGCCCGCCATGCCAGCGCGGGAAGGCAAAGCCGTGCATCATCACCACATCGATATCGGAGGGACGGCGGGCGATTCCTTCGGCCAGAAGTTTGGCGCCTTCATTGGCCATCGCCACAAGGCAGCGGCGCTGGATCTCGCCGCCGGAAAACTTGCGCGGGGTAACGCCCTGAAAGATGCGCTCTTCATCCACCACCGCGGCCACGGCGGGATCGACCTCGCCCAACCTGTCCCCGTTCTTAGGGTAGGCGTACCAGCCGTAGCCCGCCTTGCGGCCAAGCCGCCCCATCTCGCACAACCGGTCGGGGATCGAGACGTAGCGCGCGGCGGGGTCGCGCGTGGCGGCCAGCCGTTTGCGCCGGGCCCAGGCGATATCGAGCCCCGCGAGATCGGAAACCTGGAACGGCCCGAGCGGGAAGCCGAACGCGCGCATCGCCGCATCGATCTCCTCAGGCGCCGCGCCATCGAGAAGCGTGAGTTCGGCTGCCTGGCGATAGGCGGCGAGCACCCGGTTGCCGATGAAACCATCGGTCACCCCTGCCCGTACCGCGATCTTGCCGAGCGTTCCGGCAAAATCGAAGCCCGTGGCCAGCACATTCGCCGCCGTTTCCCTGCCCGGGATCACCTCGACAAGCCGCATCACCTGGGCGGGTGAGAAAAAGTGCAGGCCCATCACATCTTCGGGCCGGCCGGAACCGCGCGCGATTTCATCGATATCGAGGTAGGACGTGTTGGTGGCGAGCACGGTGCCCGGCGCCGTGATCCGCCCCAAAGAGGCGAAGACGCGCTGCTTGATATCCATATCCTCAACCACCGCCTCGATCACGAGATCGGCCTCGGCAAGCGCATCGAGATCCTCGCGCCCGGCAAGCCGGCCGATCCGGGCATCGCGATCTTCGACAGACATCTTCTTGCGGGCAACCTGGCGATCATAGATATCGATGATCCGCTCCACCCCCGCCTCAAGCGTCTCGATGTTTTTCTCGATCAGCGTCACGCGATGGCCCGCGTTCAGGCAGGCCACGGCGATCCCCGATCCCATCAGCCCCGCACCCACGATGCCCACGTGATCCACCTCGATCGGCGGCACGCCCTTGAGTTCGGGCAGTTTTCCCGCGCGGCGTTCGGCAAAGAACGCATGGCGCAGCGCGGCGGATTGCGGGGTACCCACCAGATCCTCGAACGCCGCGCGTTCGAAATCGAGCCCGGCCTCGAAGGGCAGAAGCTGCACCGCCTCCACACAATCGACGATCCGCGGAGGGGCATGGAGGGGCGTGTCTTTCAGGGCTTCCCGGCGCTTGGCGATCTCGGCGGCCCAGGCGGCAGGATCGGCCTCCTGCGGCGCGCGGTCAGAGCTGCGCAGCGGCGGCACCTCTGCATCGGCAAGCTTGCGCGCGAAGGCGATGGCTTCCTTGAGAAGATCATCCTTGGCGATCACGTCCACCAAGCCCAGCCGTTCAGCGGCGCGGGCATGGATCGGCTCGCCGCTCAGCATCAGGTCAAGCGCCGGGCCCGCCCCGCAAAGCCGTGGCGTGCGCTGGGTTCCGCCGGCTCCGGGCAGGATGCCAAGCTTCACCTCCGGCAGGCCCACTGCCGCCTTGGCATCGGCGATCCGGGCATGGGCGGCCAGCGCCACCTCGAACCCGCCGCCCAACGCGGTGCCATGAATTGCGGCCACCACGGGCTTTTCGATCGCCTCAATCCGGGCGCACACCTCGGGCAGCCAGGGCGCGGCAGGCGGCTTCCCGAATTCCGAGATATCGGCACCAGCGGGGAAGGTGCGGCCCTCGGCGGCGATCACGATGGCGCGCACATTGCCATCGATGGCCGCGCGTTCGGCAAGGCTTTGCAGCCGCGCGCGCACGGCGTGCGAGAGCGCGTTCACCGGTGGGTTCGAGATTGTGAGAACGGCCACGCCATCGGCCATGTGGTAGCGAACCGGTTCGGGCATTGATGTTCCTGCGGGCCTCCCGTGCGCGCCGAAACGGGCTGCGCGGGCACAGGTTTAGCCCCTTGCGGGGCGAACGCAAGCGGGGCCGGGCAAGATCGGCCCCTTCGGGCGCCGCGCCGCGCCTAGGGCGCTTCGCGGCGGCGCACCCGGCGGCGAAGCCGGGGCTGGGGGGTCAGCCGGGCCGCAAAGGCGGCGGGCGGCGTAAAGCCCATCGCCTCAAGCTCTTCCACCGTTTTGCGCAGGGCTTCGAGCCGCGCGCGCATCTTGTCGGCATGGCTCAACGGCGCCGCTTCAAATTCATGCTTGCGGGGGATCATGTGGTCCTTTCTCCGGCCCGTTCGCGGGCCGGGGGCCGATTGGCAAGCCGGTCACGGACTTCCCGTGCAACGGCCGTGTCTGCCAGGAGGCGGCGCAGGGCGCGCCGCTGCGCATCGGAGAGCCGTGCGCGGGATGGCACCGGGGTGCCGAATTTCGAGAACCGGTAATCATGTTTCATCTGAATACCTTCTGCAGCAGAAAAAATGGCTGCCGGGGGTGAGCGAAAAGTCTGGCTGCACGTCCGGCCACGGCCGCCTGTCGCGTAACGCGACTGTGCCCGAAAGAGCGTTACCGGATACTGAATATCGGCGCGGGAAAGGCCCGGCGTGACATCGGCAATCGGTGTGGCTTCGGGCGCGGCAACCATGGCCCCCTCCTTGGCTCGGAGTATCCCAAGCCTAGAAGAGGCCATGGCGGCGTGGCTTTGATTTGGGTCAACGGCACGCGCGGCGGCGCGGGCCGGGCGCGCCTAGATCGGCACGTTATCCCAGAACTCTTCCGGATCTTCGGGATCGACGGGCACCGCGCGCGCGGGCGTGCGAGTCACCCCGCGCCCCGCAAGGCGGCGGCGCAGGCTGTTCTTCAACTCCTCCGCGCGCTCGGGATGCGCTTCAAGCGCCTCAACAAACTGATCTATTTCGTCGCTATGTGTGGGTATGTGGAACGGCGTGTTCAAATAATCCTCCCGTTGCCGGATCTCCCCGCACGCCAATCTTACCATAGCCGGCTTGGGGGGGCGACTGCGCGGGGGGGCGGATACGTATGCGAAACGGCCTCGGCAAGAAACCGCTCAAAATTTGAGCGGTTTCCGCGGCAACGTTTCAGTTCGGCGGCAAGGCCATGCCCGGATCGCGCGCCCCGGCCGCTGCCCGCACCGCTGGCCCGGGGCCGTCAGCGCGCCCCGGGGGGCACGGCGCTTTGCGGCGCGCGCGATCTTTCGTGCCGCGTTGCTTCGGGCTAGGCTGCCCTTGAAAGGGCCCCTGCCCGCCAGAGCCCGCCACCCGGCTGCGGAGACACCATGAAGCTCAATGCGATCACCCCGACCTATGCCGCCATGCCGCAGATTTCGGCCGAAGATGTTGCCGCGCTGAAGGAGGCGGGGATTGCGCTTATCATCTGCAATCGGCCCGATGCGGAAGTGCCGCCCGAGTTTTCAGCCGCGGCGCTGCGGGCGGCGGCGGAGGCGGCGGGCATTGCCTTTGCGGATAACCCCGTCAGCAATGCCGAGCTGTCGCTCGATCACGTGCAGCGGCAAGGGGAGCTGGTTGCGGAGGCTGGCGGCCCGGTTCTGGCCTATTGCCGGAGCGGCACGCGATCGAGCATCCTCTGGGCGCTTTCGCAAGCCGGTGCGCGACCAACCGATGAGATCCTTTTGGCCTGTGCCAGGGCCGGCTTCTCCCTCGATCATCTGCGCCCAACGCTCGACGCACTCGCCAAAGACGCCTGAGGCGTTTGACAAAGCATCTGAAACATCGCGCCTCACGTAACGCGTTGACATCTTTCATTTCAGATAGCGTTGAGTGAGTCAGGTCTTTCGCACAGCGCCCTGGCGCCCCACGGCGGCGCCGCCGTCAGCTTTCCTCCTGCGGAAGATCGGCCAGGCCCATCGGCGCGGCGGCGGGCGGCAAATCCGGCAAGGGCGGCGGATCGGGGGCCGCATCCGCGCCCCCAAGCGCCGGCAGATCCGGCAGCGCCCCAGGGGCAGGAGAAGCTGCGGCGGCGTGGTCGCCCGGCATATCCACCGGCGGCAGGCCCGGCAGCGGTTCGGCCAAAAGGCCCGGCATCGCGGCGTCCATCTCCTGCGGGGCGGGCGCCTCTTCTTCATCCGCCCCGATCCGCAGCGCCCGGTGTGGGCCAAGCCGCCCCAGCCGCGCCGCGGCCACCCGGCGGCCTTCCGGCGTTTCCACAGCCACCGCGCCGATCCGCGCGCCGGGCAGCGCCAGCACATCGCCCACCGCAAGCCCCTGAATCCGCGCCAGGGGCACATCGATACGGTGCAGCACGGCGCGCAGCTCCGCCGCCGCATCCAGGCGCGGATCGGCGCCCTGCGCCTTGGCGCGCGCAGGCGGCGCGCTGGGAACGGCAAGCGAAAGCGTGCCCTCCTTGGCCCCATCGCCCAGATCGAAGCGCACGGTGCGGCGGTAGTACCCGCATTCTTCCATCGCAAGCTGCGCCGCGCGCGGGTCAGGCGCCCGGTCGCCCACCCGCCAGATCGCGGGCTGGCCCAGCATCTCGGCCACATCCTGCATCCAGCGATCCACCATATGGCCAACCAGCGCGGCATCGGCATCGGTTGTGGCCCGTTCCGGCGGTGCGGCGGCAAGCACCCGACCGGTAATCTGAACCTCGATCAGGCCCGCCAAAAGCGCGGCATCGGCCAGCGCCAGCCCGGGCCCCTGGCCCTCCGCAGCCAGCATCATCGCCAGCGTGCCCGCAGGCCACTCCCCGGTCAGATCCTCGAGGAAGACCTCCTCCATCTCGAACCCGCGCACGCTGAGGATCAGGCCCGCGGCCTCTTCCGCCCCGCGGGGGGCGAGGATGCGCCAGGCGCGGCCCTCATCAAGCCCCGCATCGGCAAGAGAATGGCGCGCAGGCTTGGCCAACCGGCGCATCACGGCAAGCGAGGCTTCGGTAATCATCGGCCAGCCCTCCTGATCCCCGAAACCATCGCAAGCTAGGGTTAAGGAAATCCAAATGGTGGCCCGGGGCTACTGCGCCGCCATCGCCTCGGCCCGCGGCAGGGTTACCCGGAAGGCCGCGCCCCCCTGGCCCGGCAGGTAATCCACGCTGCCGCCGAGCCGCAGCATGATCTCGCGGCAGATCGCAAGGCCCAGCCCTGCCCCGCCCGCGGCGCGCTGATCGGTCAGCCGCGCGAATTTCTCGAAGATCAGCGCCTGGCTCGCCTTGGGGATGCCGCTGCCATTGTCGATGAAATCCACCGCCACGCTGCCGCCGATTTCCTGAACCGCGATCCGCAGTTCCGGCGCCTCGGCATCGCAATATTTCTGCGCGTTCGAAACGATGTTGATGAACACCTGCGCCAGCCGGTCGGCATCGGTGTAGATCGGCAGATCCTCCCGGGCGCGCTCGCGGCGGATTTTCAGCGATCCCGGCTCAGCCCGGCTCTCAATGGCCGCCAGCGCCCGGTCCAGCACCGCGCCAACGGTGGCGGGCGCCTCGTTGAGCGTGACCTGCCCGTTTTCCAGCACGCTCAGATCAAGCAGATCATCAAGCAGCCGGGTCAGCCGCAGCGTTTCGTCATGAATGATGGTCGAATACTTGCGCCGGTCGGCCCGGTTCATCTGATCGCCATCCATCAGAATCTCAGAAAAGGCGCGGATCGAGGTCATCGGCGTGCGCAGCTCGTGGCTGATCTGGCTGAGAAACGCATCTTTCTGGATCGAAAGCGTGGTGAGCTTGGCGTTGGCCTCGCGCAGCTGCCGGGCGGTGCGCTGAAGCTCTTCGGATTTCGCTTCTAGCTGGCTGGAATACTCCATCATCTGGGCGGTCTCGTCGGCCACCCGCATCAGGTCTTCAACCGAAACCGTCACGCCCCCGGTGATCTGCCCTAGCATCGCATGGGCCGTGGCGGCGCCAACCGAACCCGAGAGTTCGCGCTCCAATCGCTCCAGAAACTCCGGGGTCACATCCGGCAGATAGCCTTCCTTGCCCTGCTCGGCGGCCACCGAGACAAAGAGCGCCTGCGCCTCCATCGGCCCGATGATCCGCTGTGCCATCACCAAAAGGTCTTCGGCTTCCACAAAGCTGCGGCCCCAGCCGCGCGCGCTATCGGAATAGCGGTAGATGTTTACAAACGTGGCGCCCTGAAGCCGCTCAAGCGGATGCGGGAAGCTGAGAAGCGAGCCCAACACGAAGGCCCCGGTATTGAGCGCGAGCGACCAGAATACGGCATGTACAAGCGGGTCCATCCCATCGAGCCCGAAAAGCGCCTGCGGGCGGAGGAGCGCCAGGCCATAGGGCCCGGCCTCAAACGTTGCCGCGCTCAGCACATCGCCCACCCCGAAGCTTGGCAAAAACAGCGTGTAGATCCAGACGGCAAAGCCGATCGACACGCCCAGCCCCGCCCCGATCCGCGTGGCGCCGCGCCAGAAAATCCCCCCGATCAGGGCGGGAAGGATCTGCGCAACCCCCACGAAGGCGATCAGGCCCATGGCCGCCAGCGCCTCGCCCCCGCCCGAAAAGCGGTAATAAAGGTAGCCCAGCCCCAGCACCACGGCGATAGACATGCGCCGCGCCAGCAGCACCACGTTGCGCACATCGCCCGAAACGGTGGCCCCGCCCTGACCGGCGCTCAGCCAGATCGGCAGTACGATATGGTTCGATACCATCGTTGAAAGCGCAATCGCCGCCACGATCACCATCGATGTGGCCGAGGAAAAGCCGCCGAGGAACGATAGCATCGCCAGCCCCTCGCGATCAAATTCAAGCGGCACGGTCAGAACGAAAAGATCGGGGTTTGCGCCTTCGGGCATTACCGCAAGCCCCGCCACCGCGATGGGGATCACGAAAAGGCTGATCAGCAGGAGGTAAAGCGGGAAGGCCCAGGCCGCCGTGGCCAGATGCCGCTCATCGGAGTTTTCTACGACAAGCACGTGAAACATGCGCGGCAGGCAGAGAAAGGCGGCTCCGGCCAGGAAGGTCAGCGTAACCCAGCGCTCCGGCTGCACCCGGTATTCGGCGATGGGCGAGGCTTCGATCATCCGCAGGATATCGCCCGTTCCACCGGCAACGGACCACACGACGAAGGCCCCCACGGCCACAAGCGCCACGATCTTCACCACCGCCTCCACCGCGATGGCGATCACCACGCCATGGTGGCGCTCGTTCACATCCAGATTGCGGGTGCCGAAAACGATGGTGAAAAGCGCAAGCCCCAGCGCCACCCAAAGCGCGGTGCCATTCATATCCACCGCCTCGGTGGGCGAGAAAACGGCGAAAGCGAGCGTTACGGATTGAAGCTGCAGCGCGATATAGGGCGTGGTGCCGACGATGCAGAGAAGCGTCACCAGCACGCCGAGCGCGGTGGATTTGCCGTATCGGGAAGAAACGAGATCGGCAATCGAGGTCACGCGCTGGGTGCGCCCGATCCGCACGAGTTTCCGCAGAAGCGCCCACCAGGCGATCATGATCACGGTGGGGCCAAGATAGATCGTTACGAATTCGAGGCCGGAACGCGCCGCGTAGCCGACGGCGCCATAAAACGTCCACCCCGTGCAATAGATCGAAAGCGCGAGGGTGTAGACGAGGGGCGAGCGCAGCCAGGCCGCCCGCCCGCGCCGCGCGCGTTTCTCGGCAGCAAAAGCCACAAGGAACAGGAACCCAACATAGGCCGCGCAAACCGCGACAAGCAGGTTGAAGGTCAGCATCAGCCCGGCTGCCCGTCGTCAGCCCCGTCCCCTTGCTGCACATCGATATCGGTGGCCAGCCGGCGCGATACGAGAAAACTCACGATGATCAGCGTCAGCCACGCGAAGAACAAAAACACCTTTGTCATCGCGGTGCCTGCCTCGGGGCCAAAGAGCATCGGGATGAAAAACACGAACACCGCCAGGAACGGCAGGAACCGCGCGGCATCGCGCAACCGGCGGTGACGATAGGTTTCCCGCGCCAGGAACACGGGTTCCCGCGGCGCGCTCACGATCCCACCAGTTCGCGCACCGATGTGAGCACATCGGAGTTGGAGAACGGCTTTGTCATGAACCGGCTCGCCCCGTAGCGTTCCGCCATCTCGCGATCCTGCTTCTGGCCCCGCGCGGTAAGCATCAGCACCGGCAGATCGCGGGTGCCCTCGGCGGCGCGCAGATCGGCCAGAATATCGTAGCCAGACCGGTTTGGCAGCATCACATCGAGGATGATCACATCGGGGCTCCGCCGCGCCACAGCATCGATTGCCGTCGCGCCATCGGAATGCACATCCACAGCCCAACCATCGCGCGACAGGATGAACCGGATCGCTTCGATGATATTGGGCTCATCTTCGATCAGCAGGACCCTCCCGCCCATTGCCGATCCTCCCTTTCCATCGCATTTTTCTTATTGTTTTGCACACTATTGCGCAGGGAGGTGCGTGTGTCAAAACTCAGCCGTGCGCACCGGGCCTCAGCCGCGCCCTATCCGTCTGCCGAGAGGATCGTTGGCTCGCGCCGCGCCGCGCACCCGGGCCGGGGGCAGATGCGGCAGCTTGTGCCCACCGGGATCGCAGCTTCTTCTGGGATCGGCACCGTTTCGGCCGGCAGGATCAGCATCGAGGCTTCAAAAATCGGCGGATCGTCAAAGCCCAGGGCACCGGCCGTCTGGCACACCGCATAGGTGAGAAACCGCTTCGCATCGCGGCCGGGCTGTTCCACCACGGCGCGAACGGGTGCCATAGGCCGCGTGAGCGCAAGGTAAAGCGGCAGCAACGGGCAGGCCGCGCCAAACCGTGGCAAGGGGAAGCCATCCACCGGTCGGCGGAAGGTAAGCGTGCCCGAGGCATCGCAGATCACCAGCCCCACCGGGCCCGGCGCCACGCCTTGCGGCAGGGCCGCGATCCGGCGGAAGACGGCGCCGAGATCCACGCTGAAATGACGGGCAAGCGCGGCCGGGTCCGGCCCCAGCTCCGCCAAAGCCGCGCCGAACGCCTCAAGCGGCATCGCCCTGGCATCGGCCCGGGCGCGGCGCAGGTGATCGGCGGCCAGCGCCCGGCTGCCCGCGGAAGTGAGTGAAGGGTCTTCTACGAGCGCATCAATGTCGGGCTCCCCCTCCTCTACCGCCGCCACATGATGCCCGCGCGCTTCGAGATAGGCTTCAAGTTCTTCCGGGGGCGCAACGATGCCACGATCCGTGTTCGCCCCGGCGTCGAGATAATTCACAAGCCCTCGGCTGGCCTCGGCAAGCCGCGCACTGTCTTCAAAGATGTTGCGGTGGAAGCGGGCCTGCCAATCGGAATCGATCTCGCCGCCATCGGCCAGGATGCCCGAGGCGGAGTGGATCGCGGTGACGGTGCTCAGCACGTCATGCAGCGAGGCAGACAGAAACGGGTCATGGGTCAACCGGTCATTCAGCAGTTCGACGGTGCGTTCGAGCGTTGCGATCCGCCGCCCCTGGCTGGCGATCAGCCGCGCCCAGCCGGGGAAGCGCCCGGCGAATTCCTCCGCCCGCGCCGCCTCGCCCGCATCGGGGCCGGCGCGCGGCACCGCGCGGTCTGCCGCGCTTCGCAGGGCATCAAGCAGCACGAGATCGGCGCCTTCGGAAAGCGCCGCGGGTTCCACCCCCAGCGCCGCCGCAATCCTGTTGAGCAGCTTGCCGCCGATTCTGCGGCGGTTGTGTTCGATGAGATTGAGGTAGGAGGGGGAAATCCCGCAGCGCTCCGCCAGCGCGGCCTGCTTGAGGCCCAGATAAACCCGCCGCTCCCGGATGCGGCTGCCCGTCAACGCGCTGCGCGGCATCTAGAATTTTCCTTTCCCGGTCAGGGGCTTTCTGCGCCCGCAAGAAAACTTGTTTACACTGTATGCGACTGCATTGTGTATTGATTTACAAAAAAATCCCGCGATTCAAGCGGCTTGTTGCCTATTTTTCCAAAGCAGGACGATAATGCCTCAGCCTCTGTGCGGGCAAGGGATGGGCGGAGGAGTTCATCCTGTTTCACATATTGGGAGGATTATATGTCCAAATCGAACCTGACCCGTCGCGGTCTGCTGAAGACGGGCGCCGTTGCTGGCGCGGCGGGCTTCGCGGCGCCGACGATCTTTGACGGCAAGGCGTGGGCCGATGGCCATACCGGCTTCACCAACGCGCCTGAGGGCGACACCGTCACGCTGGGCTTCAACGTTCCGCAGACGGGCCCCTACGCCGATGAGGGCGCCGACGAACTGCGCGCCTACGAGCTTGCGGTAGAGCATCTCAACGGCGAAGGCGATGGCGGCATGCTCACCACCTTCTCGTCGAAAACGCTCGAAGGCAACGGCATCCTCGGCAAGAAGGTCGAATACGTCACCGGCGATACGCAGACCAAGTCGGACGCTGCGCGCGCCTCGGCCCGGTCGATGATCGAAAAAGACGGTGCGATCATGATCACCGGCGGTTCGTCCTCGGGCGTGGCCGTTGCGGTGCAGGCGCTCTGCCAGGAGGCGGGCGTGATCTTCATGGCCGGTCTGACCCACTCCAACGACACCACGGGTAAAGACCGCAAGGCAAACGGCTTCCGCCACTTCTTTAACTCATACATGTCAGGCGCCGCGCTCGCGCCGATCCTGGCGGCCAACTATGGTGCGGACCGGAAAGCCTATCACCTGACGGCGGATTACAACTGGGGCTACACCACCGAAGAGGCCGTTCGGACCTCGACGGAAGCCATCGGCTGGGAAACCGTGAACACGGTTTTGACCCCGCTGACGCAGACGGACTTCTCGTCCTACATCGCGCCGGTTCTGCAATCGGGCGCAGACGTTCTGGTGCTCAACCACTACGGCGGCAACATGGTGAACTCGCTCACCAACGCCGTTCAGTTCGGCCTGCGCGATGCGCAAGCCAACGGCAAGGATTTCCAGATCGTGGTTCCGCTCTACTCGCGCCTGATGGCGAAGGGTGCGGGCGCCAACGTGAAGGGCATCTTTGGCTCCACGAACTGGCACTGGTCGCTGCCCGATGATGGCAGCCAGGCGTTCACGCGCTCCTTCGGCACCAAATACGGCTTCCCGCCGAGCCAGGCCGCGCACACCTGCTACGTGCAGACGCTGCTCTATGCCGATGCCGTGCAGCGCGCCGG
>JANQPC010000085.1 GCA_028285485.1 Paracoccaceae bacterium | reverse complement strand
GCCCGGGCCCTGGCCCGTGAAGAGCATGTGAGCCTCACCGCATCGCTGGCGCGCGCGAGCCGCCGCCCGGCGCTTCTGGGCCTGCCCACCCGGATCGGCGGCTGGGGCAGCACCGAGGCGTTTGCCGAATGGCTGACCCGCGAGGGCATCGAGGCCGTGCTCGATGCCACGCACCCCTTTGCCACCGAGATCAGCGCCCGCGCGGCAGAGGTGTGCGGCAACCTCGGCATCGCCTATATCCAGTTTCTGCGCCCCCTGGCCCGGCCCGGGCCCGATGACACCTGGTATTTTCTCAATAGCGAGGAAGAGACGGGCGAACATGTGCCAACCCCGTCTCGGATCTACCTTGCCACCGGCCAGCGCGGGATTGAGCGGTTCGGGCCGCTGCCGGGCGCCACGGTGCATGTGCGGATGACCGAACAGCCAACGGTAACCTTCCCCTTCGAGGAGGGCGGCTTCGTGCTGCGCCCGGCCTCGGCCACGCTTGGATCGGAAGAGGCGCTGCTCTATGCGCTGGGCGTTGATTGGGTCGTGGCGCGCAACACCGGCGGGCTGGCCACCCAAGGGGTGCTTGAAGCCGCCCGCCGCCTTGGCCTACCAGTGGCCATGATCCGCCGCCCGCCGCAGCCCGAAGCCCACCGCATCCAAACCGTCTCAGCCGCTCTCGCCTGGGTCAGGCGCCGCATGTGAGCGTTGGGCGCATTATCAAAGGGCCCGATTGCGTGGCCGAGGGGGCCCGGCATCTGGCGCGGATCGAGCCGCGGTTTGCCACCGCCTATGCGCTCACCGGGCCCCTGCCGCTGCGCCTGCGGAAAGACGGGTTCGCCGCGCTTCTCGATGCGATCGTAAGCCAGCAGGTTTCCGTTGCCTCGGCGGATGCGATCTGGGGCCGGCTGAAGGCGGCGGGGCTGACCGGCCCGCGCAAGATCGCCCGGGCGAGTGACGAGGATCTGCGCGCCTGCGGGCTCTCACGCCAGAAGATGCGCTACGCGCGCGAACTGGCCGCCGCCAACATCCGCTACCCCGCGTTGCGCGACAAGCCCACCGACGAGGTGATCGAAACGCTCATCGCCGTGCCCGGCATCGGGCGCTGGACGGCGGAGATCTACGCGATGTTCTCGCTGGGTCGCGCCGACGTGTTCGCCCCGGGCGATCTGGCGCTGCAGGAGGCCGCGCGCATTCTCTTCGAGCTTGAAAAGCGGCCCACCGAGAAGGCCCTGCGCGTGCAATCGGAAGACTGGGCGCCCTGGCGTGGTGTTGCGGCGCGCCTGCTCTGGGCCTACTACCGGGTGGCAAAGGAACGGGAAGGCATCAGATGACAACCGCGCTTACCCTGCATCGCCGGGCGCCCGCCTCGGGCACGGCGGCCTCGGCGGTCGTGTTCCTGCACGGCTATGGCGCGGATGGGCAGGATCTTCTCGGGCTCGCCGATCCGCTTGCCCCGCATATGCCCGATACGCTCTTTGTAGCACCCGATGCGCCCACGCGCTCTGCGCTGAACCCGATGGGGTATCAGTGGGCCCCGATCCCGCATATGGACGGCTCTTCGCCCGATGCGGCGCAGGCGGCGATGCTGGCCTCCATTGAAGCCGTGGGCGCCATGCTCGATGCGCTCAGCGCCGAAACCGGGCTTGGGCCGGAAAAGATCATTCTGTTCGGCTTCTCGCAGGGCACGATGCTGAGCCTGCACCTTGCCCCGCGCCGCGCAGATGCGTTTGCGGGCATCGTTGGCTTCTCGGGCCGGCTGCTGGTGCCCGAACTGCTGGCGGCGGAAAAACGCGTCACCCCGCCGATCCTGCTGGTTCACGGCGATGCCGATGAGGTTGTGCCCTTTTCCGCGCTGGCCGAAGCGGGGCAGGTGCTCGCGGCGGAAGGCTTCGAGGTGTATTCCCATGTCATGAAGGGAACGGGCCACGGCATCGCGCCCGACGGGCTGTCTGTTGCGCTGGCCTTCATGCGCGAAAAGCTGGGGCTCGCCTAGATCGCACCGCGCTTAAGCGGGCCTTAAGCCCCCCGGCGCAGGATGGCTCAACCCGGTGAGCTGAGTCGTTCCCATGCTATTGTCTTTCGTCCTGTATCGCAGCGAGGCCTGCGAATCGATCACGGACCGCGAGGTTCAGAAGATCATCTCCACCAGCGCCCGTTCAAATGCGCGCGCCGATATCACGGGCTTTCTGCATTACGATCACGGCCATTTCCTGCAATATCTCGAAGGCCCTTATCGCGCGCTGTCGCGCAAGCTGGCGGTGATTGAGCGCGATCCCCGCCACCACGCCTTCACCGTGATCGCCGAGGGCACGAACGATACCCGCGTTTTTCCAAGCTGGGGGATGGGGCGGCTTGATGCCGATCTGATGCCCAGCGGCGGCATTCTGGCGACAGAGGCCTGGCTGATGCCGCCTTCGGGCATCGATCCGCTGCCGCTGATCGGCGCGTTCACTGCCCATGCCCGCCGGCAGGGGATGCGTGAGGGCCTGCAGCACGCCTCGTAACGGGATGCGCGCCCTGCGCCTGCGGCACCGGCTGGGGCGGGCGCGCAGGCTTGTGGATAACTGTCACATCCCCGTAACGAATCCGCGCTACCGAACCTGCGACACTCACACATCTTGTGGGGGTTGAACGCGGGTAACCGCGATATATAGTCCACGTCATGGCGAGGGGCGGGTTCCCCGCTCCGGTGCCCTGATCCGAGGCAACCAGAGCGGGAACGGAGTCACGATCACGATGGATGGCGAGTTCAGGACAAGCTTCGTACGCGAGCCCAACAACCTTCGCCACAATCCGGCGCTGGTGCTGAATGCGGATTACCGGCCGCTTTCCTACTACCCGCTATCGCTCTGGCCCTGGCAGGAAGCCGTGAAGGCCGCCTGGCTCGATCGGGTGACAATCCTTGCCGAATACGATGAGGTGGTGCGCAGCCCGTCAACGGAGATCCGCATCCCCTCGGTGGTGGTGCTGAAAGACTATGTGAAGCCGCAAAAGCGCGTGGCGTTCACGCGCTTCAACCTGTTTCTGCGCGATGAGTTTTCCTGCCAGTATTGCGGCGCGAAGGGGGATCTGACCTTCGATCACGTGGTGCCGCGCGCCCGGGGCGGTGTGACGAGCTGGGAAAACGTGGTGGCCGCCTGCGCGAAGTGCAATCTGCGCAAGGGCTCGAAAAGCCTTGCGCAAGCCGGCCTCTCTCTGCGCCGCGCCCCGCGCCAGCCGGGGGCGGAAGAGCTGCGCAATCAGGGCCGCAAGTTCCCGCCTAACCACCTGCACGAAACCTGGCTCGATTTCCTTTACTGGGATGCCGAGCTGCAGGCGTGACGCCTTGCCAAAACCGCAAGTTCTGGGGTTAACTGCCGCCTGAAACACTAGATAGGGGCAGAGCGGGGTGGCCTTCCTGCGAAATCCGCCCGAGGCGGCGGTGTTTTTTGCGATCGACAGCGCGGTAAGCGAAGCGCAATCGGTGCTTCTGGCGGCGACCCTGCGCGCCCGGAACGGCCCCGGCCTTTCGCTCACGGCTTACGTCGCGCCGGGCCATACGCCGGAGATGCGGCGGATCACCCGGCGGATCTTCCGGCATCTGGGCGTGGCTCTGGCTGAGATCGACCCCGGCGTGATCCTGCCCGGGGCAGGGGCGGCGCCTCCGCCACCCGCCGGCATCCTCGCGGCCTGCATGCCGCGCGTTGCCGAGGTTCACATTCTGCTCAGCACCGATCTTTTGGCCCTCGCGCCGGTGAGTTTCGAAGAGCGTGCGGGGCCGGGCGACGTGAGCGCCTGCCTCTCGGGCACCGCCGTGCCGCCGGGCGGCTCGCGGCGCTGGGCGGAGGGTTACGAGCGCTTCGGCCTCGTGCCGCCGGAAGATCGCGGGGTTGCGGACGTGGGCGGCGGCTTCCCGGGCTTCGGCACCGGGTTTGTGGGCTGGCATGATGGCCCGGGCGGTGGGGCGGGGCTTGCCGAGCTGTGGCTCGATACCGCCCGGGTGCTTCAGGCCGAGGCACTTGCGGACGATACCGCCCCGCAGGCCCGTATCGCTGAGATCGCCCTTCCCATTGCCGCGATGCGCGCGGGGCGGCGGATGCGCGCGCTGAGCCCGCAGCACTGCGTCAGCCTCGGCGCATACGAGGCGGGCGCGGAGGCGGGTGCCCGTTTTGTGCAGTATCCCGGGCTTGGGCGCCTCTGGGGCGCGCACCCGGGCGCGAAGGTGCTTGAGAGCGGTGCGGCGCTGCTTCCGCCCCCGCTCTGGCCCCGCTTCCTTGCGCAATTCGCCGCGGAGCTGGAACTGCCGGAGGCGCAGGAGGCGCTGGCGGGGTAGTCCCCGCCCGCACTGCGGCGGGGGCCGCCCCGACCGCTTACACCCGCAAGGCCTCACATCCTCCCGCGCGGCACGCGCTCGGGCGTCAGCACCTCGGGCCAGCCCCAGATCGCCTCGATCGCCCAGAGCGCCGCACAAACCGCGATCACGCCAAGCACCAGGATCACCCGCCGGGCCGAGGGCGGGTTGCGCGCCCAAAGCGCCATCCGCAGCCACCAGCCGCCCATCACGGCGCCGCCCTCCGGCCTGCGCCCGCCTTCACGTAAACCGGACCTTGCCGATATAGGGCAGGTTGCGGTTGCGCTGCGCATAATCGATCCCGTAGCCCACCACGAACTCATCGGGGATCTCAAAGCCCGTCCAGGTGGCCTTGATCTCCACCTCCCGGCGCGATGGCTTGTCGAGCAGCGCGATGGTTTCCAGCCGCTTCGGGCTGCGTCCCTTGAGGTATTTTACCACTTGAAACAGCGTGTGGCCGGTATCGACGATGTCTTCGACAAGCAGCACGTTGCGCCCGGAAATCTCGCCCCGAAGATCGCTGAGGATGCGCACTTCGCGCGAACTTTCCATCTTGTCGCCATAGGAGGAGGCTTCGATGAAATCGACCTCCACGTTGATATCCTCAAGCTCGCGCACCAGATCGGCGATGAACACGAAGGATCCGCGCAACAGCCCCACAACGACGAGCTTCTCCTCTGTGCCGAAGGTGGCGCGGATTTCCCGCGCCAGTTCCTCGATCCGCGCATCGATCGCCTTGGCCGAGATCATCTTGTCGATCACATAAGGCTGGCTCACCGTCGCACCCCCTTGATTTTGCGTGCGCACTCTACGAAATCCCCGCCACGGAAGACCAGAGCCTGAGGCGATGCCAACCCATTCGGAAACGAAGAAACTGCCCTA
The DNA here is from genome assembly GCA_028285485.1 of Paracoccaceae bacterium. Taxonomy (GTDB): domain Bacteria; phylum Pseudomonadota; class Alphaproteobacteria; order Rhodobacterales; family Rhodobacteraceae; genus JANQPC01. Next base: position 24,832 of record JANQPC010000085.1, on the reverse strand, counting down.
TACGGCCGATCAGATGTATGCGCTTGTGGCGGATGTGGCGAAGTATCCCGAATTTCTGCCCTGGTGCGCGGCGGCGCGTGTGCGTTCGGAAACCCCGCGCGGCGATGCGGTGGTGATGGAGGCCGATCTCGTGGTGTCCTTCAAGGTGTTCCGCGAACGGTTCGGCAGCCGCGTCACGCTCTGGCCCGCCGAACGCGCGATCGATACCGCCTATATCGATGGCCCCTTCCGCCACATGGAATCCCGCTGGGCGTTCGAGGATGTGGAGGGCGGCTGCAACGTTTCCTTCTACGTGGATTTCGAGTTTCGCAACGCGATCCTGCAAGGGGTGATCGGCGTGGTGTTCAACGATGCGATGCAGCGGATCGTGCGGGCGTTCGAAAGGCGTGCGGCGGCGCTCTACGGATAGGGGCCAGCGCCCGACCGGCCTATGCCGCGCCCGCCAACGCCCCCAGCAGCATCCCCAGCGCATGATCCCGCGCCGCCGCGCGCACCGCGCCGCGCCCGCGCGGGCCGAACTCAACGGTTTCCACCACCGTTTCTGCCCCCGCCTGCGCCAGGCCAAAGCACACCCGGCCCTCGGGCTTGAACTCCGATCCGCCGGGTCCGGCGATCCCCGTTACCGAAACAGCCAGCTCCGTGCCGGAATGCGCCAGCGCACCCTCCGCCATCTCGCGCGCCACCTCTTCGGAAACGGCGCCAACCGCCTCAAGCGTGGCCGCCCGCACCCCCAGCATCTCCACTTTCGCGGCGTTCGAATAGGTCACGAACCCGCGCTCCACCACATCCGACGATCCCGGGATATCCGTCAGCGCCGCCGCGATCATGCCGCCGGTGCAGCTTTCGGCCAGCGCCACGCGCACCCCACGCGCCCGTGCGGCCTCAAGCACCGCCACCGCGCTCACACGCCCAGAACCCCGTGGGCCAGGGCCGCGCCAAGCGCCACGCAGATCCCGGCATAGAACCCCGCCACCACGTCATCGAGCATCACGCCTAGCGCATCGTGGCGCTGATCGGCCCATTTCGCGGGGCCCATCTTGAAGATGTCGAAGAAGCGGAAGAGGAAGAAGGCCGCCACCCAGCCGGGCCAGGGGAACACCCACGGGTCCACCCCCGCCTGGCCGAGGCCGATGGACAGCGGCCAGAGCGCCACCCACATGCCCACCGCCTCATCCACCACCACTTCGGAAGGGTCGTCGCCGCCCGTGGCCTCCATATGCTGCATCGTGGCCCAGGTGCCGAGCGCGAAGAGGAGGATCGTGCCGAAGGCCAGAAGCGGGAAGCCGCCCAGCCCATGCAGCACGAAGCCCACCGGAAGCGCGGCGAGCGAGCCCCATGTGCCCGAGGCGGGGCGCAGATAGCCCACGTAGAAAAACGTCGCGATCACACGGCTCATCGTATCGGGCTCATGGCGCGGCAAGCGTAACCGTGGCGAGCGCCGCGATGCCCTCGCCGCGCCCGGTAAAGCCCAGCCGCTCCGATGTGGTGGCCTTGATCGAAATCCGCCCGGGCTCCACGCCCGTGATCTCTGACACCGCCGCCGTCATCGCGCCCGCGTGGGGGCCGATCTTGGGATGTTCGCAGATCAGCGTGCAATCCAGATGGGTGATCCGGTAGCCACGCGATCCCGCCAGCGCCACGGCATGTTCAAGGAAGATGCGGCTGGCCGCGCCCTTCCATTGCGGATCGCTCGGCGGGAAATGCCGCCCGATATCGCCTTCGGCCAGCGCGCCGTAGATTGCATCGGTGATCGTGTGAAGCCCCACATCGGCATCGGAATGGCCCAAGAGCCCCTTCTCATGCGGGATCGCCACGCCGCACAGCATCACGTGATCGCCCGGCCCGAAGGCGTGAACGTCAAAGCCGTTGCCGGTGCGGATATCGGGCGGGGCAGGGGGCATCCGGCCTCTCAGAATACGGTCGGCCCGCGCGAAATCGGCGGGCGTGGTGATCTTCAGATTGTCTTCCGCCCCCGGCACGATGGCAACATCGAGCCCGGCCCAGCGCGCCACTTCCACATCATCGGCCGCGCCGCCCGGGTGGCGGCGATGGGCCTCCAGGATCGGCGCGAAGTGAAACCCTTGCGGGGTTTGCGCGCGAAAGAGCGCGCCGCGCTCCTGCGTGCCCGTCACCTGCCCGTCGCGCGCGATCCAGAGCGCATCGGTCACGCCAAGCCCCGGCGCTGCGGCGGGCGCGGTATCGAGCGCGGTGGCCACGGCGGCGATGGTCACGCTGTCAATGCAAGCGCGCGCGGCATCGTGGATCAGAACGCGGTCTGGCCCCGCCGGTTCCAGCGCCTCAAGGCCTGCGCGCACGGAGGCGGCGCGCGTGGGCCCGCCGGGCACCAGCGTAAGCCCCGCATGATCCTCCAGAAGCCCCATATCATCGGGGTGCAGCACCACGGTGATGTCATCCACAAACGGGCTGGCGGCAAAGCTCTCAAGCGTGAAATCGATCACCCGCCGGTTTCCAAGCGTTTGCCATTGCTTCGGAATATCCCCGCCTGCGCGCAGCCCGCGCCCCGCCGCAACGATCACCGCCGCGGTCTGCGGGGCGATCTGGGGCGCTTCCTCAGCGCGCGGCGGATCGGTCGGGGCCATGGGCGGCGTACTCCTTGCCCCTTCTCTAGATCGGGGCCGGTGCGGTGACAATCGGTTCCAATTTCAAGGCACGCACGCCTAAAATTCGGGCAGGCCACAAATGTCGCAGCATCGCCTGCCGGGCCCGATTTGCCTTCCGCGCATGCAGCCGCTACCTCGAATGAGTGTGCACAAGGATTGAGCATTTGTCTAACGACAGGGCACTTGCGCTGCCAAACCTTCCCGTTTTCCTCGCCCCCATGGCGGGGATCACCGATCTGCCGTTCCGCCGGCTGGTCGCCCGCTTCGGCGCCGGGCGGGTGGTAAGCGAGATGGTTGCGAGCCAGGAGATGGTGCAGGCCAAGCCCGGCGTGCGCGAACGCGCCGAACTGGGCTTTGGGGCCGAAGACACCGCGGTGCAGCTTGCCGGCCGCGATCCCTACTGGATGGGCGAGGCCGCGCGGATGGTGGCCGCAAACGGCGCGCGGGTGATCGATATCAACATGGGTTGCCCGGCCAAGAAGGTCACCGGAGGGCTCTCGGGTTCGGCTCTCATGCGCGACCCCGATCATGCGCTGCGGCTGATCGAGGCGGTGGTGGCCGCCGTGGATGTGCCGGTGACGCTCAAAACCCGCCTGGGCTGGGATGACGATTGCCTCAATGCCCCCGATCTTGCGCGCCGCGCCGAGGGTGCGGGAGTGGGGCTCATCACCATTCACGGGCGCACCCGCTGCCAGTTCTACAAGGGCGCCGCCGATTGGGCCGCCATTGGTGCGGTGAAACGCGCGGTCTCAATCCCGGTGATCGCAAATGGCGATATCGTCGATGCAGCCACGGCGCGCACCGCGCTGCGCCGCTCGGGCGCTGATGGCGTGATGATCGGGCGCGGCGCGCAGGGGCGGCCCTGGGCGGTGGCCGAGATCGCCGCGGTGCTGTTTGGAACGCCCGCCCCGGAGGTGCCCCATGGCGCGGGCCTCGCCGCACTTGTGGCCGAACATTACGAGGCCACGCTTGCCTTCTACGGCACCGCGCTCGGCGCCCGCGTGATCCGCAAGCATCTGGGCTGGTACATGGATCGGGCCGGCACGCCCGCCGCGCTGCGCCGCGAGGTGCTGACCGCCGCAACCCCGCGCGCCGTGCTGGCCCGTCTGCCCGATGCGCTCTGCCCGATGGCGGCTGCCGCATGAGCCCCACCGCGTTCGGAGATGCGATCTGGGTATCGCTGCCGGTGCCGGCCTTCCTGCTTGATCCGGGCGACGTGATCTCGGAGGTGAACCCGGCGGCGGAGCAGTTTCTCAACACTTCCGCCCGCGGCCTGCGGGGCGCGCCGGTGTTTGACAAGCTGATGATCGATGCACCGCTGGACGATGCCTTCCGCCGGGTGCGGGCCGATCAGAGCTCTCTCTCGATGAGCAATGTCGATGTAAGCTCGGGCCAATCCAAGCCCGCGCAATGCAATGTGCAGATCGCGCCCGTGAGCGCGATGCCGGGCTTCGTGATGATCCTGCTGGAGCCGCGATCGCTGGCTGATCGGCTGGGGCGGGCCCATTCGGTAAAAACTGCCGCCAAATCCGCGATCGGCATGTCGGAAATGCTCGCCCATGAGATCAAGAACCCGCTCGCGGGCATCACCGGGGCCGCGCAGCTGCTCAGCATGAACCTTTCCGGCGAAGATCAGGAGATGACCGATCTGATCGTGAACGAGGCGCGGCGGATCCTCGCGCTGCTCGATCAGGTGGAGCAGTTCGGCAATCTCCGCCCGCCAGAGAAGAAGGCCATCAACCTTCACGATCTGCTTGACCGGGCGCGCAAATCGACCCAGCTAGGTTTTGCCGCCCATATGAAGATCGTGGAGGATTACGACCCCTCGCTGCCGCCCACTTACGTGGATGGCGATCAGATGCTGCAGGTGTTCCAGAACCTTTTGAAGAACGCCTCCGAGGCTGCGGGCGAGGGCGGCGGCACGATCCGCATCCACACCTTCTACGACATGTCGCTGCGGCTGCGCCGGAAGGATGGCACCGCGGCGCTGCCCCTGCAGGTGGAAATCATCGATGACGGGCCGGGCCTGCCGCCGGAGATCGCCAGCGATGTGTTCGAACCCTTCGTATCGGGCCGCGAGAACGGCACCGGGCTGGGCCTCGCCCTCGTTTCAAAAATCATCTCGGATCATGACGGGTGGATTTCCGTCGATAGCGCGCCGGAGCGAACGATCTTCCGCATCTCGCTTCCCGTCGCGCCGAAAGAAAGTGGAGAGTAGCCATGGACGGAACTGTCCTCGTTGCCGATGACGATCGCACCATCCGCACGGTGCTGACCCAGGCGCTCACGCGCGCCGGGTGCAAGGTGCATGCCACATCCAGCCTTGTCACGCTGATGCGCTGGGTGGAGGAGGGGAAGGGCGATCTGGTGATCTCGGACGTGATCATGCCCGATGGCAACGGGCTTGATCAGCTTCCCAAGATCGCGGGCGAACGGCCGGGCCTGCCGGTGATCGTGATCTCGGCGCAGAACACGATCATGACGGCGATCCAGGCCGCCGAGGCCGATGCCTTCGATTACCTGCCCAAGCCCTTCGATCTGCCCGATCTGATGAAACGCGCCGCCCGGGCGCTGGAGGTCAAGCGCCGAATGCCGCCGAAGCCCGCGGCCGAGGTACAAAGCGCGCCCGATGAGTTGCCGCTTGTGGGCCGCACGCCCGCGATGCAGGCGCTCTACCGGCTGGTGGCGCGGGTGATGAACACCGATCTGCCGGTGCTGATCACCGGCGAAAGCGGCACCGGCAAATCGCTGATCGCCCGCGCGATCCATGATCTGAGCGACAGGCGCACGCTGCCCTTCGTGGTGGCCAGCGCTTCGGATCTGACCACCATGGACGGGCCCGCCATGGTGCTGAGCCGCGCCAAGGGCGGCTCGATCCTCTTCGATGAGGTGGGCGATCTGGAAGATGAGGCGCAGGCCCGGATCGTGCGGATGCTCGATAGCTTCACCGATCATGGCCCCCGGGTAATGGCCACCAGCCAGGCCGATCTTTCCCAGAAGATGGAAACCGGCGCTTTCCGGCAGGATCTGTTCTACCGCCTGAGCGGGGTTACGGTGAGCGTGCCCGCGCTGCGCGAGCGGGTCGACGATATCGCACTTCTGGCCGATCATTTTCTGGCCCGCGCCGAACGCGAAGGGCTGCCCAGCCGCCGGTTTGACACTGCCGCGATGGAGTTGATCCGCGCCTATAGCTGGCCCGGCAATGTGCGCCAGCTTGAAAACACCATCCGCCGCCTCGTTGTAACGGGCGGGGAAGATGAAATCGGACGTGCCGAAACCGAACTTGTGCTCGGCAATCAGCCCGCGATGGAACCGCTGACAGGCGGTGGCGATGGCGAACGGCTTTCGGTTTCCGTCGGCAAACATTTGCGCCGTTACTTCGATTTGCACGGCGGAGTTTTGCCACCCCCCGGGCTCTACCAGCGGATTTTGCGCGAAGTAGAGGCCCCGCTGATCGAGATCGCGCTTGATGCAACCGGTGGAAATCAAGCGAAATGCGCGGATCTGCTTGGAATCAATCGCAATACGCTGCGCAAGAAGATCACCGATCTCGATATTCGCGTGACACGCCGCCGTAAGTTGATGTAAAAGCGCAACATGAGAGTTGCCGAACAGCCGGAGAGCTGAAACGGCACCGAAATGTGGCAGGTGTCGCCCAGCGTGACACGAGAGGTGGGGTGTTTGCCGTGGCGGGAGCCGTTCGCGGAGCAACACTGCAATGGCTAGCGGGGCTCGGCCGGGCCCGGCGCTTCAAGAATGCTGCCACGCTGGGGCTCGTCATTCTGGGGCCCATTCTCGCCTTCGCAACCTTCCTTGTGCTCGGGCCCCTCGACGAGGGCAATCCCACGGTTCAGCTGCGCCTGATCCTGATGGCGGATCTCGTCTATGTGCTCGTGGTGGCCACGCTTGTGCTGGGCCAGATCGCGCGGATGATCGCGGCGCGGCGCGCGCGCTCTGCGGGATCGCGGCTGCACCTGCGGCTGACCGGCGTTTTCGCACTGATCGCGCTGATCCCCACCGTGACCGTGGCGATCTTCGCGGGCATCACCTTCAACGTGGGTCTCGAAGGCTGGTTCTCGGATCGGGTGCGCCAGGTCGTGGGGGCCTCGATCGCGGCTGCGGAAGCCTATCAGGACACTCAGCGCCGCGATCTTCTGGCCGATACCGAGGCGCTGGCGGAGTTTCTCGAAACCGCGCGGCAGGCCGATTTCTTCATCACCGATGGGGAGCTGCGCCAGATGCTGAGCCAGGGCCAGGCGCAGATCCAGCGCGGCCTGCGCGAGGCTTACGTGATTGACAGCGCAGGCGATATCCGCGCGCGCGGCGAACGTTCATACCTCTTCGATTATGAGCGCGCGCCGCAGGAAGCGTTCGATCTGGCCGTTGGGGGCGAGCCTGCGCTGATCGAGGATCTCGCACAGAACGAATACCGCGCGCTGATCCAGCTTGGCGGCTTCAGCGACCGGTTTCTCTATGTGAGCCGCGAGGTGGATGGCGGCATCCTCGCCCTGCTCGATGACGCGCAGGAAACGGCGCGGTTTTACAATGAGCTTGAAAGCCAGCGTGGGCGGCTCGTCTTCGAATTCGGGCTCCTCTACCTCGGTTTTGCGGTGATCCTGATCCTGGCGGCGATCTGGCTGGGGCTTTGGTTTGCCGAACGCCTCTCGCGCCCGGTGGGCCGGCTTACGGGCGCTGCGCAGCGGGTGGGTGCGGGCGATCTGGATGTGCAGGTGCGCGAAGAACAGGGCGATGACGAAATCGCCATGCTGGGCCGCATCTTCAACCAGATGACCCAGCAGCTGAAAGGCCAGCGCGACGCGCTTCTGGAAACCAACCGCAAGATCGAACGCCGCCGCCGGCTGTTTGACAGCGTTCTGTCCTCCGTCACCGCCGGCGTGATCGGGCTAGATCCCGGCGGGCGGGTGACCTTCGCAAACCGCGCCGCGGGCCGGGCGCTGGCGGGCGACGTGGCCGAGGGGCAGGCCGAGCATCTTTCGGTGGCCGTGCCGGAATTTGCGGGGCTCTTTGAGCGGCTGCAATCGGTGAAGGGCGAGGTGGCGCAGGAAGAGATCCGCCTCACCCGCAAGGGTAAGCTTGAAAACCTGCTGGTGCGGATCGCCACGCGGCGGGGCGATGATGGTGGGCTTGAAGGCTACGTGATCGCCTTTGACGATGTGACCGATCTTGTCGCCGCCCAACGGATGGCGGCCTGGGGCGACGTGGCGCGCCGGATCGCCCATGAGATCAAGAACCCGCTCACGCCGATCCAGCTTTCCGCCGAGCGCATCCGCCGCAAATTCGCCCATCTGGCCGAGGGTGAAGATGCCGAGGCGCTTCAGCAATACACCGATGTGATCGTGCGGCAGACGAACGATCTGCGCCGGATTGTGGATGAGTTTTCGAAATTCGCCCGGATGCCGGAGCCGGAGCGGCGGTTGATCGATGTCAACCCGCTTCTGCGCGATGCAGCGCTTCTGCAGGATACGGGGTTTGCCGATATCGAGGTCACCGCAGAGCTGCCCGAAGGCGAGCTTCTCGCCGATGTGGATGCCACGATGATCAGCCAGGCGCTGACCAACCTGATCAAGAATGGTTGTGAAGCCATTGAAACCTTGCGGGAAACCGGCGTTCCAGACGGCCATGAGGCGCGCGTGCGCGCCACGCTTGCCAGCCATGGCGACTGGGCGGAAATCACGATCTCCGATAACGGGATCGGGCTGCCGGAAGACAGCGCCAAGCTCTTTGAGCCCTATGTGACGACCCGCGAAAAGGGCACGGGGCTGGGGCTGCCGATCGTCAAGAAAATCATCGAAGAACATGGGGGCCGGCTGGACCTGCGCGATGCCGAGCCGCTGGATGCCAGCGGCCAGCGCGGCGCGGAAGCCGTGATCCGCCTGCCCCTGACACATCAAGGGAACCAAACACCATGACCAACGAAAAAAACACCAACGAGGGCAAGAGCATGAGCGATATTCTGATTGTCGATGACGAACGCGATATCCGCGAACTGATCGGCGATATCCTGAAAGACGAAGGCTTCAATCCGCGGCTCGCGGCAAATTCCGAAGAATGTATGGCCGAAATCAACGGGGAGCCGCCTGCGCTGATCGTGCTCGATATCTGGCTGAAAGACAGCAAGATGGATGGCATCGACATCCTCAAAACCGTCAAGCGCGACAATCCCGATATCCCCGTGGTGATCATTTCGGGCCACGGGAACATCGAAATTGCGGTGGCCGCGATCAAGCAGGGCGCCTACGATTTTATCGAAAAGCCCTTCAACATCGATCAACTCATGGTCGTGATCTCGCGGGCCATGGAAACCTCGCGCCTGCGCCGCGAAAACTCTGCACTCCGGCGCCAGGATGTGGGAATGGCGGCGATGGTGGGTTCGTCCGCCGCCTTCAAGGGGCTGAAGGCGCAGCTCGATAAGGTGACCGCCTCGAACGCGCGGGTGATGTTCACCGGGCCAGCGGGCAGCGGCAAGGAAATCGCCGCGCGCTACATCCACGCCCATTCACCCCGCTCGGGCGCGCCCTTCGTTACCGTCTCTTCCGCCTCGATTGAGCCCGACCGGATGGAAGAGGTACTCTTTGGCCGCGAAACAACGGAACGGGGCGTAGAGCCGGGGCTTCTGGAACAGGCCCATGGCGGGTTCATCTACTTCGATGAGGTGGGCGATATGCCCCTTGGCACGCAATCGAAGATCCTGCGCGTGCTGACCGAACAGCAGTTCACCCGCGTTGGCGGTGCCTCGACGGTGCGCGTGGATATCCGCGTAATCTCAAGCACGAACAAAAGCTTGGGGGATGAAGTTGAACAAGGGCGCTTCCGGCAGGAGCTGTATCATCGCCTGAACGTTGTGCCGATCGCCGTGCCATCGCTGGAAGAACGGCGCGAAGATATTCCCGAGCTTGCCGATCACTTCGTGGAGGTGCTGAACCGCGAGCAGGGCCTGCCGCTGAGGCACCTCAGCGAGGATGCCGCGGCGCTTCTCCAAACGATGCCCTGGCCCGGCAATGTGCGCCAGCTCCGCAACATGATCGAGCGCGTGCTGATCCTCGGCGGCGAGGCGCCCGAGATCGAGGCGCAGGAACTGCCCCAGCCCGAAGACCGCGCCGCCGAAGAAGGGCGCGTGGTGCTTTCGGCCGGCCTTGCCACCCTGCCGCTGCGCGAGGCGCGCGAGCTTTTTGAGCGGGAATACCTGCTTACCCAGATCAATCGCTTCGGCGGCAACATCTCCCGCACCGCAACGTTCGTGGGGATGGAGCGCTCCGCACTCCACCGGAAGCTGAAATCGCTGAACGTGGTCACCTCCAACAAGGCGGGCGCGCGGGTGGCGCATCTCAACGGCGAAGACGCTTGAGGCGCATCAGACCCCGGATTGACGGCTTGGCAGGCTTCTGCCAAGCCTGACCGGACGAGTTAGGCGGGTGTGTCCATGAAGCTCATCATCTGCGGCGCCGGCCAGGTCGGCTGGCAGATCGCGCGTCACCTCTCCGGCGAAAAGAACGATGTCACGGTGGTGGATAACAATCCCGATCTCGTGGCGCGGGCAACCGACACGCTGGATGTGCAGGGCATCGCGGGGTTTGCGAGCTATCCGCATATACTAGAACGCGCCGGGGCGCGGGATGCCGATATGGTGATCGCCGCCACCTATTCCGATGAGGTGAACATGGTCACCTGCCAGGTGGCCCATTCCGTCTTTGGCGTGCCGCGGAAGATCGCGCGGCTGCGTTCGCAAAGCTATCTCACCGCGCTTTACTCGGATCTTTTCCGCCGCGATCACATGCCGATCGATGTGGTCATCTCCCCCGAGCGCGAAGTGGCCGACGCCGCGCTGCGGCGCCTCGCGGCCCCCGCGGCCTTCGATACGCAAAGCTTTCTCGATGGCAATGTGCAGCTTCTGGGCCTGTCGCTCGATGAAGATTGCCCGGTGCTGGATACGCCGCTTCGGCAGTTGACCGATCTCTTCTCCACCCTCCGCGCCATCGTGGTGGGGGTGCGGCGGGGGGATAGGCTTTTTGCGCCGGAGCCGGGCGATCAGCTGTTTGCCCATGATCAGATCTATGTCTTCGCCCATATCGAGGATGTCGACCGTACGGTCGAGATCTTCGGCAAAACCGTGAAAAAGCAGGATCGCGTGGTGATCGTGGGCGGCGGCAATGTGGGCCTGGCGGTGGCGCAGGATCTTGAACAGCGGCGCGACCGGGTGCGCGTGAAGGTGATCGAGCGCAACCGCGAATGCGCCGAACGCGCCGCCGATGCGCTGGAACGCACCATCGTGCTGAATGGCGACGGGCTCTCGCGCGAACTTCTGGCGGAGGCGGGGATTGACCGCGCCAATGCCGTGCTTGCGGTGACCGATGACGACAAGACGAACCTGCTGACGGCGGTGCGCGCGAAATCGGCAGGCTGCCCCTTCACGATCTGCCTTGTGAACGATCCCACGTTGATCCCGCTCATGGCCCCGTTGAACATCGATGCCTATATCGATCCCCGCGCCACGACCGTGTCTTCGATCCTGCGCCACATCCGGCACGGGCGGGTGCGCGGCGTTTATTCCATCGGCGATGCGGAGGCCGAGGTGATCGAGGCGCAGGTGCTCTCCACCTCGCCGATTGCGGGCCAGATGATCCGCGATATCGATTTCCCCGAAGGCGTGATCGTGGGCGCGATCATGAAGGGGGGCGAGGTGATCCGGCCGGTGGGCGGCACCCGCATCGACGAAGGCGATATCATCACGATCTTCGCCATGGCCGATGATGTGCCCGAGGTGGAGCGGCTCTTCCAAGTTTCGATAGATTTCTTCTGATGTGGGCGCGGCTTCTCAAGCTGCCGCTCATCGTGCTGGTGATGGGGCTCGGGGCCGCCGCAATGATGGTGCCCGCCGCGCATGCTCTGGCGGTCAACGATCACCATGTGGCGCGGGCGTTTTTCTACTTTTCGATCCTGTTTCTGATCCTTTTCGGGCTGATCGCCATCGCCACCTCGAATTACCGCATCCGCCGCCGGTCACGCAGCCATCTGATTGCGCTTGTGGTGACCTTCACGGTGCTGCCGGTGATGCTGGCGGTGCCGTTTTACGAGGCCGTGCGCACCACGAGTTACCTCAACTCCTATGTCGAGATGGTCTCCTCCCTCACCACCACGGGCGCCACGCTTTTTGGCCCCGAACGGCTGCCGCCCAGCGTGCATCTCTGGCGTGCGCTTGTGGGCTGGATGGGCGGGTTTTTCATCTGGCTGACCGCGGTGGCGATCCTGGCGCCGCTGAACCTTGGCGGTTTCGAGGTGCGTATGGGCGCCACGATCGGGCGGGGCACGGCGCCGGGTCTGCAGGCGGCCAGCACTGCCGCCTATGGCGAGGGGTCCGACCGGCTGGTGCGCTTTGCCGCGAAGTTCTTCCCCGTCTACCTGATCCTCACGGTGCTGCTCTGGGGCGCGCTGATCATCATCGGCCAGCCGCCGCTCGACGCGCTCTGCCACGCGATGTCTACGCTGGCGACCTCGGGCATCTCGCCCTCGGGCGGGCTGACCGAAAGCGAAACGGGCTTTGCCGGCGAGGCGGTGATCTTCGTGTTCCTCATCTTCGCGCTCTCGCGCCTGACCTTCGCGGTGGATGAACGGCCCGAAGGCTTCCGCTCGCTCTGGCGCGATCCCGAACTGCGGCTGGGGCTTCTGCTCGTGGGCACCCTGCCGGTGCTTCTGGTGCTGCGCCACTGGCTTGCGGCCTTCGATGTGGAAACCGAGCGCAATCTGGGCGCCGTGCTGCAGGCGTTCTGGGGCGGGGCCTTCACGGTGATGTCCTTTCTCACCACGACCGGCTTCGAAAGCGCAAGCTGGGAGGGCGCGCGCACCTGGTCGGGCCTGCAAAGCCCCGGCCTGATCCTGATGGGGCTGGCGGTGTTCGGCGGCGGCGTGGCCACCACGGCGGGCGGCGTGAAGCTTCTGCGGGTCTACGCGCTTTACAAGCACGGGATGCGCGAGATGGAGAAGCTCGTTCACCCCTCGTCAATCGGCGGGGCGGGTCAGATCGCGCGGCGCATCCGGCGCGAGGGTGCACTGGTGGCCTGGGTGTTTTTCATGCTCTTCGCGCTTTCGATTGCCGTGATCATGGCGGTTTTCGCGCTGACGGGCATCGATTTCGAAGAGGCGCTGGTGCTCACCATCGCGGCACTCACCACCACCGGCCCCCTGATCGAGGTGGCCGCGGCGGAGCCGATCCGCCTTGTGCAGCTCAGTGAGACCGCGCGGCTCATTTTCGCCGCCGCGATGGTGGTGGGGCGGCTTGAGACGCTGGCCATAATCGCGCTTCTCAATCCCGATCTCTGGCGCAGCTAGGCGCCTGCGTCACCCTGCCGGATAACAAGCTGATTTTGGGGGTGGAATCTGGGCCATTCCCACCCCATAGTGGCCGCGCGACGCGTGCCCATTCCGGCGGCGCCAAGAAAAAAGGCTCAATTCCACATGGCTTCGGACAGACAAAATTTACAAGACGCGTTCTTGAATCACGTCCGGAAGACGAAAGTTCCGGTAACGATATTCCTCATAAACGGCGTCAAACTTCAGGGTGTGATCACCTGGTTCGACAACTTTTGCGTGCTTTTACGCCGCGATGGACAATCGCAGCTTGTTTACAAACATGCTATTTCGACGATTATGCCATCGCAGCCGATCAACCTCTACGAGGGTGAAGAATAGGCCCCATGGATGCTGGCACCGCGGGGGCGATGCGCGCCTTCGTGCTGCACCCCGACATTCAGACCGAGCCTCAGCGCCGCGATCCTGCCGCGGCGCTTTCCGAGGCCGTGGCCCTGGCCCGGGCCTTGCCCGATCTTGAGATCGCGGGCGAGGCAGTGGTGCGCCTGCCCCGTGCGCAGCCCGGCCTTCTGTTCGGGCGCGGCAAGATCGAGGAACTGGGCGCGGCGTTCGAGGCGGCGGAGGTGGGGCTGGTTCTGGTGGACGGGCCCGTTACGCCCGTGCAGCAGCGCAACCTAGAAAAGGAATGGGGCGTCAAGCTGCTCGATCGCACCGGGCTGATTCTGGAGATCTTCGCGGATCGCGCCCGCACGCGGGAAGGCGTGCTGCAGGTGGAGCTTGCCGCGCTCAGCTACCAGCGCACGCGGCTGGTGCGGGCCTGGACGCACCTGGAACGCCAGCGGGGCGGCCTGGGCTTTGTGGGCGGGCCGGGCGAGACGCAGATCGAGGCCGACCGGCGCGCCATCGACGAGGCGATCACGCGGCTCAGGCGCCAGCTTGCGAAGGTGGTGAAAACCCGCGCGCTGCACCGGGCCGCGCGCGCCAAGGTGCCTTATCCGATCGTGGCGCTGGTGGGCTACACCAATGCCGGGAAATCCACCTTGTTCAACCGCGCCACGGGGGCTTCGGTTCTGGCCAAGGATATGCTCTTTGCCACTCTTGATCCCACGATGCGCGGGGTCACGCTGCCCACGGGCCGCGAGGTGATCCTGAGCGACACGGTGGGCTTTATCTCGGATCTGCCCACGCAGCTTGTGGCGGCCTTCCGGGCCACGCTGGAAGAGGTTCTGGCAGCGGATCTGATCTGCCATGTCCGCGATATTTCCCATCCCGAAACCGAGGAGCAGGCCGCCGATGTGCGCGCGATCCTCGAAACGCTCGGGGTGGAGGAGGGCGTGCCCACGCTCGAGCTTTGGAACAAGATCGATGCGGTGGCGGGCGAGGCGCGCGCGGCGCTGGAAAACCGCGCAGGCCGCGAGCCGGATGTGCTGACACTCTCGGCGCTTTCGGGCGAAGGGGTGGAGGCGGCTCTTTCGGAGATTTCGGCCCGGATCGATGGGGCGCGGGTGCGCGAGGAGGTCACGCTGCCCTATAGCGCGGGGCGCGCGCGTGCCTGGCTCTTCCAGGAAGGCGTGGTGGAGGCTGAGGCCGATCGCGACGGCGCTCTGCGCTTCGCGGTGCATTGGACGGCGCGGCAGAAGGCGCGGTTTGCGGAGTTGGCGGGGTAGGGCGGGCGGCAGATCTCCGGCGCCTTCGGCTTGTTCCGGGCGGTTTGGGAACGGGCGCTCCGGCGCCCCAACGCCTCGCGCCCGGCACTGCCATGGGCAGCCCGGGGGCAAAGCAAGAAGTGCCGGAGAGGCGGGCCCGCCCGGATGCGGCGTGACCGGCGGGGAACCCCCGCATGTCCTACATGTACTCTTGCGGTACGGCGGCCTTCGGACAGCCCCTTTCGGGGCCGGAAACCACTGGGATCAAGCGCGCCCCGGGTGTTTGCCCAGGCCGCGCAGGGATGCATCGGGTACAGGTTCTAGCCAGCTATGGTTAACGGCCGCGAAACCCTCCGTACGGGCGGCTAGCGCCCGCGACACCCACAATACGCGCGGCTAGCGCCCGCGACACCCACAATACGGGCGGCTAGCGCCCGATGCCGCCGAACTCGCGCCGGGGATCGGGGCCCACACCCAGCCAGCCGCGCGTGACTTGCGCCAGATGCTCGGTGATGCGCAGCTTCTCGGTATTGCCCTCCACCGCATTAACCACCGCCGCGGCGCCCACATAGGCATCGAGATCGGCCACGATGGGCTGCGGGGCGGTCACCGGCGCCAAAGTCGCCGCATTGAACACCTGCGCGGTATAGGAGATCTGGTGCACAGCCGAGGGCGCGATGGATGTGGCCGAAGGCGTGACGGCATGGAAGCGTTCCACCGTAACCCCGATCACCACGGGCGTGCCGCCGACCAGATCATCGGTGCCGCGGGTGATCCCGGCATCCATGATCGAGGCCACCTGCGCGCGCCGGTCACCCTCGGGATCGCCGTACCAGACGATATCCTCGGCCGGGGCCAGAATGTTGGGGTTCGTGGAGACAGAGAGCGTGTTCGGCACGCTCACCTGCACATCCTGCACCACCCAGGCCCGGCTGACCGCGGGATTGATCGGTTCCTCATAGGCCACTTCCCAGTTACCTGCGCAGCCTGCAAGAGCCACCAGTGCGGCGGCGCCCATCAGCATCTTGTTCATCGTTCTACTCGCCTCGGTTCGAGGTCACACTTCCCCGACTTCTCGGTGCAGAGAATACATAAAAGTCATTGAAAAACCGAGGAGAAAGTGAAGAGCGCCGATTCCTACCGAGGGTTGAGATTTGTGATCCCAACGGCGGCGGCGCGGGCCAGTTCGGGATCCAGCGACATCGGGATATACTCGCCCCGCCGCCAGAGTTCGCCCAGATCGTCGTAATGGCGCGAAAGCGGGTGGCCAGACTGGCCGGTGGCGGTGATGAAGACCGAACTGTCGGGATCCGCAAAATCGTAAACGCCGCGGTAGCCCGCGCCGTGCACGTTCAGGAACGGCTCGGGATCGCGGCCCGATGTGAGGCCGCGCATCAGCGTGTTGTCCCCACCTGAGGTTGATTGCCGGATATTGACGAACCATTCCAGAACCGGCGTATCGCCCAGAACGGAGTGATCGTGGCGTGCCTCATGGGCATCGCCCCAGCGCAGCGCGGCCAGATTCGTGCCATAGCGCTCGCCGATCCAGAGCAGCGCATCGTCAAGCGCCAGCCGCGCGATCTCGGGGCATGTTTCCACCGGGGACGTGCGCAGGATATCGCACCAGACCGCGGCGCCCTCTTCATCGCGGAACACGCGCTCGATGAAGATCGGATCGGGATGGGTGAATTCCTGCGCGAGCGGCCCGCCAAGCTCATCTCGAATCAACCGGTCCTTCAGCGCGCGCATCCAGGCGGCATAGATCAGCGGCTCGGGCAGATGCTCGTTCATCTCGCCATTCCAGCTTGCCAGAAGCTCCAGCGCCTCCTGGCGCTGGCGCTCCGCCGTGCCTTCGGGCGCGGCCTCGCCGGTGAACCAAAGCTCCGCCCCCACCAGCGGCAGCAGGGCCCGCGCGGTGAAGGAAACGGTATCGAGCTGCGCTTCGATGAAGCTTTCCCGGGTATGCACCTCGCGGTTCTGCATCAGCCGCCGCCAGCGCTGCACCCGCTGGGTATCGCCCCAATCGAAGGTCACGTGGAAGGGGAAGGGCTTATCGACGATCTTGTTGTTGGTATTGCCGAGAATCCCGCCTTCGGGATCGAGAAATTCGGGGTTCGCAGTGTAGGCGAGCCCGCCCTGCCAGCGGTTTTCCGGCCGCCAGCCGGGCGCGGGAAGCCGCCCCTGGCTTTGGTGGCGTGCGGCGCGGCGGGGCAGGGCGCCGATCACCTTCATCGCGATGCGTTCGCGATCGGCCACCGTGAGGTTGAACACAGGCGCGACATGGGCGGCCCCGGCCGCGATCGCCTCGTCAACCGAGCCTGCGCGCATCAGCGCGAGCCCGGCGCTGATCGAGGTGTCGCGCGGGGTCAGCGCCGTCCAGGCCAGGGCCGCCACATGGCCCGGGGGCGTGATCTCCGACAGTGCGAACTGCCCCGGCGGCAGGATGGGCCCGTTTTCCGACCAGCGCAGCGTGACCGTTTGCGGCGCTTCCCCATCGATCCGGATGATCGAGCTGCGGGTGCGCATCTCGGCAAACCCATCGGGCGTTTCCACCTCTTCGGGGTTCCGGGGGTTGAGCCGTTCGATGAGGATATCCTGGGTATCGGCATGGGTGGCGGTAACGGCCCAGCCAAGCCTGGCGCTGCGGCCGATGGCAACCACGGGCATACCGGGCACCGTGCCGCCGATCACGCCGCCCGTCTCCAGCTCCAGCCGCGCCAGATACCAGATGCCCGGCGCGGCAAAGCCCAGATGCGGATCGTTGGCCAGAAGCGTGCCCCCGGCTGCGGCGCGGGCCGGGGTGGCCGCCCAGGCATTCGAGGCGCCGCTCAGGCCCCGGCGGGCCACGGGGAACAGCGGGTCGGGCGCGGGCCGCGCGGCGGCAAGGCGGCGCGGCAGGGTGGGGAAGAGCGCGGCAAAATCGGGCAGCGCGGCCACGCCTTCGCCGGGTGCATCGGGCAAAAGATCGGCCAGCCGTTCATCGGGAAGCACCAGTGCGGCGCGGGCGCGCAGCACCTCCGCCTCGATCCCGCCGGAGATCTGAAGCGCCATCAGCTTGGCAATCGCGATGCTGTCGGCGGGCTGCCACGGCGCGATCTGGGGCGCAAAGATCCAGTATTCCGGCGCGCCCCGGCCCCGGGCGCCTGCGTTGATCTCTTCCAGCCAGGCGTTCACCCCCGCCGCATAAGCCTCAAGAGCGGCCTGCGCATAGGGTGTCTGCGCCGGCACCGCGCTCACCGCGAGGGGGTAGAGATCGAGCCGGCGCATCAGATCGTCGGCCGCGAAGGTGCGCCGGCCAAAAAGCTCCGAAAGCCGCCCCTGCGCGGTGCGGCGCAGAAGCATCATCTGCCACAGCCGATCCTGCGCATGGGTAAGGCCCAGGCCGAAATACACATCCGTATCGGATTGCCCGAAGATATGGGGTACATTGGCGTTATCGCGCACGATCTCCACCGGCGCGGAAATCGCCCCCACCTCAAGCGTGGCCTGATATTCCGGGATCGATCGGGTTGCAAACCAGTAGACCAGCACCACGGCCAGCAGCGCGAGCATCACCGCCCCGGTGACAAGCCTCACGAGCCAGCGAAAGAGTGTGACCATGCGCGCGCCCGTTGGTTTCTGCTCGCCCGTTGATTTCTGCCGAGTTGACGGTGCGGGGTGTTTGGTTAGGTAGGGGCAGACTTAGGCGATTTAGGCGCGGGAGGGAAGCCATGGCGAAGGTTGCATTTCTGGGGCTTGGGGTCATGGGCGGCCCGATGGCGGGCCATCTCGCCAAGGCGGGCCATGAGGTGACGGTGTATAACCGCACCACGGCGAAGGCCGAAGCCTGGGCGGCGGCCCATGGCGGGGCGTTTGCCGAAACCCCGCGCGAGGCCGCCGAGGGCGCCGCCTTCGTGATGGCCTGCGTGGGCAATGACGATGATCTGCGCGCCGTCTGCACCGGCGAAAACGGGGCCTTCGCCGGTATGGGCCAGGGCACGATTTTCGTTGATCATACAACGGTTTCCGCGGCGGTGACGCGGGAGCTTTCCGAGGCCGCCTCTGCCGGGGGGATCGCCTTTGTGGATGCCCCCGTCTCCGGCGGTCAGGCCGGCGCGGAAAACGGCCAGCTCGTGATCATGTGCGGCGGCGAGGCGGGCGCCTATGGCGCGGCAGAGCCGGTGATGGCGGCCTATGCCAAGCTTTGCAAACGGATGGGCGAAAGCGGCGCGGGACAATTGACCAAGATGGTTAACCAGATCTGTATCGCGGGGCTGCTCCAAGGGCTCTCCGAGGGCCTGCATTTCGCCGAGAAGGCGGGGCTGGACGGGCGCGCGGTGATCGATGTGATCCAGGGCGGCGCGGCGGGAAGCTGGCAGATGGTGAACCGCCATGAGACGATGCTGGACGATGTGTTTGACCACGGCTTCGCGGTGGATTGGATGCGCAAGGATCTGGGCATCTGCCTCGCGACCGGGGATGATCTGGGGGCCAGCCTGCCGGTCACGGCGCTGATCGACCAGTTCTATAAGGATGTGCAGAAGATGGGCGGCGGGCGCTGGGATACCTCAAGCCTGGTCAAACGCCTGCGCGCGGCCGGATAAGTTCCGCCAGGCCGCCCGGAGCGCTTTACAAGCACAGCTTGGAACGGCCACTCTCGGGCCATTCGGCGCGGCCTCGACGGCGGCGCAAAACGATTGATCAGGGAGAAGGCTTTATGACGCGACTTGCATCCTCCGTGCTGGGGGCCGCACTGGCCGGGTTTGCCCTTACGGGCACCGCAGAGGCGCAATCGGAAGCGGGTTGCGCGGCGCTGCGCGATGCCGTCTTTTCAGGCGGCTACGTCACCTCTGCGCGGGTGATCCCGGCTGCGGAGACCTTGCCGGCCTATTGCGAAGTGCGCGCCACCGCGCTGCCCGCGATCTCGATCGAGGTGCGGCTGCCGCTTGAAGGCTGGAACGGGCGGCTCTACCAGGCCGGTTGCGGTGGGTTCTGCGGCATCCTGGGCCGGGCGGATGCCGCCAGTGGCTGGATCAACGCGATGCGCCCGGGGCTGGAGCGGGGCTATGCCACCGCCACCTCAGACAGCGGCCATCACGGGCTTTCGGTGGTGGATGCCGCCTGGGCGGCGGACAACCCCCATGCGGAACGCGATTGGGGCTGGCGGTCGATCGGGGAGACCAATCGCGTGGCCCAGGCGATGATCGAGGCCTTCTATGGCAGCGCTTCGGAGCAGGCCATCTTTCAGGGTTGCTCCACCGGTGGGCGCATGGCCCATGTGGCTGCGCTGCGCTACCCGGAGATGTTTCAAGGCATCATCTCCGGCGCCCCGGCGATGGATTACCCCGGCCTTGTGGGCACCAAGATGAGCTGGCTGATGCAGGCCAATCTCGATGCGGAGGGCAACTGGATCCTCCAGCCGGGCAAGGAGGCGCTGATCGGCGATGCGGTGATGGCCCAATGCGATGGCGCGGATGGGGCGGAGGACGGGCTGATTTCCGATCCCCGCCAATGCACTGTGGATCTGTCTTCACTCACCTGCCCGGCAGGGGAAAGCGGCGCGGATTGCCTGAGCGATGCCGAGGCGGAGGTGCTGGCCAAGTGGCGGCAGGGCCCTGTCAATGCGGGTGGGGCGCAGCTTTATCCCGGAGGCGTGCCCTATGGCTCTGAACCCTTCTGGTGGCTCTGGCTTACCGGCAATGCGGATGGCGCGGGGCGGCTTGTGAACGCGTTTACCACCAATTTCGGTGCGTATATGGCCTTCCCCGAAGATCCCGGCGCAAGCTGGTCGCCCGCCGATTTCGATTTTGAAACCGATCCGCCGCGGCTGGCCGAAAAGGCCGCGCTCTATAACGGCGATAACCCCGATATCAGCGCCTTCCGCGCCGCGGGCGGCAAGATGATCGTCTGGCATGGCTGGGCCGATGCGATCGTGACGCCGTTCAAGACGGTGGAATGGTACGAGGCGGCTGCCGAAGCGGCGGGCGGCACGGAGGCTCTGGAAGAGAACGTGGCGCTCTTCATGGTGCCGGGGCTTGACCATTGCGGCATTCTTCCGGGGCCGGGCGGCGTATCCCAGGCAAGCCTCGATCCGCTGACCCCGCTGGAAGCGTGGATGGAGACGGGCGAACGCCCCGCCTCGATCCTGGTGGCCGAATAGGGGCGCGGGGCAGTTTTGCCCCCGCTTCGGCGGTTTTGACACAAAAGGTGATGCAGCAAACAAAAAAGGGCCCGGATGGACCCTTTTTCGCTGATTTTCTCCCTGCCGGACGGGCCGACTTAATCATTGAGGCGGACGCTAGTGGCTTTGCCGGAAGCCGTCAAGCGAGGAATGTAACAGGCGCGTGAGGTTAGCCGGAATTCCGGGGGTGAGATGGGCCCCCGCCCGCGCGGGCGCCCGGCAGCCGCAATTCTCGCGCCCCGAAGGCGCCGCTGGCACTGCGCGCGGGGGCCTGCGATGGGGGCCGCGCGGCCGCTGATCTCTGGCCCGTGCGGGCGAAGGTTGGGCGGGTTCGCCGAAATCCGGGGCTGTGACAAGGCCCTAAGCCGCCCCCAAAAGCCGCCCGCACCCGGCCTTGCGGCGGCCCTCCATGCGCCCGGCGACGCCCGACCGGCTGCAAAAAAAAGCCGCGCCACAGGGGCGCGGCCAGTCCAACAGGGAGGAAAACCGCCGCGGGCCGGTCTGCCACAGGCCCGCGACGCCAGAACTCTTTCACAAATAGGTTAAGAAGTTATGGTGCGGCCAAGACGCGGAGCATGAGGGAGCGGGCGGGTGAGCGACGACGGCATTTTTATCGGTGGTGGGGGAGAGGGCTATGGCGTGCCGCAGGAGCTTCTCCTGAAATACGCCAACCGCCATGGCCTGATCGCGGGCGCCACCGGCACCGGGAAAACGGTCACCCTTCAGATCCTTGCCGAAAGCTTTTCCGCCAATGGCGTGCCGGTGTTTCTGGCGGATGTGAAGGGCGATCTTTCGGGGCTGGCGCGCGCGGGGTCGGAAAGCTTCAAGCTGCACGGCGCCTTTACCGAGCGCGCTCAGAAGATCGGCTTCACCGATTACGCCTATGATGCCTTCCCGGTCACCTTCTGGGATCTCTTCGGCGATCAGGGCCACCCCGTGCGCACCACGGTGGCCGAGATGGGGCCCTTGCTGCTGGCCCGGCTTCTGGAACTGACGGAAGCGCAGGAGGGCGTGCTCAACATCGCCTTCCGCGTGGCCGATGAGCAGGGCCTGCCGCTTCTGGATCTCAAGGATCTGCAGGCGCTTCTTCTCTGGGTGGGCCAGAACGGCAAGGAGCTTTCGCTGCGCTACGGCAATGTGTCCTCCGCTTCGGTGGGCGCGATCCAACGCGCTCTTCTGGTGCTGGAAAATCAGGGCGGATCGGGCTTCTTCGGCGAACCGGCGTTGGAACTGGCCGATATCATGGCCACCGGCACCGATGGCCGCGGGCGGATCAACATCCTTGCGGCTGACAAGCTGATGGCCTCGCCCCGGCTTTATGCCACCTCGCTTCTGTGGCTGCTGTCGGAGCTTTTCGAGGAGCTTCCGGAGGTGGGCGACCCCGATAAACCGCGCCTGGTGTTCTTTTTCGACGAGGCGCATCTTCTGTTTGAAGACGCGCCGAAGGCCCTGGTCGACAAGGTGGAACAGGTGGCGCGCCTGATCCGATCAAAGGGCGTGGGCGTCTATTTCGTTACCCAGAACCCCGATGACATTCCCGAGGATATCCTCGGCCAGCTTGGCAACCGGGTGCAGCACGCGCTTCGCGCCTTTACGGCGCGGGATCGCAAGGCGCTGAAAATGGCCGCCGAAACCTACCGCGAGAATCCGCGTTTTTCGACGGAGGATGCGATCCGCGAAGTTGGGGTGGGCGAAGCCGTCACCTCGATGCTCATCAAAAAGGGCGCGCCGGGGATCGTTGAGCGCACGCTGATCCGCCCGCCTTCCTCTCAGCTCGGGCCGATCACGAAGGCAGAGCGGCGCGATGTGCTGGCGGCCTCGGCTCTCGGGGTGAAGTATGACGCCCCAAAGGATCGCGAAAGCGCCTATGAGGTGCTTTCGGCCCGCGCGGAGGCGGCGGCGAAAGAGGCCGAAGAAGCCGAGCGGCTGGAAGAAGAGGCCGATGCGGCGATGCGCGAATACAAGGCCGGGCGGCGCTATTCAGGCACCCGCGTGGGGCGCTCCACCTCGCGTAAAACCCGCAGCAGCGGTGGGCTGACCGAGGCGGTGACCAGCGTTGTGATCAAGGAGTTGAAGGGCACGACGGGGCGCCGGATCGTGCGCGGCATCCTGGGCGGGCTGTTCAAAGGGCGCTAGCGGCGGGCGCGCGGGCACGCCGCCCGCGCGCGCCGTGTGCGCGGTTGCCGGGGCCGCCCTCAGACGCTCATGCAGATATATTTCATCTCCAGGAATTCCTCGATTCCGTGGCGGGAGCCCTCGCGGCCAAGCCCCGATTGCTTGACCCCGCCAAACGGCGCCACTTCGGTGGAGATGATGCCGGTATTGACCCCCACGATCCCGTATTCCAGCGCCTCGGCCACCTTTGTCACCCGCGAGAGATCCTTGGCGTAGAAGTAGGAGGCCAGGCCGAAGATCGTGTCATTGGCGCGCTCGATCACGTCATCCACATCCGTGAAGCGGAAAAGCGGCGCGAGGGGCCCGAAGGTTTCCTCGGTTGCCACCGCCATCTCGCGGGTCACGCCGGTTACCACCGTAGGCTCATAGAACAGCCCGCCCAGCGCGTGGCGCTTGCCGCCACGCAGCACCGCGCCGCCCTTTGCCAGCGCGTCTGACAGGTGTTCCTCCACCTTCTCCACCGCCGCAGGTTCGATCAGCGGGCCCAGATCGGCGCCCTCAAGCCCGTCGCCCACCCGCATCTCGTCAAGCCGCGCGGCGAGCTTCTCGGCGAAGGCATCGTAAACGGCATCCTGCACGTAGATGCGGTTGGCGCAGACGCAAGTCTGGCCGTTGTTGCGGAACTTGCAGGCGATGGCGCCCTCCACGGCGGCATCGAGATCGGCATCATCGAACACGATGAAGGGCGCGTTGCCGCCGAGTTCCATCGAGCATTTCATCACCTGATCGGCGGCCTGGCGCAGCAGGATGCGCCCCACCTCGGTGGAGCCCGTGAAGGTGAGCTTGCGAACTTTAGGATTTTCGCAGAACTCCTTGCCAATGCCTGAGGAATCGGTTGAGGGCAGGATCGTCAGCAGCCCTTTCGGGATCCCCGCCTGATCGGCCAGCTCGCCCAGCGCAAGGGCAGACAGCGGGGTAAGCGTGGCGGGGCGCACGATCATCGCGCAGCCCGCCGCCAGCGCCGGGCCCGCCTTGCGGGTGATCATCGCGTTGGGGAAGTTCCAGGGCGTGATCGCCGCGGTCACGCCGATAGGCTGGCGGATCACGGTGATGCGCTTGTCGGGCTGGTGGCCGGGGATCGTTTCGCCGTAGATGCGCTTGGCCTCTTCGGCGAACCACTCGATGAACGAGGCGCCGTAGAGGATTTCGCCCTTGGCTTCGGCCAGCGGTTTGCCCTGCTCGGCGGTGAGGATGGTGGCGAGATCGTCGGCATGGGCCACCATGGCATCGAACCAGGCGCGCAGGATATTCGCGCGCTCCTTGGCGCTGCGGGCCGCCCAGGCTTGCTGCGCCTCAAAGGCGGCCTCGATGGCCGCCGCAGCCTCGGCCCGGCCCATATCGGCCACCTCGGCGATCACATCGCCGCGGGCGGGGTTTGTCACCGCGAAAGTCTTCGCGCCGCTCTCCCATTCGCCCGCAAGATAGGCATCGCTCCGCAGCAGATCGGGGTGTTTCAGAAGCGAGCGCAGGTCTGTCGCGGCATCGAGCATCACTTGTCCTCCCAAGGGTGATCCGGCATGGAAGGCCGGCATTGGGGTGATGTATCGCGCGCCGCGCATTGTCCAGCCGGGAGGGGCGATGAAGAACGACGAAGCCTATAACAATCGCGATCACATCCCCGGTGCCGAAGAGATCATCGCGCGGTGGGAGGCGGAGGCGCAGGAGTTTCGCCAGAGCGAGGCCGCCATCGGGCGCGCCCGGCTGAACACGGCCTATGGCGCCGAT
The DNA here is from genome assembly GCA_028285485.1 of Paracoccaceae bacterium. Lineage (GTDB taxonomy): Bacteria > Pseudomonadota > Alphaproteobacteria > Rhodobacterales > Rhodobacteraceae > JANQPC01. The sequence continues at coordinate 182 of JANQPC010000085.1, read as the reverse complement.
GAGCGCGAGAAGTTTGATCTTTTTCACCCCGCCGGGCGCGCCGAGGGCCTCGTTGTGTTCGTGCATGGCGGCTACTGGCGGCTTTTCGATCGCGGGTACTGGTCGCATTTCGCACGGGGCGCAACGGCGCGGGGCTGGGCGGTGGCGATGCCCTCCTATCCCCTGTGCCCAGACGTGCGGAT
>JANQPC010000048.1 GCA_028285485.1 Paracoccaceae bacterium | reverse complement strand
ATCCCCCGCCGCACCCAGCGGATCGCCCGTGAGGTAGTAGCCATGGTCGGGATCTGTCAGGCAGGCCGCCATATACTCCGCCACGCTGATCGGCCCTGCCGCCCGGATCTGCCGGGCCAGCGCCGCGGCAAGTTCCGTCACGCCCGCTTCCGGGACAGCGCGATGAAGATCAGGCCCAGCGCCAGCATCGGCAGCGAAAGAAGCTGGCCCATGGTAACGCCATACTCGCCAAGCCGGATCGCATGGCCGATCGGATTGTCTGGCGTGATGAATTGCGGATCGGCCTGGCGGAAATACTCCACGATGAACCGCCCCAGCCCATAGCCTGCCAGGAACACGCCGGTGATGCGCCCCGGTGCCTTCAGCCAGCGCCGCGCCCAGACAAGCCAGAGGATGACGAGGCCCAAGAGAAGCCCCTCAAGGAAGGCCTCGTAAAGCTGCGAAGGATGGCGGGCGCAAGGCGCTTCAAAGCCCGGGCAGTTTTGTGCCATCTCACCGGGGAAGATCACGCCAAAGGGTGCCTCGGTGGGCCGCCCCCAAAGCTCGCCATTGATGAAATTCGCGATCCGGCCCAGCATCAGCCCCGGCGGGGTGGCCATGGCCAGCGCGTCGCCCACCGAAAGCATCGGCAGCTTGTGGCGCCAGCAAAACCAGATGGTTACGGCCACAACGCCCAGAAGCCCGCCGTGGAAGGCCATCCCCCCCTGCCAGATATAAAGGATCTCGATGGGGTTCGAGAGATAGTAAGCCGGCTGGTAGAACAGCACGAAGCCAATCCGCCCGCCGAGGATGATGCCCAATACGATGAACGTCAGCAGATCCTCCACCTGCTTCACGGTCATCGGCGCGGTGTCATCGGCCCAAAGCGTGGGGCGCTTGACGGCTTGCGCCACCATCTGCCAGCCGATCACGATCCCCACAATATAGGCCAGCGCATACCAGCGCAGGGCGAAGCGGAAGCTGCCCAGATCGATCGCGAAAATCTCGGGCCCGATCTCGGGGAAGGGAATGGCGAAACCCATGCGGCCCCATTGCCGGTGGGCGCGGCGTTGTCAACCTTGCGGGCGGCGCGATCCCGCCCATATACCGGGGGAGCCGTGAAGGAGAGCGAGATGCAAAGCCGCAACAAGATTCTCGATGATGTTTCGCAACTGATGACCAACGCCATGGGCGTGGCCCAGGGCGCGCGGGAAGAGGCGGAGACGGCGTTCAACAGTTGGTTCGAACGGTGGCTTGCGGAGCGCGATCTTGTGACCCGCGAGGAGTTTGATGCGGTGCGCGCGATGGCAGAAAAGGCGCGCGCCGAAAACGAGGCGCTGAAAGCGCGGCTCGATGCGCTGGAGGCCGGGAAGGGCTAGGCGCCCCGCACCCCCTCTTTTGCCCGGGGAACGGTTGGGTCTGTAGCCCAATCAAGCGCAGAGCGGGCTGGCCCGCAGACTCCACCCGGATGCCCCTGTGCCGCGCGGTGCGCTTGCCCGCCCATAAGGCGGCGCCGGCCATAATCCGCGCCCGATTCCGGCGGTGTTAGGCCGTCCTCAATGTTTCACAAAATATGTCTTTACAGCCCTCCGATTTGGCACCACCATATATCGTAGGGACGGTGGCGCAGAACCGCCGTAACTAGAGCAGGCACCTAAGCCTAGAGGGCCGATCCCCGCCCCGGGCTACAACCCCACGAGGCCGCGCATGGCGCTTTCCGAGCAGTTTCTGAGCACAGAAGACCTCCATCCAATCGATATCGTGGAACACATCGCCGAGCATCATGAATGGGATTTCGATCGCGTCGCCGATGATCAGATTGCCATGGCCGTGGAAGGCCAGTGGCGCACCTATTCGATCACGCTGGCCTGGTCCAACTACGATGAAACGCTGCGGCTGATCTGCACGTTTGAAATGGAGCCGCCGGAAGACCGGATGGCCGAGCTCTACGAAACGCTCAACCGCACCAACGATACCTGCTGGGCGGGCGCCTTCACCTACTGGCGGGCGCAGCGCCTGATGGTCTACCGCTACGGCCTTGTTCTGGCCGGCGGCCAGACCGCGAGCCCCGAACAGATTGATACGATGATCGCCACGGCGGTGATGACGGCAGAGCGGTTCTATCCCGCCTTCCAGCTTGTTGCCTGGGGCGATCGCACACCGGAAGACGCAATGAAGGTTGCCATTGCGGAGGCCTACGGAACGGCCTGACGAACCCCCCAAGCCGTGAACCCCCACGGTTTGAGGCCCGCCGGAGCGTGTGTTGCTCCGGCGGGCCACTTGTTTTAGGGCTCTCGCGTCAGTGGGAGGGGCCATGGATTTCTCTGAGATAAACGCGCGCGGGCTGGTTCTTCTGGGCTGCGGAAAGATGGGTTCCGCAATGCTGGCGGGCTGGCTTTCGGGCGGGCTCGCGCCCGGCTCTGTGACCGTGATGGATCCTGCTCCAAGCGAATGGGTGCGGGGCACGGGCGTGGCCACGAATGCGCCGCTGCCGGAGGCCCCCGCGGTTGTGATCATCGCCGTGAAGCCGCAGATGATCGGCGAGGCGCTTCCTGCCATCCGCGCACTTGGCAATGGCAGCACGCTCTTCATCTCCGTCGCCGCAGGCACGCCCATCGCACGGTTCGAAGAGTTGCTTGGCGCCCAAAGCCCGGTGATCCGCGCCATGCCCAACACGCCCGCCGCCGTGGGCCGCGGGATCACCGCACTGATCGGCAACGCGCAGGTGGATGAGGCCGGGCTGGCGCTGGGTGAGGGGCTGCTTGCCGCCGTGGGCCAGACCGTTCGGATCGAGGATGAGGCGCAGATGGATGCGGTGACCGCCGTCTCCGGCTCCGGCCCCGCCTATGTGTTTCACCTTATCGAGGCCATGGCGGCGGCGGGGGAGGCGGAGGGGCTGTCGCCCGATCTCGCGCTCACGCTCGCCCGCGCCACGGTGGCCGGCGCCGGTGCGCTGGCAGAAACGGCGGGCGAAAGCCCTGCGCAGTTGCGCATCAACGTTACCAGCCCCAAGGGCACAACCGAGGCGGCGCTCGGGGTTTTGATGGATGGGGGCCGGGGCTTTCCGCCCCTCTTACGCGAGGCCGTCGCCGCCGCCGCCCGCCGCAGCCGGGAGCTTGGCGCATGACGATCAGCTTCGATGATTTCATGAAGGTCGATATCCGGGTTGGCGTGATCGCCCGGGCCGAACCTTTTCCCGAGGCGCGCAAACCCGCGATCAAGCTCTGGGTCGATTTCGGGCCGGAGATAGGGGAAAAGAAATCCTCCGCCCAGATCACCACGCATTACGCGCCGGAAGATTTGCCCGGCAAGCGGGTGCTCGCGGTGGTGAACTTTCCGCCACGCCAGATCGGGCCCGTGATGTCGGAAGTGCTCGTGCTGGGCCTGCCCGATGCGGCGGGAGAGGTGGTGCTGATCACCCCCGATAAGGATGTGCCGCTGGGCGGCCGGATGTATTGATGCCTTCTCTCCTGATCTCCCGCCCGCTGCCCGAGGCCGTTCTCGCCGCCGCCCGCGCGCGGTTCGATGTTGAGGTGCGGGATACGACCGTGCCGATGACCCATGAGGAATGCGTCGCCGCGCTTGGGGCCCATGACGCAATCCTGCCCACGCTCGGCGATGCGTTCCGGGCAGAGGCCTTCGCCGCTGTGCCGGAGCCGCGCGCGCAGATCCTCGCCAACTTCGGCGTGGGCTACAATCACATCGATGTCCCCGCCGCCCGCGCCGCGGGGCTGGCCGTGACCAACACGCCCGGCGCGGTAACGGACGCGACCGCCGATATCGCCATGACGCTCATCTTGATGACGTGCCGCCGTGCGGGCGAAGGCGAGCGCATGGTGCGCGCAAACGCCTGGGCCGGCTGGCACCCCACGCAGCTTCTGGGCTTCCACGTTTCGGAAAAAACCGTGGGCATCATCGGTATGGGCCGGATCGGGAAGGCGATTGCCAAGCGCTGTCACGGCGGCTTCGGGATGGATGTGGTGTTCTACAACCGCTCGCGCGTGACCGATCCGGGCATGCCCGCGCGCCAGATCGATGCATTGCCGGATCTTCTGGGCGTGGCCGATATCGTGGTGCTCGCCGTCCCTGCCACGGCGGAGACCCATCACCTGATCGGCGCAGAGGCCCTTGCGGCCATGAAGCCCACGGGCTTTCTCATCAATATCGCCCGGGGCGATGTGATCGACGAAGCCGCGCTGATTGCCGCGTTGAAGGCCGGGCAGATCGCGGGCGCCGGGCTTGATGTCTATGAGTTCGAACCCGAGGTGCCCGCCGCGCTCAAAGCGCTCGAAACCGTTACGCTTCTTCCGCATCTCGGCACCGCGGCGCTTGAGGTGCGCGAGGCAATGGGCATGATGGCGGTGGAGAACCTATTGGCCTGGCAGGACGGGCGGGCCTTACCGAACGCCGTGTAACCGCTCGCCGGGCCCAATCTTTGCTTTGGGAGGGGCGGCACCATGGAACTCGGCGCATTTTCGATCAGCCTGTCGGTCAGCAACCTGGCCAAATCCCGGGCCTTCTACGAGGCGCTCGGGTTTGGGGAGGTTGCGGGGGAGCCAGACCAGGGGTGGCTGATCCTGCGCAACGGGTCCTGCACGCTCGGCCTTTTTCAGGGCATGTTTGAAAAGAACATGCTCACCTTCAATCCGGGCTGGGTGAGCGAAACCGAGGCGCTGGAAACCTTCACCGATATCCGCGCGATTCAGGCCCGGCTCAAGGAGGCCGGGCTTTCCTTTGTGACCGAAGCCGATCCCGCGGGCACGGGGCCTGCCAGCTTTGTTATCGAGGATCCCGATGGAAACCCGGTGCTGATCGATCAGCACGTGCCTGCGCCCTGATCCCGGCCAACGCGCCCCGGGGCATTCGGCTCCGGCGAGGGGGCAATCGTAAACGCATCATCGGTGCTACCGGAGACCTGCCGCGCGTTGTGCCGGTTGCCCGGCCCCACCGATCCCACCCGGCAGGCGCGCGGCAAGCCCAACCCTTCCCCGGCGCGGGAGGCGCCGGAAACTCGATAAAGGCCCGGGGGTTCCCGGAGCGCTTTTGATACTGACAAGCGCTTGCATTCCCATTAATGGGAAACGAATTTGGCTATTCCCCCTTGCAAACAAGGGGATGGAGGATGGGATGGGGAGTGTGCAGAGCTACCTCAAGAAGCACACCGAGGCCCTCGTAAAGGATGTCGGCATCGAGGCCGCCTGCCAGCTAACCGGAAAATCGAAGGCTACGCTGGGGCGCTACTACTCGGATGCAGATGAACATCAGGATCGCTTCATGCCCGTCGATGCCGTTGCCGCGCTTGAGGAAGCCGCGCGCTATCCGCATGTAACCTCGGCGCTGGCGGAGCTGCGCGGCAGCACGCTTTCCCACGATCCCGATCGCCGGAATGCGCCCGACGGGGGCGTGAATTCCGATGTGGTGGCGCTTTCCCAGCGCTTTGCGATGCTGATGGCCGAGTATCACCAGGCAATCGAAGACGGGGTGATTTCGATCAACGAGGCCAAGCGCCTGCTGCGCGAGACAGTCGCGCTTCAGCACGTGCTGATCGACATGAAGCTGCACCTCGAAGAAGAGGCCGGTTAACCGGCCTCGGCCTGCAGGCTTTCCACGCCGATCTCGCCCTCGCGGGCCGAGCGCATGGCAAGCGCGGCGGCATGGGCGGCGGCGGCGGTGGTGAAGTAGGGGATCTTGTCCATCAGGGCCACGTTGCGCATCGAGCGGCTGTCTTCCACCGCCTGCGCGCCCTCGGTGGTGTTCATCACCAGATGCACAAGCCCGTCTTTCATCACATCCACGATTGTGCGCCCGCCTTCATAGGCTTTGTTTACGATCTCGCTCGCGATCCCGTTCTCGGTGAGAAACTTCGCGGTGCCCCGGGTGGCGAGGATTTTCAGGCCAAGGTCCGATAGGGCCTGCGCCGTTTCCACCAGCTGGGGCGTTTTATCGGCATCCTTAATCGAGAAGAATACCGTGCCCGCCTCCGGCAATACCGTGCCCGCCCCAAGCTGCGCCTTCAGGAACGCGCGGTGGAAGTTTGCGTCTGACCCCATCACTTCGCCGGTGGAGCGCATCTCGGGCCCGAGAAGCGTATCCACCCCCGGGAAGCGTGCAAACGGCAGAACGGCTTCCTTCACCGCAAACCCGTCAATCTGCGGGTCGACAAGATCGAAGGCCGAAAGCGGCTCTCCGGCCATCAGCCGCGCGGCGATTGAGGCGATGGGGGAGTTTACGGCTTTGGCCACGAACGGCACGGTGCGCGAGGCGCGGGGGTTCACCTCGATGAGGTAGATCTCGCCATCTTTCACGGCGAACTGCACGTTCATCAGGCCCACAACGTTCAGCGCAAGCGCCAGTGCGCGGGTCTGCGCCTCGAGTTCCGCGATGATTTCGGGCGGCAGCGAGTAGGGCGGCAGCGAACAGGCGCTGTCACCCGAATGCACGCCCGCTTCCTCGATATGCTGCATGATGCCCGCCACATGCACATCCGTGCCGTCGCTCAGCGCATCCACATCCACTTCCGTGGCGCCGGTGAGGTAACTGTCAAGCAGCACGGGGCTGTCGCCCGACACCACCACTGCATCGCGGATATAGCGTTCGAGCGAAGCCATATCGCGCACGATCTCCATTGCCCGGCCGCCCAGCACGTAGGAGGGCCTGATCACGAGGGGGAAGCCGATGGCGGCGGCGGCTTCCACCGCCTCTTCATCGGTAGCGGCAATCGCGTTCTTGGGTTGCTTGAGGCCAAGATCGTTCACAAGTGCCTGAAACCGCTCGCGATCCTCGGCCAGATCAATCGCATCGGGCGTGGTGCCGAGGATCGGGATGCCCGCCTCTTCCAGCGCATTGGCAAGCTTCAGGGGCGTCTGCCCGCCGAACTGCACGATCACGCCGTGCAGCGTTCCGTTCTCCTGCTCAACCCGCAGGATCTCCATCACATGTTCAAAGGTCAGCGGTTCGAAATACAGCCTGTCCGAGGTATCGTAGTCGGTCGAAACCGTTTCGGGGTTGCAATTGACCATGATGGTCTCGAACCCCGCCTCGGTCAGCGCGAAACAGGCGTGGCAGCAGCAGTAATCGAACTCGATCCCCTGGCCGATCCGGTTTGGCCCGCCGCCGAGGATCACCACCTTGGTGCGCTCCGAGGGCCGGGCTTCGCATTCAACCTCGCCCATCACCGGGTGTTCGTAGGTGGAATACATATATGGCGTCTGCGCCTCGAACTCCGCCGCGCAGGTATCGATCCGTTTGAACACGGCCGTGACGCCGAGGTTTTCGCGCGCGCGGCGCACATTGGCCTCCTCGCGCCCGGTAAGCGCGGCGAGCCGCGCATCGGTGAAGCCCAGCATCTTCAGCCGCCGCAACCCCTCTTCCGTCACCGGCAGCCCGTCCTGGCGGATGCCCGCCTCGGACTCGATGATTTCGCGGATCCGGGCGAGGAACCAGGGATCGAAATCGGTGACCACCTGAATATCGTCATCCGAAAGCCCGTGGCGCATCGCCTGGGCGATGATGCGCAGCCGGTCGGGCGTGCGTTCCGAAAGCGCCTTGGTGATCGCGGCGGCATCGGGGGCGCCCGGTATTTCGATCTCATCAAACCCGGTCAGCCCGGTTTCCATAGAGGCCAGTGCCTTCTGCACGGATTCGTGGAAGCTGCGCCCGATGGCCATGGCCTCGCCCACTGATTTCATCGCCGTGGTAAGCTCGGGCTTTGCACCCGGGAACTTCTCGAACGCAAAGCGCGGGATCTTCGTGACCACATAGTCAATCGTCGGCTCGAAGGAGGCGGGCGTGACCTTGGTGATATCGTTGTCGAGTTCGTCGAGCGTGTAGCCCACCGCCAGCTTCGCGGCGATCTTCGCAATCGGAAACCCGGTGGCCTTCGACGCCAGCGCCGAAGACCGCGAAACCCGCGGGTTCATCTCGATCACCACCATGCGCCCATCGGCGGGGTTCACGGCCCATTGCACGTTTGAGCCGCCCGTCTCCACCCCGATCTCGCGCAGGACGGCGATCGAGCCGTTGCGCATGATCTGGTATTCCTTGTCGGTCAGCGTAAGCGCCGGGGCCACGGTGATCGAATCCCCGGTATGTACGCCCATGGGATCGACGTTTTCGATCGAGCAGACGATGATGGCGTTATCGGCGCGGTCGCGCACCACCTCCATCTCAAACTCTTTCCAGCCCAAGAGGCTTTCGTCGATCAGGATCTGGGCCACCGGCGAGGCTTCCAGCCCGCGGCGGCAGATCTCGAAGTAATCCTCGCGGTTATAGGCGATGCCGCCGCCCGTGCCGCCAAGCGTGAAGGCGGGGCGGATGATGGCGGGCAGGCCCACCTCCTCCAGCGCCGCCATCGCGCCCTCCAGGCCCTTCGCGATGTCATGGCGCCCGCTGTCATCTTTCGGAGCGGCCACGATGGTGGCGCGGGGATTTTCCAGCCCGATCCGATCCATCGCCTCGCGGAACAGCTTGCGGTCTTCGGCCATTTCGATGGCATCCCGCTTCGCGCCGATCATCTCCACGCCGAATTTCTCGAGCACGCCCATCTCTTCCAGCGCGAGCGAGGTGTTGAGGCCGGTTTGCCCGCCCATGGTGGGCAAAAGTGCGTCGGGGCGTTCCTTTTCGATGATCTTGGCCACGATCTCGGGCGTGATCGGCTCAATATAGGTGGCGTCTGCCATATCGGGATCGGTCATGATCGTGGCGGGGTTCGAGTTGACGAGGATAACGCGATAGCCTTCCTCGCGCAGCGCCTTGCAGGCTTGCGCGCCGGAATAATCGAACTCGCAGGCCTGGCCGATCACGATGGGCCCGGCACCGACGATCATGATGGATTGAATATCGGTGCGTTTGGGCATCCCGCTCCCCCGGCGTCAGGCAAATTGGCCGCGTTATACCGGGGCGGCGGGGGTGCGCAAGCGCTTAGGCGGGCTGCGGCTTCGGGGCGGAGGCCGGCCAGGGCCGCGGCGCAAGATGTGCGGTAAGAAACGCCAGCACAAGCCCGGCCATGGCGAGGGAGCCTAGGAACTGGGTGGGGTTCTTCACAAACTGCGCATCCACATAGAGCGGCAGGATTGTGGCCTGCAGCGGAAGAAGCAGCGCGATCAGCAGGATCGCCCCGCGGCGCAGGCCAAACGCGGTGAGCAGCACGGGCAAAAACGCAAAGAGCGGCAGGTAGTGGTAGGACCATGTGAGCGGTGCCAGAAGCGCCATGGCGCCAACCGCGAGGGGCCAGAGAACTGCGTGGCGCGCGGCCAGGCTGGCGCGCCGGTAGGCGAGGGCAAGCGCGGCAAAGGTCAACACCGTTCCCGCGCTTGTGGCGAAGATCCACGCCGCCGGCTTCTGCGCCACGTGCCAACCAGATGTTTCCGTGCTGGCGGCAGCGCGCGCAGATTCGATGAACTGGAAGGTGCTGCTGTCCACAAATGCAATCGCAACCCCGTTAAGATTGTATGAGATCGGGGTGTAGAGCAGCGTGGCCGAGATGGATTTGAGCTGCGCGAGGAACGCGGCGTGCAGTGGCCAGCCTGCAAGCGCGAGCGATGCGGCCGCGAGCGCGCCGCCAAAGCCGGAAAAGGCCAGAAGCGCGCGCCAGTTGCCGCTGGCAAGCCAAAGGAGGGCAAAGAGCGCCGGATAGCCCTTGGACGCCGCGGCGCAGGCGAGCGCGGCGCCCGCGGCCACGGGCGCATCCGCACGGCTCCGTTCAATCGCCAGCACGATGAGAAAGCTCACAAGGATCTGCGGCTGGTTCTGCTTGATCGCGATGAAGCCCACATGGGTGGTGATCATCGCCGCGCCCGCCACCATCAGCCAGATCGCAAGCGGAATCGGGCTGCGCGCTGCGCGCCAGGCCAGAACGGGGATCGCCACGAGCAGCAGCGCGTTGAGCGCAGTCGCCACCGGTTCGGCGCTCGAAAACGGGGCATAGGGCAGCACTTCGGCGATCAGTGCGGCCCAGAGCGGAGGGTATATGTAAGGAAACATCTCCCGCGCCTCGCCGGGCGCGTCCAGAAGCGGCAACCAGGCCTCCGGCGGTGTCATCGTAAAAACCGGGCCGGCAGGCGGGTAGACATTTCCATGATCGCCGGCCGCAAAGAAGGCGGCGGCAATCCACGTAGCCTCCAGATCCGGCGATCCGCGGTAGCCCGCGATCAGCCAGAACATGATCACCCACGCAAAGATTGCGAAAGCGTCAACGGCGCGGATACGCTGCATGGTCAATGCCTTGCCCCGGGGCGGGATTGTCGCCCCCGAAGCCCCGGAAACCATGGCAGCGTGGCAGGATTATGGCTTCATTCTGCCGCGTGGCGCACGGCGCCCTCCGCCGCGGCGGGGTAAAGATAGTCCCGCGTAAGCGGTACTGCGCGCTGATCATGGGCGAGCTGTACCTGGAACACGGCCTGCCGCCCGTGCCGGAAGGTCATCTCGCTCGCCGCCAGATAATACCGCCACATGCGGCAGAAGCGTTCATCGTAAAGCTCGCGCGCGGCATCGACATTGGCCTCAAAACGCGTCTGCCAGTGCAGAAGCGTTTCGGCGTAATGTAGCCGCCAAACCTCGATATCCGTCTGGTACAGGCGCTCTTTTTCGAAGGCCGCCGCCATTTCCGAAAGCGAGGGCACGTAACCGCCGGGAAAGATGTACTTTTCGATCCACGGGCTCGTCTGATCCGGCGGCGCGATGCGCCCGATCGTGTGGATCAGCGCGATCCCGTCGGGCCGCAGCCGCTCCCCAACCGTTCGGAAATAGGTGCGGTAGTGGGGCACGCCCACATGTTCGAACATGCCCACCGAAACGATCCGGTCGAACCGCTCCCGCACACTGCGGTAATCGGCGAGGCGGAATTCCACCTGCCCGGCCAGCCCGGCCTCCTCGGCGCGCCTGGTGGCGATCTTGTGCTGTTCGGCTGAAAGCGTGATGCCGGTGACCCGCGCGCCGTAGTCGCGCGCCAGCGTCAGCGCCATGCCACCCCAGCCGCAGCCGATATCAAGCACGCTCATGCCCGGCTCAAGCAGAAGCTTTCCGGCGATATGCGCCTTCTTCGCTTCCTGCGCGGCGTCGAGTGAAAGATCGGGCCGGGTGAAATAGGCGCAGCTATACTGCTTATCGGCATCGAGGAAGAGCTCGTAGAGCGCAGCCGAGAGATCGTAGTGATGCGCCACATTCGCGCGCGCGCGCCGCGCCGGGTTGAACTGGTTCCACGCCCGCAAGAGCCGCCGCGCCCCATCAAGCCCCCGCTGCCACCAGAGGCCCCCCGTTGGCCCGATATTGCGGATCGCGAGGCCAATGAAGCCGCGCAGATCGTCATCATCCACCGTCAGCGTGCCGTCGGTATAGCCCTCGCCCACGGCAAGTTCGGGATTTCGCACGATGCGCGGCACAAGCTCCGGCTTTGTCAGGCGCACCGTCACCGCATGGCCGGTGCCATCGCCATAGCGGGATTCCCGCCCATCCGGAAAATGTACAGTCAGCGTGCCGCGGCGAAACTGCCGGTCAAGCATCGCGTCAAGAAGCGCTGTCCACATAACCACCCCCTCCGGCGCCCCCCGGCACCTGCACTGGCGTTTACGTCTTCGCTGCTCCTTCCCCACCTCAACCGCGACATTTTCTCCAATACCGGGCGATGTGTAAAGTCAGGCGCAGGGTATGGGCCGATCGCCGCCAAAACGGCGGGCGGGTTGACTTCCGAACGCGCCCCGTATGTATCGGCGCGAACGAGTGAATTCCCGTCGAGGACACCCCTATGCACGCCTTCCGCAGCCATACCTGCGCCGATCTCAACGCCTCCCATGTGGGCCAGACCGTGCGCCTTGCCGGATGGGTGCACCGGGTGCGCGATCACGGCGGGGTGCTCTTTATCGATCTGCGCGACCATTACGGGATGACCCAGGTTCTGGCCGATCCCGACAGCCCGGTTTTTTCCGAGATCGAGGCCGTGCGAAGCGAATGGTGCATCCGCATCGATGGCAACGTGAAGGCGCGCGATCCCGAGCTTGTGAACCCCAAGATCCCCACCGGCGAGATCGAGGTGTTCATTCGCGATATGGAAGTGCTCGGCGCCGCCGATGAGCTGCCGCTCATGGTATTCGGCGATCAGGAATATCCGGAGGAAACGCGCCTGCGCTACCGTTTCCTCGATCTTCGCCGCGAGGCGCTGCATGACAACATCATGCTGCGCTCGAAGGTGGTGGCCGATCTGCGCCAGCGGATGTGGGATCAGGGCTTCACCGAGTTTCAGACCCCGGTGATCACCGCCTCAAGCCCCGAAGGCGCGCGCGATTTCCTCGTGCCCTCGCGCCTGCACCCGGGCCGCTTCTACGCGCTGCCGCAGGCGCCGCAGCAGTTCAAGCAGCTGATCATGGTATCGGGGTTCGATAAGTACTTTCAGATCGCGCCCTGTTTCCGCGATGAGGATCCGCGTGCCGATCGCTCGCCCACCGATTTCTACCAGCTTGATATGGAGATGAGCTTCGTCACGCAGGACGATGTTTTCGCCACCATGGAGCCGGTTCTGCGCGGGGCCTTCGAGGCGTTCGGCAAGGGCCGCCGGGTGGATGCCGAATGGCCGCGCATCGCCTACCGCGATGCGATGCTCTGGTACGGCACCGATAAGCCCGACCTGCGCAACCCCATCAAGATGCAGATCGTCTCGGATCACTTCCGCGGCTCGAATTTCGCGATCTTCGCCAAGCTGCTGGAGCAGGAGGGCACCGAGATCCGCGCGATCCCCGCGCCCAAAGGCGGCAGCCGCAAATTCTGCGACCGGATGAATGCCTACGCCCAGAAAGAGGGCCTGCCGGGCATGGGTTACATCTTCTGGCGCGAAGTCGATCAGGGTGTGATGGATGCCGCGGGCCCGCTGGCCAAGAACATCGGGCCCGAACGCACCGAGGCAATCCGCCAGCAGCTTGGCCTTGGCGTGGGCGATGCGGCCTTCTTCCTCGGCGGCAAGCCCGCGAGCTTCGAGGCAGTGGCGGGCCGCGCGCGCACGGTGATCGGCGAGGAACTGGGGCTGACAGAACAGGATCGCTTCGCCTTCGCCTGGATCGTTGATTTCCCGATGTATGAGGCCGATCCCGAAAGCGGCGCTGTCGATTTCTCGCACAATCCCTTCTCGATGCCCCAGGGCGGGCTTGAGGGGCTTGCCGGCGATCCGCTCGATGTGCTGGGCTTTCAGTACGATCTGGCCTGCAACGGGTATGAGCTTGTTTCGGGCGCGATCCGGAACCACAAGCTTGAGATTATGTTCAAGGCGTTTGAGCTTGCGGGCTATGGGCAGGATGAGGTGGAAAAGCGCTTTGGCGGCCTCGCCTCGGCCTTCCGTTACGGTGCGCCGCCCCATGGCGGCTGCGCGCTTGGGATCGATCGGATGGTGATGCTTCTGGCCGATGAGGCGAATATTCGCGAAGTGATCATGTTCCCGATGAACCAGCGCGCCGAAGATCTTATGATGGGCGCACCGTCGGAGCCCACGGCGGATCAGCTCATGGAACTGGGCCTGCGGGTGCTGCCGAAAGAGTAGCGCCTCACTTCCGCCCGGAATTTTTGCGACGGAAAGGGCGGGCCCGCGCGTATGAGTTTCCCAAGCGGGCCCGATCCGGCCTTAACGGGAGTGTGACGCGATGACTTCACCCGCAACGATTTCGGCCATCCGTTTCGGCTATGGCCCCGGCGCGGGCACGGCGCCGCGGGATGCCGATGCGCATCTGGCGCGGCTTTCTGGCCCTGATCGGGTGCTTGCCCGCTACCCCGCCGTGAGTGATGCCGAGACATTGAGCATTGCCGAAGGGTTCCGCCGCGCGCGCAAGCGGCGCGAGGGGCTGGGCGGCGAGGCGGCCTATAAGACGGCGCGCGATAACGTGGGTGCGGCGTTTTCCGCCGCTGCCACCACCGCGCTCGCGCGGATTGCCGATACCGACGATCCCCTGCGCGAGCGGCTGGTGTGGTTCTGGGCCGATCACTTCGCGGTGGCGCCGAAAAACATCGTGATGCGCGCCGTGGCGCCAAACTACCTCGATCAGGCGATCCGCCCGCATGTCACCGGCCGTTTTTCCGATCTGCTCAAGGCGGTCGTGACCCATCCGATGATGCTCAGCTACCTCGATCAGGTGCAATCCATCGGCCCGAACTCGCCTGCCGGAAAACGGCGCGGGGCAGGGCTGAACGAAAACCTCGCGCGCGAGGTGTTGGAGCTGCACACGCTTGGCGTTGGCGGCCCCTATACGCAGGGCGATGTGCGCCAGCTTGCGGAGCTTTTTACCGGGCTCAGCGCCAGCCAGAGCGACGGGTTCGTGTTCCGCGCGGCGATTGCCGAACCCGGGCCGGAGCTGGTTCTGGGCCGCACCTATGGTGGCGGCGCGCCGGATCTGGCCCATATCACCGCCGTTCTGAACGATCTTGCCGTTCATCCCGCGACCGCCGCGCATGTCAGCCGCAAACTGGCCGTGCATTTCGTGGCTGATGATCCTGAACCGGCGCTTGTGGCCGCGATGGAGGGCGCCTGGCGCGCCAGCGATGGCAATCTGATGGCGGTGACCGAGGCGATGCTCACCCACCCCGCCGCCTGGGGCGATAGGCTCGAAAAAGCCCGGCAGCCCTTTGATTTCCTGGCCGCAACCGTGGTGGCCCTTGGCATTCGCGGCGATGATCTCACGCGGATGCCGCTCCGCGAACGCCACCGCGCGATCCTGCGCCCGCTCCGCGCCATGGGCCAGCCGTTTATGGAGCCGGGCGGGCCCGATGGCTGGGCGGAAGAGGCCGAACACTGGATCACGCCCTTGGGGCTTGCGCATCGCATCCTCTGGTCCGGCGAGGCCGCCAAGCGCGTGGCCCCCCATGCGCCGGAGCCATCGATGTTTTTGCAGCGCGCGCTGGGCGATGCGGCCTCTGCACGGCTTACCTGGGCCGTGGATGTGGCCGAAACCCGCGCCGATGCGGTGGCGATCGTGCTCGCCTCGCCCGAGTTTAACCGCAGATAGGAGGCCGGGATGGCTGATAACCTAACCCGCCGGGGGCTTCTGAAAGGCGCGGCAACCATGGCCTGCTCGGCCGCCGCGCACCCGTTGATGACATCTGTGACCTTCGCCGCCGCACCCTGGGAATCGCGCCTCGTAGTGCTGATCCTGCGCGGCGGGATGGACGGGCTCGATGCCGTGCGCCCGGTGGGCGATCCGGCCTTCCGGGCCGCGCGCCCCGGGCTTTCGGATCCCGGCGTGCCGCTTGACGGGTTTTACGAGATGCATCCGGGCCTGGCCGCGCTTGCCCCGCTCTGGGCCGCGGGCGAGTTGGGCTTCGCCCACGCCGTTTCCACCCCCTATCGCGATAAGCGCAGCCATTTTGATGGGCAGGATCTGCTTGAGGCGGGCACCGCAATGGATACCGCGCTACCCCGCGATGGCTGGCTGAACCGGATGCTGCAAACCGTGCCGGGGCTTGAGGGCGAAACCGCCTTTGCGATCGGGCAGGACCGGCTGAAGATCCTCGCAGGAAGCGCCCCGGTTGCGAACTGGGCGCCGAGCGTGCAATTCGCGCTCTCGCCCCAGGCGCAGCTCTTGCTCGAACATGTCTATGAAGCCGATCCGCTTTTTCACAGCGCGGCGTCGGAGGCCACGCTTCTTGCCGCCTCGCTGGCCTCGGAAGCCGAGGCGGGCGAGATGGCCAGCGATGACATGATGGCGATGATGCAGGAACGCGGCGGGCGGTCCGAACGTGCCCTGGCCGCCTTCGCCGCCGACAGGCTTTCGCGAGAGACCCGGATCGCCGCGTTTTCGATCAACGGATGGGATACCCACCGCAATCAGGCGGGCCCGATGAATGCGCGGCTCGAAAGCCTCGCGGAGGTAATTCTCACGCTGAAACAGGGCCTTGGCGCGGCCTGGGCGCAAACAACGGTGCTGGCGGTCACGGAATTTGGCCGCACGGTGCGCGAGAACGGCACGCGGGGCACCGATCACGGCACCGGCGGCGCGATTCTGCTTGCCGGGGGCGCGGTGCGGGGCGGGCAGGTCTTTGGCCGCTGGCCGGGGCTGGGGGAGGCCGATCTCTACGATCGCCGCGATCTGATGCCCACCGCGGACGTGCGCGCCTATGCGGCCTGGGCGATGCGCGGGGCCTTCGGGATCGAGCGTGGCGTGCTGGAGCGCGATGTGTTCCCGGGGCTCGACATGGGCGGCGATCCGAAGCTTCTGCTCTGAGAGGGCCGCTGGCCCGGGGAGATGCGGCCACGCATTTCGGGCTGCCCTTTCGGCCCCGCGCCTGATACCCACGGGGTCAGGGGCATATGGATCAGATGACACGTGAAGACCGGCCCGTGGGCCCGCCCGTTCCGGGCTGGGCGCCGCCGCCGCGGCCGCCACGGCGCGCGATGCAGGGCCATTACGTGCGGCTGGAGCCGCTTGATGCGCATGATCATGCGGGCACGCTTCACCATGCCTTCGGGGCCGATCCGGGCGTGTGGGATTACATGCCCTACGGGCCCTTCGCCTCCGCTGCCGCCTATCACCGCTGGGTGAAAGATCACGAGCGGTCCGACGACCCGGTGTTTTTCGCGGCCTGTGATCTGGCCGATGGCGCCCCGGCCGGCGTGCTGAGTTACCTGCGCATTGCCCCCGGCGATGGCACGATCGAGCTTGGGCATATCTGCCTTGCGCCGCGCCTGCAGCGAAGCCGCGCGGCGACAGAGGCGATGGTGCTGATGATTGGCTGGGCGTTTGAGGCGGGATATCGCCGCTTCGAATGGAAATGCGATGCGCTGAACCGCCCCTCGCGCCGGGCCGCGGTGCGGCTGGGCCTGAGTTTCGAAGGCGTCTTCCGCCAGGCCACGGTTGTGAAGGGCCGGAATCGCGATACCGCGTGGTTCGCCGCGATCGATGCCGAATGGCCCGCCTTGCGCGATGCCTACCGCGCCTGGCTCGAACCCGGCAATTTCGATGCGGAGGGGCGCCAGATCATGGCGCTGAGCGAGCTGACGCGCGATATCCTCGTGCGCGCCGATCCCGATCTTGCCGGCCCTGCCTTCTGAAGCGGGCTTTGGGGGTGCCCATGCCAGGGCGGCCAGTGCTGGCGGATCACACGGACGGCCAGATCGTACAGCGCAGGCCACGAAGGGCGCGCGAACCATTCAGGTTGATACGGGCGGAACGCCCCGCCCCTGCGCGCCGGGCGGCGACCGCGGTGGATCGCCCCGCTTCCAAAACGCCGCGCCCGTCTTCCGCGTTACGCTCCGCTCCCGCGCTACACCGCGCGCCGCTCCTCCAGCCGGGCGTTCACCAGCCCGGTCAGGTGGGTGAGCGAGGGTTCGGGCTTGCGCCCCTGGCGCAGGGCGCAGGCCAGCTCGCCCGCCGCCTCTTCCAGCGCCCGGTCGCCCGCGCTGCGGCCAAGGCCGCCGAGAAACTGCGCGAGATACCCAAGCGTGTGGGAATTCTGCTCGGCCCCCGCCACCTTGGCAGCGCGCGCGAGATCGTCGTGAAAGGCCAGCCCGTCTGGCGAAACCTGGCTGCCATCCGCCGCGCGGGGGCCCGCAGGCCGCGCCTCTTCAGGCAGATGGGCAAGAACGGCGGCCTGGAAGGCTGCAACATTCGTCAACGGCTTCGGCAGGAACGCATCCGCGCCCGCCTCCAGCGCCTCCTGCTCGATATCCGCGTCGCCCGAGCTTGCAAGGATCACGGCGATCCGCGGCTGCGCCATCGCCAGTTCCGCAATCAGTGTCAGGCCCGAGCCATCTGGCAGCCCCGCATCGATAATCGCAACCGAGGGGCGGTAGGTGGCGAGGTGCCGCGCGGCGGCGCGCAGGCTGTCGGCCCGCCGGATCCGGGCGCCCGAACGCTGGCACATCAGGCGCAGCGCCTCTGAGGCAAAGCGGCTGTCTTCCACAACCAGCACGGTCTGGCCCAGAAGCGGGCGTTCCGCGGTGGCGCGCGGCGGGGGCAAAGCTTCGATGATCGTCTCTGGCATGGCGCGTCTCCTCAGCCTCGCGACTCAAGGTGACCGCTTGCGGTGAATACCCCGTTAACAAGGGCGCCCGCTCTTGCGTCCCAGCGCCGCCGCGCCCATAACCGGGCCGGATTTTCAAACGGGAGAGACAGGATGATCGGGCGGCTCAACCACGTGGCGATCGCGGTCCCGGATCTTGATGCGGCGGCGGAGCAGTATCGCGGCACGCTCGGCGCCTCCGTCGGCGCCCCGCAGGACGAGCCCGATCACGGCGTGACGGTGGTGTTCATCGAATTGCCCAATACCAAGATCGAGCTTCTGCATCCGTTGGGCGAGGGTTCCCCGATCGCGGGATTTCTTGAGAAAAACCCCTCCGGCGGTATCCATCACGTTTGCTACGAGGTGGAGGATATTCTGGCCGCGCGCGACAAGCTGCGCGCCGCGGGCGCCCGGGTGCTGGGGGATGGTGAGCCGAAGATCGGCGCCCATGGCAAGCCCGTGCTGTTCCTCCATCCCAAGGATTTCACCGGCACGCTTGTTGAGTTGGAGCAGGTCTGATGGGCATCGTCGCGGGGCTCGTGCTTTATGCCGTGATCTGGTTTCTGGTGCTCTTCGTGGTGCTGCCGATCCGGCTCGAAACCCAAGGCGATCGGGGCGATGTTACGCCCGGCACGCCGGCATCGGCGCCTGCCAACCTGAATATGGGCCGCAAGGCGCGGCTTGTAACGGTGATCAGCGCCGCGATCTGGGTGGTGGTGGCAACCGTCATCCTGTCGGGGGTGATCAGCGTGCGCGATATCGATTGGTTCGGCCGCATGGGGCCACCGGCGGCGGAGGGATAGCCATGGCACATCCGGCCTTCACCAGCGCGTCTGTTGCGCTTGTAACCGGCGGCGCGGCGGGCATCGGGCTTGCGCTTGCGGAACGGTTCGCGGCGGCCGGGATGGCAGTTGTGATCGCGGATCTTGCGGATGGGCTCGAAGCCGCGGCCGCGCGGCTTGAGGCTGCCGGGGCCCGCGCGGTTCTGGCCCGCAAGGTTGATGTGGCTGATCGCGCCGCGCTCTCGGCACTGGAGGCCGAGGTTGCGGGCGCTTTTGGCGGAACGGACATTCTGGTCAACAACGCCGGCATCCAGCCCGGTAGCGCGCTTTTCGGCGATCCGGGCGCGTGGGAGGCGGTTCTGGCCGTCAACCTGCGCGGTGTGATCCACGGCACGCAGCTGTTTGGGCCGCGGATGATCGAACGCGGGCGGCCCGGCGCGATTATCAATACCGGTTCGAAACAGGGGATCACCACGCCCCCGGGCGACCCGGCCTATAATGTGGCCAAGGCGGGCGTGAAGGCGTTTACCGAGGCGTTGGCGCATGAGCTTCGTTTGGGCGCCGGTGCGCATCTCACCGCCCATCTGCTGATCCCCGGCTTTGTCTATACCGGGCTCACGGCGCGGGGCCGTTCGGAAAAGCCCGCGGGCGCCTGGACGGCGGATGAGCTTGCCGATTTCGCAATGGCGCGCTGGCAGGCCGGGGATTTCTACATCCTCTGCCCGGATAACGATGTGCCGCGCGCGCTTGATGAAAAGCGCATCGCCTGGGCGGCGGGCGATCTTATCGAGAACCGCCCTGCGCTGTCCCGCTGGCACCCCGATTTCGCGGCGGCGTTTGAGGCGTTCGTCTCCGGCGATTAAGCGGGGCGCCCGGCTTCAAGCTTGTGGAACAGATGCGTGAACGTGGCTGCCCCGATCACCGGCACCAGCAGGTTCAGGATCGGGATCGTCAGCGGCGCGGCCATCAGCGCGCCGGCCATCCAGATCTGCGCCGCATGGCGTTTGCGCGCAGCCCTCGCACCCTCCCGCCCCAGCCGGCGCATGGCGATGAGCTGAAAGTATTCGCGGCCAAGCAGGAACCCGTTCAGCGCGATAAAGCCCAGGGGCGCGAAGGGCCCCATGAAGAAGTAGACAAAGAGCATTGCGATATTGGCGGCGATCAGCACGCCGAGGAAGTTCACGCTATCGCGCAGCCCGTCCATGAAGCTCACGCGCGGGGCGGGGGTGAGGTTCGGAAAATGCTCTGCCTCCACCGCATCGGCCACATCATCGAGAAACAGCGATGTGAAGGCCGAGGCAACCGGGATCATCAGGAACACCGACAGAAACAGCATGAATAGGATCGAGGCGCCGGAAAGCAGATCGTCCACCCAGTTGACCTCGCCGAGAAACGGGATGGTGAACGTATCCGGCGTAATCCAGTTCAGAAACCACAGGAACACTGCGTAAACCGCGATCAGAAGCGCGATGGTCAGGCCAAGGCCAAGGCCCAGCACGCGGCGGAAGCGCGGGTCGGCGATCTGGCCGAGCGCTTTGAAGAAGGCATCGAAGATCATGCCGAAACCCAGGTGGTGATCGCCTCAAGATCCGGGCGGGGCCGCTCGGGCGGCGCGTTGCTTTCGGTGCCAAGGTGAATGAAGCCCGCAACCGTCTCCCCCTCCGCAAGCCCCAGATGCCGGGCCACAAAGATGCGGTCATGGGCGGCCCAGCCGGTAAGCCAGTTGGCGCCCCAGCCGGCGGCAAGCGCGGCGTTTAGCAGCGCAAGGCACACCGCCCCGGCAGAGAGCACCTGTTCGGCCTGAGGGATCTTTTCCGAGGGTTTCGGCGATGAGATCACCGCCACCGC
The DNA here is from genome assembly GCA_028285485.1 of Paracoccaceae bacterium. GTDB lineage: Bacteria > Pseudomonadota > Alphaproteobacteria > Rhodobacterales > Rhodobacteraceae > JANQPC01. The sequence continues at coordinate 59,292 of JANQPC010000048.1, read as the reverse complement.
CAGATGCGCCTGAGCGAATTGCGCCTGCATCTTCTCGGGCTCCACGCCAAGTTCGGCCGCCCGTTCCGGCACGGCGGCGGCGAGCCGCTCCAGCGCCCCGCGTTCGAGCACGATGAAGCGCCAGGGTTCCAGCTTGCCGTGATCGGGCGTGCGGGCGGCGGCGGTCAGGATCGTGCGTATCTCTTCGGCGCCGGGCACGGGCAGGCCAAGCGTTTTGGCGGGGCGTGAGCGGCGGGTGAGCAGGAATTCGAGGGCGGCGTGGTTCGGCTCGGGCATGGTGTCTCCGTTCGGGCCCTCTCCACATCGGCCCAGCACCGCCCGATTTCAAGCACTTGGGCGCGCGTGCCCCCCGCGCCGTTGCCCGATTGCGCCGCGCACCTGCAAAAAACGGGCGGGCCTTTGCCCGGCTCCGTTTATGCCTGTCCAGCGGCCTGTTAACGCGCCCGTTAAATCGGCGCTAAAGCCGTTAATCCCGCGGCGCTGATCTTGATCGGTGCGGGCATTCGGGCACCCTCTGCCTACCGGGTCACCGCGCTGCGAGGTTCAGCGCACCCCCTTGAAAGAACGGACGTTTCCATGCGAGCTGGCTACGCGCTTGTCACGCTTGCCCCATTGTTGTGGGCGGGCAATTTCATCATCGGTCGCGCCGTTTCGGGCGAGATCTCGGCGCTGGGCCTGAACACGATCAGATGGTCTATCGCCGCGCTCATCATCGCCCCGTTCATTCTTGCACGCGCCGATGCGGCGGCCCGAACCTTGCGCGTGGCCTGGCGCGAACTCATCGCGCTTTCCGCCATCGGCATCGTTGTGTTCAACACGCTTCTCTACCTTGCGCTGGAGCAGGCCGATGTCACAACCACGGTGATCGTCTTCGCGTTTCAGCCGCTCGTGGTGCTGTGTTTGACGGGGGTCTTCACCGATCAGCGCTTCTGCCGCAAACAATGGCTCGGGCTTGTTCTGTCGGTCGCCGGCGTGCTGATGGCCGTTGGGCTGAAGGGTATCGGGCCTTTTGGGCCGGGAATGCTGCTCGCAGCCGGGGCAACGCTTGCCTCGGCGATCTATACCTACCTGCTTGAACGGCTGAAGGTGCCGGGCGATGGCGTTGTGTGCCTGGGGCTTTGCGCCTGGATCGCGGTTGTCATCCAGGTGCCTCTGGCCTTTGCCACCGGGGCGCTGGCGCTGGGCGAAGCGCTGCCTCTGCCCTCTATCGGCGCGCTGTTCTACCTGGGCCTTTTCGCCTCGCTCGTGGCGTTCACGGCGTGGCAGACAGGTGTGCGCGCGATCGGGGCGGCGCGCGCGGGCGTGTTCACGAATCTCATCCCCGTATTCGCGCTGATCCTCGCGCGGTTGATCCTGGATGAACCGGTCAACGCGCTTGGCACGCTCGGCCTGGTGCTCACGGTTGCGGGGCTGCTGATTACCCAGCGGGCGGACGCGGGCGTTGGGCATAGATCCCCTCGGGAAGATCAAGCGCCGCAGCAAGATCCCGCACCTGCGCCAGTGACAGCGTTACCGTCCGCACCTGATCCGTTCGTGGATCAAGCTGTTCGAGCGTTACGCAATCCTCAAACGCATTCACCGTCACATCTTCCTGCCGGTGGCCTGCCGGATCGTCGATCAGCGTGATGACGGTGGCATCAAAGGTGTGCTCGATGGTGAACATGGGCGGCCCCGCAGCTGGTCACCGGCTGCCCTAGCCCTTTGCTGCGGGCCCCGCAAGGCGTGCCTGGCGGCGGCGGTGCGCGGCGTAGAGCAGGGGCGCTAGCGCGCGTTCGTAAACAAAACTCGCGGTCTGGCGAATGCCGGGCAAGCCGACGATCCGGGCAAGCCAGCCATAGCCCGGCGTGTAGCGCCAGAGCGCGAGAAACGCGTCTGTGCCCGCCAGAAGCCGCCCGTTCTCGGCCACGTAGAGGCGGCGCGCGGCGTCATCCGGGGTAAGCCCGAACCCTTCAAGATCGCCCTCATTGAGATCGGCAAAGCGCAGGGGCGCGCCGTGTTTCTCAGCCCGCCCGCGATAATGCGCGATCTCGCGCGAACAGATCGGGCAGGCGCCGTTGTAGATAACCGTGGTGTCTTCGCTCATGGGCGGGAAGGGTAGGGCGCGCGAGGGTCGCGCCAACCGCCTGCGGCAAAGCATCCGGCCGTTCGCGGCAAAGAAAAACCCCCGCGCGCGGCGGGGGTTTTCGGGGATCAGTCTGCCGTCAGCAGGGGCGGCTTCTTCGAAGATAGTCGCCGCGCTTCCGGCGGTTCGATCCGAAGATCGATTTCGCCGTTCTTGACGCCCACTTTCACAACCCCGCCCTTGGCGAGCTTGCCGAACAGCAGCTCTTCGGCGAGCGGCTTCTTGATGTGCTCCTGGATCACGCGGCCCAGCGGGCGCGCGCCCATCTTGTCATCATAGCCCTTGTCGCCCAGCCATTCGGCGGCGGGCTTGGTAAGCTCGATCGTCACGTTGCGATCCAGAAGCTGGGCCTCCAGTTGCAGCACGAACTTCTCGACAACCTGAAGGATCACATCCTTCGAAAGCGGGGCGAAGCTGATCACCGCATCAAGCCGGTTGCGGAATTCCGGCGTGAACGTGCGTTCGATGGCGGCGGTATCCTCACCCTCGCGCCGATCACGCCCGAAGCCGATGGCCTCCTTGGCCTGTTCTGCGGCGCCCGCATTCGAGGTCATGATCAGGATGACATTGCGGAAATCCACCTGGCGGCCGTTGTGATCGGTCAGCTTCCCGTGGTCCATCACCTGCAGCAGGATGTTGTAGACATCCGGATGCGCCTTCTCGATCTCATCGAGGAGGAGCACGCTATGAGGGTGCTGATCCACCCCGTCGGTCAGCAGCCCGCCCTGATCGAAGCCCACGTAGCCCGGCGGCGCGCCGATCAGGCGGGAGACGGCGTGTTTCTCCATGTATTCCGACATGTCGAAGCGCAGAAGCTCTACCCCGAGCGTATCGGCAAGCTGCTTGGCCACTTCGGTTTTGCCCACGCCCGTAGGCCCGGCGAAGAGGTAGTTGCCGATGGGTTTTTCAGGCTCGCGCAGGCCCGCGCGGGCAAGCTTGATCGAGGCCGAAAGTGCCTCGATGGCATTGTCCTGCCCGAAGACCACCCGCTTGAGCGTGGTTTCGAGATCCTTCAGCACCTCGGCATCGTCTTTGGAGACGTTCTTGGGCGGGATCCGCGCGATCTTGGCAACAACGGCCTCGATCTCTTTTGCGCCGATGGTTTTGCGGCGCTTGGATTCGGCCACAAGATGCTGGGCCGCGCCCGCCTCATCAATCACGTCAATCGCCTTGTCGGGCAGCTTGCGGTCATTGATGTAGCGCGCCGAAAGCTCCACCGCCGTTTTGATCGCATCGGCGGTATATTTGATGTCGTGATGCGTTTCGAAATAGGGCTTGAGGCCCTTGAGGATCTTCACGCTGTCTTCCACCGAGGGTTCGGTCACATCGATCTTCTGGAACCGGCGGCTGAGCGCGCGATCCTTCTCGAAATGCTGGCGGAACTCTTTGTAAGTGGTCGATCCCATGCAGCGCAGCTTGCCGCCCTGAAGCGCGGGCTTGAGCAGGTTCGAGGCATCCATGGCCCCGCCAGAGGTGGCGCCGGCGCCGATCACGGTATGGATTTCATCGATGAAGAGCACCGCATCGGGGTGTTCTTCCAGCTCCGAGACGACTGCCTTCAGCCGTTCCTCGAAATCGCCGCGATAGCGGGTGCCGGCCAGAAGCGCGCCCATATCGAGCGAATAGATCGTGGCGCCCGCCAGAACTTCCGGCACCTCGGCATTGACGATCTTGCGCGCCAGCCCTTCGGCAATCGCCGTTTTGCCCACGCCGGGATCGCCCACAAGCAGCGGGTTGTTCTTGCGGCGGCGGCACAGAACCTGCACGCAGCGCTCCACCTCATGATCACGCCCGATCAGGGGATCAACATCGCCGCTGCGCGACTTGGCGTTGAGATCCACGCAGTACTTGGCCAGTGCCGATTCCTTGCCATCGTCTTCCTGCGCGGTCTGCTGGGCTTCTTCTTCGAAATCCGTGGCGCCCTGCACCGGGCGCGCCTCGCCAAAACTGGGGTTCTTGGCCACGCCATGGGCGATGAAGTTCACCGCATCATAGCGCGTCATCTCCTGCTCTTGCAGGAAGTAGGCGGCGTTCGATTCGCGTTCGGCAAAGATTGCCACGAGCACGTTCGCGCCCGTCACCTCGGTGCGGCCCGAGGATTGCACGTGGATCGCGGCGCGCTGAATCACCCGCTGGAAGGCCGCGGTGGGCACGGCTTCGGAGCCGTCCACATCCGTGACCAGCGTGGAAAGATCATCCTCGATGAAATCCAGCAGCGTCTTTCGAAGCGATTCGAGATCCACCGAACAGGCTTGCATCACCTTGGCGGCGTCCGGTTCGTCAATCAGGGCCAGCAGCAGGTGTTCCAGCGTGGCGAGTTCGTGGTTGCGCGCATTGGCCAGGGCCAGCGCGGCGTGAATGGCTTGCTCGAGCGTATTCGAAAATGACGGCACGTGCCGTGCTCCTCTGATTGGGCCGGGGGGCGCCGGGGCCCGCCTGACCGTGGCCTCTTACGTTTAAAGTTCGGTGATCTCACCAAACCTTCAAGGTTTTTTTGCGCACAACCGCTCACATTTTGGGCGGTGTCGAGATTAAGGCCCGCCAGTGGCGCATTTTTCGGCGGGCTTAGAACGCATCCTTGCGGCGGCGGATCTCGGCGAAAGCCTCTGCATCGCTGGCCTCAGGCAGGCCCAGCCCGGCTTTCATCTCCGGCAGGTTCGCGCGCAGGAACGGATTGGTTTCAAGTTCTAGCGCGAGGGGGGAAGGCACGGTTGGCTGCCCCGCCGCCCGCGCCGCAATGATCGCTTCATTTCGAGAGATAAGCGCCGCATTCTGCGGTTCAATGGTCAGCGCGAACCGGGCATTGGCGGCGGTATATTCGTGGCCGGAGCAAATCAGCGTCTCACGCGGCAGTGCAGCAAGGCGCGAGAGAGAGCCCCACATTTGCGGCATCGTGCCTTCAAACACCCGGCCACAGCCGCAGGCCATCAGGCTATCGGCGGTAAACGCCGCGCCCGCATCGGGCACGTAGAAGGCGATATGCCCGATGGTGTGGCCGGAAACATCCATCACCTGAACTTCGTGCCCCGCGAAGGTGAAGGCCGATCCGTCTTCCAGAGTGGCATCGAGCGGCGGCAGGCGGTGGGCATCCGCAGCCGCCCCCAGCACCCGCGCCCCGAAGGCCCCCCGCAGCGCGTCGACACCGGCGATATGATCGTCGTGGTGGTGGGTGATCCAGATCGCCTCCAGCCCCCAGCCGCGCGCGGCCAGTTCGGCCTCGATCGGCGCCGCCTCGGGCGCGTCGATCAACGCCGTGGCGCCATTTGAGGCTTCGTGCAGCAGATAGGCGTAATTGTCGGTGCGGCAGGGAACGGTGACGATCTCGAGGGGCATGGCGTTTCCTTCGCGCTTGATTAAGGTTACTTAACAAGTGTTCACCAGCACGGGCCGGGCCGCAATGCATCTCGATGTGCTCGACTTGCGCAGTTTCTACTATCGCACCGGCCTTGGCCGCGCCGCCCAGCGGGCGGTGCGCGATCAGGTGCGCGCGCTCTGGCCCGATACGCGCGGTATGGCGGTGGTGGGCTTCGGCTTCGCCGCTCCGATCCTGCGCCCCTTCCTTGGCGAGGCAGAGCGGGTGCTTGCGCTGATGCCGGGCCAGCAGGGCGTGATGCCCTGGCCTGCGGGGGAGCCGAACGTCTCGGTTCTGTGCGAAGAAACGCTCTGGCCGCTTGAGGCTGGCTCCGCCGACAGGCTGGTGCTGCTCCACGGTCTTGAGACCAGTGAAAACCCCTTCGCGGTGCTGGAAGAATGCTACCGCGTGCTGGCGCCCGAGGGCCGCGCGCTTTTCATCGTGCCCAATCGCGGTGGGCTCTGGGCGCGGCGCGATGTGACGCCCTTCGGTTTCGGGCGGCCCTATTCGCTGGTGCAGCTCGAAAATCAGCTGCGCAGCCACGATTTCGATCCCCAGCGCCACCTTGCCGCCTTGTTCCAGCCGCCCAGCTCGAAACGCTTCTGGATGAAGACCGGCGCGATGTGGGAACGGATGGGCCGCAAGCTCTCCAACGGCATCGCGGGAGGCATCCTGATGGTCGAGGTTGTCAAACAGGTGCCCGCGCCGCCGCGGCGGGGCCTTCCGGAGGCGGTGCGCAAGCCCCTGCGGGTGCTGGATGGCATCACGCAACCGGCGCCGAAACCGGCGTGAGCCACACGGAATCGAAAGCAAGATTGACAACCGATTAACGTTTTTGCGCCCAAGGATGAGGCACCTTCTGGTTTCCATCCCGCAAGCGACTGAAAAAATTATGTTTTTCGATGCAACGTGTCGCGGCCAAGGCGGTTGCGGGGCTGGAAGCTGTCTGTTACATCCACGCTGATTTTTCGGCACGCCGTCCTGGCCGTGCCGCACTATGCCGAGCCTCTCCTGCCTTTAACGGGCCGACGTGCCGCACCGGGCGGGCTGGAGAGCGGGCAGAAACGGGAAGGGAAGACGTGTCAGAACCAGCTTCGATTTCGACCGGCATCGCCGCCCGATACGCAACCGCTGTTTTTGAACTGGCCCGCGAAGACAACGCCCTGGATGCGCTGGAAAGCGATATCGCCGCGCTCTCTGCGGCCATCGACGAAAGCGAAGACCTGCGCGCCCTGATCGACTCGCCTGTCTACGGGCGCGAAGAACAAGCGGCTGCGATGGGCGCCATCGCTGAAAAAATGGGGCTGTCGGGCACCGTTGCCAACACGCTCTCGCTGATGGCCTCGAAGCGCCGGCTTTTTGTGCTGCCGCAGCTTCTGGGCGAACTCAGCCGCCTTATTGCCGAGGCAAAGGGCGAGGTGACCGCCGATGTCACCGCCGCCAAGGCGCTCAGTAGCGATCAGCAGGCCAAACTGGCCGAAACGCTGAAGGCCCGTGTGGGCAAAGATGTGAAAATCAAGATGTCCGTCGATGAAAGCCTCATCGGCGGACTTGTCGTTAAGGTCGGCTCTCGGATGATCGATACCTCGATCCGTTCCAAGCTCGCCGCGCTCCAGAACACCATGAAAGAGGTTGGATAGATGGGAATCCAGGCAGCCGAAATTTCTGCGATCCTCAAGGACCAGATCAAGAACTTCGGGCAAGAGGCGGAAGTCGCCGAAGTAGGCCGCGTGCTTTCGGTCGGTGACGGGATCGCCCGCGTCTTCGGGCTTGATAACGTTCAGGCCGGCGAGATGGTCGAATTTCCCGGCGGCATCATGGGCATGGCGCTCAACCTTGAAGCCGACAATGTGGGCGTCGTGATCTTCGGCTCCGACCGCGACATCAAGGAAGGCGATACCGTCAAGCGCACCAACGCGATTGTGGACGTGCCTGCGGGCGATGCGCTGCTGGGCCGGGTGGTTGATGCGCTGGGCAACCCGCTGGATGGCAAGGGCCCGATCAATGCGGGCGAGCGCCGGGTGGCAGATGTGAAGGCCCCGGGCATCATCCCGCGTAAATCGGTGCATGAACCGATGGCCACGGGCCTGAAATCGGTGGACGCGATGATCCCGATCGGCCGCGGCCAGCGCGAGCTGATCATTGGTGACCGTCAGACGGGCAAAACCGCCGTCGCGCTCGACACCATCCTGAACCAGAAAAGCTACAACGATGCCGCGGGCGACGATGAATCGAAGAAGCTCTACTGCGTTTACGTCGCCGTGGGCCAGAAGCGCTCCACCGTCGCGCAGCTTGTGAAGCGGCTCGAGGAATCGGGCGCCTTCGAATACTCGATCGTTGTGGCCGCAACCGCGTCTGATCCGGCGCCGATGCAGTTCCTGGCGCCCTATGCCGCACCGGCCATGGCCGAGTTTTTCCGCGACAATGGCCGCCATGCGCTGATCGTCTACGATGATCTCTCCAAACAGGCCGTGGCCTACCGTCAGATGTCGCTCCTGCTGCGCCGCCCGCCGGGGCGTGAAGCCTATCCGGGCGACGTGTTCTACCTTCACTCGCGCCTTCTGGAACGCTCGGCGAAGATGAACGAAGACAATGGCGCGGGCTCTCTGACGGCACTGCCGATCATCGAAACCCAAGGGGGCGACGTTTCGGCGTTTATTCCCACCAACGTGATTTCGATCACCGATGGCCAGATCTTCCTTGAAACCGAACTGTTCTACCAGGGCATCCGCCCGGCGGTGAACACCGGTCTCTCGGTTTCGCGCGTGGGCTCGTCGGCCCAGACCAATGCGATGAAATCCGTTGCGGGCCCGGTGAAGCTGGAACTCGCGCAGTACCGCGAGATGGCGGCCTTCGCGCAGTTCGGGTCAGATCTCGATGCGGCCACCCAGCGGCTTCTCAACCGCGGCGCGCGGCTGACCGAGCTGATGAAGCAGCCGCAGTATTCGCCGCTTACCAATGCCGAGATCGTTTGCGTGATCTTCGCCGGCACCAACGGGTATCTCGACGATATCCCGGTGGGCGATGTCGGACGGTTCGAACAGGGGCTGCTCACGCATCTGCGCTCGAAGAACCAGGATCTGCTCGATTGGATCACCAACGAGGATCCCAAGGTGAAAGGTGAGGCGGCCGACCGGATCAAGGCGGCGATCGACGATTACGCCAACGGCTTCTCCTGAAGCCTGAGGGAGCGTTGAGATGCCCAGTCTGAAGGACCTCAAGAACCGGATCGAAAGCGTGAAATCCACGCGGAAGATCACCAAGGCGATGCAGATGGTGGCGGCGGCGAAACTGCGCCGCGCCCAGGATGCCGCCGAACAGGCGCGGCCCTATGCCGAACGCTTCAACGCCGTGCTCGCGGGCCTTGCCGCGGGTGTCGGCGAAAGCGAAAGCGCGCCGAAACTGCTCAGCGGCACCGGGGATGACAAGGTGCATCTTCTGGTGGTGATGACAGCCGAGCGCGGGCTTTGCGGCGGCTTCAACTCCTCCATCGTGCGCCTGGCCCGAACCCATGCCGACAAGCTGCAAGGCGAAGGCAAGACGGTGAAGATCCTCACCGTTGGCAAGAAGGGCCGCGAACAGCTGCGCCGCGACTGGGGGGATAAGATCGTCGATCACGTCGATCTCTCCGAGGTCAAACGCATCGGCTATGCCAACGCCGCCGATATCGCGCGCGATCTGCTTGGCCGCTTCGATGCGGGCGAGTTCGATGTGGCCACGATCTTCTTCAACACCTTCGTTTCGGTGATCAATCAGGAGCCGACGGCGCAGCAGATCATCCCCGCCGATTTCGAGGCGCCGGAGGAAGGCAGCTCCACGCTTTACGATTACGAGCCCGATGAAGAGGCGATCCTCGCCGATCTGCTGCCCCGCGGCGTGGCCACGCAGATCTTCGCGGCGCTGCTCGAAAACGCGGCCTCCGAACAGGGCGCACGGATGAGCGCGATGGATAACGCCACCCGCAACGCTGGCGACATGATCGAAAAGCTGACCATCGAATTCAACCGCTCACGCCAGGCCGTGATCACCAACGAACTGATCGAAATCATCTCGGGCGCCGAGGCGCTCTGAGTTTCCCGGGAGACATCAACAGATGGCAAACGCAAAAGGCAAAATCACCCAGGTGATCGGCGCGGTCGTCGACGTTCAGTTCGACGATCATCTGCCCGAGATCCTCAACGCGCTCGAAACCGATAACAACGGCAAGCGCCTGGTGCTGGAAGTGGCCCAGCACCTTGGCGAAAGCACGGTACGCACCATCGCGATGGATTCCACCGAAGGTCTGGTGCGCGGGCAGGAGGTTACTGATAGCGATGGCCCGATCACCGTGCCCGTTGGCAACAGCACCCTTGGCCGGATCCTCAACGTGGTGGGCGAACCGATTGACGAAGGCGGCCCGGTGGAGGCGGATGAACATCGCGCGATCCACCAGCCCGCGCCCGAATTTGCCGATCAGGCAACGGAATCGGAGATCCTCGTCACCGGCATCAAGGTGGTTGATCTCCTCGCCCCCTACGCCAAGGGCGGCAAGATCGGCCTCTTCGGCGGCGCCGGCGTGGGCAAGACGGTTCTGATTCAGGAGCTGATCAACAACATCGCCAAAGTGCACTCGGGCTTTTCGGTTTTTGCCGGGGTGGGCGAGCGCACGCGCGAGGGCAATGACCTCTATTACGAATTCATCGAATCCGGCGTGATCAACGAGGAAAATCTCGAAGAATCGAAAGTGGCGCTGGTGTACGGCCAGATGAACGAACCGCCGGGCGCGCGCGCGCGTGTGGGCCTCACGGGCCTGACCCTGGCCGAACAGTTCCGCGATCAGTCCGGCACCGATGTTCTGTTCTTCGTCGATAACATCTTCCGCTTCACGCAAGCCGGGTCCGAAGTGTCGGCCCTTCTCGGCCGGATTCCTTCGGCGGTGGGCTACCAGCCGACGCTCGCCACCGATATGGGCGCGCTGCAGGAGCGGATCACCTCCACCAAAGGCGGCTCGATCACCTCGGTGCAGGCGATTTACGTGCCGGCGGATGACCTTACCGACCCGGCGCCTGCCACCTCCTTCGCCCACCTCGATGCCACCACGGTGCTTTCGCGCGCGATTTCCGAGCTTGGGATTTATCCGGCGGTGGACCCGCTCGATTCCACCTCGCGCCTGCTTGACCCCGCCGTGATCGGCGAAGAGCATTACAGCGTGGCCCGCGATGTGCAGGGGATCCTCCAGCGCTATAAATCGCTGCAGGATATCATCGCGATCCTCGGGATGGATGAGCTTTCGGAAGAAGACAAACTTACCGTGGCCCGTGCCCGGAAGATCCAGCGCTTCCTCTCGCAGCCCTTCGACGTGGCGCAGGTGTTCACCGGCTCGCCCGGCGTTCAGGTGCCGCTTGAGAAGACCATCGCCTCGTTCAAGGCCGTTGTGGCCGGCGAATACGATCACCTGCCCGAAGCCGCCTTCTACATGGTCGGCGATATCGATGAGGTGATCGCGAAGGCCGAACGCATGGCGGCGGAAGCCGCCTAAAGGAGGGCCTATGGCCGATACGATGCAATTCGATCTGGTCTCGCCTGAACGGCGCCTGGCCTCGCTTGAGGCCACCGCGGTGCGTATTCCGGGCACCGAGGGCGATATGACGGCGATGCCGGACCATGCTCCCACGATCACCACGCTGCGGCCCGGAGTTCTCACGGTTGAAACCGCGGGCGGTGCCGAAGAATACGTGGTTACCGGCGGCTTTGCCGAGATCGGCAGTGAGGGCACCACGGTGCTGGCCGAAGCCGCGATGCCGAAAGGCGAGGTGACGGCGGACTATATGGGCAGCCTGCTTGCCGAAGCGCGCGATGCAGCGGAACGCGCCGGGCCCGACGGCGCGGATGCCGCCGCCAAGCGCATCGCCGATATCGAGGCGGTGGGCGATCTGATCGGGGTTCGCGCCAGCTAACCCCCTGCGAATTCTTGGATTTCGGGCCTGTGCCGCTTGGCGCGGGCCCGTTTCGTTTCGCGCCCCCGCTCTGCCGTCAGGCGTTCATATACATGCCTTCGTAGATCGGCTCGAGCGTCGCGGGATCGAAAAGCGATGACACGCTGGTGCCGTTCCAGATGTTCAGGATCGCCTGGGCAAACATCGGTGCCGTGGGCACGATGCGGATATTGGCCGCCTGTTTCACCGCATCCGTGGGCTGGATGGAATCGGTGATCACAAGGCTTTTCATGGCCGAGTTCGTGATCCGCCCCACCGCCGGGCCCGAAAGCACGCCGTGGGTGATATAGGAATGCACTTCCTTCGCGCCGTTCTCGATCAGCACGTCGGCGGCCTTGCAGAGCGTTCCGGCGGTATCGCAGATATCGTCCACGATGATACAGGTCTGGCCCTTCACCTCGCCGATAATCGTCATCTCCGCCACTTCGCCGGGCCGCTCGCGCCGCTTGTCCACGATGGCGAGCGCGCAGCCGATCCGCTGGGCCAGTTCGCGCGCGCGCGCCACCCCGCCGGTATCGGGCGAGATCACGGTGACCTTCGATAGATCGCGGAACTGGTGCTGGATATCGAGCGCGAAGACGGGCGAGGCATAGAGATTGTCCACCGGGATATCGAAAAAGCCCTGGATTTGCGCGGCGTGCAGATCCATCGTCAGCACCCGCTCGATCCCGGCGCTGACCATCATGTTGGCCACCATCTTCGCGGTGATGGGCGTGCGCGCCTTGGTGCGCCGATCCTGCCGGGCATAGCCGAAATAGGGGATCACGGCGGTAATGCGCGCGGCGGAAGACCGGCGCAGCGCATCCGTCATGATCAATAGCTCCATGAGATTGTCGTTGGCGGGGTTCGATGTGGATTGGAGGATGAACATATCCTCGCCCCGCACATTCTCGAACACCTCCACGAAGATCTCGGCGTCGTTGAAGCGCTCCACCCGCGCATCCACAAGCCCCGTGCGCACGCCGCGATGCATCGCGACCCGCCGTGCAACGGCTTCGGCAAGCGGCCGGTTGGCATTGCCTGAGATCAGTTTCGGGTCGGGCTGATGGGGCATATGCGGCGGCCTCTCTCGCGTGTGGGAGATGACAGATTCGTAACGTTGACACCGCTTAACACGGGGCGTAGGCCGCGCAAACATGGCGCTTTGCGGGAGGTAAGAAATGGCGCATATCGATTACTTCTTTGCTCCGATTTCGCCCAATACGTACCTGGCGGGCACGCGGTTGGAGCAGATTGCCGAAAAGCACGGCGCAACGGTTTCCTACAAACCGCTCGATATCATGGCGCTCTTTGCGCGTACCGGCGGCATCCCCCCGAAAGAGCGGCATGTTTCGCGGCAGGAATACCGGCTGCAGGAACTGGCGCGGAACGCCAAGCTTCAGGGCCTGCCCCTCAACCAGCACCCCGCGCATTGGCCCACCAACGGCGCGCCCGCAGCCTATGCCGCAATTGCGGCGGCCGAGGCGGGGGGCGGCGATATGGGAATGCTCGTCCACGCCATCGGCCGCTCCTGCTGGGCCGATGAGAAGGATATCGCGCAGGATGACGTGATCCGCGCCTGCCTCGAAGAGGCCGGGTTCGATCCGGGTATTGCCGATCGCGGCTTGCTGGCCGGGGCCGAGCAATATGAGCGCAACCTTGATGAGGCGGTGAACCGCGGCTGTTTCGGCGCACCCTTCTACATTGTGGCCGAAACCGATGCGCGGTTCTGGGGGCAGGACAGGCTCTATCAGCTTGATCTGCATCTCGCCGGGGAGATCTGATGCCCGAAGGCGTGCGCGCCGGGCATCGCATTCACTGGATCACGGGCGGGCGCGGTGCCGAGCCCGCACTTTTGATCCATTGCGGGCTGGCCCGATCCAAAGCCTGGGCGGGTGTGATGGAGGGGCTCGCGCCCCGGCTTGCGATGACGGCCTTCGATCTGCCGGGCCATGGCCTGAGCGCCCGCTGGGATCGCGAGGGAAACTATCTCTCCGCCTGCATCTCGGTGGGGGAAACCTTCGCAGAGCACCCGATGCATATCATCGGCCATTCCTTCGGCGCAGTCACCGCGCTGGGCGTGGCGCTTTCGCGCCCGGCGCAGACGCTAAGCCTCACGCTGATCGAACCGGTGCTTTTCGCAGCGGCCAGAACGGCCCGGCCGGGCGCCTTCGCCGATTACCTTGCGCTTGTCGAGCCCTATGCGCAGGCGGTCGCCCTGGGCGATGACGTGGCCGCAACGCGCGCCTTCTCCCGCATCTGGGGCGGCGCGCCCTGGGCCGAAACGCCTGAGCCCCAACGCCGCTACCTGACCGAGCGGATCTATACGATTGAGGATTCCGTACCGGGGTTGATCGATGATGCGGCGGGCCTTCTTGCCGAAGGGCGCCTTGAGGCGTTCACGGCCCCGGTGCACCTCATCCGCGGTGCTGCGAGCCCCGCGATCGTGCCCGCAATCCACGAAGCGCTTCTGGGGCGGTTGCCCGAGGCCCGCGAAACCGTCATCCCCAGTGCTGCGCATATGGTGCCGATCACCCATCCGGGCGAAACCGCGGCGGCGATCGCGGGCGCGCTTACCCGCGCAGGAGCGTAAGGAACCGATCGATCTCCGCTTCGGGCACCGACCAGTCGCAAACAAAGCGCGCCGGCAGCGGATCATCGCCCGCCCCGCCAGCAACATCTTCAAGCGTCAGGAAGTATTCCGCGCCGCCTTCGATGGCCCGGCGGTGCGCGGCGCGGGGCAGGGCCGCATAGATCATATTCGCCTCGACGGGGTGCAGGATCGCGCCGCCCGGGACCTCCGCAAGCCCTGCCGCCAGCCGCGCCGCCGCGGCATTGGCCCGCGCGGCCAGATCAAGCCAGAGCCCGCCTTCGAGATAGGCCGCCATCTGCGCCCCAAGATAGCGGCCCTTCGAGAAAAGATGCCCCGCGCGCTTGCGCAGAAAGGCCACGTTCTGCGCCTGTTCGGGCTTGAAGAACACGATCGCTTCCACCGCCATGAGCCCGTTCTTCGTGCCCCCGAAGCTCACAACATCCACGCCCGCCTTCCACGTCATCTCCGCCGCCGTGCAGCCGAGCGCAACCAGCGCATTGGCAAACCGCGCGCCGTCAAGATGCACCGGCAGGCCCCGGGCCTTGGCCACGGCGCAGAGGGCGCGCAGTTCGTCCAGCGAATAGACCGTGCCGCGTTCGGTCACCTGGGTCAGCGAAACCGCGCCCGGCTGCACGTAATGCAGCCCGCGAGCGAGCCCCTCGGCGATCGCCGCCTCCAGCGCCGCGGGGGTGATCTTGGCCGCCTCTTCCCCCACCAGAACAAGCTTCGCGCCGCCAGTATAGAATTCCGGCGCCGCACATTCATCGCAGTGGATATGCGCCACCTCGCTGCAATAGATCGCCTGCCAGGGCGCCACGAGCGCCGAAAGCGCCAGCGCATTGGCCGCAGTGCCGAGCGGCACGAGGAACACCTCTGCCTCCGGCGCCTCAAACACCTCGCGGATCCGGGCAATGGCGGTGGCGGTATGGTTGTCTTCGCCATAGGGCAGGGCATAGCCCACATTGGCGGCCACAAGCGCCTCCATCACCTGCGGATGGACGGGGCCCATATTGTCCGACCCGAAATTCACCCCCTCGGCTCCTCGATCACGTGATCCTCCCATTCCTCTTCGGGTACTTCGAATTCCGGCACCGTCCAGCCGCGCACCGAAACGCCGGCGTCATGCACGCTTTCGGCGGTGCCGGAAATCAGCGGGTGCCAATCATAAAGCGGCTTGCCCTCGTGCAGCAGGCGATAGGCGCAGGTGGTCGGCATGAAATAGGCCACATCGGCCAGGGTCTCGGGCGTCAGCACCACGCATTCGGGCACCAGCGTCTTGCGGATATCGTATTGCCCGCAGCGGCAGGTCTCATCGTCCAGCAGCCGGCAGGCCACGCGGGTGAACTCCACCTCACCGGTATCCTCATCCTCCAGCTTGTTGAGGCAGCATTTCCCGCAACCATCGCACAGCGCCTCCCACTCCCGCGCGGTGAGGTTCTTCAGAGGCACACGTTCCCAATACCTGTCACGCAGGCCGTCGCGGTGGATGGGGTCAGGCGGCAAGGATTTCGCGCGCCTTCGCACTATCGGTGCCCATCTGGGCGACCAGCGCGGAGACGTTCTCGAATTTCTGCTCGGGCCTGAGATAGGCCACGAGCGCCACGGAGAGCGTTTTGCCGTAAAGATCGCCCTCGAAATCGAAGAGATGGGTTTCGAGATTGGCGTCGTTCTCGCCGAACATCGGGCGCACGCCCAGCGAGGCCACGCCATCGAACTGCTCCGGCCCCCCGTTGCCCAGCACCTCCACCCGCACGGCGTAAACGCCGAATTTCGGCAGATGCAGCCCGGTGAGGCCCATATTCGCGGTGGGATAGCCCAGCTCGCGCCCGCGCTGATCGCCACGGATCACCTCGCCCTCGATCCGGTGCAGGTGGCCCAGCATCTGCGCGGCGTCTTCGGGGCGGCCCGCGCTCAGCGCCTCGCGGATGCGCGTGGAAGAAACCTCAACGCCGCCGGTGGCCAGAAGCGGCGCAATGGTAACGCCAAAGCCCAGCTCTGCGCCAAAGCCGGTCAGCGCCTCCGCCGTGCCCTCGCGCCCTGCGCCGAAGCGGAAATCCTGGCCCACCACCACATGGCGCAGCCCTAGGCCCTGGGAGAGGACCTGGCGGGCAAAATCCTGGGCCGAAAGCCCGGCCAGCGCGGCGTTGAAGCTAATCTCGAAGAGCCGCGAAACGCCCAGCTTTTTCAGCCTGTTGGCCCGCGCGGCGGCGTTCATCAGGCGAAAGGTCGGGGCCTCGGGCGTGAAATGTTCGCGGGGATGCGGCTCAAAGGTCACAATCCCGTTCGGGGCGCCGATGGAGCGGGCGGTTTTCGCAGTCAGCGAGATCACCGCCTGGTGGCCCAGATGCACGCCATCGAAGTTGCCGATGGCCGCGGCCGCGCCGCGATCGGCCTCGGGCGTGAACTGGTAATCCCGGATGATCCGCATGGCGCCCCCGATAGCCCTGCGGGTTCAGGGGTGCAAGCGTCAGTCGAACTTGGCGGTGGGGGCCAGCACGGTGGCCTCGCCCTTCAGCACGGTTTTGCCCTCGACCTCGCAGCGCGTGTCGAGCGTAACGCGCCGTTTGCCGTGATCGATCTCCATCACCGTGACGATCGCGCGCACCATATCGCCAGGCCGCACAGGCGCCATGAATTTCAGCGATTGGCCAAGGTAAACGGTGCCGTGGCCGGGAAGCTGTTCGCCGATTACTGCCGAGATCAGGCCGGCGGTCAGCATCCCGTGGGCGATGCGGCCCTCAAAGATGGTGTCCTGCGCGTAATCGTCATCAAGATGCACCGGGTTCCGGTCGGTCGAGACCTCGGCGAACAGTTCGATATCGCGGTCCGTCACTTCCTTCAGAAGCTCGCGGGACATGCCGATTTCGAGCTCTTCGATAACGATTGTGCCGCGTGGCATATTGTCGAGCATCCCGAACCCCTTCGCAACTTTTGCACATCATCTGCCTGATGTGCGCAATTTAATTACGCTGCAGGTGCGAAATGTCCAGCGAATTAAGGGTCAGCGTAGCTGCCCTATTGCGAAGGTGGGTTCAATCATTTCCCTTTGGATGTAAGCGCTTAGTGCATCCGGCGCGGGGCTGTGCGACGTTTTTGTCTCTGCCGCCGCCAGCCCGCCCGTTACGAAAAGGGAATCAATGTCTTCCCCAAGCGCCCCTTTGATATCGGTTTGGATACCATCGCCGATCGCAAGGATGCGGGCATCGGGCACATCGCGGCCCAACTCGGCCAGCCGCCGTCGCGACAGATCGTAGACAGGCGGGTGCGGTTTGCCGAAGTAAAGGCTCTCCCCGCCCATCTCCGTGTAAAGCGCGGCCAGCGCGCCTGCGCACCATTCCCGGCTTTCGCCGCGATCCACCACGATATCGGGATTGGCGCAAAGAAGCTTCAGCCCCTTCTGCTTGGCGTAGAGAAAGTCGGGGCGGTAGACCTCCGGGTCCGCATGGGGATCCACCGGGCCGGTGCACACGATACCCTCGGCCTCGGCAAGCGCCACGCGGTGTATCTGCGGGCAGTTTTCAAGCAGGTGGATCGGCTCGAAAAACGGCAGATCCGTCTCCTGCCCGATGAAGTAGACGCGATGGCCCACGGTGCCGCGGAACATCGCCAGCCGCGCGCTGTCGCCCGAAGTGGCAATGGTATCCCAGCAATCGGCGGGCACGCCCATGGCGGTCAGCTGTTTTTCCACCTCGGCGCGGGCCCGGGGCGCGTTTGTGAGCAGCACCACACGTCCGCCGCCTGCGCGGAAGGCCTGCAGCGCCGAGACCGCCGCGGGGAAGGGGGCGATCCCGTTATGCAGGCAGCCCCAGAGATCGCAGAAAACCGCATCGTAACTTGCGGAGATTTCGGCAAGCGAGGTGATGATACGCGTCATTCAGGGCCTCCGGCGCGCGAACCCCCGGGCGCGGGGGTCAAACGGCAAGGTTCGGGATGATCTGCTTCTTGCGGCTCACAATGCCGGGCAGCACCACGGTATCGCCCGCCACGGCGGTGGAAAAACTCTTCTCGGCCACCGATTTGACCAGATCGTTCGGCACCAGAAGCGTGGCCTCCTCGTTGAGGATATCGACAACGAAGAGCAGCACCTGATCGGCGCCGTCCTCCGCAGCCACGGGCCCCATCGCCTCCATCAGCGCATCCTTGCGGGAAAGCACCGTGCCCGGCGCGGTGGTTTCCAGAACGGATACGCGAAAGCGCTTTCCGCCCACTTCGTATTCCTTGCTGTCCATCCGCAGAAGCTCGGCTTCCGAGAAGGCGGAAACATCCGATTTCGCCGCAAACATCTCTGCCGCATAGTCCGGGATCGAAATGCCAAGATCCGTTGCCAGCGCCTCGGCCACCGCGCGGTCATGCTCGGTGGTGGTGGGCGAGCGGAATTCAAGCGTGTCAGAGAGAATGCAGGTCAGCATCGCGCCGCGCACCGGCTCCGGCATCCGCGCGGCATCCTCGCCCATCAGATCGTGGAGGATCGTGGCGGTGCAGGCCACCGGGCGGATCGTGATATCGATGGGCCCCTTGGTTTCCAGCCCGCCCACAAGCTTGTGGTGATCGATGATGCCCTGGATATCGGCGGCATTCACGCCCTCGGGCAGTTCGGCGGGGTTGTTGGTATCCACGATCACCACCGGCGTGCCTTCGGCCAGATCGCCCAGCATCGCGGGTTTGTCGAGGTTCCAGCGCTCCAGCATGAAGGCTGCTTCGGTATTGGGTTCGCCCAGAAGCCGGGGTTCGGCGGCCGTGCCCTTCACTTCGCTCAGATACCAGGCCCAGATCAGGGCAGAGCCGGTGGAATCGGTGTCGGGGGATTTATGGCCAAAAACCAGTGTGGTCATTGCAGCGCTTCCATTTGGGAGGTGTCGTGGTGCGTTTCGCGGTGGCTTATAGGGGCGGCGCCCCGCGATGTCACGGCGATGTCACGGCACGGCGGCGGGCAAATTGGCGCGCTCAGATCCGGCTCAGATCCGGCCGTTCCGCGCCAGGATCGCGCGCCCAATCGTAGACCGCCGCAACCTTGTGTGCCTTCGCGGCCCAGGTGAAATGCCGCGCCACCTCCGCACGGGCGTTAGAAGCGAGCGCCGGAAGGGCCCCCCGGTCTTCAGCCAGGCGCTCAAGCGCAGCGCGGAAGGCGGCCACAAGCTCCGGGCGCGGGGCGACTGGGATCTTGAGCCCGGTCTCCGGCCCCACAAGCTCCCCCGGCCCGGCGTAATCCACGATCAGGGGCACAACTCCCAGCGCCATCGCCTCCAGCACCACGCCGCCACCGAACTCGCGGACCGACGGGAAGGTCAGAAGATGCGCCCCAGCGAGAATATCCTGCACCCGCCCGTGATCGACATTGCCGTGAAGCGTGACCGCCCCTTCTGCGCCGCCCGCGCGGATTGCCTCGCGCAGCGGTTCCGCCAGCGGCCCTTCACCCACGATATCCAGCGTGAGGCGGCCTGCCTGCAAAAGCGGCAGCGCGGCCTCGATCAGCATATCGGGGCCCTTATAGGGCACGAGCCGCCCCACGAAGGCGCCCCGCAACGGGCCCTCGGGCGATTGTGCGGCGACCTGGTTGAAACGCGCCGGATCAATGGCGTTTTCGGGCAGGTGGAAGACCTTGCCCGCGGCCTCGGGCGGCAATTCCCCCGCGGTATGGTGCGAGCCGGCAAGGATCGCCGCCGCCGCCCGCGCCGTGGCCCCGCGCCCGCGCGAAAGCTTGTAGGCCCCGCGAAGGTAGGAAAGCCACTCGCGCTCCCGCCGCCGTTCGGCCCCATAGCCCGGCGGCCAGGGCACCCCGCCATTGAGCGGGCCCAAAACGAACGGAACGCCCGCCGCATGGCACTTCGCAGCGATGCGGCTTGGCGCCGTTGGCGTAAGCGGCGTGATCCGGTGCACGATATCGTAGTCGCCCGCCCGGATCGCGGGGCCGAACCGGCGCCAGACGAGATGTTCGAAATAGGGGTAGGAAAGCGATTTCAGCGCCGTCACCACCGTCCACCCCTTGCCGCCGCCCATCCGCAGCGCCTGGCTCAGCCGCCAGACCGGGCGATCGAGCGCCTCGCTATCGATGAAGGTCACGTCGCGCCCCTCTGCGTAACCCGCCCGCAGGATCGCCTCGCGATTGCGGATGTGGGTGACAAGGTGAAGATCGGCCACCTCGCGCAGCGCATGGGCGAGCGACCAGCCCACAAGCGGCACCGAAACCCATTCCGGGTTTGCCGCTTCAGCGATGGCCAGCACACGGGGGCGGTTCGGCGCGTCAGACATGGCGCAGCCATAGCCGGGCCGCGCACGGTTGGCGACGGAAGAATTCTTGCGCCGGGGGCCACCGAACGGTGTTGACAGCCCATCGGCGGTTACCTAAATCGCTGCCGTTAGCACTCACACCATACGAGTGCTGATTGGGAGAAACCGTGAACCTGAGGAGCGTTCAAGATGGCATTCACTCCGCTTCATGACCGTGTGCTGGTACGCCGCGTCGAGAGCGACGAGAAAACCGCTGGTGGCCTGATCATCCCCGACAGCGCCAAGGAAAAGCCCGCCGAGGGCGAAGTTGTTGCCGTTGGCGCAGGCGCCAAGGACGATGACGGCGATCGCATCGCGATGGACGTCAAGGCCGGCGACAAGATCCTGTTCGGCAAGTGGTCGGGCACCGAGATCACGCTGGAAGGCGAAGAGCTTCTGATCATGAAGGAAAGCGATATTCTGGGCGTCCTCGCCTGATCGCCGTTCCGAACAAAGACATCACTGAATTCAAACAGGAGTAGCGAAGATGGCTGCTAAGGACGTCAAATTCGATACCGACGCCCGCAACCGCATGCTCAAGGGTGTGAACATCCTTGCAGACGCGGTGAAGGTGACGCTGGGCCCCAAAGGCCGCAATGTTGTGATCGAGAAATCCTTCGGCGCGCCGCGCATCACCAAGGACGGTGTGACGGTTGCCAAGGAAGTCGAACTTGAAGACAAGTTCGAAAACATGGGCGCGCAGATGGTGAAAGAAGTCGCCAGCCGCACCGCCGATGAGGCCGGCGACGGCACCACCACCGCCACCGTTCTGGCCCAGGCCATCGTGCGCGAAGGCATGAAATCGGTCGCCGCCGGGATGAACCCGATGGATCTCAAGCGCGGCGTCGACACCGCGGTTGCCACCGTTATCGACCACATCAAGAACGCCTCGCGTGAGGTCAAGGATAGCGACGAGGTTGCGCAGGTCGGCACGATTTCGGCCAATGGCGAAGCCGAGATTGGCCGCCACATCGCCGAAGCGATGCAGTCGGTCGGCAATGACGGCGTGATAACCGTGGAAGAGAACAAGGGCCTGGAGACGGAAAAAGACGTTGTCGAAGGGATGCAGTTCGATCGCGGCTACCTCTCGCCCTACTTCGTAACGAACCCCGACAAGATGACGACCGAGCTGGAAGACGCCGTTATCCTGCTGCACGAGAAAAAGCTCTCGTCGCTGCAGCCGATGGTGCCGCTTCTGGAATCGGTCATCCAATCGTCGAAGCCGCTTCTCATCATCGCGGAAGACGTGGAAGGCGAAGCGCTTGCCACGCTCGTGGTCAACAAGCTGCGCGGCGGCCTGAAGATCGCGGCCGTCAAAGCCCCGGGCTTCGGCGATCGCCGCAAGGCCATGCTGCAGGACATCGCGATCCTCACCGGCGGCCAGGTGATCTCGGAAGATCTCGGCATGAAGCTCGAAAGCGTGACGATGGACATGCTCGGCACCGCCAAGCGCATCTCGATCACCAAAGACGAGACGACCATCGTGGATGGTGCCGGCGAGAAGGCCGAGATCGAGGCCCGCGTGGCGCAGATCCGCGGCCAGATCGAGGAAACGACCTCGGATTACGATCGTGAGAAGCTTCAGGAACGTGTGGCCAAGCTCGCCGGCGGCGTTGCCGTTATCCGCGTGGGCGGCATGACCGAAGTGGAAGTGAAAGAGCGCAAGGATCGCGTTGACGATGCCCTGAACGCCACCCGTGCGGCCGTGCAGGAAGGCATCGTTGTGGGCGGCGGTGTTGCCCTGGTGCAGGGCGCCAAGGCGCTTGACGGCGTGACCGGGGAAAACAGCGATCAGGATGCCGGCATCGCCATCGTCCGCCGCGCGCTGGAAGCTCCGCTGCGCCAGATTGCCGAGAATGCAGGCGTCGACGGTTCAGTCGTTGCCGGCAAGATCCGCGAATCGAGCGATGCGTCCTTCGGCTTCAATGCGCAGACCGAGGAATACGGCGATCTGTTCAAGTTCGGCGTGATCGACCCCGCGAAGGTTGTTCGCACCGCGCTGGAAGATGCCGCATCGGTTGCGGGCCTTCTCATCACCACCGAAGCGATGGTGGCCGACAAGCCCGCCAAAGAGGGCGCAGCCCCCGCTGGCGGCATGCCCGACATGGGCGGCATGGGCGGCATGATGTAAGCTGGCCCAACGGCTTTGAGTTCCGGAAAGGGGCTGCCAATCGGCGGCCCCTTTTCTTTTGCGCCGCTTCCGTCAGCCCTGTTCGGGGAAGAGAACGCCGGGGTTCAGCACGCCCGCGGGATCGAGCGCCTGCTTCACCGCGCAAAGGGCCGCAAATGCGGCGGGGTCTTTCCACCGCGCCTGTAGCCCCGCCTTGGCGCGCCCGATGCCGTGCTCGGCGCTGTAACTGCCGCCCATCTTGCGCAGAACGGTGAGAAGCGCCTCGGTATAGGCCCCCATCCGCGCGGGATCGAGCGCCCCGCCGTCTGGGGCGACCACGGTGTAATGCACATTGCCGTCGCCCAGATGCGCCACAAGAAGCGGGCGCAGCCCGTGCGCCGCGGCAACCGCATCCGCCTCTTCCACGAAGGCCGGCAGGCGCGACAGGGGCAGGGCGACATCCAGCGCCAGCATCTCCCCCGCCGCGAGGATCGAGGGCAGCACCGCCTCGCGCAGGGCCCAGAGCGCGCGGCGCTGTGCCTCGGAATGTGCGACCATCCCATCGGTGATCCGCCCCGCCGCCATCTCTGCCTCCACCCCGGCAAGCAGCAGATCGTCAAGCACCGGCGCGGCATCGCTTGGCCGTGCCGAGGCAAGCTCCACAAGCAGCCCATGGGCGGGGATCGGGGTGAGGGGCGCCCGGAGCGTGGGATGCGCGGCGAGGATCGCCTCGATCATCGCCAGCGGCAGCCATTCGCAGGCTTCAACCAGCCCGCCCGAGGCATCCTGCAGCCGGTTCAGAACCGCGAGCCCCGCGCCAAGGCTTTCGAGCGCGAGAAAGGCGGTGGCCCGCGCGCCAGGCGCGGGGGTGAGGCGCAAAGTGGCCGCGGTGATGATGCCCAGCGTGCCTTCAGAGCCGATCAGGAGGTGCCGCAGATCATAGCCCGAATTGTCTTTGCGAAGCCCCGAAAGCGTATCGATCACGCGGCCATCGGGCAGCACCGCCTCGATCCCAAGGCACAGATCGCGGGTATTGCCGTGGCGCAGCACATTGGCGCCGCCCGCATTGGTGGCCAGAACCCCGCCAAGCTGCGCCGTGCCCCGCGCCCCGAACATCACCGGGAAATCGAGCCCGTGTTCCGCCGTTGCGCCTTGCAGGGTTTCGAGCACCACGCCAGCTTCCGCCGTGGCCGTGCGCGCGGCGGGATCGATAGCGCGGATCGTGTTGAGCCGGGCGGTGGAGAGGATCGCATTCCGCCCCGTTTTGGGCGGCGTGGCCCCGGCGGAGACGCCCGTATTGCCGCCCTGGGGGATGAGCCGCACGCCATGTTCCCCGGCCAGCCGAAGAAGCGCGGCCACTTCGCCGGTGCTGCCGGGGCGCAGCGCCGCCAGGGCGGTGCCGGTATAGGCACCTGTCCAATCCGTCAGATACGGCGCCAGCGCGGGCGGATCGGTCAGAACATGATCGGCGCCGATCGCGGCGCGGAAGGCATCGAGCGCGGGCATGGGGCCCCTTGAATTTGGCCGGGCCGAGCCTGCCCGATCGCCCGCGCGGGATCAATCGCATGCGTTCTGTACAGTTATGTCTAGACACGACTCGCAGAGCTTCCTAGCGTTCCCGAAAACGAGGCCCGCACAGTCAGGCCCGCACAACCCAGGAGGTGCCCGATGAAATCTCAATACCGCGTTGTCGTGATCGGGGGCGGCGTTGTCGGCGCCTCGGTGCTTTATCACCTGGCCAAGTTCGGGTGGACGGATGTGGCGATCATCGAACGCAATGTGCTCACGGCGGGCTCGTCCTGGCATGCGGCGGGCGGCATCCACGCGCTCAACGCCGATCCCAACATGGCGGCGCTTCAGGCGTATACGATCGATCTTCTGGCCGAGGTCGAGAAAGAGAGCGGCCAATCCATCGGCCTGCATATGACAGGCGGGGTCACCATCGCCTCGGCGCCCGCGCGCTGGGAATGGCTGCAGGCGGCCTACCGCGTCTTCCAATCCATCGGGATCGAGGATTGCCACCTGATGACCCCCGAAGAGGTGAAGAAAGCCTGCCCGATCATGGATACCGAGGGCGTGATCGGCGGGCTCTGGGCGGATCGCGAAGGCTATGTCGATACTACCGGCACCGTTCACGCCTATGCCCGCGCCGCGAAGATGCGCGGGGCGGATGTAATCGAACACAACCGGGTCCTGGAACTGAACTGGAAGGGCGATGCTTGGGAGGTGGTAACGGAACAGGGCACAATCACGGCCGAGCACGTGGTGAACGCGGGCGGTCTCTGGGCCAAGCAATGCGGGCGCATGGTGGGGCTAGAACTGCCCGTCGCGCCGCTCGCACACCACTACTTCCTGACCGAGACGATCCCGGAGGTTGAGGCGCTTGATTTCGAAGTGCCGATGACGGTGGATCTCGAAGGTTTCACCTATATGCGGCAGGATCAGAAAGGCATCCTCGTCGGGATCTACGAAATCAACCACCAGCACTGGATGATGGATGGCGCGCCGTGGAACTACGGCATCGAGCTTCTGCAGGAAGATACGGATCGGATCGAGGATGAACTCACCCTCGCCTTCCAGCGCTACCCCTGCCTGAACGAAGTGGGCATCCGCAACTGGGTGAACGGGGCCTTCACCTTTTCGCCCGATGGCAACCCGCTTGTGGGCCCGGTCAGCAGTGTGCCGAATTACTGGCTTGCCTGCGGCGTGATGGCGGGCTTCCTGCAAGGCGGGGGGGTGGGCAAAACCCTGGCGGAATGGATGATCCACGGCGATACCGAGGCCGATGCCTGGCCGATGGATATCGCGCGGTACGGCGATTTCGCCTCCAACAAGGAATACATCAAGCAAACCACGGGGCAGTTCTATTCCCGCCGCTTCGTGATGACCTATCCCAACGAACAGCTGCCCGCAGGCCGGCCCCTGAAAATGGCGCCCGCGCATTCCGAGATGACGGCGGCGGGCGCCCGCTGGGGCGTCAGCTGGGGCCTGGAGACCCCGCTTTACTTCGCGCCGAAGGATTTTGAGGAAGAACCCTCGCTCAAGCGCTCAAACGCCCATGAAATCGTGCGCGAAGAGTGCAGGGCGGTGCGCGAGGATGTGGGCCTGCTCGATATCTCGGGCTTCTCGCGGTTTGAAATCACGGGGCCCAATGCAGAGGCGTGGCTCGATCGCATGATGTCCACCAAGCTTCCCAAACCCGGGCGCGCGAGGCTTGCCGTGATGCTCTCGCCCGAAGGCAAGCTCAAAGGGGATCTCACGCTTTTCAACTGGGGCGATGGCACCTGGTGGATCATGGGCAGCTACTACCTGCGCGAATGGCACATGCGCTGGTTCACCCAGCATCTCGACGCGGGCGTGACGGTGCGCGATATCGGCGATGCCACAGTGGGCTTCTCGCTTGCAGGCCCGAAATCCCGTGCGGTGATCGAAAAGCTCACCGATGGCGATATCGGCGCGCTGCCTTTCATGGGCTGCGGCACTTTCGATATCGGGCTGATCCGCGCCAAGGTCGGGCGCCTCTCGGTTTCCGGCGAACTGGGCTACGAGATCAACTGCGGCGCCGCCGAACACATCGCGCTCCGGCGGATGCTGCTGGAAGCCGGTGCCGGGGAGGGCATTCGCGAATACGGCTTCAATGCGCTCCTCGCCCTTCGGATCGAGAAGAGCTTTGGCATCTGGTCGGCCGAATTCACCCAGGATCGCACCCCCGGGATGACGGGCATGGATCGCTGGATCGCCTGGGAGAAGGGCGATTTCGTGGGCCGTCAGGCGGCGATCACCGAGCGTGACGGGAACGGCCCAGCACAAAAGCTCGTCACGCTGGAAGTGGCCGCCGATGGGGCGGAAGCCAGCGGGTATGAACCGATCTGGGCCAACGGCGCCCGCGTGGGCTTCGTAACCTCCGGCGGTTACGGCCACACGCTGGATAAATCGCTTGCCATGGCCATGGTCAGCCGCGAACAGGCGGAAGAAGGCGCTGACCTCTCCGTGCATGTCGTGGGCGTGGAACGCGCAGCGCAGGTGATTGCGCCGTCACCCTACGATCCCGCAGGCGCGGCGATGCGGGGATGAGCGCCACCACCGAGCCGCGCGCGCGCCGCCGCCGCAGGCCCCGGCCTGGGGGGGGCGGGGGTGCGCGCCAGGTGGATTACCGCACCTTGCGGAACCCTTTTCCGCCGGTGCCCGCGTTTTCCGATGATGCGGCGGGCCAGATGCACGCCACGGCCCTTCGGGTGCTGGAAGAGCTGGGGATGAAGATCCTCCTCCCCGAAGCGCGCGCGCTTTTTCGTACGGCGGGCGCGCGGGTGGATGAGGCGAGCGAGATGGTGTGGATCGGGCGCGATATCGTCGAAGCCGCGCTTGCCACCGCGCCGAAGAGCTTCACTCTGCGCGCAGGGGCAAAGGCGCGCGATATCGTGCTGGAGCTCGGGCGCCTTGCCATCCAGCCCGGCGCGGGCGCGCCGCACGCCACCGATCTCAAACGCGGGCGGCGGCCCGGGCGGCTGGAGGATTTCCGCGAGCTTCTCATGCTGACCCAGCATTTCGATGCGCTCCACATGCTGCCCCCGCTGGTAGAGCCGCAGGATATCCCGCCCCATGAGCGCCACTACGCGATGACGGAGGCGGAGCTAACACTGTCTGACAAGGTGCCGTTTGTCTTCAGCCGTGGGGCGGGGCAGGTGGCCGATTGCTTTGAGATGATCGCGGGTGCGCGGGGGCTGGGGGCAGAGGCGTTTTCCAAGGAACCCTGGTGCTACACCATCGTGAACACCAACTCGCCCCGCCAGATCGATATCCCGATGGCGATGGGCCTGATCGATTTCGCGCGTGCGGGCCAGATGACGATCGTGACACCCTTCTGCCTGATGGGCGCGATGGCCCCCGCCACGGTCGCAGGCGCGCTCACGCTCAGCCATGCCGAGGCGCTTGCGGCGATCACGCTGGCGCAGATTGCCGGGCCCGGCGCGCCAGTTTGCTACGGTGCCTTTGCCTCGAATGTCGATATGAAATCCGGCGCCCCGGCCTTTGGCACGCCCGAGCAGGTGCAGGCCAATCTCGGCGCGGGCCAGCTTGCGCGGCTTGTCGGGCTGCCCTGGCGCTCCGCCGCCGGATGTGCGGCCAATATCAACGATGCCCAGGCCGCCCATGAAACGCAGATGAGCGCCTGGGGCGCGATCCTCGGCGGCGCTACGGTGCTTTTGCATGGCGCGGGGTGGATAGAAGGCGGGCTTACCGTTTCCTACGAAAAACTCATCACCGATATGGAGATGATCCAGACCTTTGCGGAACTGTGCACCCCGCCTGCCGAAGATGCCGGCGCCATCGCCTTTGAGGCGCTGCAGGAGGTTCCGCCGGGCGGCCATTTCTTCGGCGCTTCCCATACGATGGAGCGTTATCAGGCCGCCTTCTACGAACCGCTTGTCGCCGATTGGTCGAATTTCGGAACCTGGAGCGAGCGCGGCGGGCTCACCGCATCGGAACGCGCCACGGGGATCTGGGAGGGTATCCTCAAAGGCTTCACCCCGCCCGATGCGCTGGGCGACAGGCGCGGCTGGCTTGAAAGCTTCATCGCCAAAAGGCGCGCCGAGGGCGGCGCGGCGCCGGAGAGTTAAGCGGGATGGACGGTGGAAAAGCCCCCGCGCATCGCAAGGCCACCCGGGGCGACTGGCTGGCCGCGGCGCTCGATACGCTGGTACGCGAAGGGGTGGAGCAGGTGAAGATCCTGCCGCTGTCAGAGCGGCTGGGCGTTTCCCGTTCCAGCTTCTATTGGTATTTCGAAAGCCGCGGCGCGCTTTTGGATGCGCTCATAACGCATTGGAACCAAACGAATACCGGCGTGATCGCTGAGCATTGCGAACGGCCCGCCCAGGCCATCACCGCAGCCGTGATGAACCTCTTTCGTGCCTTCGTGGGGCGCGATGGCTTCGATCACCGGCTTGATTTCGCGCTGCGCGAATGGGCGCGGCGCGATCCGGAGGTGCGCCGGGTGGTGGATGCCGCCGATGCCGCGCGGCTGCGGGCGGTGCGCGGGATGTTTCTCCGCCATGGCGCGGCGGAACCCGAGGCCGATATCCGCGCCCGCATTCTCTACTTCCAGCAGATCGGCTACTACGCGTTGGAATTGAACGAGACCCTTGAGGAACGGCTGGCCCGGGTGGCGGCCTATGTGGAAGGCTTTACCGGCCAGGCGGCCGCGGCGGAGGATATCGCCGCCTTCAAGGCCGAAATGCGCGCGCGCGAAGCGGGAGAGGTGGGATGACCAAGACGGCAGACGCAATCATCATCGGCACCGGGGTGATCGGCACCGCGGTGGCCTTTGAGCTGGCAAAACTGGGCTGGAAAACGCTGAGCGTGGATCGCAACGCAAAAGCCGGCCATGGCTCCACCGCCGGATCCTGCGCCATCATCCGCATGCATTATTCCACCTTCGATGGCACGGCCTTTGCCTGGGAGGGCTATCACTACTGGCGCGACTGGGCCGAGTATCTTCAGGCGCCCGCAGACGAGGCGCTGGCGAAATTCATCGAATGCGGCTGTCTGGTGATGAAAACCGAGGGCAATGGCCAGCTTGAAAAGCATATGGTGAACAGCCGCGATCTGGGTTGCCCCTATGAGGAATGGGACGCAGACCAGATCGCCGCCAAACTGCCGATCTACGCGCTTGACAGTTTCGCCCCCGCCAAGCGGCGCGATGATCCGGGCTTCGGCCAGCCCAATGGCGGGCGCATCGGCGGCGCGGTCTTCTGGCCCAAGGCGGGCTATGTGACCGATCCTGCGCTCTCGTCGCAAAACCTCGGCAATGCCGCTGCCCGCCACGGTGCGGCGTTTCGGATGAAGGCCGAGGTGGCCGAAATCCTGCAATCCGGCGGGCGCGCCACCGGCGTGAAGCTTGCCGATGGCGAAGAGCTGCACGCGCCCGTTGTGATCAACGTGGCCGGCCCGGCCTCTGCCCGCATCAACGCCATGGCGGGGGTTCTCGAAGACATGACGATCTCCACCCGCGCGTTACGGCAGGAGGTGGTGCATGTGCCCGCGCCCGAAGGCTTTGATTTCGAGGCAAACGGCACCATCGTGTCTGACAGCGATATCGCGCTCTACTGCCGCCCCGAACATGGCAACCACATCCTTGTGGGCAGCGAGGATCCGCCCTGCGACGCCCATGAATGGGTGGATGACGATACAGACTATAACCGCGAGTTCTCGGATCAATGGACGGTGCAGGCGTTGCGTTACGGCCAGCGGGTGCCTTCGCTCGGCATCCCCTCGCAGGCACGCGGGGTCGTCGATCTTTACGATGCGTCAACCGATTGGATTCCGATCTACGATAAATCGGCGCTGCCCGGCTTCTACATGGCCTGCGGCACCAGCGGGAATCAGTACAAGAACGCGCCCATCGCGGGTAAGATGATGGCTGCGCTCGTGGCCTATTGCGAAGCGGGGAATGATCACGATTCCACCCCGCTTTCTTTCGATTTGCCATATATCGGCAAAACCGTGGATGTGGGATTTTACTCCCGAAAACGGCCGGTTAACGCCGAATCGAGCTTTTCCGTCCTCGGTTGACGCGCGCGTGAGGGCCCGGGGGCTGGCAGACGGCCCCCAAGCCGCTACACTTCTTTTCCGACGAACCACAGAGGGCGAACCCCATGCGTTTCCTCCCCGCGCTTCTGGCCGCCGCCGTGCTGGCCGGCTGCACCGTTTCGACGGGGCCTGCACCCCAGGCGCCCAGCTCCCAGCCGCAATCCGGCGCCTCGGGCCGCCTGCCCGCAAGCCAGGCCGCTGCCAACTTCCGCGCTGTCGTGCAGCGGATGGAGCCGGTCTCGGAGCAGATCTGCCGCCAGGAGCGCCCGAACACCAATTGCGATTTCCGGGTCGTGGTGGATGATCGGCGCAATCAGCCGCCCAACGCCTTCCAAACGCTCGATGACAATGGCCGCCCGATCATCGGCTTCACGATTGCGCTCATCGAAGATGCCCGCAACGACGATGAACTGGCCTTCGTCTTCGCCCATGAGGCGGCCCACCATATCGAGGCGCATATCCCGAAAACGCAGGAGCGGGCCGTGGGGGGCGCGATCCTGGGCTCGGTTCTGGCCGGTGTGCTGGGCGCCAACGATGCCGCCGTGGAACAGGCGCAGCGGATCGGCGGCACCATCGGCGCGCGCAGCTATTCCAAGGAGTTCGAGCTGGAAGCGGATGCGCTTGGCACGGTGATCGCCCATCGCGCAGGTTATGATCCGGTGCGCGGGGCGGAGTTCTTCAACCGCATTCCCGATCCCGGTGACCGGTTCCTTGGCACCCACCCGCCCAATGCCGAACGCATCGCCACCGTGCGCCGCGTGGCATCGCAGCTTTAGGGGAAAGTATCCGCTCCAAAGGGCCCAAGATCCGGCTGCCTGTGATCTAGGGTGCTTAGCCGGGCCATCGGCGGGCCCAGGTTCGGCGATGCAACGCGTGTTCGAAGCGCTTTATCCCAGCGACACCGCAGTGCGATTGGTCGGCGCGTGACCTCACCTGATCGCCGGGCCCGGGGTGGGCCCGCCGATGGCGCGGCGGGCCTGCGGCCCTTGTTCCGCGCTTGCGTCTCCGCCTAGCCGCGAAGTAGGCGCGCCTTAACGGCATTGCGGCGCAAGGCTGAGCGCATGATCGCCAAGTCAATTCCGCCGCAACCTGAACTCTCCCCTTGATCCGTATCAAGGCGCTTCCCCGCCCCATCGCCCAGCCTCTGGCGGGACTGCGGAGGCCTTGGCGATGACGGATGACACGAAGCTTGCCGACCGGGCGTGGCTCATGCGCGGAATGGCGGAAACGACGGGCGTGGATTTCGACCGCGCTCTGGCGGAAGGCCAGATCACGCAGGCCGAATATGATGGCATGGTGCGGCGTTGCGCGGACTGCACCGCGGGCGAAACCTGCATGCGCTGGCGGGCGGAAGGCGCCCCGGGCGCGCCGGAACTGCCCGGCTACTGCCTCAATCACGAACGAATCGAGTCCCTTCGCAGCCGCTAGGGGCACCGGGCGATTGATCCCGCCCTGCGGCCCGTGCACTGCTATCGGCAGGATGGCACCGGGCGGTGAGGGCTTGTGACAGAGACGCAGGAAGATGCGCTGGCTGCGCTTGCCCGGGCCGCGGGCATCCTGCCCGACTTCGTTGATGTAACCGGCCAGCACCACCAGACCGGTGCGGAAACCCGCGCCGCTCTCTTGCGCGCCATGGGGTTCACACCGGAGGATCCCGAAGCCGTAGAAGCGGCGCTGCGCGATCTCACTGCCCCGCGCCCCCTGCCGCGCTGGCATGTGGGCGCGCCGGGCCAGCCGCTTGATCTGGAGCCGCCGGGCGCTTGGGAGATTGCACTGGAAGACGGCTCCCTGCGCGAGGGCCACGGCGCGCTGCCGGAACTGCCGCTCGGGCGGCACAGGCTTTGCTCCGAAGGCGTGGCCTGCTGGCTTCTCATCGCCCCGCCCAAACTGCCGCTGCCGTCCCGGGGCTGGGGGGTAACGGCGCCGCTCTACGGGTTGCGCGGGCCCGATCGGGGCGGGGTGGGCGATTACCGCGATCTCGCGGAAACGGCCAAGGCGCTCGCCGGGGCCGGGGCGGGGTTTGTCGGGATCAACCCCGTTCATGCCCGGCTGACGGGCGATCCAGGCGCGATCAGCCCCTATTCGCCCTCCCACCGCCGCCGGTTTTCAACTGCGCATCTCGCCTTTCCGGGGGCCACACCGCCGCCCGCACCGCTTATTGATTATCCGGCCACCCGCGCCGCCCAGCGCACCGCGGCCGCCGCGGCCTATGCCCATGCCGCCGATGCCGCAGCATTCGAGGCGTATCTCGCCCGCGAAGGCGCGCTGCTTACGCGCTTTGCCACCTATGAAGCGCTGGCCGAACGCTACGGCGCCTATTGGGGTGACTGGCCTGCGGCGTTTCAAACCCCCGATCATCCGGAGGTGGCCGCCTTCGCGGCGGCCCATGGCGATCGCCTGCGTTTTCACGCCTGGCTGCAGTTTCAGGCCGATCGCCAGCTTGCAGGCGCCGCCGAGGCCGCCCGCGCTGCGGGCATGGCGCATGGGCTATACCTCGATCTTGCCGTCGGCACCCATCCGGCGGGGGCGGAAACCTGGGCGGATCGGGTGAGCTTTGCCAAGGGCGTTTCCCTCGGCGCGCCGCCCGATGCCTTTGCCGCCGATGGCCAATGGTGGAACCTTGCGCCCTTCAACCCCCATTCGCTGATCGCGCAAGGGTTCAGGCCGCTTGCGGAAACCCTGCGCTGCCAGCTTCGCCACGCCCGGCTTCTCAGGATCGATCATATCCTTGGGTTTGAGCGCGCCTTCTGGGTGCCGGGCGGCGGCGTGCCGGGGGCTTACGTGCAGATGCCGCGCGATGCGATGCTTGCGGTGGTGCGCATCGAGGCCGCGCGCGCCGGGGCCACCATCGTTGGCGAGGATCTCGGAAACATCCCCGCCGGGCTGCAATCGGCGCTGGCGGGCTCGGGCATTCTGGGCTGCCGGGTTGCGATGTTCGAAACCGGAACGCCCGCGGCCGATTACCCCGAAGCCGTGCTCGCCTCCTTCGGAACCCATGACCTGCCCACCTTTCGCGGTTGGCGGGAGGGCCGCGATATCGCGGCGCGGGCGGATCTCGGAACGCTTGATGAGGCGGCGATGGCAGCGGCCATGGCGGGCCGGGCGGAGGAGACCGCGCGCCTCGGGGCCGAAACAGCCGACGAGGTGCACCGTTTCCTGGCCGAAACGCCCGCGCGGCTCATCGCGCTTCAGATCGAGGATATCCTCGGCGTGGCCGATCAGCCGAACCTGCCGGGCACCGTGGATGAATATCCCAACTGGCGCCGGGTGCTGCCCGTGGCGGGCGCAGCGCTTGGCGATGCGCCGGAGCTTGCCCGCGCGGCCGCGATCATGGCCGCGGCCGGGCGCTGAGGGCGCCGCCGCCGCGCCAGCCCATGCGGATCAGGCCGCCTCCGCCAGCGCCTCCGATCCGCCCACCGGCACCCAGGCGCCGCCGCCCGCGTAGCGATGGGCGATGCGGCCCGCCGCATCCATCTGGAACAGATGCACCCAGCC
This sequence comes from Paracoccaceae bacterium, assembly GCA_028285485.1. Classification (GTDB taxonomy): domain Bacteria; phylum Pseudomonadota; class Alphaproteobacteria; order Rhodobacterales; family Rhodobacteraceae; genus JANQPC01. Next base: position 25,815 of record JANQPC010000048.1, on the reverse strand, counting down.
GTTATCCACCAGCGCGCGCAGGCCCTCATTGCCCGCAATCACCGCGTTCATTGCCTCAAGCGGCGCTTCGATCACCGCGTTCAGCCGCAGCGGCTCATGCACATAGGCGGTTCCGTCATGCACCGATTGCCAGGGCAGGCCGGGGCGCAGATCGCCCGCATTGCCCTCAAGCACGCCGATATCGCCGCCCACCACGTTGTGGAGCACCTTGTTGCCGGAGCCGAGCACCTGGTTATCCACCGTCGATCCGAAATATTGCAAGTTGATCCAGCTCGCCACCACGAGCGGTGCGGTCATGATCAGCTCCAGCACGCCAAAGCCCTCGTCGGCCTGCCAGTCGTAGCTGTGTAGGAACGCGCGGCCCTCAAGATCGCGCCCCGCACTGCGGTGCCGCGGGGCGGCAATGAAGGCGGCGCAGCCCGCAAGCCCCCATTCGGGGCGCACCTGGCTCCAATCCTGCGCGCGGGCGGCCACGGCATGGGCCTCGGTGGCCAGCTTGCCGGCCCGCTCGGCGCGGGCCAGCGCGCCCGCCTCGGCCAGTTTCTCCTCAAGCGCATCGAGATCGGCGCCGTGGGAGGCCATGAAGGGCGCGGTACCGAAAAGCGTGACCGCATCGGTCGTCGTATCGTGAAGCGCGGGCACGAAGATCGTGTCCTCCGGCACCCCGGCGCCCTCGGCAGCGAGGGCCATGCGCACGCCGGTATCGTTCAGGATCGCGCAGGCCACCCGCGCGTTTGCCTCGCCCGTATGCCCGCCGCAGGCACCGCAATCGAGGCCCGTGGCATGGGGGTTGTTGGCGGTGGTCGAGCCATGGCCCGCCAGCATCACGATCCGCGCCAGCGTGCCCTTGAGCGACATGCCCGCAAGGATGCCCTTGGCCAGCGCAACCCGGTCTTCCGGCGGAATGCCCGTGCCCGCGGCACTGTCGATCACCGGGGCGAGGCCCTCCGACTCTGCCGCCGAAAGCCCGGCGCCGCGCACATCCCAGGCGCTGCCCGTCAGCCCCGCGGCCTGGCTTGCAAGCTTTGCGCCGAAGCCCAGCCCGATCGCCTCGACATAAGCGAAGGAAGAAACCGCGGCCTGCCGGAACGCGCCCCAGGCAGAAGTTGTCTTCAGATGCGTCCGGCGCCCGGGCCCGGCCTCCGGCGCGCCAGCCACCTCGGTGATGGTGTAACCCGGGGTCAGCAGCACCGGGCACTGATCGCCCGCGTGATCATGGCCGAGCGGCGCATAGCGGATCGCGGCGCCGAAGAACCCGGCAAAGCCGATGGTTTCAATCCGCCCGTCCACCGCCTCAAGGGCCCGGCGGAAGACTTCCGAGCGCACGTCAATGCAGAACGCAGCCTGAACCGGCGCGCGCGCAGGCGCGGGCGGGGGAACCGAGCCTTCCGCGAAACGCCCCACAAGCCCCCGCTGCCAGCTTGCCTCGAAGGCCGCTTGCAGTAGCAGATCGATCTGCCAATCCGTGCTGTCGGGCGCCGCAAGCTCTGCCTGCGCCCGCGCCCAGTCTGCGGCATCGAGCCGGGCGTGAAGCACGGTTTCCCAGCCAAGAAGTGCGGCCATCCATTCCTGCCCGATTTCGCTTTCGCCGCCATGCAGTTCGGCCTGCCACACCAGATAGCGGATGTAGCCGGACCAGCCCGGCATCGTCAGCGCAAGCCGCGCGGTGTACCGGCCCCAGGCCGCAGGCGTAAGGCCCGTCGCGGCGTTAGCCGCCTCGATCATCTCCGAAGCCGTCTCCGGCAGCGCCGCAAAGGCGCTGCGCGCGCCCTCAAGGCCCGCAATTTCTGCCGCGGGGTCGGCCATCGCCTCGGCCCGCCAGGCCGCGTAGAGCCCGGCGCCGCCATGGCCCGCGCTCCATCCGGCCTGGCCTGCATCGAAATACGCAGCCGCAAAGGCCGAAAGCCGATCCACCATGAAGCCCGGCCAGGGCGCGCCAAGCGCGCCGGCCACCGTCGGCAGCGTCTCCGCCACGGGCGCATCGCCCTTGGCGGCGCGCATCAGCGCTTCGGGTGAAAAATCGGCCCCGACCTCGGCAATTGCGCTGGCCAGATCGGCCTCGGTGATCCGGCCCTCTGCCACGGCGCCAAGATAGAAGCTGGGTGGCAGGGTGGGCCGGGCGCCCGAAAGCAGCGCCATCTGCGCAAGCCCGTCAACGAAGCGCTCTGCCGACACCCCAAGATAGGGGTTCACCGCAACGAAGTGCTTCAGCGGCCAAAGCGGGGCAACGGTGCGGATCGCGGCATCTGCGGCGGCAAGGGCGGGGGTAGGGGTCATGGCGATGGTCCTCCGTTACACGCGGGCGGCGCCGGGCGTTCCGCCCACGAGCCGGTTGAAGATATCGTTTGCATAAAGCCCGTGGCGCAGGCTGCGCTGGAAGCCGCGCAGGCCGGGATGCGCCGCCCAGGCGGGGGCCAGGATCTGCGCCAGCGCGACGCCCGCGAAGATCATCAGGAAGCTGATCATCAGCGCCACGGTGATCGGATCGGTCAGCGTGGCAAGCGGCACGGTGGGCTGCATGAGAAGCTCGGTGCCAAGCTGCAGCGCAAAGTAAAGAACGGCCACCCCGCCCGCAATCGAAACGGCGCGGGTCAGCCCGAGGATCCCGCCCTGCGCCGTCTCCAGCCGCAGCAGAAGATGGGTCAGCCCCATCACCAGGATTGCGCCCAGAACAACCAGTGCAGGCTTCGTCTCAAGCGTAACCCCGAATGCCATCCCGGCCGTCACCGCAATGCCTGCGGCGGCGGTGAGCGCGAGCGTGGCCTTGGCAAGGCCGGGGGCCGCTGCGGGCAGCTTCAGCCCCGCGCGGGATTTATCCACCGCGGCGCCGGCATTCAGGAACGCATGCGCCTTGTAGAGGGCGTGGGCCACGATATGCAGTGCCGCGGCGGTGAACGCACCGAACCCGCATTGCAGCAGCATGAACCCCATCTGCGCAACGGTAGACCAGGCCAGAGACACCTTCACCGATGTCTGCGTGATCATGACGAGCGAGGCGATGGCCGCCGTCAGCCCGCCCGCGATGGCCAGCAGGTGCAGCGCACCGGCGCTGGCCAGCATCAGATCGGCGAAGCGGATCACGAGAAAACCGCCCGCATTGATCACACCTGCATGGAGCAGGGCGGACACGGGCGTGGGCGTTTCCATCACTTCCGTCAGCCAGCCATGGGTGGGGAAGACGGCGGATTTCAGAAGGGCGGCAAGGGCGATCAGCCCCGCGGCCCAGGCGGCGCCGGCGGGAATGCTGCCTGCGCTGGCCGCAGCGGTGATCGCCGCGATCTCACCGGTGCCGAAAGCCGCGTAGATCAGGATCGCCGCGCTGATCAGCGCCACATCCCCCACCCGCGCCACGAGGAATTTCTTCCGTGCCGCCAGCCGGGCCGCAGGGCGTTCGCGGTAGAACAGCAACATGCGGTGGAGGGCGAGCGAGGTCGCCGTCCAGGCCAGAAGAAGCTGCAGGATGTTGCCCGACAGAACGAGCAGCATCACCGCGCCGAGCACTAGCGCAAGCCCGCCCATGAAGGCGCCGTGGCGGGGATCGCCCGCCATGTAGTTGCGCGAGAACTGGATCACGACCGCGCCCACAAAACTTACCAGCGCCAGCATCATAGCCGAAAGCGCATCGAGCTGGATTTGGAAGCCAAGCCCCGCCGCCCCGATCAACGGGCTTGTCTGCGGGCCTGCGAAGAGAACGGTGAGGATCGCCGCCACCGCGATGCCGATTGCGCCGAGGCTGGCACAGCGCGTCAGGTGCAGCGCGCGCTCAGGCCCCCCGCGCCGGTCGCGAAGCGCCAATATGCCGGCGCTCAGCAGGGCAAGCGGTGCGAGGTAGATCAGAAGCGATGCGGTGGCCATGGCCGAAATCTCCAGTCTCGTGGTTGGCCTTACCTAGTTGCCGCGCCAGCAAGCGTGAAATATAATGATTTAGAGATAACGTTCTAAAAAATAGAATATGCGCCTCAACTACACACATCTCCGCGCCTTCTGGGCCGTCGCCCATGAAGGCAACCTCACCCGGGCTGCCGAAAAGATCGGCGTGTCGCAATCGGCGCTGTCAACGCAGATCCAATCGCTTGAGGCGCGGCTGGGCCAGCCGCTTTTCGATCGCCGGGGCCGGGCGCTGCACCTGACCGAGGCGGGGCGCATCGCGCTTGACCATGCCGATGTGGTGTTCGATGCGGGCGAAGAGCTGGTTGCAACCCTGGCCGGGCAGGGCGGGCCGCGGCAGGTGCTGCGCGTGGGCGCGCTGGCCACGCTTTCGCGCAACTTTCAGATGGCCTTCCTCGCGCCGGTGATAGGCCGTGAGGGCACCGAGGTGATCCTGCGCTCGGGCAGTTTGGCAGAGCTTCTGGCGGGGCTTGAGGCGCATCGGCTTGACGTGGTGCTTCTGAACACCGTGCCGCCCCGCGATGCCGCCACGCCCTGGGTCGTGCACCCCATCGATGCGCAGCCCGTCAGCCTTGTGGGCGCGCCGGGCAGGGTGGGGCAGGGCCGGGATCTGGGCGCGCTTCTCACCGAAGAGCCGCTGATCCTGCCCACCATCGAAACGACCCTGCGCACCGGGTTTGACAGCCTGCTGGCGCGCATGGGCCTCACGCCGCGGATTGTGGCCGAGGCCGACGATATGGCGATGCTGCGCCTTCTGGCCCGCGCCGATATCGGCCTTGCTGTGGTGCCGCCCATCGTGGTGCGCGATGAGCTTGAGGCCGGGCGGCTTGTGGAGGCCGCCGCGCTGGAAGGTGTGAGCGAGGCGTTTTCGGCCATCACGCTGGAACGCCGCTTCCCCAACGCGCTTCTGGCCGAGCTTCTCTGAGCCGTCTGGCGCCGCGGGCGGGGCGGGTGTAGAGAACGGGCGCATGACAGATCAAAGCCTTATGAGCGATGCCGCGCTTGAAGCCGCCTGCGACGCGGCCTTGAGAGACGAGGCTGCGGCGATCACCGCCTTCGCGGCGGCAGAGACGCGCGAGATTGCCACGGCGGCCCGGCAGATCGCCGCCTCACCCGCGCCACTGATCGTGGCCGGCATCGGGAAATCCGGCCATATCGCGGGCAAGATCGCCTCGACCTTCCGCTCCATCGGCAAGTCGGCGATCTTCCTCCATGCCGCCGAGGCCAGCCATGGCGATCTGGGCCTCGTGGCGCCCGACAGCGTGGTGCTGATCCTGTCGAACTCCGGCGAAACGACGGAGCTTTCCGATCTCATCCATTACTGCCGCACGCATGCCAACCCGATCATCGCGCTCACGGCCACCAAAGACAGCACGCTGGCCCGCGCCGCCGATCTCACCATCGCCTACGGGCAGGTGACAGAGGTGTGCCCGAACGGGCTTGCGCCCACCACCTCAACCACCCTGCAACTGGCCATCGGCGATGCGCTTGCGGTGGGGGTGACCCATCTTCTGGGCACCGCGGCGGATGACTTCCGCCGCTACCACCCCGGCGGCAAGCTGGGCACCGCGCTTCTGAAGGTGCGCGATCTGATGCATACAGGCGCGGCGCTGCCCTTCGTGGCGCCCGATGCAGCGATGTCGGAAACCGTGGCGGTGATGGCCGAGAAGGCGCTGGGCGTGGCGCTTGTCTGGGATGGCGGGGATGTGACCGGGATCATCACGGATGGTGACATGCGCCGCCATGCCAAGCGGCTCTGGGAGGCGCGCGCGGGCGACATCGCCACGCCCGATCCGGTGTGGATCACCGCCGATGCCCGCGCCTCCGAAGCGCTCGCGCTGATGACGCGCACGGGCAAGGGCATCACCAGCTGCCTTGTGCGCGAACCGGGCGGCGCCTTCGCCGGGTTCCTCCATATCCACGATTGTCTGCGCGCCGGGGTCGTGGCGTGAACGCGGTGATCGTTATCCCGGCGCGCTACGCCTCTTCGCGCTACCCCGGCAAACCGCTCGTGCCGCTCAAGGGCGCGGATGGGGAAAAAACGCTGATCCAGCGCACCTGGGAACGGGGCTGCGCCGTGGCGGGCGTCTCGCGGGTTCTGGTCGCCACGGATGATGCGCGAATTGCGAGCGCTGTCAAAGGTTTCGGCGGCGATGTGGTGATGACGGATGAAGCCTGCGCCAATGGCACCGAGCGCTGTGCTGATGCGCTCAAACGCCTGGGCGAACGCCCCGATCTGGTGGTGAACCTGCAAGGCGATGCGCTGCTCACCCCGCCCTGGTTCCTGGAAGATCTGATTGCGGCGATGGCGGCGCGGCCCGAGATGGGCGTGGCCACCCCGGTTTTGCGCTGTGACGCCGCCACCTACCGCCACTTTCGCGAAGACCGCGCCGCGGGGCGCGTGGGCGGCACAACGGCGGTCTTCGCCGGTGATGGCCGCGCGCTTTATTTCTCTAAGGAAGTCATCCCCTTCCTGCCCGATCCGGATGTATCAGATCCGCCTGTTTTTCATCACGTGGGCGTCTATGCCTACCGGCCCGAGGCGCTGGATCGATACCTTGGCTGGCCCGCGGGGCCGCTTGAGATCAACGAAGGGCTCGAACAGCTTCGCTTTCTGGAGAACGGAGAGCCCATGCTATGCGTTGAGGTCGAAGGCCGCGGCCGGGTGTTTTGGGAACTCAACAACCCGGTGGATGTGGCGCGCATCGAAGCCGTGCTCTAGGAACGGGCGGTGCCGGTCAGCCTGCGCTGAGAAGCGCCGCGAAATGGCCCTCAAGCTCATCCTGCCGCCGCACGCCTTCGAGCACCGACTGTACGGCGCCCTGGCCATCGAGGAGCAGCAGCGTGACATGGCCCACCCCATGCGCCCGGGCGAAGGCACCGCCTTCTTCGGAGTGGATGTTGGCCACAAGATAGTTCACCGTGCCCCGCTCGAACCCGCGAAGCGATTTGCGGGTTTCGCGCTGCAACTCTGTGCACAGTGCGCAGGTGGGATCGTGGATCTGTACGATGGCCGGGGTACCGTTGCCGATCCTGGTAAGATCCTGCTCGGCGATGGTGGCACGCACGGCGTTGACGGAAAACACCCCCGCGCTGCCCAAAGCCAGTGCGGCGATCCCGGCGTTGCGCAGCAGTTTCAGCGTGTTGCGGCGGCCTTCGGATGTTGCCACCTGATCCGCAGGTTTCCGGGCGGGCCGGGCCCGGGCTTTGCGTTTCTTCGCCATGATCGATCCCTCCTGCACCGCGCGCGCAAGCCTTGCCGCATCCCGCCTCGCAGGCCAGTCACACCCGATGACATCCGCGTCATCTCCGCCCGGGCCCCTTCGGCCCTTCCCAAAGCGGGCGGGGCTGGGCTAGCCTTGAAAAAAATGCACTAGGGAGATGCCTTATGACCTTTCGCTTGGCCTTTTCGGCCGCGGCCATCGCGCTTGCGGCAGGCGGCGCGTTCGCACAGCAGACCTCGATCACCATCGGCATGCAGCTTGAGCCGCCAAACCTTGATCCCACCGGCGGCGCTGCGGCGGCGATTGACGAGGTGGTGTATGCCAATGTCTTCGAGGGGCTCACGCGCTACCAGGCCGATGGCTCGATCGCCCCGGCGCTGGCCGCAAGCTGGGAGATTTCGGAAGACGGGCTTGAATACACCTTCACCCTGCATGATGGCGTGACCTTCCATGACGGCAGCGCGCTGACCGCGGAGGATGTGCAGTTCTCCCTCGATCGCGCCCGCGCCGAAGACAGCACGAATGCGCAGAAGGCGCTTTTTGCGGGGATTTCCGAGGTGGAGGTGATCGATGATCTGACGGTGAAGATCACGCTCTCCTCCCCCAATGGCGGGTTTCTGACGAACCTGGCCTGGGGCGACGCGGTGATCGTGGCCTCCGAAAGCATCGCGGATGCGGCCACGAACCCCATCGGCACCGGCCCCTTCCGCTTCCGCGAATGGGTGCAGGGCGATCGGGTGGAGCTTGAGGCGAACCCCGATTACTGGGGCGAGGCGCCCGCGCTGGCCGAGGCGACCTTCAAGTTCATCTCCGATCCCACCGCGGCCTTCGCTGCGATGATGGCGGGCGATATAGATGCCTTCCCTGCCTTCCCGGCGCCCGAGACGCTGGTGCAGTTCGAGGCCGATCCGCGCTTTGAGCTTCTGATCGGCTCGACGGAAGGCGAAACGATCCTCTCCACCAACAATCAATCCGAAGCGCTGTCAGACATCCGCGTGCGCCAGGCCCTAGCCCATGCGATCAACCGCCAAGAGATTATCGATGGCGCGATGTTCGGGTACGGCACGCCCATCGGCACCCATTTCGCGCCGCATCATCCCGATTACGTCGATCTCACCGGGCAATCGGAATATGACCCCGAGAAGGCACGCGCGCTTCTGGCGGAGGCCGGGCATGGCGATGGACTGACGCTTTCGCTTAAGCTGCCGCCGCCCTCCTACGCGCGCCGTGGGGGCGAGATCATCGCGGCGCAGCTCCGCGAAGTGGGGATCGAAACCGAGATCTCAAATCTCGAATGGGCGCAGTGGCTCGAAGAGGTGTTCCGCGGCAAGGATTATGATCTGACGATCGTGAGCCATACCGAGCCGATGGATATCAATATCTATGCCCGGCCCGATTATTACTTTCAGTACGATAAGCCTGAATTTCAGGAGCTGATGGCGGATCTCGATATCGCGACCGATCCTGCGGAGCGCTCCTCTATCCTGCAGGCTGCCCAGCAGATGATCGCCGATGATTATGTGAACGGCTATCTCTTCCAGCTTGCCCGCACCGGGGTGGCCAATGCCGCGATCGAGGGGCTGTGGCTGAACGCGCCGACCCAGGCGAATGATCTCACCGCGGTGCGCTGGACGGAATGACCACCCCCTAAGATTGGGTTGAGAAGGGCGCCGCGTGGCGCCCTTTTTTTGCCTCGAAGCGCCTTGATACCTCCCAAAATCGTTCAAAACTGCGCCGTCTTCCCCCCGCAGCTTGGCACGCAACCAAAAGGATGCGCGCCATGCCCCACTCCGATTTCGAATCCGCCCTGTGCTATCGCGGCCGCGCGCCGCGCCATGGGATGCGGGCGGTTCGGATGGTCAAGCGCGTGCTGGGCGCCTCGGCGCTGGCGCTCGCGATGGTGATCGGATCGGCGCCTCTGGCAGAGGCCGGTAGCCATATCGTTCCGGTCAGGGCAGTTGATGCGCCGGCGGGCTTTCACGGGGTGTGTGACCGCTACGCCTGGGCCTGCGCCAACGGCTCCGGCGCCCGGGCGGTGAACGAGACCCGGCTGATGGAGGCGGCGCGCGAGGTGAACCTCACGATGAACCGCCGCTATCCCGAGATCGCCGATGCCCGGCAGTATGACCGGGCCGAGTTCTGGGCCCTGCCCACGGCGCGGGGCGGCGATTGCGAGGATTTTGCGCTGGCCAAGAAGCAGGAGCTTCTGGCGCGCGGCGTGCCCACCGAACGGTTGATGATCGCCACGGTCTTGGATCGCAAACAGCAGGCCCATGCGGTGCTGGTTCTGCGCACCGCGGCGGGCGACATGGTGCTCGATAATCTCACCAACCGGATCCTGCCCTGGGAGGACACGGGCTATTTCTTCCTGCGAATGCAGGATCCTGACCGGCCCGCAACCTGGAATGCGGTGCTGACCGGCGGGCCTGGCGTTCAAATGGCCGCGCTTTCCGGCTAACGCCTAACGGGACATGAAGGCAAAACGGCCGGCAATCGCCGGCCGTTTTGATTTGGGCAGCGCAGGCCGCGAGGGGCGTGCGCCCCTACCAGTCGTGCTTCTTCTTCTCGGCGTATTTGTCATGCCCGTGCTTGTTGTGGCCGTGCTTGCCGTGCCCGTGTTTGTTGTGCGCATGCTTGTCATGGCCGTGTTTGTTGTGGCCATGTTTGTCGTGCCCGTGCTTTCCCTTGTGCCCGTGCTTGTCTTTGTGGCCATGCTTATCCTTGTGCCCGTGCTTGTCTTTATGGCCGTGCTTGTCCTTATGGCCGTGCTTGTCGCCGTGGTGCCCGCCACCGTTATTGCCGGTGCCGCCGCTGCCGTTGTTGCTACCGTTGTCACCGCCGTTCCCGGTGCCATTCCCGTCGGTACCGTTGCCGCCGTTGGAACTGCCGCTCCCGGTGCCGTTTCCGTTGGTGCCATTGCCGCTGTTGTCGCCGCTGTTCCCGGTGCCGTTGCCGCCATTGGCCCCACCAGTGCCGTTGTCGTCGCCGCCGCCGCCGGTGCCGTTGCTTCCGGTTCCGCCGCCCGCGCCGTTGCCGGTGCCCGTCCCGTCGCCGCCATTCGTGCCGCCGGTGCCAGTGCCGTTATCGACACCGCCAGTGCCGCCGCCATTTCCGCCGGCCCCGCCGCCAGAACCGTTGTCGCCAGAACCACCGGCAGCACCGCCAACGCCTCCGCCGGCTCCACCGTCGCCGCCCGCGTCGGCCGCACGGCGGGTGTTATTGCCCCCCGGGCCATCCACCGGCTCGTCTTCACCGATCCGCTGGCGCTCTTCCCGCACCGTTGCCGTGGCCACATCCGCAAAGCCCAGCGCCATTTCGGGGCAGTTTTCTACCACATAGGCCACGAGCCGCCGGTAATCGCGCCGGGAGGCGATCGCGTCGCTCACCGTCGCCGGGATGCCCTCGTCAAAGGCGCACAGATCCTGCGGCAGGCTCACGGCAAGCATTCCCGTCACAGGGTCGGTCACAGGCCCGAGGCGCGTGGAGGAGGCCACAGGCGCGGGCGCAGGCTCCAAAGGCGCGACCGAAGTGGCCGCCGCGATCGAGGCGGTGGCCGAATCGCCGCTGAGGCTCAGCGCCAGTTCAGGGCATTCGCGGCCCATATATTCGAGGTTCTCGGCCAGGTCCGGCCGCCCGCGCAAACGTTCGGCAAGCCGATCCGGCAATCCGTTTTCGTAACGGCAAAGATCCCGCGGCACCACAACCACCTGCGTGCCCGGCCCCGTCCGCTCCGGCCCGGGGACGACAACCGGATCGATCCGGCCGGCGCCCGCCATGCGATCGAATGCGCCAGCAAAAGCGGGGCTGCCCGAAAGAGCGGCAGTGACCGCGAGTGCGGCGGCCCCGGTACAAAGTAACGATCGCGTGTTCGGCATCAGAAGCTCCCAGCAGGATTTTTTCGTGCGGTGCAAGCCAGTTACCCAGCGTCCGGCCACGCACCGAATGTGGCGGTTTCGCCCAAGTGCTGCCCAATATGTGTCAACGCGCCCGTAATATCCGAAACAATCGGGAAAGAAAAAGGATCGTTGTCGCCTGCGCGGAAATGCCTTTGCCGCAGGCGGCTAGGGGCTGTGCTTCACGTGTTGCGTGAGGATTTCGGGGGCGCTTGCGGCGCGGTTCAGGCCTGCGCGATTCGCGCCATCAAACAGAAAACGGCCGGTCCCCCGACCGGCCGTTTCCGATGCTTTGCGCCGGGCGCGAACGCCCGGGCGGTCAGCCTGGCTTAGGCAGCTTCTTCGCTGCCGTTGCCGCTGTTCTGGCCAGCTTCGAAGCCGGCGTCGAAGCCATCGTCAAAGCCCGAGTCGTAGCCCGAGTCATAGCCATCGTCCCAGCCGGTGTCATAGCCATCGTCGTAGCCGTCTTCGTAGCCCTTGTCGTAGCCCTGATCGTAGCCATCGTCGAAGGCGTCGTAATCGTCTTCCCACTCGTCGTCGGAGCCATTGTCACCATCGTCGTAGTCCGACATGTCGAAGCCCGAGAGGCCGCGATCTTCTTCGCCGTCATCATCGCCGATGCGCTCCTTCTCGCCGCGCGTGGTGGCGGTGATCGAGTCGGCAAGGCCCAGAGCAAGTTCGGGGCAGTTGCGCACCATGTGGCGCACCAGGCCGTTGAAATCGCGGCGCTCAGACATCTTGGCGACGAGATCGGCAGGCAGGCCGTTCGAGAACGAGCAAAGATCCTGCGGCACGCGCACGGCAAGCATGCCGGTGACGGGATCAACCTGCGGGCCGGCCATGACAGGCTCGTCCGCAGCAACGGCCGCCGTGGCGCCCATCGTGGTGACCAGCGCAACGGTGGCTGCGCCCATACGGAAGGTGAGGTTCCAGTTAGACATAATGTACTCCCAGCAAAACGCGACGACAGTGCCGCAAACCCTTCATGGCGACGACAAGGCGGAATTGGGGCGAAGTTGTCAATTTGCGGCCCCAGGCGCGCCACGTTTGCCGAAAAACGGGAAACAATGGCGAAAAAACCGGTTCAGAGCCGCCGTGCCCGGAAACCGAGATTGCCGATGGCGCCCGGATTCCCACTCGCCTAACTTCACAATATGGCCAGATACGTCGTGACTCGCCTCGCCTCGCTTTGCCTCAGCCTCGTGGTGGCCAGCCTCGTGATCTTCGCGGTGATCGAAGTGATTCCCGGCGATCCCGCCGCCTTCATGCTGGGGCTCAATGCCGAACCGGAAGCTGTTGCGGCGCTGCGGGAAGAGCTGGGGCTCACCGGCAGCGTGGCAGAGCGCTACCTCTCCTGGGTCGGCGGGATGCTCACGGGAGATTTCGGCACCTCCTATACCTACCGGGTTCCGGTGGCCGATCTGGTGGCCGCCAGGCTCGCGGTTTCGCTGCCGCTCACGCTATATGCGCTGGTCCTGTCCACCGCGATTGCAATCCCGGTGGGGATGATCGCGGCGGCAGGGCGGGGGCGTGCGGCCGATATCGCGGTGATGGGCACCACGCAGCTTGGCATCGCGGTGCCGAATTTCTGGTTCGCGATGATCCTCGTGCTGATCTTCGCGATCAATCTGCGGATCTTCTCTGCCGGGGGCTTCCCGGGATGGGAGGCGGGGTTCTGGCCCGCGATGAAGGCGCTCACGCTCCCGGCCATTGCGCTTGCGCTGCCGCAAGCCTCGATTCTCGCGCGGGTCACACGCTCCAGCGTGCTGGAAACGCTGGGGCAGGATTACATTCGCACCGCGCGCGCCAAGGGCCTGTCGCGCCGCCAGGCCGTGATCCGCCACGCGCTGCGCAATGCCATGATCCCGGTGATGACGATCATCGGCCTGCAATTCTCGTTTCTTCTTGCCGGCGCGATTATCATCGAGAACGTTTTCTTCCTGCCCGGCCTCGGGCGGTTGATCTTTCAGGGCATCACCCAGCGCGATCTTGTGGTGGTGGAGAGCGTGGTGATGCTGCTGGTCTTTTCGGTGATCGTGGTGACCTTCCTCGTGGATATCGCCTATGCGGCCATCGATCCGCGGCTGAGGCGGCGCGGATGAGGGGGCCGCTCTCGCTCTGGATCGGTGCGGCGCTTGCGGGGCTTTTCGCGGCGCTGGCGCTTCTGTCCTTCGTGTGGACGCCCCATGACCACACGGTTCTGACCATCGCCGAACGGATGCGCCCGCCCGATGCCGCCCATTGGCTGGGCACCGATCATTTCGGGCGCGATATCCTCTCGATGATCATGGTGGGCGCGCGCACCTCGATTGCCGTGGCCATCGTGGCGGTGGGGATTGGCATCGCGGTGGGCGTGCCCCTCGGCCTGTTCGCGGCGGCGAACCGGGGCGGGTATATCGATGAGCTGATCATGCGCGGCAACGATCTGATCTTTGCCTTCCCCTCGCTCGTGATCGCGATCCTGATCACCGCCGTTTTCGGCCCGTCGGCGGTAAACGCGATCCTCGCCATCGGGATCTTCAATATCCCCGTCTTCGCCCGCGTGGCGCGTGGCGGGGCGCTGCCGCTCTGGACGCTGGATTACGTGCTGGCGGCGCGCGTGGCGGGCAAGGGGCGGTTCCGGATCTCGGCCGAACATATCCTGCCCAACATCGCGAACATGCTCATCGTGCAGGGCACGATCCAGTTCTCGCTCGGCATTCTGGCCGAAGCCGCGCTGTCCTATGTGGGCCTCGGCGCGCAGCCCCCCACACCCTCCTGGGGCCGGATGCTGGCCGATAGCCAGACGATGATTTCGCTCGCGCCCCATCTGGCGATCTTCCCGGGCCTGGCGATCGTGTTCACCGTGCTGGGGCTCAACCTCGTGGGCGACGGGTTGCGCGATATCCTCGATCCGCGCGTGAGGCGGGCGCGGTGACGCTGCTTGCCGCAGAAGGCCTGACGCTGGCGATTCACGGCACGCCGATCCTGCGCGATGTGGGCTTTGCCATCGAAGAGGGCGAGGTTTTCGGGCTCGTGGGCGAAAGCGGCTCGGGCAAATCGATGACGGCGCTGGCGGTGATGGGGCTGCTGCCGAATGGCGCCACCGTAACGGGCCAGGTGGCGATGGGCGGGCGCGATCTCATCAGCCTGCCGGAGCGCGAAATGTGCGCCTTGCGCGGCAATGAAGTGGGGATGATCTTTCAGGAGCCCATGACGGCGCTGAACCCGGTGCAAACCATCGGCGATCAGGTGGCCGAAACTCTTGTTGTTCACGGCGCTGCCAGCCGGGGCGAGGCGCTTAGTGCGGCGCGCGCGCGGCTGGATCGGGTGGGGCTCACCGCCGATCGCTTCCCGCTGACCCGCTATCCGCATGAGCTGTCGGGCGGCCAGCGCCAGCGCGTGTGTATCGCGATGGCGGTGGCGCTGCGCCCGAAGCTTCTGATTGCGGATGAGCCCACGACGGCGCTGGATGTCACCACCCAGGCGCAGATCCTGGATCTGCTTGAAGGGCTGGTGAGGGAAGAGGGGATGGCGCTGATGCTCATCACCCACGATCTGGCCGTTGTCTCGGGCCTCGCCACCCATGTGGCGGTGATGCAGACGGGCGAGATCGTGGAGGCGGCGGAGACAGAGGTGCTTTTCCGCAAACGGGCGCATGCCTATACCCGCGCGCTTTTCGCAGCGTCGGAGCATCAGCCGGACAGGGCCGTGGGCGTTCCGCCTGTGCCCGAGCCGGTTCTGGAGGTGCGCGAGGTGGTGCGCGACTACACGCTCCCGCGCAGCTCGCTTTTCGCCCCGGCGCCGAAGCTGCGGGCGGTGGATCAGGTGAGCTTCCGCCTCGCTGCGGGCGAGAGCCTCGGGCTTGTGGGCGAATCCGGCTGCGGAAAATCCACGCTCACCCGCGCGATCCTCGGCCTGGAGCCGCTTCAGGGCGGGGAGATTTGGCTGGCCGGGGCGCCCGTTCTGGCCCCCCATGTGCCAAACGAGGTGCGGCGGCGGATGCAGGTGGTGTTTCAGGATCCCTTCGGATCCTTCAATCCGCGCCACCGGGTGGATCGGCTGGTGACCGAGCCCTTTCACCTTCTGGGCGATGTGCCGGATCGCGCGCGCCGGATCGACGAAGCGCTTGTTCATGTGGGGCTCACGCCTGCCGACAAGGAAAAGTACATCCATGAGTTCTCGGGCGGGCAGCGCCAGCGCATCGCCATGGCCCGCGCGCTGATCACGCGGCCCGATCTGATTGTGCTGGATGAGGCGGTATCGGCGCTTGATGTGCGCATCCGCGCGCAGATCCTCGATCTTCTTGCCGACCTGCAGGCGGAATACGGCATGGCGTATCTCTTCATCAGCCACGATCTGAGCGTGGTGCGCGCGATCACCGACCGGGTGCTGGTGATGCAGGCGGGGCGGATCGTGGAGGCCGGGGAGACAGAGCAGGTCTTCACCGCCCCCGCCCACGGCTATACCAAGGACCTGATCGCCGCGACGCCACGGATCCCTTCCGAATGGCAGGCGGCGGGGTTGGTTGGAGCCTGACGCATGACCCTGTTCCATATCTCCATGGTTGCGTCCGATCCCGAGGGCGTGGCGCAGATTCTCGCCCGCATTCTGGGCGGGCCCGCGCTGCCCTTTCCGCCCTGCCCGGGCGCGTGGATCGCGTTTTCCGCCGCCGATGACGGCACGGCGGTGGAGGTTTATCCTGCCGACATCACGCTCTCCCCGGGCCCCGAGATGATCTCGTTCGATCCCGGCGCGGCCCCGGGCGGCTATGTGGAAAGCCACGTGGCCCTTGCAACGCCGCTTTCCGCCGATGAGGTGATCGCCATCGGCGCGGGCGCGGGCTGGCCCGCGCGGCGCTGCAATCGCGGCCCCTTCGCCTGCATTGAGCTCTGGGTCGAATCCCGCGTGCTTGTCGAGGTGCTCGACCCCGAGATGCAACGCGATTATCGAAGCGGCATGACGGCGCGGAACTGGCGCGCGATGTTCGGGATGGAGGAGCCGACATGAAACCCTGGTTTCCGACCCATGAGGTTTTCATCGGGGGCGTGTGGCACGGGGCGGGGGAGCGGCTGCCGCTGGAAGATCCCTCCACCGGCGCGGTGATTGGCGAGATCGCGGGCGGCCAGGCTGCCGAGATCGATGCCGCCGTGGCCGCGGCCCGTGCCGCGCTTTCGGGCGATTGGGGCCGTGCAACGGCGGCGGAGCGGGGGCGCGTGCTCACCCGGATCGGCCAGCTCGTGCTCGAACGGGTTGAGGAGCTGGCCGCGATAGAGGCGAGCGATGTGGGCAAGCCGCTGAAACAGGCGCGCGCCGATGCCATCGCCCTTGCCCGCTATTGCGAATTCTACGGTGGCGCCGCCGATAAGGTGATGGGCCAGACGATCCCCTACCTTGAGGGCTACACCGTCTATACCCTGCGCGAACCACATGGGGTTACCGGCCATATCGTGCCCTGGAATTACCCGATGCAGATCATCGGGCGGTCGGTGGGCGCGGCTCTGGCCATGGGCAATGCCTGCGTGCTGAAGCCCGCCGAGGAGGCATGCCTCACCGCGCTTGCCTTTGCGCGGATCGCAGAACAGGCAGGGCTTCCGCCCGGCGCGCTGAATGTCGTTCCGGGCCTTGGCGAGGCGGCGGGGGCCGCACTGGCGGCGCATCCGGGCATCAACCACATCTCGTTCACAGGGTCGGTCGCAGTGGGCGCGCTCGTTCAGGCCGCAGCGGCGCGGAACGTCGTGCCCGTTACGCTGGAGCTTGGCGGGAAGTCTCCGCAGGTGGTGTTCGCCGATGCCGATCTTGAGGCCGCGCTGCCCTTCCTTGTGAATGCCGGGATCCAGAATGCGGGGCAGACCTGCTCTGCCTCCTCCCGCATCCTCATCGAACGCAGCCGCCATGATGAGCTGATCGAGCGCATGGGCGCCCGTTACCGCGCCCTGCGCGTGGGTCCAGCGAGCGCCGATCTGGATGTGGGCCCGCTGATCTCGGCCCGGCAGAAGGAGATCGTGACGGGCTATCTGGGCCAGGCTGCCGATCTTGAGGTTGCCGCCACCGGCGAGATTGCCGGTAACGCGCCCGCGGGCGGCCATTACGTGGCCCCGCACCTTCTGGCGGGCGCGGCCCCGGATCACCGGCTGGCGCGGGAAGAGATCTTCGGCCCCGTGCAGGTGGTGCTGCCCTTCGATGATGAGGAAGAGGCAGTGGCGATTGCCAATGGTACGGAGTTCGGCCTTGTGGCATCCGTCTGGTCCCGCGATGGCGGGCGGCAGATGCGGATGGCCAAGCGGCTTCATGCAGGCCAGGTGTTCGTGAACAATTACGGCGCCGGGGGCGGTGTGGAGCTGCCCTTTGGCGGCGTGGGAAAATCCGGCCACGGGCGCGAAAAGGGGTTTGAGGCGCTTTACGGCTTTTCCAGCCTCAAGACGGTGGCGGCCCACCACGGGTAACGCCAAACATTCGCGCGGCGATGGGGGCAAGCAGGATCACAAGCGTGATCCGCAAGAGGTGGTGCACGATCACAAAGCCCAGATCGGCGCCCGCCACGATGGCCAGCACCGTCATTTCCGCCTGCCCGCCGGGGGCGAAGGCCAGGAACGCCTCCGTGGGCGCGGCAAGGCCCAGAAGGTAGACGATCTCGGTGAAGGCCGCGGCAAGGGCGGCGAGGATCACCATGAAGGCGCAGCCCGCCAGAACATCGCGCCGAAGCTCCGCAAGGGTGATGCCGACGTAGTAGACCCCGATCGTCATCCCGATGAGGAATTGTGCGGCGAGGATCGCCTCTGCCGGCGGGCGCTGGTGGATCACGCCGGTGAGCGAAAGCGCGGCGGTGAGGATGAGCGGCCCGAGGATCGATGCGCCGAAAAGCCCGATGCGCTCGCCCCCCTTCCAGCCGATCAGCGCTGCGGCGGCCATGATGAGAAGCTCGCCCACCGGAAGCGCGCGGGCGGGCACGCCGATGGGGTTCGTCAGGCTCGCCCCGAAAAGCCACACCATCAGGATCGGCGCGAGGGTCACGATCACGAGCACGCGCGTGGCGTGAATGAGCGAGAGCGCGCGCACATCGCCCCCCGCTTCCTGCCCGAAGAGCACCATATCCTGCAGCCCGCCGGGCATCGCCGCATACCAGGCCGTCACCCGATCAAACCCGCAGATCCGGTTGAAGAAGGGTACGCCGATCAGCCCGATCACAACGATATAGATCGGCACAAGCGCAACCGAGGCCGCCATCTGCGGCAGCCGTTCCACCACATCGGGGGAGATCGAGGCGCCGATGGCCACGCCGAGGATCGTGCGCGCGATGGGCCCGAAGAGGCCCATGGTTTGCAGATGTACGCCCGAAAGCGCCGCGATCAGGCAGGCGGCCATGGGCCCGAAGAGGAAGGGTAGCGGCAGGCCGATGGCGGCAAACACCGCCGTACCAAGCGCGGCGAGGGCCAGGGTGCGCAGGCGCGCCGGGGTGAAGAAGGTGAGGGGGCCCGTCATCGCCCGTTATCCCAGCTGGGCCAGCCGCGCCTCCTGCCGGGCGACAAGGGCCTCAAGCTCCGCAATCGTGGCGGCGCTGAGGCTGCCGCCGGGCTTGCGCACGGTAGGATGTGCGATGGCGCCGCGCCGGGCGAGCGTGTGCTTGCGGATCGCAAGGCCAAGGCCCGGCTGGCCTTCATAGCGCACAAGCGGCAGGTAGGCATCGAAGAGATCGCGCGCACGGGCCTCATCGCCCGCCTCGAAAGCGGCGATCACATGGGCCATCATCTCGGGGTAGGCAAAGCCTGTCATCGCCCCATCGGCGCCGCGCAGCATCTCTTCCAGAAGGTAGAGCCCGCCATTGCCGCACAGGATCGAAATCCGCCGCGCGCCTGCGTTGGAGGCTGCGCGGAGCGCGCTGATCTTTTCCAGCCCCGGCCAATCCTCATGCTTTAGCATCACGCAGGTCGGGCAGTCTTCCACGATCTGCAAGATCACCTTTGGCGGGATCTGCACGCCGGTGGCGAGCGGGAAATCCTGCAAAACGAAGGGCGCCTCCCCCAGCATCTCGGCCGCGGTGCGGAAATAGGCGGCAATCTGATCGTCGGTGCGCAGGCTCCCGGGCGGGGCAACCATTACCCCCGCCGCGCCAAGATCCATTGCCGCGCGCGACAGCGTCTGCATCGCCGCAAACCCCGGGGAAGAAACGCCAACGACCACCGGAACGGGCGCGCGCGCCGTTACCCGCTTTACCACGGTGAGCGATTCCTCGGCCGAAAGCTTGCCCGCCTCGCCCATCATCCCAAGGATGGTCAGGCCGGTTGCGCCCTTTTCGAGGTAGAACTCCACCACCCTGTCGAGGCTCTCTTCATCCAGCGCGCCATCGGGGCGAAAGGGGGTGACCGCGATCGTAAAGACGCCGCGCGCGGTTTCATCAAGCATGGGTGGCCTCCGTCCTCGCCCGGTTATGGGGCGGATTGCGGTGCGAAGCCAGAGGCCAGCTTGCGCGCGCGTTCAGGCTCCACCTGCCAGCAGACGGCGATTTCCCACGCGGCGAGAGCGCGGGCAATGGCGGGATCGCCGCTGCCGGTATCGAACGCAAGGGCATCGCGGCGCGCCTCATCCCAATCGATTAGCGCAAGGCGGCCCTCGCGCGTTCGGATCAGGTTATGCGGCGCGATATCGCCGTGGATGGCGGCGCGGGGCAGGGGCAGAAGGGCGCGCCAGGCTGCGCGGCAAGCGGCGGCCAGGCCGGGCGGCAGTGCGGCCAGATCGATATCGCCCGCCGCCTCGCCCTCCGCCAGATCGGCGGCGGCGGCGAAGCCCGGGCGCTGGGGCAGCGCGGCGGTGGTGCGGTGAAACGCGGCAAGCGGCAGGGCGGCAAGATCGGCCTCTGTGCCGGGGCTTCCCGCGATAAACGGCTCGCAGGTCCACCCGCCTTCAACGAGAGCGCCGCGGGTGCTGGGGATCAGGCGCGGCACGATCAGCCCCGCGGCTTCCGCGGCAGTGTGGAGCGGGCCAAGCCAGGCGAGGGCTGCGGCGCTGCGGCGGGTGGATTTCAGCACGTAGCCGCCGGCGCGCATCACCCGGTTGCGGTGGCCGCCCGAAAGCGGGGCGGGCGGCGCCTCGATGCCCCAAAGCGCCAGCGGTGGTGCCGCGGGCGCCATCACCCGCCAGGCCGGTGGGATTGGCCAAGCGCGATGCGGCCAAGCGCCATCGCGGCGGCAGCCTGGCACGGCTCCACCACCGGAAGGCCGGTCGCGGCCGCAACGGCGGCGCGGTAGCGGGCCATGCCCGCGCATCCCAGGATCAGCACCTCGGCGCCATCGAGATCCCGCAACGCCGTGCCGGTTTCCGCAAGCGCGGCGAGGGTCGCATCTTCGTCCGACAGCTCCGCCACGCCGCGCCCCAGCGCCCGGTCCCCCGCCAGCCGATCCATCACCCCCATCGCCGCGAAGCTGCGCATGTGGCGGGGGATTGAGGCGGGCAGGATCGAGATCACGCCGAAGCGCTGGCCAAGCGTGAGCGCGGTGGCTACGGCGGCCTCCTGAATGCCCAGAACGGGGCGCGCGGTCTCATCGCGCAGCGCGTGCACGCCGGGGTCGCCGAAACAGGCGATCACGAAACCCGCCGCCTCCGGCTCCAGCGTTCGGGCAAGCTCCAGCAACGGCGGCACCACACGGTCAGCCGCTGCTTGGCTTTCGATGGCGGGCGGCCCGGCGGCGAGGGTTTCGCAGCGGATCGGGATACCGAAAGGGTGAAGCGGCGCAACAGCCTCGGCAATGCCGGCCGTGACGGATTCGGAAGAATTGGGGTTGATGACGACGAGCGCGCTCATGCCCCCGCCCGCGTGGCCGATTGCACTTCGATCTGGTAGCCCTCGGGATCATCGAACACGAAGGCGCGGATGCCGATCTCGTCATTGACGAAAAGCTGGCTCAGATTGGCGAGCCCCCGCGCCTTGGCATAGGCATACCAGGCATCCACATCCGGCACCCGGATGCAGAGCTGCACGGGTTTGACCGGTTCGGCCTTATGCATACCTTTCGCTTCATCGACGAGCCCCACATGGGCGGTGCCGCCGATCGCCATGATCTTGGCCCAGCCCTGATCGATGGCGAGCCGGAAGCCCATGACCTCTTCGTAGAACGCCTGCGCGGCGGCAAGATCGCGGTAGTAAAAGAAGGTGATGGTGAGGGTCACATCGCCCCCGGGCCGTTCGGTCATTTGGCGGGCTCCGTCTGGTGGGTTAGGCCCGGGGCAGGGCGGTTGATCCACGCCCCCGATCCCGGCGCGGCTCGGCAGGTGCCCCCGGCAACGATACGGGTGCCGCGGAGATAAACCTCCTCCGGCCAACCGGTCACCGTGTGGCCCACCCAGGGGTTGTAGCCCACATTATCGTGCAGATCGTTCTCGCCATAGGTGTGGCGGCGCGCGGGGTTCCAGATCACGAAATCGGCGTCTGCCCCCGGCGCCAGCCGGCCCTTTCCGGCCAGCCCGTAGAGCGCGGCGGGCGCGCTTGAGGTCAGGCGCACGAAATCGGCAATTGTGCCGCGGCCCTGGCTTACGATGGCATCGAAGAGAAGCGGTAGGCGCGTTTCCAGCCCCGGCATTCCGTTGGCGATCCTGGTGAAGGGCGCGTCTTGCCCGGCGCTGAGCTTGCCGGTTTCATCGTACCGGTAGGGCGCGTGGTCAGACGAGATAAGCTGGATATCCCCCCGCCCCAGCGCCTGCCAGAGCGCCGCGCTTTCCTCCGCGCCCCGCTGGGGCGGGGAGCACATCCATTTCGCGCCCTCGCTTCCGGGGCGATCAAGCGCCGCTTCTGTCATCAGCAGGTAGTGCGGGCAGGTTTCGGCGGACACCGGCACGCCCTTCCGGCGTGCGGCGCGGATCAGATCGGCGGCCTCGGGCGTGGAGATGTGGAACAGCATTACGGGCTGGCCCGTATGCTCGGCAAACCGGATGATGCGGGCGACCGCTTCGATCTCAGCCGCGGGCGGGTGGGAAGCGGCGTGATCCTTCGGCGCGGTGCGGCCCTCGGCCAGCAGCTTTGCAGTGGCGCGCGAGATGATTGCATGGGTTTCGGCATGAACGCACAGCAGCGCGCCGCTGGGCCGCAGCAGATCCATCAGCGCAAGGATCGCCTCATCCTCAAGCCGGATATCGTAGGTGGTGAACACTTTGACCGAACGGTGGCCTTCGCGCGTGAGCCGCGCGAGATCGGCGGCAAAGCCCGGCACGCCGGGATCGGTGACCATGAGGTGAAAGGCATAATCGATCCGCGCGCCGCGTTCGGCCCGGGCCCGGTAATCTGCCACCGCCTCGGCCAGCCCCTGGCCGCGGGCCTGGGCGGCAAACGAGACGACGCTCGTCGTCCCCCCCATCGCGGCAGAGCGTGTGGCGGTTTCAAAGGTATCGGCATTCATCAGGCCCATGCCCGAGCGCTGCTCGATATGCGCATGCACATCCACACCGCCCGGCAGGATCAGCCGCCCGCCCGCATCGACAATCTCGCGCGCGCCGCCCGCAATCTCGCCAATCGCAGCGATGCGGCCATCGCGCACCGCGATATCGCCCGCAATCGGGCCATCGGCGCCATGCAGCGCGCCGCCCCGGAGGATCAGGTCATAACCCATGCGCCCATCTTGGGCGCCCGGCGCGCGAGGTGCAATCGGGCGCGGGGCGTTGCGCATTCGGGGAGGCGGCGGGGCCCTTTGGTTCAGGCGGGCACGGCGGTGCAGGCGCCTTTGAAGCAGGTGCCAAGCACGTGGTCCCACCCGGTGGTGTAGCCTGCGCACATGGTTTCGGCCTCCGCGCCGAGGGCGGCGAAGCCCGAATGGGTGAGGTCCACGCGGGTACCGGCCTCGGTGGCGGTGAAAGAGACGTCAACTTCCGTGGCCTCCTCTTCCGCGCGACCCACATACCAGCGCAGCGTGAAGCGCGCGCCGGGTTGCCAGGTGGTTACCGTGGCCCAGGGCGCCTCGCGCCCATCAGGCAGGGTTTCGATCACCCGCCCGCCTTCGCGGGGTTCGACCCGCACCCGCGCCGCGTCGCCCGCACCCTCGCCGGCGGCCAGCGAATGGCTGTCTTTCGGCCACCAGCGATCCATGCCTTCGGTGAAGAGCGTGAACGCGCGGGCGGGCTCCAACGGCACGGTGATCGATTTGCGGATGGGATCGGTGGTCATGAACTGTCCTTCCAAGTGGTGGCGGCCTCGCGCCGGGCCTCTGCGGCAAAGGATGCCAGCGCCTCATCCCAGAGTGTATCGAGATAGTCGCGCAGCGGGGCAAGGCCCTGGGGGGCCAGGCGGTAGATGCGGCGCGCGCCCCGGGGTTCGGAGATCACAAGCCCGGCGGCGCCGAGCACCTTGAGGTGCTGCGACACGGCCGGGCGGCTCACGGGCAGCCCCGCGGCCAGCACACCCACCGGGGCGGGCGTGGCTGACAGGCGTTCAACGATGGCGCGGCGCGTTGGATCGGCCAGCGCTTCGAGCGCGGTTGCGTAGGGATGGGCTGTTTCCGGATGATTGGAATTACCGTAAGCCATGGCTTACCGTAAGTGAGGGCTTACATTTCTGTCAACCCTGCCCTAGATTACCCGCGGGGCCGCCCTTGCGGCCCCCCCGCACCGCAACTAAGACTCGCGTAACCGATACGCGCTAGAACGCTCACCTTATTCGCAGGCACCCCATGCAAGATCCCGTTGATACCTACATGAATCTCGTCCCCATGGTTGTGGAACAAACCAGCCGGGGCGAGCGCGCCTATGACATTTTTTCGCGGCTCCTGAAGGAGCGCATCGTGTTCCTCAACGGCCCCGTGCATGACGGGATGAGCCAGCTTGTGGTGGCGCAGCTTCTGCACCTTGAGGCCGAGAACCCCAAGAAGGAAATCTCGATGTATATCAACAGCCCCGGGGGGGTGGTGACATCGGGGCTCTCGATCTACGACACGATGCAGTATATCCGCCCGAAGGTGTCTACCCTCGTGGTGGGGCAGGCGGCGTCCATGGGATCGCTTCTGCTCGCGGCCGGTGCAGACGGTATGCGCTTCTCGCTCCCCAACAGCCGCATCATGGTGCACCAGCCCTCGGGCGGCTATCAGGGCCAGGCCTCGGACATCATGATCCATGCGCGCGAGACCCAGAAGCTGAAAGACCGGCTGAACGAGATCTACGTGAAGCATTGCGGGCGCAAGCTTGAGGAGGTTGAGCAGGCGCTGGATCGCGATAACTTCATGTCGCCTGAGGAAGCGAAGGAGTGGGGGCTGATCGACGAGATCGTCGAAAACCGCTCGAAGGGCGATGACACAGAGGCGTGACAAAGCCGCCCAAAATTCGACATTGTGCCCTGATTGGCTCTGACTTAGGCTTTCGCCGTGGCTCTGGGCTGCGGGCATGGGTAAAAGCAACGGGCAGGCGGACCTGGGGTTAGGTACATGGCATCATCTTCCGGTAACGATAGTAAGAACACGCTCTACTGCTCTTTCTGCGGCAAGAGCCAGCATGAGGTGCGCAAGCTTATTGCCGGGCCCACCGTGTTTATCTGCGACGAATGTGTCGAGCTTTGCATGGATATCATCCGGGAGGAGACGAAATCCTCCGGCCTGAAATCCGCCGACGGGGTGCCGACGCCGAAGGAAATCTGCGAAGTTCTCGATGATTACGTGATTGGCCAGGCGCATGCGAAACGCGTGCTCTCGGTGGCGGTGCACAACCATTACAAGCGCCTCAACCACGCCCAGAAATCGGGCGATATCGAACTTGCGAAATCGAACATCCTGCTGATCGGCCCCACGGGCTGCGGCAAGACGCTGCTGGCCCAGACCCTGGCGCGCATCCTCGATGTGCCTTTCACAATGGCCGATGCCACCACGCTGACGGAGGCGGGCTATGTGGGCGAGGATGTCGAAAACATCATCCTCAAGCTTCTGCAGGCCAGCGAATACAATGTGGAACGCGCCCAGCGCGGGATCGTGTATATCGACGAGGTCGATAAGATCACCCGGAAGTCCGACAACCCGTCGATCACCCGCGATGTTTCGGGCGAAGGCGTGCAGCAGGCGCTTCTGAAGATCATGGAAGGCACCGTGGCCTCTGTGCCGCCCCAGGGCGGGCGCAAGCATCCCCAGCAGGAATTTCTGCAGGTGGATACAACGAACATCCTTTTCATCTGCGGCGGCGCCTTTGCGGGGCTTGAGAAGATCATCGCCCAGCGCGGCAAGGGCAGCGCCATGGGCTTCGGCGCCGATGTGCGTGACAATGACGATCGCGGTGTGGGTGAGCTTTTCACCGATCTTGAGCCCGAAGATCTGTTGAAATTCGGGCTAATCCCGGAATTCGTGGGCCGCCTGCCGGTAATCGCCACGCTGCAGGATCTTGATGAAGAAGCGCTGGTGACGATCCTCACGGCGCCGAAGAATGCGCTGGTGAAGCAGTATCAGAGGCTCTTTGAACTGGAAGATACCAAGCTGACCTTCACTGATGATGCGCTTTCGGCGATCGCCAAGCGTGCGATCGAACGCAAGACGGGCGCGCGTGGCCTGCGCTCGATCATGGAAGATATCCTGCTGGAGACGATGTTTGATCTTCCGGGGATGGAAAGCGTTGAGGAAGTGGTGGTGAATGAAGAGGCTGTCTCTTCGGATGCGGCGCCCCTGATGATCCATTCGGATGCGAAGAAAGAGCCGGCGACGGCGGGGTAACCCACCGGCCATCTCAGGGTTATGAACGGGGCGCTGCGGCGCCCTGTTTTCGTTTGGGGTGCGCGCACTTGCGCCCGGCGTGGCCGTATCCGGCTGCCGGGGGGGCGCAAGACTGGTCTCTTGGTAGACGGGCCCGCCTGGGTCTTGAGAGGTGGCGATGCCGCCGGG
>JANQPC010000029.1 GCA_028285485.1 Paracoccaceae bacterium | reverse complement strand
CTGGAGATGACCGAGCGCTTTGACCGCCCGGTGGATACCACGATCCAGATGACCTGGGAAACGGGGCTTCAGCCGCTGGCGCTTCTGCCCCCGATCGTGCGCGATATCTCCCAAGAGATGGGCGGCAGCACCTTGCAAAAGCGCGGGCGGGGGCCGCTTGAGCGGCTCCGCGCAGAGGTGCTGCGCGCGCGCTACCGGGCGCAGGTCTCGCGCGCGGCGCGGGGGTAGGCTGGCGCCACGCCCCGCGCTGCGCAAGGCGCGGCCCGTCTGGGGCCTGCGGGCGCCCCGCCGCGCAAATCGCCGCCCTGCAGCGCAAGCGGCTGGACCCGCGCGGCGCCATGGGCCATACCATCCAAAAAACGGCAGGAGCATCGGCCGATGGGCATTCTCAACACTCTCTTGCGCGCCGTCACCTGGTGGAACGATCAGACGATCGGCACCCAGATCTTTACCTGGCGCAAGGGCAAGCGCGTGGGGGAAGACGATCAGGGCAACGTCTTCTACGAAAACGCCGATGGCAGCCGCCGCTGGGTGATCTACAATGGCGAAGCCGAGGCAAGCCGGATCGCGCCCGAATGGCACGGCTGGCTCCACCGCACCTGGGAAGAGCCGCCCACCAAGGCACCACCGGCAAAGAAAGCCTGGGAAAAGCCGCATCAGGAAAACCTCACGGGCACGGCGCTGGCCTACGCGCCGCCGGGCTCGATCCGGCGCGAGGAGCCGAAGGCGCGCGCCGATTACGAAGCCTGGCAACCGGAATAGGGCGGGCAGCATGGCAAGCCACACTTCTGAGGTGATCGTGGGCGGCGTCGTCATCGCGGCGGCCGCCGGATTTCTGATTTATGCAGGGCAGTTCAGCGGCGTGGGCGGGCCCGCCGGGGCCTATGAGCTTTCTGCGCAGTTCCGCTCTGCCGAGGGCGTCACGGTGGGCACCGATCTGCGCCTGGCCGGCGTGAAGGTGGGCACGGTCACGGGGCTTGATCTGAACCCCGAAACCTTCCGCGCCACCGCGCGTTTCGCCATCGACGATGATATCGTGCTCCCCGATGACACCGCGGTTGTCGTGGCCTCCGAAGGGCTTCTGGGCGGCACGTTTATAGAGGTTGTGCCGGGGGGATCGTCTTTTAACTACGAGCCCGGCGATGAGATCATCGATACCGAAAGCTCGGTTTCGATCATCTCGCTGCTCCTGCGCTTCGTTTCCGGATCCGACGAATGATCGCGCGTGCGCTGGGCGCCGCGCTGGCCATGACCGCACTGGGCCTCGGCGCCCCGGCGCTGGCGCAGGAAGGATCGCGCCTGCCGGTTTTCGGGGAAGAGGGCGAGCGGCGCCTGCCCACGGTGCGCGAACGCGAGGTGACGGAACGCGCCCGCCCCGGCATCAATGTTGTGTCCCGCGCGGTGTTCGGCGTGCGGCCCATGCCGCGGCCCGGGCCGCAGGCGGCACGGCCTGAGCCGGTGGAAACGGTGGCGGCAGAGACGGTTGCGGAGACTGTGGCGGAGACCGTGGCCGAGGCAGGTGCAGGGGGCGAGGCGCTTCTGCCGCCCGATTGGGAACCCGCGATTGACGATGTGGTGGGCACCGTATCGCAAGCGCCGCCTGAAGAGGTGGCGGCGCTGCCGGAGCCATTGCCCGAGGCAGAGCCCGCGCCCGAGCAGGCGCCCGCCGCCCCGCAATTGGCGCAAGTGGAGGCGCCGCAGGGCGTGATCATCACCCAACCGCTCGATACGCCGCCGGAAGACACGCTGATCATCCCCTCGCCCTTCACACCGGAAGGCGAAGCGGCGCCCGAAGGCGCGAGCCCCTTGCCCACCTTCGATACCGATGCCGCGATTGCCGAGGTGGAACTGGGCGAACCGCCCGCCGAAACCGAGCCCTCCGCCGAGGGCGATCTGATCACCAACCGCATCGTTTCAGAGCCGCTGCAGCCCTTTTCGGGCGGCACGCTCCGGCTCAGCCCGCGCGCCGCGCCGGTGGTGGAGGTTGCGGGCGCCGACGGCGCGGTGCTCCGCGGGCTTGATAAGGTTTCGGGCCAGGTGCGCGATATCGAACTTGCGGTGGGCGAAACGGTGGAGCTTTGGCGGCTCAACGTTTCACTCGGCGAATGCCGCTACCCGGTGCAGAACCCCTCCGGCAACGCCTATGCCTGGCTCGAAATCGCCTCGCGTTCGAGCGGGACAACCGAGTTTGCAGGCTGGATGGTGGCGGCGAGCCCGGCGCTGAGCGCGCTTGATCACCCGCGCTACGATGTTTGGGTCATTCGCTGTAACAACGTCTGAGGTGCGGGCACCGGCCCGGCCCCGGTAAAATCGCCCCGCGTGCCCAGAGCCTCGGCCAGTAGCGCCTGATAGTCTGCGCGCGGAATTTCGATCGCGCCGAGCGTGGCCAGATGAGCGGTGAGAAACTGTGCGTCAAACAGCGTGAACCCGCCCTCGCGCAATCGATCCACCAGATAGGCCAGGGCGACTTTTGAAGCGTCGGTGCGGCGCGAAAACATGCTTTCGCCGAAAAACGCCCCGCCGAGCGACACGCCATAAACGCCGCCGGCAAGCGCCGCACCCTCCCACACTTCCAGCGAATGCGCGCGGCCTCGCGCGAAAAGCGCGGAGTAGAGGCGCCGGATCGTGGGATTGATCCAGGTTTCGGCCCGGTCGGCGCAGCCATCGATCACGGCCTCGAAATCGCGATCCACGGTAACGGTGAAGCGCCCGCTGCGGATCGTGCGGCGGAGCGAGCGCGAGATGTGAAAGCCATCGAGCGGCAGCACCCCGCGCTCATGGGGATCGACCCAGAAGATCTCATCATCATTGCGGCTTTCGGCCATCGGGAAGATGCCCGAGGCATAGGCCTGAAGGAGGAGCTCGGGTGTCAGATCGCTGGTCATGGCTGGGGGGCGCTGCGTTGCGGCACCCTACAGGGGTTTGTCACCGAGGCCAACGGGTTGCGGCGGGTGTGCCCCTGCCGCGCCTAGACCAGCCCCGCGCTTGGGGGAGACCTGTGCGGCGTGCATTTGCAGGGTTCGCTCAAGCGGTAGAGCTGCGGTAGCCACCCGCCCCGGCCATTAATTCAGCGCATGCTCCAGCCAGCCTTCCAGCCAGTGGATATCATACTCGCCGCGCTGGATCGCCTCTTCCTCCAAAAGCGCGTGGAAGAGCGGAACGGTGGTATCGATCCCGTCGATGATCAGCTCACCCAGTGCCCGGCCAAGCCGCGCCAGCGCCTCGGGCCGGTCGCGCCCATGCACGATCAGCTTGCCGATCAGGCTGTCGTAATAGGGCGGGATCGCATAGCCGTCATAAAGCGCGCTATCCATCCGCACGCCCAGCCCGCCGGGCGCGTGATACTGGCTGATCCGCCCGGGCGAGGGCGCGAAGTTCGGCAGCTTCTCGGCATTGAGCCGCACTTCGATGGCGTGGCCGTTGAGCGCGAGCGCATCTTGCGAGAACTCCATCGGCTCGCCCGCGGCCACCCGAATCTGTTCGCGCACGAGATCAACGCCGAAGATCGCCTCGGTCACCGGATGTTCCACCTGCAGGCGCGTGTTCATCTCGATGAAAAAGAACGCACCATCCTCGTAGAGAAACTCGATGGTGCCCGCGCCGATATAGTTGATCGAGGCCACGGCATCGGCGCAGATCTTGCCGATCCGCGCGCGGGTTTCGGCATCGATCGCGGGGCCCGGCGCCTCTTCGAACACCTTCTGGTGGCGGCGCTGCAGCGAACAATCGCGCTCGCCAAGATGCACCGCATTGCCCTTGCCGTCGCCGAAAACCTGGATCTCGATATGGCGCGGTTTGCCGAGATACTTCTCGATATACACCTCGTCGTTCCCGAAGGCTGCCTTGCCCTCGGCCCGCGCGGTGCGGAAGGCGGTTTCAAGCTCTGCTTCAGAGCGCGCAAGCTTCATCCCGCGCCCGCCGCCACCGGCGGTGGCCTTGATGATCACCGGAAAGCCGATCTCGGCGGCCACGGCCTGCGCCGCGGCATAATCCGGCACCCCGCCATCGGAGCCGGGCACGCAAGGCACGCCCAGGGCCTTCATCGTGTCTTTCGCGGTGATCTTATCGCCCATCACCCGGATATGTTCCGCCGAGGGGCCGATGAAGGTGATTTCGTGATCCTCGACGATCTGCACGAATTGCGCGTTTTCCGAAAGAAAGCCATAGCCCGGGTGGATCGCCTGCGCGCCGGTGATTTCGCAGGCCGAGATGATCGCGGGCATCGAGAGATAGCTTTGCGCGCTGGAGGCGGGGCCGATGCACACGCTCTCATCGGCCATGCGCACATGCATCGCATCGGCATCGGCGGTTGAATGCACGGCGACGGATTTGATACCCATCTCGCGGCAGGCGCGGATCACGCGCAGCGCAATCTCGCCCCGGTTGGCGATAAGGATCTTGTCGAACATCGCCCAGCCCTTACTCGACGATCATGAGCGGCGCCCCAAACTCTACCGGCGCGCCGTCTTCCACGAGGATGCGCTTCACGGTGCCGGCCTTGGGGGCGGGGATATGGTTCATCGTTTTCATGGCTTCGACGATGAGCAGCGTCTGCCCTTCGGTGACCTTGTCGCCCACGCCCACAAAGGCCGCGGCGCCGGGTTCCGGCGCCAGATAGGCGGTGCCCACCATGGGCGAGGGGACGGCGCCGGGATGGCCGGCGGGATCGCCCGATGCGGCGGGTTCTTCGGCGGCGGCCGGGGCCGCGGGGGCCGCCGGGGCGGCGGATGGCGCGGCAACCTGATGCACAATCGGGGCGGCGGGTGCGGCGGGCCCTCCGCGGCTGACGCGCACGTTGAGCGCATCGCCTTCGCCGTAATCGCGTTTGACCTGCAATTCCGTCAGGTCGTTTTCCTTCAGAAGTTCGGCGAGTGCCCGGATGAACTCGACATCGGTCTCATAGGGTTTGTCTGACATGCACGCTCCTCACCCGCGCCCGGCCTTCGGGCGGCGCGGACGTTGCGCGCTTATACGCGAGCCGCAGGGGGGTGAAAAGCGGTTGCTGCCAGTAATTTGGGCGCCGCTGCGCAGGGCGGCGCTTTTCGTGGCGTTGGGCAGGTGCGGGCCCGCGAAGTGCCCGCGCGGCACGGGCGCGCGCGCTGCCGATGTGGGAACCGCGCATGCACCGGCCAGAGTTGCGCCGGCCACCAACGAACTGGCCACAGTTCGACCGGCTAAAAAGGCAATGGCCGCCATTGCCCCGGGCACCAATGCACCGGCCGCCCATGAACCGGGCACCCTTGCACGGGCCAGCAACTGTCCGGCCACCGGCGCCGGGTCAGGCCGCTCCGGCGAACGGGGTGCCGGCCCGGGTACTGCGGGTTCGGGTTGTGCTGGATCGCGCGCCGCCGCGCCGCCAAAGCGTTTGGCGAAGTACCTGAACCATCACGTAGCTCTCAACGCGTTGAAATCGTTGATTTCAGCCAGCGTTACGTGCGCCAGGTCTTTCGCTTAACGCGCTAGCGCGCAACGTCCACCGTCGCCGTATCATAGGGCGTCTCCAGCCTGCGGAGCGTGGCCACGCCAT
Organism: Paracoccaceae bacterium; assembly: GCA_028285485.1. Taxonomy (GTDB): domain Bacteria; phylum Pseudomonadota; class Alphaproteobacteria; order Rhodobacterales; family Rhodobacteraceae; genus JANQPC01. The sequence goes on along the minus strand of JANQPC010000029.1, from coordinate 5,749 downwards.
CTTCCGCCCGCGCCGCCGGTTCCGGCGGAACATCGTAGGGATCGCGTGCCGCGGGTTCGCCGAAGGCGCGGGGCTCGGCCACCGGCGGTTCGGCGCGCGCCACTTCGGGCGCATTGCCCGGCTCCGGCGCGGCTTGCGGCACCACGCCCAACTCGCGCTCACGATCCAGGAGGCTGGCCTCGAAGGCCGGCGGCGGCCCGGTGGGCGCATCGGGATCGGGCGGCAGAAAATCGGGCCGCGCCGCATCATCGGCCACGTCCGCCGCGCCTGAGGCGCGCGCGGGATCCACGGCGATGGCGGTTTCCGCCTGCCCGGCCGCAATGGCGGGTGCGGCGGGGGTTTCAGCGGCCAGCGCGGCGGCATCAAGCCGGGTTTCCGGCGCCTCGCGCGGTTCGATCTGTGCCGTGGGTGCCACGCTTGGCGCGGCTGCAGGCCCAAGGGGGGATATCATCGTGTCACTCCAGTACTTAGCCCATCACCGGCGCCACGCTAACAATGCCAGCGTGGATAGAAGGTTAAGGCCGCCGGGTTTATTGGGCCGTGGTTAATGCGAGCGCCCGCATGGGCCGTGCCCGCCTTGACTGGCCGCGGCGCTTTGCTAGCGTGAAGCGCCGCGCCCCCGCCGTTCACCGGGGCCTGAAGTAAGGAGCTTTCCATGGCACTCGACCGCCCCGTTCCGAACGATCTTTCCGCCTTCTGGATGCCGTTCACGGCCAATCGCCAGTTCAAGAAGGCGCCGCGGATGTTCGTGGGCGCCGACCGGATGCATTACACGACCGCCGACGGGCGCGAGGTGCTGGATGGCACGGCGGGTCTCTGGTGCTGCAACGCGGGCCACAACCGGCCCCGCATCGTCGAGGCGATCCAGAAACAGGCGGCAGAGCTCGATTACGCCCCGGCCTTCCAGATGGGCCATCCCAAGGCGTTCGAACTGGCCACCAAGTTGTGCGATCTGGCGCCCGAGCCGTTTGAACACGCGTTCTTCGTGAACTCCGGCTCTGAAGCCGTGGACACCGCGCTGAAGATCGCCATCGCCTATCACCGGGCCCGCGGCGAGGGCACGCGCACGCGGCTGATCGGGCGCGAACGCGGCTATCACGGCGTGGGCTTTGGCGGCATCTCCGTGGGCGGAATCGTGAACAACCGCAAATTCTTCGGCAACCTGCTGAACGGGGTCGATCACCTGCCGCACACCCATCTGCCCGAAAACGCCTTTACCCGCGGCCAGCCCGATCATGGCGCGCATCTGGCCGATGAGCTGGAGCGCATCGTGGCGCTGCACGGGCCTGAAACCGTGGCGGCGGTGATTGTGGAGCCGATGGCGGGCTCCACCGGCGTTCTGATGCCGCCCAAGGGCTATCTTGAACGGCTGCGCGAGATCACAGCAAAGCATGGGATCCTGCTGATTTTCGACGAGGTGATTACCGGTTTCGGGCGGCTCGGATCGTCCTTCGCAGCTGAGCATTTCGGCGTGATGCCCGATCTGATCACCTGCGCGAAGGGGCTCACCAACGGCGTGATCCCCATGGGCGCGGTGCTGGCCACGGCAGAGGTGCATGACGCGTTCATGCAAGGCCCCGAACATATGATCGAGCTCTTCCATGGCTATACCTATTCGGGCAATCCCATTGCCTCTGCCGCCGGGCTCGCCACGCTGGAAACCTATGCCGAAGACGGGCTCTTCGCCCGCGCGGCAGAGCTGGCGCCCTATTGGGAAGACGCGCTCCATTCGCTGAACGACCACCCCCATGTGATCGATATCCGCAATATGGGGCTGATCGGCGCCATTGAGCTGGAGCCGATTGCGGGCGAGCCGACCAAGCGCGCGTTTTCGGCCTTTCTCGAGGCTTATGAAAGCAACATCCTGATCCGCACCACCGGGGATATCATCGCGCTCTCCCCGCCGCTGATCATCGAGAAGGCGCATATCGATACGCTGATCGGCACGTTGGGCGAGGTGCTCAAGCGCACGCAATAGGGGCGCTTTCGGGCTGGAGGGGGCGGCGTGGAGGGGGCGGCGCAGGCCCGCGGCCTCGGGCCATGAGTAGTTTTGCCAAGATGAAGCGCAGATCGCGCTACTTCAGGTGGCGCCTGTCGTTCTCATCGATCCGCAACTGGGCCGCGGCGCGCAGGGCGCGAAGGCCCAGGCGGCCTGCGAGGCGGTGCTGGAGCACCGTGGCCCAGCCATGGCGGCGGGCGGCGAAGCGGAGGGTTGCGATCTTGTTGGTGGCCGCCAATCGCAGGCGTTCCACGCCGCCTGGCTCAACTGCCGGGTGGCCGCTTGCCGCATAGCCGTGGCGCTCGAGGCGCGGGCCGAGGCGGGCCTCGATCAACCCCACCTCGCGCGGGCTGAGCGTGCGTTTCCACTGCAGGGTCAGGCTGGGGTCGGGCGCGGCATAGCTTGAGCGTTCGGGGTAGCTCAGCATCGCGGGATCATAGGCCAGCCCCAGATAGGCGCAGATGCGCGCAAGCTCCGCCTCCGGTTCCGCGATGAGGGTTTCGTAGACCACTTCAAGCGGTGGATGTGTGAGTGCGGGCGCGCCCGCAGCCCAGCTTTCCTCGGTTTCGATCCAGTGCCCGGCGCCGTGCCAGACATTGCCCGCCCAGCCCATGGAGATCGAGGAACGCGCCACATCGCGCGGATCGCGTTTGAGCCGGATGACCCGCGCCTCGGGCGCGAGCGCCGCAAGCGTGCCCATCCCGCGATGCAGCATCAGCACCGGCCATTCGGCGCTGCCGCGGATCTGGCCCACAAAGCCCGCAAAGGCCTCTGCGCCCTCAAGCCCCGCGGGATAGCTCAGCCCCGAGGCCTTGAAGATCCGCCCCGATTCCAGCGCCGGGCGGTCATAGCGCCAGCCCGCGCCCGCGTTCGAGAGGTGATCCACCAGAAAATCGCTTTCGCCCGGGCAGCTTAGCGCCGGATGGCCATCAAGCATCAGGCGCAGAAGCGTTGTGCCCGACCGGAGCGCGCCATAGACGAGGGCTATCTTCTGGGGCATCGATGTTGGACCCGTCCGCACGGGCCCCGGGCCCGCCGCCCGCGATCTTTCACCGACAGACCGGCCCGTCAAGCCGCAGCGCCCGTCAAGCCGCACAGCCCTCTATCCCCGGCGCCCAAATTCCGCGCCGCGCATGTACCCTGCTTGCGCGCGGCCACGCAACGGGGCAAGCGGGGGCCATGACGCTTCGCGCCTTTCTCGCCCAGAACGCGCCCTTCCTCTCCGTCGGCATGCTGATGACCTTCATGTCGAGCTTCGGGCAAACCTTCTTCATCTCGATCTTCGCGGGCGAGATCCGGCTCGCCTTTGGGCTGAGCCATGGGGCCTGGGGCGGGATTTACACGCTGGGCACGGGGCTTTCGGCGCTGGTGATGATCTGGGCGGGCGCGCTGACCGACCGGTTTCGCGTGCGCCAGATGGCGCCCGTGACGCTGATCGCGCTGGCGCTGGCCTGCCTGGGCATGGCGATGGCAAGCGCGGTCTGGCTGCTGCCGGCGCTTGTGTTTGCCCTGCGGCTCTTCGGGCAGGGCATGAGCCTGCATATTGCCACGGTGGCCATGGCGCGCTGGTTCGTGGCGGCGCGGGGGCGGGCGCTTTCGATTGCCACGCTGGGCGTGGCGTTCGGAGAGGCGCTTTTGCCGCTTACCTTCGTGGCGCTCATGGGGCTTGTCGACTGGCGGCTTTTGTGGCTGGTGGCGGCTTTGATCTGCCTTTCGGGCGTATGGCCGGTCTGGCGGCTCCTGGGCCAGGAGCGCACGCCCCAGCACCATGCCGCGGCGGGGGGAACCGTTGGCATGGGCGGGCGGCACTGGGCGCGGGGCGAGATGCTGCGCCATCCGCTCTTCTGGTTCCTGGTGCCCGCGATCCTCGGCCCCGGCGCCTTTAACACCGCGTTCTTCTTCCATCAGGTACATCTGGCCGAGATCAAGGGCTGGGCGCATGTGGAGCTTGTGGCGCTTTTCCCGCTTTACACTGCCGTGGCAGTGGCCTCGATGGTGGGGTCGGGCTGGGCGCTTGACCGGGTGGGTGCGGCCCGCCTCATGCCGGTCACGCAGATGCCGCTCGTGGCGGCCTATCTGCTTTTTGCCGGGGCTACGGGCCCGGCTGCGATGATCGCGGGCTTTGCCTGCCTCGGCCTTGCCGTTGGCGCCCAGTCCACCCTGCCAAGCGCCTTCTGGGCCGAGGCCTATGGCACCGCGGCCCTCGGCGCGATCCGCGCGGTGATCACGGCGGTGATGGTTCTGGGCTCGGCTCTGGGGCCCGGGATCACGGGGGCGGGGATCGATCTGGGCTTTGGGCTTGAAAGCCAGTTCCTGGCGATCGCGGGGTTTTTTGCGGTCAGCACGGGGCTCGTGGCGCTGGGCGTGGCCCGGGCGCGCCGCGAAATGGGCGCGCCTCTGGCCAGCGGCGGCCCATGAGTATTTGGGCCAAGATGAAGGGGTTCAGCCGGCGGCGAGCTGGTTGTGCTTGCGGTTGATGAACTGCTTGGCGGTTTCCACGGCCACCGCCGCATCCCGGCAATAGGCATCGGCGCCGATGGCCTTGCCGAATTCCTCATTCAGCGGCGCGCCGCCCACAAGCACGATGTAATCATCGCGAATGCCCTGTTCCTTCATCGCGTCGATGACGACCTTCATATAGGGCATCGTGGTGGTGAGCAGCGCTGACATGCCGAGGATATCGGCCTCTTCACGCTCGATCGCCTCGAGATAATTCTCGACGGGGTTGTTGATGCCAAGATCGACAACCTCGAACCCCGCGCCCTCCATCATCATCGAGACGAGGTTCTTGCCGATATCGTGGATGTCGCCCTTCACCGTGCCGATGACCATCTTGCCCATGCGCGGGGCGCCGGTTTCGGCCAGAAGCGGCTTCAGGATCGACATGCCCGCTTTCATGGCGTTGGCCGCCAGCAGCACCTCGGGCACGAAGAGGATGCCGTCGCGGAAATCGTCGCCCACGATCTTCATCCCGCCCACCAGCGCCTTCGTCAGCACATCATAGGGCGCCCAGCCGCGTTCGAGCAGGATGTTGACACCCTCCTCGATCTCTTCCTTCAGCCCGTCGTAGAGATCGTCATGCATTTGCAGGACAAGCTCTTCGTCATTCAGTTCGGAGAGAATGATCTCGTCGTCTTCATCGGCCATAGCATGCTCCTGCCGGGGCAACGCCCCGAACGCCCGTTTTCAGATTATGTCGATGGAATATGTGCCGTGAACTTGGCGATTTCCGACAAAGACCGGGGCACAACCGACCTTTCTGGATGAATTTTACGTGTCTGCGCGCGGGGTTGCCCCGCATTGTGCAGGCGCGGCATTGGCAAATGTTCTCTTTTCGTTCTATATTTGCCCGATGTCGCTGGAAGACGGATACATGCCCGATGCGCGCCGCAAGGGCCGGGGGGCGCTGACCAACCGCGCGGGCCGGTTCGAGGCGCATCTGCGCGCGCCTGTCGATGACGGCTGGCCGCAGGAGGAGGCGCCGCCGCCCCTGCGCACCGAAGTATCCGAGGAGCGGCCGCGCCGCGTGATCACCCGCAACGCCTCGCCCGACCTCAGCTTCGACCGGTCGATCAACCCCTATCGGGGCTGCGAACACGGATGCGTTTACTGCTTTGCGCGGCCCTCGCATGCCTGGCTCGGCCTCTCGCCGGGGCTTGATTTCGAAACCCGGCTGATCGCACGGCCCGAGGCGCCCGGCCTGCTGGCGCGGGAGCTGGGCAGCAAGCGTTACCGGCCCGCGGTGATCGC
>JANQPC010000028.1 GCA_028285485.1 Paracoccaceae bacterium | reverse complement strand
CGCCCAGCCCGTGGCGGGCGCGGAACGCGGCGCCTTCCTGCGCGCTGGCCTGAGGCTCGGCAACAACCGGGTGGCCCACGAAGGTGGCCGCCAGCCCGGCCTCTTCCATATAGGGCGGCTCGAAGGGCAGCAGCGTCAGCACGTGATCGACGAGCCCCACCATCCGCTGTGCCCGGTGCGGGCGCCAGGCCCAGACGGAGGGCGCCACGTAATGCACCGTTCTCATCCCCGGCGCCTCGGCCCGTACCTGGCGCAGAACGCGCAGGCAGAAATCGGGGCTGTCGATGGTGATCACCACATCGGGGCCCTCGGCGATGATCGCCTGGGCGGTTTCGCGGATCCGGCGGGTAAGCTGGCGGTAGCGGGGCAGCACCTCGGCGATCCCCATCACCGAAAGCTCGGCCATCTCGAAGCGGCTCATGAGCCCCTCTGCCGCCATCGCCGCGCCGCCGATGCCTTCGAAGGCGATGCCGGGGCAGAGCTCTGCCAGGCCCGCCATCAGCGCACCCCCCAGCCGATCGCCCGAAGGCTCCCCGGCGATGAGGAAGGCTTTCATGGGGTGCGCACCCAGAGGAAGAGCCCCGCGGCATCGGCGGCGGCCACCGTGGCGCCGGGATCGAGCACGATCACGCCACCCGCGGCAATCACGATGCCCGAAAGCCCTGCAGCCGCTGCGGCCGCAACCGTATCCGGGCCGATGGCGGGCACGTCGATGCGCATGTCCTGCCCGGGCTTCGGCGCCTTGTAGAGCACACCGCCTGCGGGGCCTGCGGGCCGGTTCCCGCCCGCCAGCGTGGCCAGCATCCAATCGGTGCCGCCCAGCGTTTCCACCGCCAGTGCCTGGCCCGCCGCCACAACGCAGCCCTGGCCGATATCGGCGGCGCCGAGGGCCGCGTGGATCTCGGCGGCGCGGGTGGCATCCTTTTCATCGCGCTCCCCCGGCTGCGCCGTGGATGGGACGCCCGCGGGCGGCATCAGATCGCCCGCGATCTCCTGCGCCGCGCGGATGGCGATCCCCGCCTCCTCGAAGAAGCTCAGCACCGTGCGCAGCGCCGCATCGTCGCCCTGCCCCAGCGCCTGAAGCATCCGGGGCACAAGCGGCATCGTCGCGGCATCGACGGCGGCGGGGTCAAGCGGCGGGCGGCTGAGGCGCCCTGCGAAGCAAACCTCCGACACCCCCGCGCCCTTCAGGGTTCCGAGAAAGCTGCCCAGCTGTTCGATGCGAAAGCGCAGGGGATCGCCTGAAAGGCCCGAGGGCGCGCCCTCAAGCTCGCAGATCAGCGCCGTGCCGCCCCAGGCCGCCAGCACCCGCGCCGGCAACGCCCCCTGCCCTGCGATGAGCGCCCGCGCCATCGGGGTTACCGGGGGGTGAGGAAATGGCGGTCAGACGCCGCGAGCACGAATTCCACGATCTCGCGCACGAAATCGCTATCGGTTTCCTCGCCAAGCCGCCGCGCGCGATCCTGAAACGCGCCGTCGCCCTGCGCCAGCATCTGATAGGCGGCGCGGAGCGCGGTGATATCCTTCCGGCTCACCCCCCGGCGCTTGAGGCCCACGAGGTTCAGCCCGTCAAGCTCCCCCCGCGGGGCCTGAACAAGGCCGTGGGGGATCACATCCTGCGCCACCATGGTGACCGCACCGATGATCGCGCCGCGGCCCACGCGCACCCATTGGTGAATGCCCGAGAGCCCGCCGATGATCACGTCATCGGCAATCACGCAATGGCCGGCCACGGCGGCCTGATTGGCCAGGATCACGCGGCTGCCCACCTGCGCATCATGGGCCACATGGGCGCCTGTCATGAAGAGCCCGTCATCGCCCACGCGGGTGATACCGCCGCCACCCTCGGTGCCGGTGTTCATCGTCACGCCCTCGCGGATGCGGTTGCGTGCGCCGATGACAAGCTGGCTGTCTTCGCCCTTGAATTTCAGATCCTGCGGGATCTCCCCGATCACCGCGAAGGGGAAGATCACGGTGTCTTCACCGATCTCGGTCTGCCCGGTGACAACCACATGGGATTTGAGCGCCACGCCCGGCCCAAGCCGCACATGGGCGCCCACGGTGCAGAACGGGCCGATGCTGGCGCCCGGGCCGATCTCGGCGCCGTCTTCCACCACCGCAGAGGGGTGGATCTGTGCGGAGGGATCGATACCCATCGTCAGCCCTTCGGCGCGTCCATCATCGCGGTAAAGGCGCATTCGCAGGCCAGCTCGCCCTCCACCTCGGCGCGGCCCTCGAACTTCCACACCTTGCCGCCGCCGCGCTTGGTTTCCACGTGAAGCTTCAGCACATCGCCGGGCACCACCTTGCGGCGGAACTTGGCGCTGTCGATCCCCATGAAGTAGACGAGAAACTCCTTATCGGCGAGATCCTGGGCCACGCCCACCATCACCGCCGCGGTCTGGGCGAGCGCCTCCACGATGGTGACGCCCGGCATGATCGGGGCCGCCGGGAAATGGCCCTGAAAATGCGGCTCGTTGAAGGTAACGTTCTTGATGCCCGTGGCGCGCTCGGCCCCTTCGATGCCTTCCACCCTGTCGACCAGCAGGAAAGGGTAGCGGTGAGGGATGATCCGCTGGATGAGATCGATGTCGGCGGTTTGGGCGTCAGTCATGCGCGGGTCTGTCCTTTTCGCGGGTTGGGCGTGCCTAGCAATCCGGGGGTGGGGTGGCAAGCGGCGGCCATGGCGCGGCAGGGTTGCGCGCTGGCCCTGTCAGGCGGCGGCCACAGGCGGGCGTTGCAGGGCGTGCACCCGGCCCCTATTCCCCGCCCTCCGGCTCCAACGTGCCCTGGCCGAGCTGCGCATCCACCGCCGCAATCGCCTCTTCGGTGATGTCGGCCGCCGTGACCGCGAGGAAGACCGAGCGGCGATCGAGCACCACGGTGGCCCCCCGGCTGCGCACGAGGTCCGACAAGATCGGGGCGATCAGGCCGAAGAAACGCTCTTGCTCTTCCTCGCGGAGCGATTGCACCCCGCGCGTCTTGGCATCCTGCTCGGCGCGCAAGCGTTGCACCTTCTCGTCGAACGTATCGGCGAGGGCGCGAAAATCCTCAACCTCCATCGTCGCCCGCTGTTCGGTGAGCGCACGTTCCTCGGCGATCAGCTCGGCCTCGATCCGGCGGTTTTCTGCCACGAGCGCGGCGCTTTCCGCCTCGATCCGCGAGAGCGCCGCCTGCCCCCAGGCCGATTGCTCAAAAAGCCGTTCGGGATCGAGCACCAGAACCGGGGTGGTGGCCTCCTGCGCGACCGCCCCGCCGCAAAGGAGCGCGGCGGCGAGACCGGCGAGGGCCGCACGCCGGCGCATGGGTCAGAACCGCGCCGTCAGCGCGATATCGAAGTTGCGCGGGCGGTCAAACTCTTCTTCCTGCACGGGCTGGGAGAAGTTGAAGGTTAGCGGCCCAATGGGCGTTTCCCAGAAAAGCGAAAACCCGATGGCGGAACGGAGCTTGAAATCATCATCCACCTCGCCCGCGGCACCGGCCACGTTATCGAGGCTCCAGACCGTGCCCATATCGAAGAACACCCCGCCGCTGATCCCAAGATCGGAGGCGAAGCCGATCGGGAAGTCCACCTCGAAGCGGGCGGCCACATAGTTGTTGCCGCCAAGCGCATCGTCATTGGCCGCGCCGGTATCGCGCGGGCCTACGCCGCGGAACTCAAAGCCGCGAAGCTGCCGCGAGGTGAGGAAGAAGCGCTCCGTCACCCGTGTATCGTCATCGCCCAGCGAAGTGATGTTGCCGCCTTCCAGCGTGGCGCGCAGCGTGACCTCTTCGTTCAGGATGCGCCGCTGGGCGATCGCACGGGCAGTGGTACGCAGATACTCGTTATCGCCGCCAAGCCCGGCCAGATCCTGCCCGAAGGAAAGCAGGAATCCCGCATTGGGGTTCAGCCCCTCGGTGCGGCTGTCGTAGGTATAGGTATAGCCGATCTGGCTGGTTGTCCGCGTGCCCTGCTCGCCGATGATGATGGGCGAGCTGCCCGCATCCACATCGAAGATTTCCGCCTGGCTCAGCTCATAGCGCAATTGCAGGCGGCTGCGTTCACCGGCGGGGAAGGTGAGCGAGGTGTTGATCCCGATCTCTTCGGTGCTGAAGTTCGAATTGTCATTGTCCGACGTGGTGCGGAAGATCCCAAGCCCGAACCGCAGATCGCGCCCCAGAAAGGCAGGTTCGGTAAAGCGCAGGCGGCTGGTGCCGGTATCGCTTGTGGTGTTGAGGCTGAAGGAAAGGCCCTGGCCCCGGCCAAGGAAATTCGTTTCCTCGTAGGTGAGGATCAGCCCCGCCCCGGTATCGGAGGAGAAAGAGGCGCCGAAGCCCAGCGATCCTGTGAGCTGTTCTTCAACATCGACGTCAACCAACACCTGGTCGGGGCGGCTGCCCTCGCGGGTGTTCACCTGCACATCCGAAAAGAACCCCAATGCGCGGATGCGTTCGGCGGCGGCGCGGATTTCGCGGGGGTTGAACGGATCGCCCTCAACCACGCGGAACTGGCGGCGGATCACGCGATCCAGCGTGGTCTGGTTGCCCTCGATATCGATCCGTTCAACGAAAACGCGGGGGCCGCGGGTGATCTGGAAATCGATATCAAGCGTGAGATCGCGATCATTCCGGGTAACCCGCGGCTCCACGCGAATGAAATCGCGCCCCTCGCGCAAGGCCAGCCGCTCAAGCCGGGTGATCGTGTTTTCCACCGCCGTGGGCGTGTAGGTGGCGCCGCTGCGGATCCGGATCTCTTCTGCGTAGCGATCGGCATCGATATCGGGCAGATCGGTCGATGCCGTGATGTTGCCGAAGCTGAAGCGCTGGCCTTCGCGCAGGGTTAGCGTGATGAAGGTCGCGTTGCGTTCGCGGGCCAGTTCGGTGGTGACATCCACCACCTCGAAATCCACAAAGCCGCGCGAGAGGTAGAAATCGCGCAGCACCTGGCGATCGAAATCGATCCGGTCGGCCACGAAACTGTCGCGCCGGATGAAATTGCGCAGGAACCCGGCCTGCTTGGTTTCCAGCACCCGGCGCAGGCGGCGGTCCGAAAAGCTGCGGTTTCCGATGAACGTGATGCGTTCGTTTTCAACCACACGGCCCTCGCGCACCGCGAAGATCAGATCCACGCGGTTTTCCGAGCGGCGGATGATCTGCGGCTGCACGGTTGCAGCGAAGAAGCCGAGCGCCTCGTAGGCGGTGATGATCGCCTCGGCATCGGCCTCCGCCTGGGTGGGGGTATAGACCCGGCGGGGGGTGGAGCGGATCACGGGCAGAAGATCTTCGTCATCGATCCGGCGATTGCCCTCGATGGCGATGCGGTTGATCGTGGGC
>JANQPC010000013.1 GCA_028285485.1 Paracoccaceae bacterium | reverse complement strand
TTCGATATATCGCGCCGCTTCCACGCGCACCGCCGTGCGCTCGGCCCGCCGCGCCGCGCCGCCGCCGCCCCGGCCCCGCCGGCGCTCTCGCACCTCAGTCATTCGCTCTCCCCGGCCGTCCCGTGCCCATCCTGCGGCCTAAAATGGGGCCGGGCGCGCGCGGGGGAAGGGCGATTTGCGGCCATTCGCAGGCGAATTCGACATATCCGCCGGTTTTCTCGCCGTTTTGCCCCTTTGGGCGAGCAGGCCCGGCCCCCCGGGGAATTTTCGAAGCCGCGGCGCGGGCAGTGCGGCGGTGATCTTGCACCGCCCCGCCCTTCGCCGTACGGAGCGGGCCATGACCGCGCATGATCACGACCGCCTTCTCATCATCGATTTCGGAAGCCAGGTAACGCAGCTGATCGCACGCCGCCTGCGCGAGCTGAACGTTTACTGCGAAATTCACCCCTATCAGGCGGTGACCGACGCCTTTCTGGCCGCCTTCGCACCGAAGGCGGTGATCTTCTCGGGCGGGCCCGCCAGCGTGATCGATGAAACCTCGCCCCGCCCGCCCAAGGGTGTCTGGGATCTGGGGGTGCCGATCCTTGGCATCTGCTACGGCCAGCAGGTGATGATGGCCGAACTTGGCGGGCGGGTGGAGCGCGGCCAGGGCACCGCCGAATTCGGGCGCGCCTATGTGGAGCCTCAGGGCGCCGGCACCGCCCTTCTGGAGGGCTGGTTCGAAGACGGGCGCGAACAGGTCTGGATGAGCCATGGCGATCACGTTGCCGCCATTGCCCCGGGCTTCGAGGTGCTGGGCACTTCGCCCAACGCGCCCTTCGCCATCACGGCAGACGTGGCGCGCGGCTTCTTTGCCGTGCAGTTTCACCCCGAGGTGCATCACACGCCGAACGGCGCCCGGCTTTACGAGAACTTCGTGCGCCTGGCGGGCTTTTCGGGCGATTGGACAATGGGGGCCTATCGCGAAGAGGCGATTGAAAAGATCCGCGCCCAGGTGGGCAATGCCAAGGTGATCTGCGCCTTGTCCGGCGGGGTGGATAGCTCGGTGGCCGCGGTGTTGATCCACGAGGCCATCGGCGCGCAGCTCACCTGCGTGTTCGTCGATCACGGGCTTCTGCGCCAGGGCGAGGCCGAAGAAGTGGTCACCATGTTCCGCGATCACTACAACATGCCGCTGATCCACGCCGCCGAGGAAGAGCGGTTTCTGACCGCGCTTGAGGGCGTTACCGACCCGGAGGTGAAGCGCAAGACGATCGGCGCGCTCTTCATCGACGTCTTCCAGCATCACGCCAGCGAACTGGGTGGGGCGGAATTTCTTGCCCAGGGCACGCTTTATCCTGATGTGATTGAATCGGTTAGCTTTTCCGGCGGACCCTCCGTTACGATCAAATCCCACCACAATGTGGGCGGGCTGCCCGAGAAGATGGGGCTGAAGCTTGTGGAGCCGCTCCGCGAGCTTTTCAAGGATGAGGTGCGCGCGCTTGGGCGGGAGCTTGGCCTGCCCCCGCATTTCATCGCGCGCCACCCCTTCCCCGGCCCCGGCCTTGCCATCCGCTGCCCCGGTGAGATCACGCGCGACAAGCTTGATATCCTGCGCCGCGCCGATGCCGTCTATATCGATCAGATCCGCCGCCACGGGCTGTACGATGAGATCTGGCAGGCCTTCGCCGCCCTTCTTCCCGTGCGCACCGTGGGCGTGATGGGCGATGGGCGCACCTACGATTACGCCTGCGCACTCCGCGCGGTGACAAGCGTGGATGGCATGACGGCCGATTACTACCCGTTCAGCCACGCGTTTCTGGGCGAAACCGCAACCCGCATCATCAACGAGGTGCCGGGCATCAACCGGGTGACCTACGATATCACCTCAAAACCGCCGGGCACGATCGAATGGGAATGAGGGGATGACGCGATGAGCGAGGTCGTCAGCATAGGCAAAGTGCCGTGGAGCGATGCCGATATCCGCGAGAGTTTTGCCGAGTTCAAGGCCCTCTACGCGAAACGGCCCATCGAGGATAACGCAAGCGGCATGCGCGCGCCGCACGCCTTTGGCACATGGTTCATGCTGCGGGCCCTGCAGCCCGATCTCATCGTGGAAAGCGGTGTTTGGCGCGGCCAGGGCACCTGGCTTATCGAACACGCCTGCCCGGAGGCAGAGCTTATCTGCCTGGATATCGATTTCGGGCCGCTCAGCTATCGCGCGCCGCGGGCGGAGTACCGCGAAGAGGATTTCCAGATCGTCGATTTTTCCGACCGCGATCTGGGCAACGCCCTGTGCTTTTTTGATGATCATCAAGATGCGCTCATGCGATTGCAGCAGATGCGCTGGAAAGGGTTTCGCCGGGCGATCTTTGAAGACAATTACCCAAAGCACCACGGTGACTGCTACTCGCTGAAGAAGATGTGGGGCGGGCACGGGTTGCAACCGCCGGAGCCGGCCAGGCAGGGGTGGCTGTCCCGGCTTTCGGGCGATGCTGAGGCGCCGAAGCCCGGGATCGCGCCCAACCTCACCCATCGGGCAGAACTGATGGCGCAACTGGCAACCTATTACGAGTTTCCGCCCCTCTTCCGCACAGAGACCACGCGATGGGGAGATGTGTGGAGCGACGCCGAATTTCCCACGAAAGATCCCATCCTCGGGCCAGACGTTGAGGATGACTTGCGGGCCGAGGCGAAATTCTACACCTGGATGTGCCTTGTTGCCCTTCGCTAATCGCCTCGGGGCCAGCAGCCGGGCCCTGGCGGCGATCCGCACTGTACCCGGGGGGAGCAAGCCATGACACAACTGTCTCTGCACCACGCCACCGTGGAGAGGCGCGCCGACTGCACTGCCCCTCGGATCCTGTTTGCAGAGCCTGTCGGAACGCGGCGCGCCGATGCGCAAGCGCTTTGTCTGGGAGGGCTCACCCTTAACGTGCCCGTGGGGAATCGTCAGACCGGCACCTCACGCTTGCCAAAGCGTTCCGCCAACGGCAGCAAACTCGATAAGCCCGCACGCGGCGGATACGTGCTTTCCCATCTGCCTGCCGCGGAAATGCCCTGCATTGGCCGCCGGATTTGGCGATAAGCCGCGCCCGCTCAATGTCCGATGCCCCCGCCCCCCACCGCCCGCTTCTCGCGGCGGCCTGGATGTCGGGCGCGATAGCGTCGTTTTCGGCGATGGCGGTGGCCGGGCGCGCGGTGGCGAGCGAGCTCGATACGCTTGAGACGATGTTCTACCGCTCGCTTGTGGGGATCGTGATCGTGCTGGCCGTTGCGGGCGCGATGGGGCGGCTTGGCGAAGTGAGCACCCGGCATATGGGCCTCCACCTCGCGCGCAATCTCTTCCACTTCACCGGGCAGAACCTGTGGTTCTTCGCGGTGCCGCTGATCCCGCTGGCACAGCTTTTTGCGCTGGAGTTTACCTCGCCGATCTGGGTGCTGCTGATCGCACCGCTGGTTCTGGGCGAAAAGCTCACGCGGGTGCGGGCGCTGGCCGCGGCGCTGGGGTTTCTGGGCGTGCTCATCGTGGCGCGCCCGGGCGCGGGCGAGATGAGCGTGGGCGTGATCGCCGCGGCCGCCTCGGCCATCAACTTCGCGATGACCTTCATCTTCACCAAGCTCCTCACCCGCCGGGTTTCCACCACCTGTATCCTCTTCTGGCTCACGGTGATGCAGGCGCCCATGGGCCTGATCGCGGCGGGGTTCGATGGCGATATTGCGCTGCCCACGGCCGCCACCCTGCCCTGGCTGATCCTGATCGGCTGCGCCGGGCTATTCGCCCATCTCTGCGTGACAAGCGCGCTCACCGTGGCGCCCGCCACCATGGTCGTTCCACTCGATTTCCTGCGCCTGCCGCTGATCGCGGCGGTGGGCATGTTGTTCTATGCCGAGGCGCTCGATGCCTTCGTGCTGCTCGGGGCTGCGGTGATCTTTGCGGCCAACTATTTCAACATCTGGGTCGAATCGCGGAACGTGAAGAAAATGTGACGCTGCGGAAGAAAGAACCTGCTTACGTTGCGTTAATTATTGACCGGATCGGCCTCGCGCGGCACCTCCTCCCCCCACATTTTGTGTCTGCGGTAGGATGAGGAGGCCCCATGACACGCACCATGCTTCTGGCAAGCACCGCGCTTGCCATATCAACTTCATTTGCCTTTGCCGCCGGGATCGAACGCAACGCGCCAAGCTCGCGCGTGCTGTTTGAAGAGGGGCGGTACCTGGAGTTTTCCTTCAGCTCGGTCAGCCCCGATCTGGAGGGCACCGGCGGTCTGCTCGATCCCGGCGGCTTCGGAACCGGGGATCTGCTGGAAAGCTACTTCACGCTGGGCGCGGCCTATAAGGCCGATCTGAATGATCGGCTTTCCTACGCGATCATCTTCGATGAACCGGTGGGTGTGGATACGCTCTACCCCACCATTGCCACGAGCGGCTATTCCGGCACGTCGGCAGAGCTGAACGGCCAGCAGCTGAGCTTCATCCTGGCCTATGACGTGAACGAAAACGTCAAGGTCTATGGCGGGCTTCGCGCGCAGACGATCGAGGCGGATGCCTTCTTCCCCTTCTTCGGCGCGCTGACCGGCGGTGCCCTGCCCGCCACCACCACCTACGATGTGCAGGCATCGCAGGATTTCAGCCTGGGCTACGCCGTGGGTGCCGCCTATTCGGTTCCCGACATCGCGCTGCGCGTGGCGCTGACCTACTACTCGGCAATCGAGCATGAGCTTTCGACGGTCGAAACCATCTCGGGCCTCGGCGTGACGAATGACAGCGTGGATATCGAAACGCCGCAATCGATCAATCTCGAATTCCAGTCCGGGATCGCCGAGAACACGCTGCTTTTCGGCTCTGTCCGCTGGGTGGATTGGTCGGAATTCGCGATCTCCCCCACGGCCTTTACCGGCACGCTCGGTCAGCCGCTTGTGGATTACGAGGAAGATTGGGTCACCTACACGCTCGGCGTGGGGCGCCGGTTCAGCGATGAATGGGCAGGCTCGGTGCAGATCAGCCACGAGCCGCAATCGAACACCACGCTCACAACGCTGGGGCCGGTGGACGGGCGCACCTCGATCGGGCTTGGCGCCTCCTACACCGCCAGCGAGAATGTCACGATCTCCGGCGGCCTGACCTACGTGATGCTGGGGGATGCGGAGAACTTCGCCACTACCGATTTCGACGATGGCGATGCCATCGGCTTCGGCCTGCGGATCGGCTACTCGTTCTAGAACAAAAAGAGTAGCTGGAAGCCTGAAGCCCCGCGTTCTGCGCGGGGCTTTTTTGTGGGATGCCGGGGCAATGCGCATCGCCCATTCCACGGCATAGACACACGCCGAAGGCGCCGGGCCCCACACCAACCCGCAACTTCCGGGTCGCGCCCCGGCGCGCCGCCCGCTAGGCCACGCCCATGACCACGCAAAAAACCATGTCGCCCCGCGCCTGGGGCGAACTTATGCTCCTGTCGCTCATCTGGGGCGCCTCGTTCCTGTCGATCCGTATCGCGCTCGATGAAATCCCGGTGCTCACCTCGGTGGCGCACCGTGTGGGCTGGGCGGCGCTGGCGCTCTGGATCGTGGTGCTGATCCTGCGGCTTCCCCTGCCCCGAAGCCCGCGGATCTGGGGCGCGTTTTTTGTCATGGGCATGCTCAACAACGTGATCCCGTTTTCGCTCATGGCCTGGGGCCAGCTGCATATCGAAACCGGCCTCACCTCGATCCTGAACGCTGCAACGGCGGTTTTCGGGGTGCTGGTGGCCGCGGCGCTCTTTGCCGATGAACGGCTGGGCGCGCGCAAGGCCATCGGCGTGGCGCTGGGGTTTCTGGGCGTCGCCACCGCCATCGGGCTGAAAAACCTCGCCCAATTCGATATCCGCTCGCTCGCGCAGCTGGCCGTGCTGGCAGGCACGCTTTCCTACGCACTCGCCGGCGCCTGGGCCCGCGCGCAGCTTTCCGATCAGCCGCCGCAGGTGAACGCCGCGGGCATGCTCACGGGATCGGCGCTGGTGATGATCCCCGCCGCGCTGTTCTTCGAAGGGCCGATCCGGCTTGATCTCGCCCCCGTCACCTGGGCCGCGATTGCCTATTACGCGCTGATCGCCACCGCCTTTGCCTATCTGCTCTACTACCGGGTGCTGGCGATGGCGGGTTCCGGCAATCTGCTCCTGTGCACGCTTCTGATCCCGCCCGTGGCCATCGTGCTGGGCGCGGCGGTGCGGGGGGAAGAGCTTGCGCCGGGCGCCTATGCGGGCTTTGCAATCCTCGGCGCGGGGCTTCTGATCCTCGATGGCCGCCTTCTGCGCCGCCGCCACAACCCCGCGTAACCGCCCGGCACGGCTCAGATTTCGCTGGCGGCGCGCGGCGGGCAACGCTAGCACTCGCGCCATGATCTATGAGCGTGCCGCAGATTGGGAACGGGCCCCCGCCAAGCGCATCCTGCTTTTCGGGATGTCCGGGCTTGGCAAAACCCATGTCTCGAACCTTTTGCGCGCGGGCGGCGGGTGGTTTCACTACTCCGTCGATTACCGGATCGGCACCCGCTACATGGGCGAACATATCGCCGATAGCTTCAAGGCCGAGGCGATGGGCGTGCCTTACCTGGCCGAACTTCTGCGCTCGGATTCGATCTACATCGCCTCGAACATCACCTTCGAAAATCTCGCCCCCCTCTCCACCTATCTTGGCAAGCCGGGCGACCCCGCGAAGGGCGGCCTGCCCTTCGACGAGTATATGCGGCGGCAGGAACTGCACCGGCAGGCCGAAACCGCCGCGATGCTTGATACCGCGCATTTTATTGATCGCGCCAAGCGTCTCTATGGCTACGATCATTTCGTGTGCGACAGTTCCGGCTCGCTCTGCGAAGTAGTCGATCCCGAAGATCCCGCCGATCCGGTGCTGGGCGCACTTTCCGAGACCCTGCTCATTGCCTGGATCGAAGGTACCGAGGCCCATAGCGCCGAACTCGTGCGCCGCTTCGACCGCGATCCGAAGCCCATGTACTACCAGCCTGCTTTCCTCCACACCGCCTGGGCGGAGTACCTTGCCGAAACAAGCGCTTCCGAAGAGGCGATAGATCCCGATGCCTTCGTGCGCTGGGCCTATGCCCGGGCACTTGCGCACCGCCAGCCCCGCTACCGCGCCATGGCCGCGCGCTGGGGCATCACGCTCAAGGCCGAAGACGTGGCCGCCGTGGCCACCCCCGCCGATTTCGATGCCGTGGTGATGGCCGCCCTTGAGGCGCGGGGCTAAAGCGCCTATCTCACGGCTCCGCGCCGCAACAAAGCACACGCGCGCGCCCCGGAGACACCCGATGCCGATCACCCTGCCCGAAAATCTGCCCGCCTATTCGGTTCTGTCCGAAGAGGGCGTGATGGTGATGTCGGACAGGCGTGCGGCACGGCAGGATATCCGGCCCCTGCGCATCGGGCTTCTGAACCTGATGCCGAAGAAGATCCAGACGGAGAACCAGTTTGCCCGCCTGATTGGCGCCACGCCCTTGCAGATCGATTTCCAGCTGATCCGGATGAGCGAGCACCAGACGAAAAACACCGCCGCCGCCCATATGGCGGAGTTCTATCGCCCGTTTCAGGAGGTGAAGGGCGAACGTTTCGACGGGCTCATCATCACCGGCGCCCCGATTGAGCATCTGCCCTTCGAAGAGGTGACCTATTGGGAGGAACTGCGCGAGGTGATGGATTGGACGCAGACCAACGTGCATTCCACCTTCGGCGTATGCTGGGGCGGGATGGCGATGGCCTGGCATTTCCACGGGCTTCCCAAGCACATGCTGCCCCACAAGGCGTTCGGCTGCTTCCGGCATCAGAACCTTGCCCCCGCCGCGCCCTATCTGCGCGGGTTCTCCGATGATTGCGTGATCCCGGTTTCGCGCTGGACAGAGGTGCGGCAGGGTGAGATCGATGGCATCCCCGAGCTGTCCACCCTGCTTGGCTCCGAAGAAGTGGGCCCCTGCCTTGTGGAAGATCGCGCCCACCGCGCGCTCTACATCTTCAACCATTTCGAGTATGACAGCCGCACGCTTAAGGAAGAATACGATCGCGATGTGGCCAATGGCAGCGAGATCAATGTGCCGGTGAACTACTATCCAAACGACGATCCCGCGCTGACGCCGCAGAACCGGTGGCGAAGCCATGCGCACCTGCTATATGGCAACTGGATCAACGAGATATACCAGACAACACCATATGAAATGGAGCGTATTGGCCACTAGCGTTGCCATTGCCGGGGCCGCGCTTGCGGGCCTCACGGTTGTGACCGATCGCGTGGCTTCGGCGCGCGAGGCGCGCGCCGAAGCCGCCTATCCGCCAGAGGGCGAGTTTGTCGATGTGGGCGGGCGCCGGGTACACGCGGTGATTGCAGGCGACGGGCCCGATCTGGTGCTGCTGCACGGCGCCAATGGCACGGTGCGCGAGTTCACCTTTCAGCTCGTCGAACGCCTCGCCACCCGCTACCGCGTGATCGCGCTTGATCGCCCCGGGCTGGGCTATACCGACCGTACGGATCCAATCTATGGCGGCGCCTTTGCCGGCGCTGCCGAAAGCCCCGCCGAACAGGCCGCGCTTCTGTCGGAAGCTGCGCGCAAGCTGGGCGCGGAACGGCCCATCGTTCTG
This sequence comes from Paracoccaceae bacterium, assembly GCA_028285485.1. Taxonomy (GTDB): domain Bacteria; phylum Pseudomonadota; class Alphaproteobacteria; order Rhodobacterales; family Rhodobacteraceae; genus JANQPC01. The sequence continues at coordinate 38,240 of JANQPC010000013.1, read as the reverse complement.
GGCCATTCCTTCGGGGGCATCGTGGGCTATGCCTGGGCGCTTGATCAGCCCCTTGCGGCGCTCGTTTCAATCGCCGGCGTGGCCAATCCCTGGCCGGGCGATCTGGGCTGGATCTACACGGTCAACGGCACCCGGCTCGGTGGCGCGCTCGTGGTGCCCCTGATCACCGCTTTCACGCCGGAGGGGCGACTGGAGGCCGCCGTCACCTCGGTTTTCGCACCGCAAGAGCCGCCAGACGGCTATGCCGCGCATATCGGGCCGATGCTGGCCATCCGCCGCGAAACCTTCCGCGCCAATGCCCGGCAGGTGAACACGCTGCGACCCCATGTGGTGGAGATGGTGCGCCGCTACGGCGAAATCGGCGTGCCCGTGGAGATCGTGCATGGCAGCGCCGATACCTCGGTGCCGCTTCAGGTGCATTCGATCACCCTGCCCCAGCAGATCCCCGGCGCGCAGCTCACGGTGCTGGAGGGCGTGGGGCATATGCCGCATCACACCCATGCCGATGAGGTGATCGCCGCGATTGATCGCGCCGCCGCGCGCGCGGGGCTGCGATGAGGGCGGCCCGGTGGCGCCTTCAGGCAGGCCCGCGTCGCTTGCATCCGAAAGCCACTGCCGCCGCCCGGCCCGGCAGCGGCCACGCCGCTTTCGTTTTGCTTTTCTTGCGCAAGCAACCCCGATCTGCGGTGGCGCGCCGCCCAGAGCCCCACCCATGGCCCGCCGGCGCCTTGGATACGCTCTGTGCCCGCCTTGGCGAGGCCCCTGCAACGCCACGCGAATTCCTGCTGCAGGTTGTTTCACTCCGATCCGCTTTTGCTTTACGGTCGGCAGGCTCACATAAGGAGGCTCGCCATGCCCCTGCCCTTTGATGGCGCGATCAGCGCGTTTTATGACGATGCCGCCCAGGCGGCCCTGCGCGACAAGATCGAAGGTGCCGGAAAGAACGATGTTCTGGACGATACCTATCCCTATGACGAACGGATGAACCGCAAGGAATACGAGGCCACGCTTGAGGCGCTGCAGCTCGAACTTTCCAAGCTTCAGCGCCACGTCAACACCTCCGGCAAGCGGCTTGTCGTGCTTTTCGAGGGCCGGGATGCGGCGGGAAAAGGGGGCACGATCAAGCGGTTCCGGGAATATCTTAATCCTCGCTCGGCCCGCGTTGTGGCGCTTTCAAAGCCGTCAGACCGGGAACAGGGGCAATGGTACTTCCAGCGCTACATCGATCACCTGCCAAGCGAAGGCGAAATCGTGTTTTTCGATCGAAGCTGGTATAACCGCGCCGTTGTCGAACATGTCTTCGAATTCTGCGATCACGCCGAGCGCGCGGTGTTTTTCCGCCAGTTGCCCCGGTTCGAGGCGCTGGTGATCGATGAGGGCATCCATTTCGTGAAGATCTGGCTCAATGTGGGCCGCGCCGAACAGTTGCGCCGCTTTCTGGCCCGCGAACGCGATCCGCTCAAGCAGTGGAAGCTTTCTTGGATCGATGTGGAAGGGCTCAAGAAGTGGGATGCCTATTCCGAGGCGATCCTCGAAACCTTCGATCATTCCCACTCCCCCACGGCACCGTGGACGGTGATCCGCTCCGATGACAAGCGCCGGGCGCGCATCGCCGCGATCCGCGCGGTGATCCACGGGCTTGATTATGCGGGCAAGGATCCAAGCGTTGCCTGCGCGCCCGATGCCGCCATCTGCGGCGGGCCCGAGATCTGGCCCGAGCCCGGGGATGGCTAAGCGCGGCTATCATCACGGCAACCTGCGGCAGGCGCTTGTCGATGCCGCGCTGGAGCTGATCGAGGAGAAGGGCCCAACGGGCTTCACGCTCTCGGAGGCCGCCAAGCAGGCGGGCGTCACCCCCGCCGCCGTTTATCGCCATTTCGCGGGCCGCGAGGATCTGATCGCCGAGGCCGCGCGGCAGGGCTACGAGATCTTCGCCGATCTGATGGATTACGCCTATCAATCGGGCCAGCCCTCGGCGCTCGCCTCGTTCGAGGCCACGGGCCGCGCCTATCTGGCCTTTGCCAAGAAATATCCCGGCCATTACGTGGCGATGTTCGAAAGCGGTGTGTCGGTGAACCGCACGCCGGAGCTTGCGCTGGTGGCCAACCGCGCCTCGGGCGTGCTTGAGCGCGCCGCCGAGGGACTCTCGGAACATATTCCGCCCGAAAAACGCCCCCCGCCGCAGATGTTTTCCGCCCATATCTGGGCGATGAGCCATGGGGTGGTGGAGCTCTTTGCGCGCGGCAGCCCAGGCCGCCAATCGCCCTTCCCGCCCGAAGATCTGCTGGAATCGGGAATTGGCGTTTATTTGCGCGGTCTTGGGCTTTTGCCGCCCGACGGTTAAGGCTTTTCCCGCCCCTGCCTTCCCCCCCGATTAAGAATGTGGTTACGGTATGGGTATGGGACAGAAGGCGGGGTCTCCCCAATATTTCAATGAGATGTATGACGGCGCTGCCGTACGCCCGCCATATCAGGGGCTGGAGGCCTGGGCGCGCGACATGCCCGTAGATCTGCGCACGCTCAAGCAGGGCGAGGCCGAAGCCCTCTTCCGCCGGATCGGCATCACCTTCGCCGTCTACGGCGAGGGCGGTGATCCCGACAGGCTGATCCCGTTTGACATGTTTCCCCGCGTCTTTGCCGCGGATGAATGGCGCAAGCTCGATCGCGGCGTGAAGCAGCGCGCGCGGGCGCTCAATGCGTTTCTGGCGGATGTCTATGGCCGGGGCGAGATCATCCGCGCGGGCCGCGTGCCCGCCCATCTGGTTTATCGAAACGAGGCCTATGAAAAGGCGGTTGTGGGGATCAAGCCGCCCAAGGGCGTTTACAGCCATATCGTGGGCATCGATCTGGTGCGCACCGGGCCCGGCGAATTCTTCGTGCTGGAAGATAACTGCCGCACGCCCTCGGGCGTGTCCTACATGCTGGAAAACCGCGAGATCATGATGCGCATGTTCCCGCAGCTTTTCCGCGAAAACCGCATCGCACCGGTGGAAACCTATCCCGCCCTGCTGCGCCGCACGCTGTCTTCCGTGGCGCCCGCAAAATGCGATACGCCGCCGCGCGTGGTGATCCTCACCCCCGGCCACTACAATTCTGCCTATTACGAGCACAGCTTCCTTGCCGACATGATGGGGGTGGAGCTTGTGGAGGCGCAGGATCTCTTCGTCGAAGGCGATTTCGTCTGGATGCGCACCACCGAAGGGCCCCAGCGGGTGGATGTGATCTACCGGCGGATCGACGATGCCTTTATCGATCCGCTCTGCTTCCGGCCCGACAGTATGCTGGGTGTGCCGGGGCTGATGAATGTGTATCGCTCGGGCGGCGTGGCGCTGGCCAGCGCGCCCGGGGCGGGCGTGGCCGATGACAAGGCGATCTACACTTTCGTGCCAGAGATGATCCGCTTCTATCTGGGCGAAGAACCGGTGCTGCAGAACGTGCCCACCTGGCAATGCGCCAGGCCCGATGACTGCGCCCATGTGATCGCGAACCTCGCCGATCTTGTGGTGAAAGAGGTGCATGGATCGGGCGGCTACGGCATGCTCGTAGGCCCCCGCTCCACAAAGGAACAGATCGCGGCCTTTGCCGACAAGATCCGCGAAAAACCCTGGAACTACATCGCGCAACCCACCCTGGCGCTCTCCACCTGCCCTACGTTTGTGGAAGAGGGCGTGGCGCCCCGCCATGTGGATCTGCGCCCTTACTGCCTGGTGGGCGAAGAGGTGCAGCTGGTGCCGGGCGGGCTGACCCGCGTGGCGCTGACCGAGGGCTCGCTTGTCGTCAACTCCTCCCAGGGCGGCGGGGTCAAAGATACCTGGGTGCTGGCGGAGTGATGCGATGCTAAGCCGGACCGCCGCAAACCTCTTCTGGATCGGCCGCAATATCGAGCGGGCCGAAACCGTGGCGCGCCTGCTCGAAGTGGGCGCGCGCAATGCGCTTATCCCCAATATCGGCGGCGGGTTCCGCAATGAATGGGATGCGGTGCTGCAAGCCGCGGGCAAGGCCGAAGCGTTCAAGGCCAAGTATGACGAGCCGGTGCAGCGCAATATCGAAAGCTTCCTGTTCTTCGATCAGGATAATCCCGCCTCGGTGGCCTCTTGCGTGGAGGCGGCGCGGGAAAACGGGCGCATCGTGCGCACCGCGCTCACCGGCCAGCTTTGGGATGCGCTCAACACCGGCTATCAGGAGATGCGAGAACTCAAGCGCACCGAGCGCTCGAAACTCTCGCTGTCAGACCTTACCGATTGGACGAAACGGCACGCCGCCCTTGTGCGGGGCGCCATCGAAGACACGCAGCTGCGCAACGATGGCTACGATTTCCTCTATCTCGGATTCGCGCTCGAACGCGGCGATGCCACCGCGCGGATGCTGGATGTGAAATACTTCACGCTCCTGCCCGAGGTGGGCTATGTGGGCAGCGGGATCGACAATTACCAATGGTCCACCCTCCTGCGCGCGCTGTCGTCGAACCGGTCCTTCAACTGGGCCTATGGCGGCGAGGTGTCGCCCGGCAAGATCGTTGATTTCCTGATCCTCAACCGCAAAAGCCCCCGCGCGATCATCACCTCTGCCGAAGAGGCGATGGATCACCTCGATCGGCTGGCGCGCGGCTATGGCCGCTCCACCGAGGCGCAAACCCGCTGCCGGGCGCTGGTGGGCGAGCTTTGCGAACTGACGGTAAGCGATATCTTCGATGAGGGCCTGCACGAGTTTCTCACCCGCACGATCAACGAGGTGGCGGCGCTGTCAGACCTTATCCACGGCATCTATCTCAGCGGGGATACGCGATGAGGCTGACCGTTTCCCATGAAACGACCTATCGCTTCGATCCGCCGATGCGGGGCGTGGTGCAAAGCCTGCGGATGACCCCTTCGGTCTGCGAAAACCAGCAGGTCCTGGCCTGGGCCGTGGCCGCCGAGGGCGCCGAACGCGGCGCGGGCTTTCGCGATGGCGCGGGCGATTGGGTGGAGACGATCACCCATATCGGGCCGGTCGATGCGCTGTCCGTTTCGGTCACCGGCGAGGTGGAAACGATCGATACCGGCGGCGTGCTGAAGGGTCACCGCGAACGTATGCCGCCCGCCGCCTATCTTGAGCCCACCCGCGCCACGGCGCCCGACCGGGCGCTGGAAACGCTTGCGCGCGACACCGTTGCGGGGATCGATGTGGGCGATGTGCTGGCCCGGGCCCATGCGCTCTGCGATGGGATCGAGGCGGCGATCCGCTACACCCCGGGGCAGACAGAGCATGGCACAACCGCCGCCGAGGCGCTCGCCCTCGGCCATGGCGTGTGCCAGGACCATGCCCATGCGATGATCGCCTGCGCCAGCGTGCTCGATATCCCCGCGCGCTACGTCACCGGCTATCTCTTCGCGTCCGAAGAGGCGGGCGGGCACGAGGCGAGCCATGCCTGGGCAGAGCTCTTCGTGCCCGATCTGGGCTGGGTGGGGTTTGATGCCTCAAACGGCGTTTGCCCCGATGGGCGCTACATCCGCATCGGCTCTGGCGCCGATGCGCAGGAAGCCGCCCCGATCCGCGGTATCGCGCAAGGCGCGGGGACAGAGGCGCTGGAGGCGCGCGTTCAGGTGGATCGCGCCGCTCAAAGCCAATCTCAATCCCAGGCGTAAGCCGGCGGGCACGGCGCACCGTGCGCCCTGCTCACCGCTTGCTAAGGCCCGGGGCGTAGAACCTTTGCCCGAAGCTTCCCTGCGCCGCGGGGCTGACCAAAACCCAAGGCGCTTGATCCGTGGCTGCCGGTTTCCGAACGGAAACTGTCCGCCCAGGCCGATGCCCTCACATACGGGGCACCAGGACAGCGGGGGAAACCCCGGCGGCATGCCACACGCCTTCCCGGCGGGCCCGCCACCACAATGGCACAAGATGCGCTTTCCCCGGCAGCCGGTTGCGGCCCCGCCGGGCGAGGGCCGTTCGGATGCGCTCATGCGCCGGGCCGCGCCCTAGCCCGAAAACACCAGAAGCGCCCGCGGATCCCAGCTCACACGGGCGGGCATCCCCGGCTCCAGCACCGCGCGCCCGATGCGGTTTTTCATCGAAAGCGTCACCGTCTGGTCCACACCGTCCAGCCGGACGACATAGTAGGTCATATCCCCGTAGTAGCTCTGCTCGGCCACGACCCCCTGCGCCACGTGGCCTTCGCCCGGGGCGCCTTCGGGCAGGATCGTCATCGTCTCTGGCCGGAGCCCCACCTCGGCGCGGCCCGGGCGCAGCGCGCCAGGGCATTGCGCGCTGTCAATCGCCGCCGGGCCGAGCCCGGCGATATCGGCCTCAACCGCAGTGCCAGAACCCATCCGGATCTCGGCAGGCAGGAAGTTCATCACCCCGATGAAATCGGCCACCTCGCGCGAAACGGGGCGGCGATACAGTTCCTGCGGGGTGGCAAGCTGCGCGATCTCGCCCTCGAACATCACCGCGATCCTGTCAGACATGATCAGCGCCTCTTCCTGATCATGGGTGACGAGGATGAAGGTGATCCCCACATGGCGCTGCAACCGGCGAAGCTCCGATTGCATCTGCTCGCGCATCTTCTTGTCCAGCGCCGAAAGCGGTTCATCCAGCAACAGCACCCGCGGTTTGAGGATCAGTGCGCGCGCCAGCGCCACCCGCTGCCGCTGGCCGCCGGAAAGCGCCTGGGCCGAGCGGGCGCCATAGCCCGCAAGCCCCACCATCGCCAGCGCCTCGTCAACCGCGCGCGCCTTCTCATCGCCCGCCAGGCCGGAGCGGCGCAGGCCGAAGCCCACGTTTTCGGCCACGCTCAGATGCGGGAAGATCGCGTAGGATTGAAACACCATATTGGTGGGCCGCCGGTTCGGCGCCACGCCATCCATGTTCTGCCCATCCAGCAGAACATGGCCCGAACTCACCTCTTCGAACCCCGCGATCGTGCGCAGCAGCGTGGTTTTCCCGCAGCCCGAGGGGCCGAGAAGCGAGAAGAACTCGCCCTCGCCGATATCCATCGAAATGCCGCGCAGGGCATGGTAGCTGCCGTAGAATTTCTCCACGTCCCGCAGCGAAACGATCGGGTGGCGTGCGCCGTCGGTCACAGGAACCCTCCGCTATCTTCCTTGCCCGCGCGCGCCACGCCCCGGCGGCGGAAATATTCCGCCACGATCAGAAGCAGGATCGAAAGCGCCACGAGGATCGTGCCAAGCGCCATCACCGCCGGCAGCCGCTGGGGGAAGCGTAGAAGCCCCCAGATGTAAACCGGCAGCGTGGGCTCGGAGCCGGTGAGAAAGAACGCGATGATGAATTCATCGAGCGAGATGGTGAACGAAATCAAAAGTGCCGCGATGATCCCCGGCATCACCAGGGGCAGGGTGACGAGGCGGAAGGTTGAAAACCGGCTTTCGCCCAGATCGATAGCCGCCTCTTCCAGCGAGGCATCGAGGTTCTGGAAGGATGAATTCAGGATCGCGATGCAAAACGGCGTGCAGATCAGCGTATGGGCCGCAATCACCGTCCAGGAAGACAGGCGCAGATCGAGAAGTTGCACCATGACCACCAGCAGAGAGACGGCCACGATAATCTCCGGCAGAACCAGCGGGGTCATGATGAGTGTCATAAGGCCACCCCGCGCGGGAAAGCGGTAGCGCGTGGCCGCGCGCGCGGCGCAAAGGCCCAGGAGCGTGGAAAAGATCGCCGTCAGCACCGCGATGAACAGCGAATTGCGCACCGCATCGTGCAGCGCATCGATGGTGGCAAGCTCGGCAAACCAGCCGGTGGTGAAGCCAGATAGCGGGAAGGCAATGATCGTGCTGTCATTGAACGCGAAGATCGGTAGCAGAATGATCGGCGCATAGAGAAAAAGCAGGTAGATCCCGGCATAGAAGAACAGGCCCCGCCCCTTCATCGCCCATCCCCCCCAAGCCAGCGGCGGTTCAGCCAGATGAAGGCCAGCGCCACCACGCTGACCATCACCATCGCCACCACCGCAAGCGCCGCGCCAAGAGGCGCGTTGTTGAGGCGCAGGAACTGCGTCTGGATCATGTTGGCGATCATCAGCCCGTCCGGCCCGCCCACTAGCCGCGGGGTCACGTAATCGCCGATGGTGGGGATGAAAACGATCAGCACGGCGGCCACCACGCCCGGCATGGCCAGCGGCAGAGTGACCCGGAAGAACGTGCTCATCGCGCTTTCGCCGAGATCGCGCGAGGCTTCGAGAAGCGAGCGATCGATCTTTTCGAGCGCCACGAAGATCGGCAGGATCGCGAAGGGCGCAAACGCATGCGCGAGCGTGATCACCACCGCATTGGCGTTGTAGAGAATGAAGGTCAGCGGCTCGTCGATCACCCCGATCCCGATCAGTGAGGTGTTGAGCACCCCGTTGAAGCCCAGGATCACCTTCCAGAGGAACACGCGCACCAGATACGAGGTCCAGAACGGAATGGTGATCAGGAAGATCCAGAGCGCCTTGCGCCCGGGCCGCACATGGAAGCTCACAAAGTAGGCGATGGGAAACGCCAGAAGCACCGTCACGACCGTAACCGCCAGCGAGATCAGCAGCGAGCGCCAGAGAAGCAGGCGATAAAGCGGCTCGGTCAGCGCCTCGCGGTAATTCTTCAGCGTGAGCGTGCGGTCAATCTCAAGAAAATCCTGGCTCCAGAAGCTGAAAAGCAGGATCGCGGCCAGGGGCGCGGCGAGAAGCGCGATGGCATAAAGCGCCGTGGGGCTTATCAGGAGTAGCCCGCGGCGCGCATCCCTATCCAAGCTCCAGCCGATCGCGCCCGTGCCCCCATGCGTTAACCCTTTGCATGTGAGCGTGATTTTTGCTCAAGCTCAAGGGCGGAAATCGCAAGAAACGGATTGCGGCCGGCGGCTTGCGCAGGGCATCACGGGGGCATGACCCATGATCCCGGCCCGGCCTTTCGCGCGCTTCACCGCATCGGTGATCCCTTTACCCTCGTCAATGTCTGGGATCTGGGCACCGCCCGGATGGCCCGGGCGATGGGGGCTGAGGCGATCGCGACCTCGTCTTCCGCCTTCGCGTTTACGCTTGGCCGCGCCGATGGCGAGGTGAGCCGCGACGAAACGCTGGCCCATGCCGAGGCGCTGGTGGGCGCGGTCGATATCCCCGTCTCGGGCGATTTCGAAAACGGGTTCGGCGCCGATCCCGAAACCTGTGCGGAAACCGTGCGGCTGGCGGCCAAGGCCGGGCTTGCGGGGATCTCCATCGAGGATACCGATCTGCCGGGCAGCGGCGCCTATCCCTTCGATCTGGCGGTGGAGCGCATCCAGGCCGCCGTGGCCGCCGCCCGCGCCCTGCCCCGCGATTTCGTGCTGGTGGCGCGCGCCGATGGGGTGCTGACCGGAAGCTACGATCTGGCCGAGGCGCTGAAGCGCATCCGCGCCTTCGATGCCGCGGGCGCCGATTGCCTCTATGTGCCCACGCCGGGCGATGCGGCGGCGCTCGCGCAGGTGGTGGGCGCCACGGAAAAGCCGGTGAACGCGCTTGCCGTGGGCCCGCTGGCCAAGCTGCCGCGCGCCGAGTTTGCGGCACTGGGCGTGGCGCGCATCTCGCTTGGCTCCGCACTTGCGCGCCTGACCCATGGCGCGATCCACGAAAGCCTCGCCGCGATGCTGGGCGATGGCGATTTCGCGGGCCTGCTTGGGGGAATGGCGGGCGGCGAGGTGGATGCGCTCTTGCGCTAACGCCCGCGCCACGGCACGCTCCCGCCCATGACCCGTGCCATCGTTGATGCCTTTTGCAGCACCCTTCCCGGGGCCGAACAAACCGATCCCTGGGGCGGCGGCCATGATGCCTGGAAGGTGGGCGGCAAGATGTTCGCCTGCATCGGGTCCGATAACGTGGGCGTCTCCCTCAAAACCGCCGATATCGAAAGTGCGGCCTTCCTGATCGATCTCGGGCGCGCCGAACGGGCGCCCTATTTCCACCGAAGCTGGGTGCGCGTGCCCTGGGGGGTGGCAGAGCGGGAGGAGCTGGAAGACCGCCTGCGCACCTCCTACGAGATCGTGCGCGCAGGCCTTCCCAAGAAGGTGCAGGCCACGCTCGGCGATTGACAATCCCGCCCCCGCCCCGCCACCTGACCCGATGAACCACGACGATCTGAACCACTGGTCGAAACGCGCCGCGGACTGGGCGCGCGATTACCATGCGGGCCTGCGCGACCGGCCCGTGCGCCCTGCCATCACGCCGGGCGAGATTGCAGCCAAGCTCCCGCAAAAAGCGCCCGAGGCGCCGGAGCCCATGGAGCGCATCTTTGCCGATTTCGAACGCATCGTTCCCGATGGGATGACCCATTGGCAGCACCCCCGCTTCTTTGCCTATTTTCCCGCCAATGCCGCGCCCGCCTCGATGCTGGCCGAACAGCTTGCCAATGCCATCGCGGCGCAGGGCATGCTCTGGCAAACCGCGCCTGCGGCCACCGAGATCGAAGAGGTGATGGTGCGCTGGCTCGCGGGCGCCCTGGGCCTGCCCGCCCGATTTTCCGGCACGATCCATGACAGCGCGACGGTCGCCACCCTCTCGGCAGTGCTCGCGATGCGCGAGGCTGCGCTCGATTGGGCGGGGAATGCGGAGGGGCTCGCGGGCCAGCCGAAGCTGACGCTCTACGCCAGCGATCAGACCCACAGTTCCATCGACAAGGCCGCGCGGATCGCCGGGATCGGCGATGCGGGGCTCGTGAAGGTGGACACCGATGCGAACCTCTCCATGCGCCCCGAGGCGCTTGCCGCCGCCATCGAGGCCGATCGCGCGGCGGGGCACCTGCCCATCGGCGTGATCCTTGCGGTCGGCGGCACCTCGGTGGGCGGGACGGACCGGATTGCCGATTGCCTCGCGGTGGCGAAGGCGGCGGGCCTGCCCACCCATGTGGATGCCGCCTGGGCGGGCTCTGCGATGATCTGCCCGGAATTTCGGCATATCTGGGCGGGGGTCGAAGGGGCCGACAGCATTGTGTTCAACCCCCATAAATGGCTCGGCGCGCAGTTCGATTGCGCGGTGCAGTTCCTGGCAGATCCCAGCGATCAGATCCGCACGCTGGGCCTGAAGCCCGCCTTCCTCACCACGCCGGAAGCCGACGCGCCCACCGATTTCAACGATTGGACGGTGCCGCTTGGCCGCCGGTTCCGGGCGCTGAAGCTCTGGTTCGTGATGCGCGCCTATGGGCTGGAGGGCTTGCGCGCCCGGATCCGCAATCACGTGGCCTGGGCCGGGGACCTCGCCGGCGAGATCGCCGATATGCCGGGGCTGGAGATCGTAACTGCGCCGATGCTCTCGCTTTTCACCTTCGCCGCCGAAAGCGATGAAGAGACCGCGCGCCTGATCGCCGAGATCAACGCCGAGGGCCATGTGTATCTGACCCAGACGGTGCATGCAGGTCGTGTGGCGATCCGGATGCAGGTGGGCCAGTTCGATTGCACGCGGGAGGATGTGATGGCGGTGGCAGAGGTTCTTCGCCGCCACCGGGCCGGGAGGGCGCGCCGTGAAGCTGGCTGAGGCGGCCGCGATCGTGACCGGCGGGGCCTCCGGCCTCGGGCGCGCCACCGCTGAGGCGCTGAAGGCCGCGGGCGCTCAGGTGACGATCTTCGATCTAGATGCCGCGCGGGGCGCCGAGGCGGCGGGGCAGATCGGCGCGGGCTTTGTGCCTGTGGATGTTACCGACGCGGGTTCTGTCACCGGCGGCATCGCGGCGGCGCGTGCCTCCATGGGCGGGCTGACGGCGCTGGTGAATTGCGCAGGCATCGCCACGGGCGAGAAAACGGTGGGCCGCGAGGGCCCGCATGGGCTTGAAAGCTTCGCGCGCACCGTCTCGATCAACCTCACCGGCAGTTTCAACTGCCTGCGCCTGGCCGCCGCGGCAATGGCCGAGAACGCGCCCAATGCCGATGGCGAACGCGGCGTGGTGATCAATACCGCCTCGGTCGCGGCCTTCGAGGGGCAGAAGGGGCAGACTGCCTACGCCGCCTCCAAGGCGGGGGTGGCCGGGCTTTCGCTGCCCGCCGCACGCGATCTCGCGGGCCATGGCATCCGGGTGAACGCGATCGCGCCGGGGCTGTTTCTAACCCCGATGCTGGAGGGGCTTGGGGAAGAGATCGTGGCGGGGCTGGCGGCGGACGTGCAGTTCCCCAAGCGGCTCGGGCGGCCCGAGGAGTTCGCCGCGCTCGCGCTTCACCTCATCGAGAACCCCTATATCAACGGCACAACGGTGCGGATCGACGGGGCCCTGCGGATGCCGTGAGGGGCGCGGGCCGCGCGCTGCCCCTACCCCTCCGCCTTCTCGGCCAGCCGCAGCCATTCGGCTTCTGCCGCCTCCAGCTTCGCCTGCCTTTCCGCAAGCGCCGCGGTGGCCTTTTCCGCTTTCGCGGGCGCCGCGGTGTAGATCTCGGCATCCGACAGAAGCTCTGATAGCTTGCCGATCTCGGCTTCAAGCCGGTCAATCTCTCCCGGCAACGCCTCGAAGCGATGGGCTTCCGTGAAAGTCAGCCCCCCGGCGGGCGCCTTTTGAGGCACAGCCTCTGCCTTCGCAGCCGCCTTCCGCGCCGGGGCCCGGGCCCCCGCCGGTTCTGCCGCGCCGCCCTGGGCCACCGCATCGCTCCACCCCCCGGCGTAAAGCGTTGCCCGCCCGCGCCCCTCAAGGCGCAGCGTGACCGTGGCCACCCGATCGAGAAAATCGCGATCGTGGCTTACCACGATGACCGTGCCGGGGTAGTCCGCGATCAGCTCCTGCAGAAGATCGAGCGTTTCGATATCCAGATCGTTCGTAGGCTCGTCGAGCACCAGAAGGTTCGAGGGCTGCGCCATCAGCCGCGCCAGCAGAAGCCGCGCCTTCTCGCCGCCCGAAAGCGAGCGGACGGGCGCGCGCGCCTGCCTTTCATCGAACAGAAATTCCTTCAGATACCCCACCACATGGCGCGGGGTGCCGCGCACCATCACCTGATCGGCCTTGCCCGAGATGCCAAGATCCGCCGCGCCGGTAAGGCTTTCCCAAAGCGTGGCATCGGGGTCGAGCGCGGCGCGCGCCTGATCGAAGACGGCGATCTCAAGCGCTGTGCCATGGCGCACGTCGCCGGCATCCGGCGCCAACTCGCCCGTGAGCATCTTCAGGATTGTCGTCTTGCCCGCGCCGTTGGGGCCCACCAGGGCCAGCCGGTCCCCCCGCATGAGCCGTAGCGACAGGTCGCGGCAGATCGGCTGATCGCCGAACGCCTTGGAAAGCCCCTTGGCCTCGATCACCAGCCGCCCGCTTTTCTGCGCCGCGCCGAATTCCATCGCTGCCGTGCCCGCCCGCGCGATCATCGCGCGGCGTTCTTCGCGCAGCGCGCCAAGCGCCCGTACCCGGCCCTGATTGCGCTTTCGCCGGGCGCTGATGCCTTCCACGGCCCACCGCGCCTCGGCCTTGATCTTACGGTCAAGCTTGTGGCGCGCGAGGTCTTCCTCGGCCCAGACGGTATCGCGCCAGGTCTCAAACGCATCAAACCCCTTGTCCTGCCGCCGCATCTCGCCCCGGTCGAGCCAGAGCGTGCCACGGGCCAGCGCGCGCAGCACGGCGCGGTCATGGCTGATGATGAGAAAGGCGGCGCGGCTGGCGGCAAGCGTGCGTTCGAGCCAAAGGATGGCATCGATATCAAGGTGGTTCGTGGGCTCGTCGAGCAACATCAGATCGGGCGCCCGGGCCATCAGCCCGGCAAGCGCTGCACGGCGGCGTTCGCCGCCCGAGGCGGTGGCAACGGGGCGCGCTGGGTCAAACCCCAGCCCTTCGGCAGCCTGTTCCACGCGGTAGTCTTCCCCGGGGGGCAGCCCCCGCGCGGCGAAGGCGCCGAGCGTGGCCGCGCCCGCCATATCGGGATCCTGCTCCATATAGCCCACGGTGATGCCTGCGGGGGTGGTGCGGCTGCCGCGATCAGGTTCCACAAGCCCGGCCATCAGCTTCATAAGCGTCGACTTCCCCGAACCGTTGCGGCCCACAAGGGCCAGCCTGTCTCCGGGCTGCACGGTGAGGTTCAGATCATCGAAGACGGGCGCGCCCCCGAAGGTGAGCGAAATCTCGGAGAGTTGCAGAAGGGGTGCGCCAGCCATGGGCGCGAGCTAGGCGGTGGCGCGGGCGGGGTCAAGCTGTGCCCGAATACGGATGCGGGCCTTTCCCGGCACGGGGTGTGGGCGCGGCCCTACCCCATCGCTGCCCGCAAGAGCCGTTTCCGCGCCGGGGGGATTGCCGCGATCTCAAGCCCCGTGAACACATGGAGCGTGCCGAGATCGCGATCCACCACCGCGTGATCGCTCACCCAGCCGCCCATGGAAAGGTAGCTGCGCAAAAGCGGTGGCATCGTCAGAAGCGCGCGGCGCAGATCGGGCTTTCGCCGAAGCCGCCGCGCGAAGCGGAACACGTTCGGCGCCTTCACCTTGGGCAGCCAGCGCTTGGGCGCCAGATGCCGCTCTTTCAGCACCGCGAAGGCATCGTGATAGCTGGCCGCATCGGTGCCGCGGAACGAGGAGCAGCCGATCAGCATCTCAACGCCCTCCTCCTCCACAAGCCCCGCCAGCGCGCCCCAGGCCACGCGCACGATCTCGGGGTCAAACCGCCCCGGCTCGATGCAGAAGCGCCCCATTTCCAGAAGCGGGCCATCATAGCTTTCCAGCCCCGTGAGCCCGTAATACTGCGCCGAATAGCTTGAAGGGATCTCGGCGCCGCCGCCCAGGGGCAGCACCCTGAAGCAGCAGACAAGGCCGCCGCCCGGCATCTCTTCCACCAGAATATGGCGGCAGAGCGCGTCAAACGCATCCCGCTCGCGCCCATCGGGCCGCGGGGCCGCCCCCGTCTCTGCAATTAAAGCGCGGTAGCGCAGTTCCTGCGCGGCGCGCAGATCGGCGTCACATACCGCAAACCGGGCGCGGTAGCGCCCGTGATCCAGCCTGCCCATGCCCGATGCCTTTTTTGTTATCTTGGACGGCGATATCTTACGCCTAAATATGCTGTGAAAGCGGTTTACACACAAGATGTGACAACCGCGTTGCGCCGATACCAAGGGGAAAACATGGAAAAAGTCGTCAAATCCGAGGCCGAGTGGAAAAGCCAGCTTTCAGATCTCGCCTATAAGGTCACCCGCAAGCACGGCACCGAACGCGCCTTCACCCATGACGATTTCCCCAAAGCGCCGGGCATGTATCGCTGCATCTGCTGCGATGCGCCGCTTTTCGATCAGGCGCATAAGTTCGATAGCGACACGGGCTGGCCCTCGTTCTACCAGCCCGTCGATGCCGAGATCGTGGGCGAGCAGGAGGATCGGAGCTTTTTCATGCGCCGCACCGAGGTGCACTGCAATCGCTGCGAGGCGCATCTGGGCCACGTATTCCCCGACGGGCCCCAGCCCACCGGGCTGCGCTACTGTATCAACGGCGTGGCGCTGAATTTCGAGCCAGAGGAAGAAACGGCGAAGTAGCGCGCCTGCTGCCGTTGCGGGCTAGTTGTTTCCGCCAAGCAGCGTATCGGCCGTTACGCGCCCGAGATTGCCGAAGGCCTGGCGCAGGAAGCCTACGCCTTGGGTGTTCTCGGTGGTCACCCGCCGGGTCAGCCGCACGACATTGCCGTTCTCAAGCCCGAAGGTTTCGATATTTGTGATGGTTCCTTCGGGGTTGAAGCTGATCGCCAGAACCTCGCGATCCACCTCCTCGGGCTCTTGCCAGCCATAGGTGCGGAAGCGCGAGCGCACATAGTACCACCCGCTGTCATCCACGATGCCGGAAAGCCCGGGCTCGCCGATCGTGGTATCCACGCTATCACGGGTATCGACCCCCACGATCAGCCCCTCCACCTCGGCCCGGTCCGGCATATAGCCATGATTGCGGAAGGTGGCCGAACAGGCGGCAAGCGCGCCCACGGCCAGCGCCAGCCCCGCGATCCGCACCGCTTGTGATATGCCCCGCATCCTCAGCCCCCGCATTCTTTGGCCCCGCATTCTCTGGCCCCGCTTTCCCTGGCTCTTGCCTTCATGCCCGCCTTGCGTCACTCCGATTACAGGGCCAGCCGGGAGGGTTCAAGAATGCCAGAGCCACGCAACACAGCGCCCGGGCCAGAAGCGGGGCAAGAGGGGTTGCGCCTGAAACCCGGCGATCTGCCCACCGGGCGCGCCACCGAGATCGATCTTGAGCCGCCCGCGCGCTGGCGCGCCGATCTTGCCGAACATCTCGCCATCACCGGCATCCGCAAGCTGCGGCTCACCGGAACGCTCGTGCCCGAGGGTGGTGGCGACTGGCGGTTGAGCGCGCGGCTCGGCGCCACGGTCGTGCAGCCCTGCGTGGTGACGCTGGCGCCGGTGACAAGCCGGATCGAGGAGGAGGTGAGCCGCCTCTACCTGGCCGATATGCCCGAGCAGCCTGCGGGCGCCGAGGTGGAGATGCCCGAGGATGTGAGCCTGGAGCCGCTGGGCAGCGTGATCGATCTCGGCGTGGTGATTGCCGAGGAACTGGCGCTGGCGCTTCCGCCCTACCCCCGCGCCGAGGGTGTGGCGTTCGAGGGTCGGATTGCCGCCGCCCCGGGCGTGGCCCCGATGAGCGATGACGATGCCAAGCCCTTCGCCGGGCTAAAGGGGTTGCGCGACAAGCTGACCGATGAAGACTGATCGCCCAAAACCCCGCGAAAAACGCTTGCACGCCACCAAAATCGCAGTATGTTCCGCGCTCCGCCGAACTGACGTGCCGAACATATGGCTTGCGCACGCGGCGCCGAACGGCGTAAGGCGCCTGCGAATGAGATAACGCTGGGGCAGCAGCCCCCGAGAGACCGAGGTTGAAACATGGCTGTCCCGCAGAATAAAGTCACCCGCTCGCGCCGGAACATGCGCCGTGCGCATGATGCGCTTGTGGCCGCGAACCCGGCCGAATGCCCCAATTGCGGAGAACTGAAGCGCCCGCATCACGTGTGCGCGGCCTGCGGCCATTACGATGATCGCGAGATCATTGCCCAGGCTGATGAGATCGATCTCGAAGACGAAGACGCTGCGTAACCGCCCGCAGCGCAAGGTTCGCTGATGGCAGATCCCACCCGCGCCGATCTTTCCGAGCGCGTCGTTATATCGGTCGACGCCATGGGCGGCGATCAGGGGCCGGCCGCGGTGGTGGCCGGCATTGCCAATTCCGCGCAGAAGAATCCCAAAATCGCCTTCATCGTGCATGGGCCCGAGGAAGAGCTGGGGCCGCTTGTGGCCCGCCGCAAGCTGAGCGACCGTTGCGAAATCCGCGATGTGCGCGATGTGGTGAAGATGGATGACAAGCCCGGCAACGTGATGCGCCACGGGCAAGGCACATCGATGTGGTCGGCGATCGAAGCGGTGCGCAATGGCGAGGCCGAGGTTTGCGTGAGCTGCGGCAATACCGGCGCGCTGATGCTGCTTTCGGTGGTGCGCCTGCGCAAGCTGCCCGGCGTGAACCGCCCCGCGATTGCCTGCCTCTGGCCCTCGCGCAACCCCGGCGGCTTCAACGTGATGCTGGATGTGGGCGCCGATATCAGCGCCGATGCCCATGATCTTCTGCAATATGCGCTCATGGGCATGTCTTACGCCCGCAACGGGCTGGAACTTGAGCGCCCGCGCGTGGGCGTGCTGAACCTCGGCACTGAAGATCACAAGGGCCGCCCCGAACTGAAGGAGGCCGCCGATCTCATCGAGGCCGCCGCCCCGGCCGCGCAATTCGATTACGTGGGCTTCGTCGAAGGCGGCGATATCCCGTCAGACCGGGTGGATGTGATCGTAACCGACGGGTTCACCGGGAACGTCGCGCTCAAAACCGGCGAAGGCACCGCCACGCTGATCCGCGATTTCCTTAAGCAGGCGTTCAAGGCCACGCCGCTGAGCCGGATCGCCGCGCTTCTGGCCGTTACCTCGCTGCGGCGCCTGACCAAACGGATCGATCCGCGCCGGGTGAATGGCGGCGTGTTTCTGGGGCTGAACGGTACCGTGGTGAAATCGCACGGATCGGCGGATGCCACCGGCGTTTCGGCAGCGATCAAACTTGCGTTCAAACTCGCCGAGTCCCGGTTCACTGAACGTCTTGCGGCCCGGGTTGCATCCGCCCCGGCGCCACGCCAAGATGCCGGCCAACAAGAGGTTAAGAGCGGGCAAGCGGGATGACGGTACGCGCCGTTGTGCGGGGGGTCGGGCACTATCTGCCCGAGCGAGTGGTTCCCAATGCCGAGTTCGAGAGTTTCGTCGATACCACCGACGAATGGATCCGCACGCGCTCTGGCATCGAGCGCCGGCACTTCGCCGCCGAGGGCGAAACCACATCGCAGATGGCCTGCAAAGCCGCCGAGGCCGCGCTGGCGCAGGCCGGGCTCACGGCGGGCGAAATCGATGCGGTGATCGTGGCCACCTCCACCGCCGATCTCACCTTCCCCTCCGCCGCCACGATGGTGCAGGACGGGCTTGGGATGACCGCGGGTTTTGCCTTCGATGTGCAGGCGGTCTGCGCAGGGTTCGTCTATGCCTTGGCTAATGCGAACGCACTGATTGTGGCGGGTCAGGCGAACCGGGTGCTTGTGATCGGGGCGGAAACCTTCAGCCGGATCATGGATTGGTCGGATCGCGCCACTTGCGTGCTTTTCGGCGATGGCGCAGGCGCGCTGATCCTCGAAGCGGGCACAGGCACGGGCGAGGCCTCCGATCGCGGCGTTCTGTCCACGGATCTCAATAGTGACGGGCGGTTCCGCGACATTCTTTATGTAGATGGCGGGGTGTCTACCCAGTCCACCGGCCATCTGCGGATGGAGGGCAAGGAGGTGTTTCGCCATGCGGTGGAGAAACTCGCCGCCACGGCCCATGCCGCCCTTGGCAAGGTCGGGCTGACCGGCGCGGATGTGGATTGGATCGTGCCGCATCAGGCGAATCTGCGCATCATAAAGGCCACCGCGCAGAAGATGGGCGTGCCGATGGAGCGTGTGGTGGTGACCGTGCAGGATCACGGCAATACCTCTGCCGCCTCGATCCCGCTGGCCCTTTCCACGGGCGTCGCGCGCGGCCAGATCACGCCCGGCCAGCTGATCGTGACAGAGGCAATTGGCGGCGGGCTGGCCTGGGGATCGGTGGTGATCCGCTGGTAGGCGCCATTTCCCACGTTCTTTCAAGTGCTTGTTGTTGACTCCAATTTTACCGGCGCCCTACATTGAAGACTTGAGCGAAAAGGAATTGCGACATGGGCGAAAGAACGTTGACGCGGATGGATTTGAGCGAGGCTGTGTTTCGCGAAGTAGGCCTGTCACGCAACGAATCGGCGCAGCTTGTGGAAAGCGTGCTGACGCATATGTCGGATGCGCTGGTGCGCGGTGAAACGGTGAAGATTTCGTCCTTCGGCACGTTCTCGGTGCGCGACAAGGCCGCCCGGATCGGGCGCAACCCCAAGACGGGGCAGGAAGTACCCATTCATCCCCGCAGGGTGCTGACCTTCCGGCCCTCGCATCTGATGAAAGATCGCGTGGCGGCGGGCAACCGGGGCACATAAGCCATGGCCGCCAAATCGCCCGATGCGTTTCGCACGATCTCGGAAGTGGCCGATTGGCTGGGCGTGCCCACCCATGTGCTGCGCTTCTGGGAAAGCCGCTTCACCCAGGTGAAACCCGTCAAGCGCGCGGGCGGACGGCGGTACTACCGGCCGTCGGACATGCTGCTGATCGGCGGCATCAAGAAGCTTCTGCATGAAGACGGGATGACGATCCGGGGCGTGCAGAAGCTTCTGCGCGAAGAGGGCGTGAAGCATGTGGCGGCGCATTCCAAGCCGCTCGATTTTGAGATGGACGAACCGGTGGAGGCCACTGCGGGAGCCGTTGCGCCCGCCGCTGCCGAGGCTGAGGCGGAGCCGGAGAACCTTTTCGATACGGTGGCCGATGCGCCGGAGCCGCAGGCAGAGGTCGTCTCCTTCCGCCACCGCGATGTGTCGGGAGAGAGTGCCGCGCCCACACCGGCGCCCACGCCTGCACCTGAAGCACCCGCCTCCGAACCCCCCGCAGCAGCGCCTGCCGCATCGGCGGAACCCGGGGCTTTCGGATCGTCTCGCGATGGCGAGCCCTCGCTGCCGTTTATCGGCCGCGCGCGCGATCACGCGCCGCCTGCACCGCAGATCCCGCCCACCCCCGACGTGCCTGTGATGGATGCCGAGGATGACGCGCCCGCCCATGCCACGGGCCCGGGCGTTGCCGCACGCCTCGCCGCAGGGCGGATCGGCGCGGGGATCGACGATGCGGTTCTGCGCGAGGTGATCGAGGGCCTGCGCGCAATTCGCGCTGCATGATCCTGGCCGGCTGATCTTCACCCTTGCCGCCCCTGCCAATTCCGGTATGTAAGGCCGGCGTCGGGCTATGGCGCAGCCTGGTAGCGCGTCCGTCTGGGGGACGGAAGGTCGCAGGTTCGAGTCCTGCTAGCCCGACCAATTCGCGAACGCCCGCGCCTTCCCGGCGGCGGGCGTTTCGTTTGGGGAAAGGGGCGTGACGGTAGCGTGACGGGGGTTCTGCCAAGCCAGGCCATCAAGGCCATGATCGACAGCGGCGCCATTGCCGCCGATCCCGCCGTTCTGCCCGAACAGATCCAGCCCGCTTCGCTTGACCTGCGCCTTGGCACCACCGCCTACCGCGTGCGCGCGAGCTTTCTGGCGGGCGAAGGGCACCGGGTGGAAGACCGGCTTTCGGAATTCGAGATGCACCGCATCGATCTGGCGGGCGGCGCGGTGCTGGAGAAGGGCTGTGTCTACGTTGTGCCGCTGATGGAGCGGCTGGCGTTGCCCAAGGGCGTGCAGGCGGTGGCCAACGCCAAATCCTCCACCGGGCGGCTGGATTTGCTGACCCGCGCGATCACCGATGATGGGGTGGAGTTCGATCGCATCGCGCCCGGCTATTCCGGCCCGCTTTACGCTGAAATCTGCCCCCGCTCCTTCTCGGTTCTGGTGCGGCCGGGGATGCGGCTGAACCAGATCCGGTTCCGCAAGGGCCAAGCGGTGCTGAGCGATGCGGAACTGGCCGCGCTGCACGCGGAGGTTCGGCTCGTGGATGTTGCGCCGGTGATCTCGGACGGGCTTGGCTTTTCGGTGGATCTGATGCCTGCCGAGGGCACCCTCGTGGGCTACCGCGCCAAACCCCATACCGGGGTGATCGATCTCGAACAGATCGGCGCCTACGATCCGGCAGAATTTTGGGAGGAACTGCGCAGCTCCGAGGGGCGGATCATCCTTGATCCCGGCGCCTTCTACATCCTCGTGAGCCGCGAGGCGGTAACGATCCCGCCCGGCCATGCCGCCGAAATGGCGCCCTACATGGCGATGGTGGGCGAATTCCGGGTGCATTACGCGGGCTTCTTCGATCCGGGCTTCGGCTGGGCGGAGGCGGGCGGCGCGGGCTCGCGCGGGGTGCTTGAAGTGCGCTGCCACGAGGCGCCCTTCGTTCTGGAACACGGGCAGGTGGTGGGCCGGCTTGTCTACGAGCGGATGGCGGAGGCGCCGGAGACGCTTTACGGGCGCGAGATCGCCTCGAACTACCAGGGCCAGGGGCTAAAGCTTTCAAAGCATTTCCGCGCGCCCTAGTGCCGCTCACACCAGCCCCGGAGTCCCATTTTCACATTCTTGATCCGTGGCTTGCACGACTCGCTTCATCCGCGCCCTCCGTTCCGGAAATCCTGATCCGGCGCAGAACTTGGTGCCGGGCCGGGCGCGCAAAGGCCCTGAGTTGCGCTTCCGTCGACGCATGGGTGGCAACTTCGGAGGTGACCTGCCCCTGCACGAAGCCCTCCGCGCTTACCTCGGGCGGTTCAGAGCCGGGTAACGCGGCGGGCCATGCGCGTGACCTGCCGTGCCTGGCGAGTGGTTTTCCGCGCCGCCGATGCCTGCGCCTTCTCGGCCTCTGTCGGCGCGCCGGACCTGCCCCGCTTGGCGGCCATATCGATGCCCGCATTGATGCCGCGATTGACGATTTTCCGCATGAAGATCCGCATCACCATGTTGATCAGGTGGTTGGCGTTCATTCCGTCTGCTCCTCGGGCTGCTCGTCGGTCTGCTCCTCGGAATTTTCTTCCGGCCGGGCCTCTGCGGCGCTCTCCGGCGCCTCTTCGAACATTTCCGACTGATCGTCGTCTTCTTCCTCGTCGCCCTCGCCCGGCGGCGGGCGATTATCCAACAGCCCTGCCGCGCGAAGCTCCTTCACCCCCGGCAGATCGCGCGCGGATTCCAGGCCGAAGTGATCGAGAAATTCGGGGGTCACCACGAAGGTCACGGGGCGGCCCGGGGAAAGGCGGCGGCGGCCAAGCTTGATCCACTCCATCTCCAGCAGCTGATCGATTGTGCCGCGGGAAACGCTAACGCCCCGGATCTCTTCAATCTCGGCCCGGGTGACGGGCTGGTGGTAGGCGATGATCGCCAGCGTCTCAATCGCGGCGCGGCTTAACTTTCGGATCTCAACCGTTTCTTTTTGCATCAGAAACCCAAGATCGGGGGCAGTGCGCATCGCCCAGGACTCCCCCACTTTCGTGAGGATCACGCCCCTGCCCTCATAGCGCTTCTGAAGCCCCTCAAGCGCCCGCGCGGCATCGGCGCCATGGGGCATCCGGGCGTTGAGATCGGCCACGGTCACCGGCTCGGCGCTTGCAAAAAGCACCGCTTCCACCATCCGCTCCTGTTCGGCCAGCGGCGGGGCCTCGAACAGGCTTTCGTTTTCCGGCGCCGCCTCAGCCATCGGCCAGCCGCCGCAATTCAATCGGCGCGAAGCTTTCGCCCTGCCGAAGCTCAATCTGCCCCGCCTTCACCAGTTCCAGCGACGCCGCGAAGGTGGCGGCGGTGGCAGAGCGGCGGCGGGCGGGATCCATCGCCCAGCCTTCGGGCAGGAAGGTCACAAGATCCGCCCAATCGCCCGCAAAGCCGATAAGCCCGCGCATCCTGTCAAGCGCCTCTTCAAGGGTCAGCACATCGCGCCGGTCCATCGTATAGGGGCGGAATTCATCCTTGGTGCGGATGCGGGCATAGCCCTGCATGAGATCCAGAAGCGTGGCGGTATACTTGATCCGGCGGATGCGCGTGACATCTTCGGGAATGCCGCGCACGAAGAAATCGCGCCCCTTCTGATCGCGCGCCATGAGCTTGGCCGCATGTTCGCGCATCGCCTGCAGGCGTTCGAGCTGGAAGGCAAGATGCGCGGCCAGCTCTTCACCCGATGGCCCCGCATCGGCGGGATCGGGGGGCAGCAGCAGGCGGGATTTCAGGAAGGCGAGCCAGGCCGCCATCACCAGGTAATCCGCCGCAAGTTCGATCCGCAACGTTTTGGCCTGATTGATGAAATTCAGGTACTGCTCGGCCAGCGCCAGAACCGAGATTTTGCGCAGATCCACCTTCTGGGTGCGCGAAAGCGTGAGCAGCAGATCAAGCGGGCCCTCAAACCCATCCACATCAACGATGAGCGCCTCGGCGGAGCGCCGGGCTTCAACCTCGATCACATTGCTGTCTGCCTCAGGCATACACTGCGCCTTGCAAGAGTGCCTCTAACTTCGCCTCGGTGGCGGGGATGTCAATCGCTGCCGGGGCCCTGCGGCGGGCAAGCGCCGCCTCGGCGCGGGGTTGGGCCGCCGCCGAAAGCCGGCCCGCGGCGCCCGCAACCGCCACCATCTCTGCCATCTCGCCGTTGCAATGCAGGATCAGGTCGCAGCCCGCCGCGAGCGCGGCACCAGAGCGCTCCGCCACCGTGCCGCCAAGCGCCTCCATCGAAAGATCGTCTGTCATCAACAGCCCGTCAAAGCCGATCTCGCCGCGGACAAGGGCGATCATGTCGGGCGAGATCGTGGCGGGGGCTGTGGGATCGATATCGGTGTAAACCACATGCGCCGTCATCCCCATCGGCAGATCGGCAAGGGCGCGAAAAGGCGTGAAATCCCACGCCTCCAGCGCCGCGCGGGGCTTCTCTACCCGCGGCAGGGCCACGTGGCTGTCGGCCCCGGTGGAGCCATGGCCGGGGATATGCTTGAGGATCGGCAGCACGCCGCATTCCTCCTGCGCCTCGGCCACCGCCCGGGCGATGGCGATCACCCGATCGGGTTCACGCCCGTAACAGCGGTTCAGCAGAACCGGATGGGTCTCTCCCGAGGCGATATCGCCGAGGGGCGTGCAGTTCACATCGATCCCGATCGCGCGAAGCTCGTGCGCAATCAGGCGGGTGCGAAGCGCCATGCCTTCGGCGGCCAGTTCCACCGGGCTGTCGCCTGCCTGATCAAGCGCAGGGTGCCAGACCCGCCAGGCAGGCCCCCACATCCGCTGCACGCGCCCGCCTTCCTGATCGATCAGGATCGGCGCATCGCGCCCCACCGCCTCGCGTAGGGCGCGGGTCAGCGCACGGGTCTGATCCGGCGTTTGGATATTGCGCTGGAAAAGGATGAAGCCCCAGGGATCGGCTTCGCGGAAAAAGGCGGCTTCCGGGCCTGAGAGCGTGGGCCCGGCGCAGCCAAGGATATAGGCGCCCGCCGCCACCCTAGCGCCGGATCACCGGGATGCAGTTGGCGTTTTCGGCCACGAGCACCGCGCAGAAGCGCCGCGCATCGCTCAGATCCTCAAAGCCGGCCGCACGAAGGCGGTAGAAGGTGGTGCCGCCCGCCGAGGCTTCCTGCACCACGCGGCCCTTGCCTTCGAAGAAATCGCCAAAGCGGCCATCAAGCTGATCCCAGGCCGTGCGGGCATCGCCCTCGCTGGGAAAGGCGCCAAGCTGCACGAGGCGCGTGCCCGCGGGGATCGCGGCGGGATCGATATCAAGCCCCACCGCGCCGGTGGAAACGGAGACGGCATTGGCAACCGCCATCGGCTCCAACCCCTCGGGCCGGGCCGGCGGGCGGGGCGCGCGGGCAACCCCGGCAACCGAGGCGGGAATCACCTCAAACGCCTGGCCCGTGGCCACCGCCGGTTCCGGCACCAGCGCAGCTTCAGCCTCTTCCGCGATGGGCGCGGTGGATTGCAGCGCCTCGGCAATCGCCAGTTCTATCGCCGAGGGCGGTTCGCTCGCCTCCGGCAAGAGCGCGAGGGGGGCCGCGCTTTCCTCATCATCCCCGGTGGCCAGAAGATCGGCGATCGGCTGATCCTCATCATCCAGATCGATCGGCTGGGGGGCCAGGATCACCCGCTCCGTCGGCCGCTCGGAGGCACCTTCAACCGCCACGCGGGTTACGGAAAGCCCTTGATATTCAGCCTGTTGGCCGCCGGGATCCTCCGGCGCGATGCGCATCGGGCCTTCCACGGCGCGCACCACCGGCACCCCGGTCACATCGCGCATCAGAAGCTGGTAGCCCCAGACGCCCAGGCCCACCAGAAGGCCGAAGGAGACCAGCGCCCCGATCCAGTTTGCAATCGTCGCCACCTCACCCGACGCATCGGGATCGGGCGACGTATAGTCGCTCTCATAATAGTAGTTTGCCATACCGCCTCGCTCGTGCCGCGCTTATTATGCGACGTTCTTGCCTGCTTTTTTGCCAACGCCGGCGGGGCGCTTTTGATCAGCGCATTTCCTCTGCCGGTGTCACGCCCAGAATACCCAATCCCGCTGAAATAACAACGGCAACGGCCCGGGGCAGCGCGATTTTGGCGGCGGTGGCCGCGGGATCTTGCTCATGCACGAAGCGCAGTTCGGGATGATCGTTGCCCTTGTTCCAGAGCGCGTGAAATTCCGAGGCGAGATCGTAGAGGTAGAAGGCCACGCGGTGGGGTTCGTGATTGCGCGCGGCAATCTCCACCAGCCGGGGCCATTCGCCCACTTTGCGCGCCACCGCATATTCCTGCGGATCGCTCAGTTCGGGGTGATCTGAGATCGGCAGCCCCGCGGATTCGGCCTTCCGGATCAGCGATTTCACCCGGGCATGGGCGTATTGCACGTAGAAGACGGGATTGTCTTTCGATTGCTCCGTCACCCGCGCGAAATCGAAATCGAGCGGCGCATCGTTCTTCCGCGTCAGCATCACGAAGCGGGTGACATCCGGGCCCACCTGATCGACCACATCGCGTAGCGTGACAAACGTGCCCGCGCGCTTGGACATCTTGAAGGGCTCGCCGTTCTTGAAGAGCCGCACAAGCTGGGTGAGCTTGATGTCAAGCGGCACCGTGCCATCGGTAAGCGCCGAGGTGGCCGCTTTCATCCGCTTCACGTAGCCGCCGTGATCGGCGCCGAAGACATCGATCAACTCATCATGACCGCGTTGCACCTTGTCGTAGTGATAGGCCACATCGGGGGCAAAATAGGTCCACGACCCGTCGGATTTCTTCACCGGGCGATCCACATCATCGCCAAACTCGGTGGATTTGAAGAGAAGCTGTTCGCGGGGCTCCCAATCCTCGGGCACCTTGCCCTTCGGTGGTTCGAGCTTGCCTTCATAAAGAAGGCCCTTCTTTTCAAGCGTTTCCAGCGCGGCTTCGATCCGGCCCGTGGCGTAGAGGGATTTCTCGCTGAAGTAGACATCCATCTTGATGCCAAGCGCGGCAAGATCGTCGCGGATCAGTGCCATCATGGCTTCGGTCGCAAATTCGCGCACCTCGGCCAGCCAGTATTGCTCGCCCTTGTCGAGGAACTGATCCCCGAACTTTTCTTTCATCGCCTCACCCACAGCCACGAGGTAATCGCCGGGATAAAGCCCCTCGGCGATTTCGGGGCTGAGGCCATGCGCCTCGCGGTAACGCTCATAGGCGGAGCGGGCGAGCACATCGACCTGCGCGCCGCCATCGTTGATGTAATATTCGCGCGTTACCTCGTAGCCCGCGGCCTGCAGAAGGCTGCAGAGCGCATCGCCGAAGATCGCGCCCCGTGTGTGGCCCACATGAAGGGGGCCGGTGGGGTTGGCGGAGACGTATTCGACATTCACCTTGATGCCCGCGCCCATGCCGGAATGGCCGAAGCTGGCGCCGGCATCGATGGCCTCGCTCACCACATCATGCCAGACCCGGCCATCGAGATGGAGGTTCAGAAAGCCCGGGCCCGCAACTTCCGCCACCGCGATCCGGGGATCGGTTTTCAGCCGCCCGGCCAGATCATCGGCGATATCGCGCGGCGCCATCTGCGCGGGCTTGGCCAGCACCATGGCCGCATTGGTGGCCATATCGCCATGCGCGGCATCGCGCGGCGGCTCAACGGAGACATTGCCGTAATTCAGCCCCGGCGGCAGTTCGCCATCGGCGACCATGGCATCGAGCGTTTCGATCACAAGCGTGCGGATTTCGGCGAAAATGTTCATGGAAGGCGGTTTAGCAGGGTTGGGCGGGCGTTCAAGGCGGCGCGCGCCTGGCGCCCGCGGCCCGACCCGTGCGCATCTGCGCCGGCGTGCGGATCAAGGCGCGTTGGGCCCCCTACCCGCCCGCCACAAACCGCGCGTGGCACTGGATGGCAAAGCGGTCGGTCATGCCCGCGATATAGTCAGAGACGATCCGCGCCAGCGCCTCTTCCCCCCGCGCCTCGGCCACATCCTTGCGCCATTGCTTGGGCAGGTTTTCGGGGTTGGCCATGAAGAAGGGGAAGAGCGCGTTCACCACCTCTGTCACCTCTGCCCGCATCGCGATCACAGTGGGCGCCCGGTACATGCGATCGAACAGAAATGCGCGGATCTGCGAAAGATCGGCCCAGAGCGCGGGCGAAAACCGGATCACCCCGCGCCCGGCATTGCGGATATCGGCCACGCTTTGCGGCGCGATCTCGGCAAGGTTGCTGCGCGCCACGGCGATCACATCCTCCACCAGAATGCCGAAGAAGCGCCGGAGCGCCTCGTGGCGGCGGCGGTAGTAGTTGAGCCCGGGATAGGCCGCATCAACCTCGGCAAAGCATTCGGCCAGGATCGGCAGTTCGGCCAGTTCATCGGTGGAAAAAAGCTCTGCCCGCAGCCCGTCATGCAGATCGTGGTGGTTATAGGCCACGTCATCGGCAATGGCGGCCACCTGCGCCTCGGCGCTGGCATGGGTGGTCAGCTCCAGATCGTGATGAGCATCGTATTCGGCCAGCGCCCAGGGCAGCGCGCCGGTGACCGGGCCGTTGTGCTTGGCCAGCCCTTCCAGCGTTTCCCAGGTAAGGTTCAGCCCGTCGAATTCTGCATAATGCCGCTCAAGCGCGGTGACGATGCGGATCGCCTGCGCGTTGTGATCGAAACCGCCATAGGGCCGCATCAGCGCCTGCAACGCATCCTCGCCGGTATGGCCGAAGGGCGGGTGGCCCAGATCGTGGGCAAGCGCCAACGCCTCCGTCAGTTCGGGGTTCAGGCCCAGAACGCCCGAAAGCGTGCGCGCCACCTGCGCCACTTCAATCGAATGGGTCAGCCGGGTGCGGTAGTAATCGCCCTCATGCTCGATAAAGACCTGGGTCTTGTGCTTGAGGCGGCGGAAGCTGGAGGCGTGGATGATCCGATCCCGATCGCGCTGATAGCACGATCGGAAGGTGCTTTCGTCTTCGGGGTAGAGCCGTCCCCTGCTCGCCCCCGGATCCGATGCAAAGGGTTGCATCCGGTTGTCCCTCTCTGCGGGCCCGGAGCTTGCGCGCCCGTCCCGCCTATCGCGGCACTCCTGCCCGCCCCGCGTAACGGTTTTATGACGCTCCTAAGGCGCCGCGTCTGCCTCCGCCGCCACGCGCCCGATCCGTTCGATCATTGCGCGCAGGCCGTTGGAGCGTTGGGCGGAAAGATGTTCGTCAAGCTGCAGGCGCTTCAGCTCGGCCAGTGCATCCACCCGCGCCACCTCGCCCACCGGGCGGCCATTGTAGAGCGCGCGCAACACCGCGATGAGCCCGCGCACGATCATCGCATCACTATCGCCCTCGAAACTGAAGATCTGCCCTTCGATCTTCGGATGCAGCCAGACCTGGCTGGCGCAGCCCTCCACCTTCGTGGCCGGCACTTTAAGCGCATCGTCCAGCGCGGGCATATCGCGGCCAAGCTCGATCACATAGCGGTACCGTTCCTCCCAATCTTCGAGGAAGGCGAAGGTTTCGGCGATGTCGTCGAACGCCTCGGTGCTCATGGCGGGCCCCATCCGTTGCCGGTTTTGGCAGACTTAGGGGGCGCGGCGCGCAAGGTCTACCCCCCTGCCCCGGGCTTTTCAGCGCCGCGGCAATGGGTTAAGCGGCTTGGGCAACCGGGGGAGGTGGGCTGTGCGCAAATTCGGATGTCTGATCCTGATCGTGGCGGCGCTTGCGGGCTGCGCGCGCGTGGCTGAAAGCCGGCTGAACCCGTTCAACTGGTTCGGGCGCGACGACGCGGAAGTGACCGTGGCGCGGGTGGAGGTGATCGAAGATCCGCGCCCGCTGGTGGCCGAGGTTTCGGGCGTGTCGATCGACCGGGTGCCGGGCGGCGCGATCCTGCGCGCGGTGGGCCTGCCGCCCACGCAAGGCTACTTCGCGGGCGCACTGGTGGCCCAATCGGCAGGGCCCGGGATCCTGAGCTACACCTTCCGCGCGATACCGCCGGATGAGGCGCAGCGGGTTTCCACCGTGCCTTCGCGCGAGCTTGTGGTGGCGCTCTTCCTTTCCGATCAGACGCTTGCGGGCGTGCGGCAGATCCAGGTGGTGGGCGCCTCGAACGCGCGGGCGGTGCGGCGCTAAGCGCCGCGCGATGCCTCGAACCGCTGCGGTGCCGGGATCGGCGATCCGAACCCGGGTGAGGTGACGGACCGGGAATTTACCGCGCGCGCTTCCGAGCGGCACGCCGCGGCGCGGCCAGTACCCTAAAGCTCGATAATCCGCACATCCGTGCCTTTGGCCGAGAGCGCGAGCTGGCCCTCGCACAGCCGGATCGCATCGCCGCCGAAAACCTGCTTGCGCCAGCCCTTCAGCGCGGGCACGTCGCGGCGCCCCGCGGCGATCTCGTCAAGCTCCGCCGCCGTTGCGATCAGCTTCTGGGCCACGCCCGCGGCTTCGGATTTCGCCTTCAAGAGAACCCGCAAAAGATCGGCCAGCGCAGGGTTCACGTTCAGCTTGTCGCGCGAC
The DNA here is from genome assembly GCA_028285485.1 of Paracoccaceae bacterium. Taxonomy (GTDB): domain Bacteria; phylum Pseudomonadota; class Alphaproteobacteria; order Rhodobacterales; family Rhodobacteraceae; genus JANQPC01. The sequence goes on along the minus strand of JANQPC010000013.1, from coordinate 8,322 downwards.
CGGTCGGGCGCCGGGAAGGTTTCAGGGTCTGCCGCCAGCCCCGCCGCCACAGCGGCAAGAATACCGTCGGCAACATCGCCCTTCCGCGCCTCGCGCAAGAGCAGCCGCGACCGCCCGAGATCCTGCGCGCTTTTGGGCTTGGTCGACGCAAGCTCCAGCAGCGCATCATCCTTGAACACCCGGTTGCGCGGGATGTTCTTTTCCTGCGCGTGGCGTTCGCGAAATGCCGCAAGCTCCCGCGCGATCGCCAGGAAGCGGCCGGAATTGGTGCGGGTTTTCAGCCGCTTCCATGCCTGATCGGGCTCGGTAACATATGTGTCGGGATCCGACAGAACGCCGATCTCTTCCTCCACCCAGCCGGTGCGGCCCGATTTTTCCAGATCGCCCGCAAGGTACTCGTAGATCTGGCGCAGGTGGGTCACGTCTGCCAGCGCATAGGTTTTCTGCGCGTCGGTGAGCGGGCGGCGCGACCAGTCGGTGAAGCGCGAGGTTTTGTCGAGGCTCGATTTTGCGATCTTGCGTACCAGCGTCTCGTATCCCACCTGCTCGCCAAACCCCGCCACCATGGCGGCGACCTGGGTATCAAACAGCGGCGCGGGGATCACGCCGGCTTCAACATAGAAGATCTCCAGATCCTGCCGCGCGGCGTGGAACACCTTCACCACGCCGGTGTCGCGAAAGAGATCGTAGAGCGGATCGAGCGACAGGCCCTTTGCCAGCGGATCCACCAGCACGGCATCGGCCTCGCCCTCGCCGGGCATGGCCAGCTGCACAAGGCAGAGCTTTGCGTAGTATGTACGTTCGCGCAGAAACTCGGTGTCTACGGTGACATATTTGTGCGCCCGGGCCCGCGTGCAGAAATCGCTCAGCGCCTCGGTCGTCGTAATCGTGATCATGTGGTGGTGTCTAGCCTATGGGCCTGTGGCGTTCCACCCGACATAAGCCGTTTGATTCTTAGGGCAATGTTACCGGCAAGGGGGCGCCCGCGGCACGGCGGCGCAGGGTTTCGGGGTAAAGGCGGTGTTCCATGGCCAGCACGCGGGCGGCAAGCACCTCGGGCGTATCGCCCGGCAGAATCGGCACCCGCGCCTGCCCGAGTATCGGGCCGTCATCGAGCGCTTCGGTAACCTCATGCACGGTGCAGCCCGCCTCGCGATCGCCGGCGGCCAGCGCCCGGGCATGGGTGTTGAGCCCGGGGTATTTGGGCAGAAGCGACGGGTGGATGTTGAGGATCTTCCCCGGCCAGCGGCGCACGAAGCCGGGGCCGAGAATGCGCATGAAGCCGGCAAGGCAGATCAGGTCGGGCTGACAGGCGGTGAGCGTTTCGTTGAGCGCGTCCTCGAACCTCGCGCGATCCGCCCCAAACGGGCGGTGATCGATGCAGGCCGTGGGAATGCCGCGTGCTTCGGCCTTGGCAAGCCCGCCCGCGCCGGGGGTGTTGGAGAGAACCAGCACGGGGCGCGCGGGGTGATCGCCCCTCATACTCTCCGCCAGCGCGGCCATGTTCGAGCCGCCGCCGGAGATCAAGATGGCAACCCGGGTTACCAAAGCGCGCCGCGATAGGCGATGCCGGGCGCCTCAGAGACGCGGCCGATGGGCTGCACCCGTTCGCCCGCCCCGGCCAGCGTATCGGCGAGCGCATCGGCTGCTTCCGGCGCCACGACAAGCGCCATGCCGATCCCGCAATTGAAGGTTTTCAGCATCTCCGCCTCGGCCACACCGCCGGCCTCGGCCACCCAGGCAAACACCGGATCGGGCGCCCAGGCGGCAAGATCGATCTCGGCGCCAAGCCCCTCGGGCAGCACCCGCGGCAGGTTTTCCGTAAGCCCGCCCCCGGTTATATGCGCCGCCGCATGGACCCCACCGGCGCGGATCGCTTCGAGCACCGGGCGCACGTAGAGCCGCGTGGGCGCGAGAAGCGCGGCCCCCAGCGTGCCCTCGCCAAAGGGGCTCGCATCGCCCCAGCCCCGCCCCGCGAGATCGGCCACCCGGCGGACGAGCGAGAACCCGTTCGAATGCACGCCGTCAGAGCCGAGCCCCAGGATCACGTCGCCCGCGGCCACATCGCGGGGAAGAACCGCGCCACGTTCCACCGCGCCCACGGCGAAGCCCGCAAGATCGAAATCGCCCGCGCCATACATGCCCGGCATCTCTGCCGTTTCGCCGCCAATCAGGGCGCAGCCGGCCCCGCGGCAGCCCGCCGCGATCCCCTCGATCACCTCTGCCGCGATCTCAACCGAAAGCGCGCCGGTGGCGAAATAGTCAAGAAAGAACAGCGGTTCCGCCCCCTGGCAGACCAGATCGTTCACGCACATGGCCACGAGATCGATGCCCACGCCGCCCACATCGGCGGTATCGATGGCGAGCCTCAGCTTGGTGCCCACCCCATCGGTGGCCGCCACCAGCACGGGATCGGCGTATCCGGCGGCGCGCGGATCGAAGAAAGCCCCGAAGCCGCCGAGCCCCGCCATCACCCCGGGGCGATCCGTTGATTGCGCAGCAGGTTTGATCCGCTCCACAAGCGCATTGCCCGCCTCGATATCCACGCCCGCCTCGGCGTAGCTCAGCCCGTTCTTGCCTTCCGCCATTCCCGCCCCATCTTGCCGCTCGCCGATGGGGTAGACCACCTGATGTGGCCATGCAATCCAGAGACCATTCCATGGGCGGCACCTTGACCGGTGCGACGCGTCTGCTAAGCCAGCCTGCGGCGGGCCTGTAGCTCAATTGGTTAGAGCAGAGCGCTCATAACGCTTTGGTTGGGGGTTCAAGTCCCTCCGGGCCTACCAGCGGGCGCGCGGGCATTGCGGGGGGCGCCCGATATGGGTGTTCTGACATCATGGGCATTCTGAAATCGGCGGTTCTGGTGATCGGGCTCTGCCTTGCGGCGCTTTCGATCTTTCAGCTGGAACGGGCGCGGCAGGGTGTGGAGATGCGTGGGTTTTCCGCGGGCACCACGCCGGTCACGCTGTATCAGGTGAACGCCACGGGGCCGCTGATCGTTATCGCCCACGGCTTTGCCGGATCGCGGCAATTCATGGAAAGCTTTTCGCTGACGCTGGCGCGCGCGGGCTTTCGCGTGGCGGCCTTCGATTTCGAGGGCCATGGCCGCAACCCCGTGCCGATGTCGGGCGATGTGACCGCGATCGATGGCACAACGGCGCGGCTTGTGGCCGAGACGGCCCGCGTGATTGCCGCCGCGCGGGCGGAAACGGAGTGGGCTGGTGCGGTGGGCCTGCTGGGCCATTCCATGGCATCGGATGTGATCATCCGCACCGCACTTGCCGATCAGGGCGTGGGCCCGCTCGTAGCCGTTTCGATGTATTCCGAGGCGGTGACGGCCACGGCGCCCGACCAGCTTCTCATGCTGACCGGCCAGTGGGAGCCGCATCTGCGCGCCGCCGCTTTAGAGGCGCTTCGGCTGGCGGATCCGGGCGCGGGCGAAGGCGATACCGCCGCGGGCCCCGTGTTGCGCCGGGCCGAGGTGGCGCCCTTCGTGGAACATGTGGGCGTGCTCTATTCCCCCACATCGCTCAGGGAGGCGCGGGCCTGGTTTGCGGCGGCAAACGGGTTCGTCCCGAACGGGCCGCTTGCGGTGACCGGGCCCTGGATCGGCGCGCTCATGGCCGCGGTGGTGCTGCTGGCCTGGCCCCTTGCGGCGCTAGGCGGGCCGCGCCGCCCCGCGCCGGCCGCCCTGCCCCGCGGCCAGTTCCTTGCGGTGATCGGGGTTCCGGCGCTCGTGGCGCCGGTGATTGCGGCCACGATTGAGACGCGGCTGTTGCCGGTGATGGTGGCTGAAACGCTTGCGGTCATGCTGCTTTTCTACGGGGCGCTGCAGCTTGCCGCGTTATGGGCGTTGGGCCATCGACCCGGGCGCCTGGCGCCCCTGCCTCTCGCGTTGCTTCTTTTCTGGGGCGTCGCGGTTTTCGGCCTGCTACTCGATAGATACGCGGCGAGCTTCATGCCGACGCCGGCGCGCCTGCCGATCATCGCAGCGCTGGCGGTAGGCACCGTCCCCTTCATGCTGGCCGATGCGATGCTTACCCAGGCCGGGCAGGCGCGGCTCTGGCGGCGGATCACTGCGCGGCTGGCGCTGTTCGGCGCGCTGATGATCGCGGTGGCGCTCGATCCCGAACGGCTCTTCTTCCTGATCATCATCTTCCCGATCCTGATCCTGTTTTTCTGCGTTCACGGGCTGATGGGCCGCTGGGTTGGCCAGCACGGCGGGGCGATGGCGGCGGGGCTGGGCCTGGGCGTGGTGCTGGCCTGGGCGCTGGGGGTGAGCTTTCCGCTTTTCGATGCGAGGGGCTGACGGGGCGATCGGGGCCGCCAAGAAATGGCGTAGCGCGGAATCAAGGGCCGCAGGCCCGCCGCGCCATCGCCGGGCCCACCCGCCGCCCGGCGATTGGGTGAGGATCGGGCTCTGAGGAGGCGCTGTGCGGTGTTGCGAGCATAAACCGCGTTGTAGAGAGGTATTATCGCCGGCCCTGGGCCCAGCGATGGCGCGGCTCACCCCCCGTAGCCTACCGCCTCACCGCGCAATCACCAGATCCGCCTGCAACCCGCCCAATTGCGCGCTTTGCCCCAGCCGCAGCGATCCGCCGTGCTGGCGGGCGATATCGCGCACGATGGATAGCCCGAGCCCCACGCCGCCGCCCAGATCCTGATTGCGGGCCGGATCGAGCCGCGCAAAGGGGCGCACCGCTTCCTCGCGCCGGTCTGCCGGGATGCCTGGCCCGTTATCCTCGATCGAAAACCGCACTGCGCGGTCGCTGATCGCCACGGTTACCAGCGCCCGCGTGCCGTAGCGCGCCGCGTTGCCGATAAGGTTCTCAAGTGCCCGTTCCACCGCGAGGGGCCGCATCGCAACCCGGCCCTCGCCTTCCACCGGCCCCATGCTGACGGCATCGGACGTGCGCCGCGAGGCTTCCACCAAACGTTCGGCAAGCGCGATGGGGTCCACCGGCTCGGGATCTTCGGTCGCATCCACGCGGGCGAACCCGAGGAAGGTGTTCAGCATCTCCTCCATCTCGTCCACATCGCGCCGCATCTCAGCGATCCCCGGCCCATCGGGCTCCATCGAAAGCGCAAGTTTCAGGCGCGTGAGCGGCGTGCGCAGATCGTGGCTGACGCCCGAGAGAAGCAGCGTGCGCTGTTCGATATGCCGCTCGATCCGCGCCCGCATCTCAAGAAATGCCGCCCCCGCCGCGCGCACCTCCGTTGCCCCGGACGGCCGGTAGCCCAGCACCTGCCCCTTCCCGAAGGCCGAAGCGGCCTCGGCCAGCGCGCGGATCGGGCGCACCTGATTTTTGAGAAACAAAAATGAGATCACCGTCACGACAAGCGAGACGAACACCATCAGCACCAGAAGCTGATGCGGGTTCGAGGCCGAAACACGGTCACGCGAAAAAAACATCAGCACATCGCCGTGGCGGGAGCTCACGCGCAGGAACACCTGCCGGTCATCGGTCAAAAGATCCACCGCGGCCACGCCCACGATCCGGCGCCGCAACTCGCGCATCACCACGCGGCCCGAAAGATCGAGCAGCGCGCGGCGATCTTCCAGAACCTGATCCTCCAGCGCCCAGCTTGGCCAGATCCGCAGGGGCACGCCCACCTCCCGCGCCGCCGCCAGCGCCGCTTCGCGATCAGGCTCGGTGGCGACGCGATCGAGCACGAGCCGGAGATCGAGCGCGACGGAACCCGTCATCTGCTCGGTCACATTCTCGTAGAGCCGCTGGATGAAGACGTAGGAGACCACGAGCTGAATCGTCAGGATCGGCACCAGAAGGATCAGCGCGGCGCGTGCAAAAAGCGAGCGTGGCGTATAGCGTTTGAGCGAGGGAAGCCGCATGGCAAAAGGCTAATCATTCCCGCGGTGAAAACGAAAGGGGGCAGCGTGGGCGAGCGGCCGGAGGCGGGGCAGGCAGTGGAGGTGGCGCCGGGTGTGCGCCGGATCCTCGCGCCAAACCCCTCGCCGATGACCCATTGGGGCACCAACACCTATCTCGTGGGCGCCGCCGAGGTGGCGGTGATCGATCCGGGGCCCGACGATCCGGCGCATCTCGCAGCAATTCGCGCCGCTTTGGGCGATGCGCGGGTGGTGGCGGTGCTGGTGACCCACGCCCATCGCGATCACAGCACGCTCGCACCGCGGCTCGCGGCAATCCTCGGCGCGCCGGTTCTGGGCTTCGGGCCGCCCGAGGCGGGGCGCTCGGACCTGATGGCGCGGCTTGCGGCAGGCGGACTCACGGGCGGCGGCGAAGGCGTGGATGCGGATTTTGCGCCGGATCGGCGGATCGGCCATGGGGGCCGGGTGGAGCTGGGCGGCCATGTGCTGGAAGCCCTGCACACCCCCGGCCATTTCGCGGGCCACCTGAGTTTTGCGCTGGGGGACGTGATCTTCACCGGCGATCTGGTGATGGGCTGGGCCTCAACGCTCATTTCGCCGCCCGATGGCGATCTCACGGCCTTCCTCGCCTCCTGCGCGCTGCTGAACGCCCGTGGTGCGCGCAGGCTTCTGCCGGGCCACGGCGCCGCGATCGATGCCCCCGCGGCGCGGATCGGCTGGCTCATCGATCACCGCGCGGCGCGCACCCGGCAGGTTATGGCCGCGCTGGCCGAGGGCCCGTCAGGCATCCCCGCACTCACCGCCCGGATCTACACCGAGACCCCGCCGGCCCTCATCCCCGCTGCCGAACGCAACGTCTTCGCCCATCTCATCGCGCTGTGCGAAGAGGGCCGCGTGGCGGCCCGCCCGGCGCTCTCAGCCACGGCCACATTCGCCCTCGCCCGGCCCTGAGGCGCGCAATGCGAAAACCCACTGGACGCGCGGAATCGCCCTTGCTATATCCGCCGCCGGTGATCCGGCGTAGCTCAGCGGTAGAGCAGTTGACTGTTAATCAATTGGTCGTAGGTTCGATCCCTACCGCCGGAGCCACCAAGTCTCAGAAATCAAATGATAATTTTATCTCCAAGCAGTTTGGCTGCGTTTCAGTTGCGGTTCTGGGGAACACTGGGGGAACTGCTTTGTTCCGGAAGCTACCATTGACTAACAACCACGGGCGAAACCTTCAGCTAATTCTCATTTGGGTAGCGCGCGCAATCAGCCGGCCATGACGAAACGCTTCAAAGCCCTCTCGGCGCTTCATCCTGATAGCGATAGATTGGCGCCGTTGTTCGCCTCACCTTTAGTGGGTCAGATCATTCTTTCCTGGACGGAATTGGAGAGGGATATGAACCGTAGCATTCTATCGCAGCGGTTGTCGTGCAAACAGGACTTCGCCAAACCTAACAGAAAGCTCTCACGCAGGTTCGCGGACAATCTGAAGGAGTGGCTGCGCGCGTTCATGGCGTTACCAACCTACGAAGAGCACCACGATGAGCTGCGGGAAGTACTCATACTCCTCCATCGAGTACGAAATGACATGGCTCACAATGTTTGGTCACTGCGGTTCGATCAAGAACAGGGCTTGGCGGTGGACGTCGTTCAAGAAAACCCCCGATTCATCGAGGAGGATGAAACGTGGAGCAACAAGCGGCGCGATGGAGATAGGCGTGGTCGAAAAGCGCCACCGGAAACGTCTTGGACCAAGACTTACTTCCACAACGAACTGGTCGACGCCATAGTTGCGATGAAGGTTGCCCGGGTCCTGATGAGACATCTAGAGGCTTCTACAAATCTGAAAGAAGCCGAGCGCAGTTTATGCCGCAAAACCGTCCCGCGTGAGATAACTCGCTAGCCTCTGCTCTTGTCTTGCGCAGCCCCCCTGATCTGCGGCCAAACACTTCACCGTTTCGGTAAGCCGATAGAGGACGCTACCTTTGCGGCTTGGTTGTAGCTTGGTTTCCAAATTCGATCGAAGAGACATCGGAAAATGGCCCCGCGCACAGGGAGCAAGAGGGACTGCGCCGCGCCATCTCGTGGTTTTACGGCACTCACCGAGTAATCCGGACTGCTTTTCGGAGTGCCAGAAACCGCCGGCGCGTTTAGGTCGTGTTCCAACCCGCAAGTTTCAATGCCTTTTCCGGGTCCACACCGGATTCCTCGGCTTGCGCCAGAAGCTGAGCCACGCCAGCTGCAGCCCGTGCCCGACTGCCTGCGTGAAAGGCCTGTACCCCCCCCGACAAGACCCCCTCTCATATGTGCGTATGACTGAGGCCCTCACCGTCACCAACTTAGGCTGTCCTCAAAAAGCCGTCGCCTAGCTGATTTGCTTCAAGAGTGACGCCAGCCGTCTAACGACCATCGCCTCCTGCGACCGCCCACCGTGTTTCCACTGTGGGTGTGATGGGCCGGCCATGTGACCGCCGCGCGCGCCGTGC
>JANQPC010000010.1 GCA_028285485.1 Paracoccaceae bacterium | reverse complement strand
ATCCCATCCCATCCGGCACCGCAAGCGCCATCCGCACCTGTTGCGGAGCCAATTCGCGCGCACCCCTCACAGGCGCCGGTTCCGGCACCGACGGGAGCGGCCGAGACGGCGCACCCGGCCCGGGCCACACCGCGGGTGTCTGCCCCGCCCGCCGCAGAGCCCACAGGCGCGCAGCCACAGCCAACCGATATCCCGCAACCCGCAATGCCAGCTGGGGCCGAGGCCCCTGCGCCTGCCGCGCCGCAGCCCTCAACCGCGCCGGAAGCCCCGGCCGCAACCCATCCCCCGGCCACCCCCATTCCCGCGCCCGATACCGGCCTGCGCGTGCTTGCCGCCGAAGATAACAAGACGAACCAGCTCGTGCTGACGAAGCTTCTGAAGAACGAGGATATCGCGCTCACGATGGTGGAAAACGGGCGGGAAGCGCTGGATGCCTATGGCGCAGGGCGCCCCGATCTTCTGCTCACCGATATCTCGATGCCGGCGATGGACGGGCGCGATGCCACGATCGCGATCCGCACCCACGAGTCCCAGGCCGGGCTGCCGCGCCTGCCAATCGTTGCGATGACGGCTCATGCCGGGCCCGAAACCGAGGCGGATCTGCGGAATTGCGGGGTGGATTACTACCTGACGAAACCGCTGAAACGCGACGAGCTGGTGCAAGTGATCAATGCCGTTCGGCTGGATGCCGCGCCAGGCGCGGCGCGCGCGGCCGCGGAGTGATCCCGGCAGCGCCGGAACCGGCCAGATCGCCGCGCGAACGACCGGAACCACTCAACGCTTCCTGAAATCAAAGATTTCAACGCTTTAAGTGGTACCTGATGTTAGAGGAACGCCGCCAAACGCTTCAGGCCGCGGCCTGGGCGGCGCGGGTGAAAACCGGCGCGGTGGCAGACGACCGCGCGGCATCGAAGCCGTAGCCATCGCGATCGAAAGCCGCAAGATCGGCGGGATCGGTCACCCGGTTATCGATCACCCAGCGCGCCATCGCACCACGCGCGCGCTTGGCATAAAAGCTCACCATCCGCGCCTCCTCGCCCGACACTTCGAGAAACGCGGGCGTGATAACCTCAAGGCCCAGCGCCCCCTCGGGCACCGCGCCAAAATATTCCTGGCTCGCACAGTTCAGCACCGCGCCCGCCCCGATTGCCCGCGCATCTTCGGCCAGGGCCCCCGCGATCGCCTCGCCCCAGAAGGCATAAAGCGTGCCGCCCCGGCGCGTTTTCAGCCGGCTTCCCATCTCCAGCCGGTAGGGCTGGATCGCATCCCGCGGCCGCAAAAGCCCGTAGAGCCCGGAAAGAATGCGCAACCGCTCCTGCGCCCAATCCAGGCCATCCGAGCCCAAGGTTCCCGCATCGAACCCGATATAGGTATCGCCTGCGAAGGCGCGGATCGCCGGGCGCGTAACCTCTGCGCCGGGCGCCTCGGCAAACGCACGAAACCGATCGCGATTCAGCCGCGCGAGATCGTCTGACAGCCCCATCAGGCCCTTGAGTTTGGTCAGCGAGAGCTGCCGCATATGGCCTGCCAGAATATGCGCCTCGCGGCGAAACCGCGGTTCGGTTTCTTCAAGCCCCGGCTCGGCCCAATCAAGCCGCTTGGCCGGTGAGATCACGGTCAGCATGGCACCCCCTCTTCGCTGATAGGGCGCAAGGTAACGCAGGCGCGGCGCGCCTCAAGCCTCGCGCAACACATCAAGGAACGCGGGCCCAAACCGATCCGCGCGCCGCTCCCCCAAAAGGCGGGTCAGCGCGCCGGGCTCGGTTGGCCGCGCCTCCGCCACCCGCGCCAGAAGGGCCGCAGAGCAGCTGAGCGGCTTTTCAAGCCCGGTTTCGCCGCGCTCAAGCCGCGCCTGCGTTTCCACAAGCCGGTCATAAACCTCGGCGCCCGCCCCGCCCGCAAGCTTGCGCCGCGCGGGGTGCGGGATCTCGGGCGCTTCGCCCCGGATCACTTCGAGGAAGGTTGCGCCGTAGCGTTCCAGCTTCTTGGCGCCCACGCCGCTGACCCGCGCCATGGCATCCAGCGTATCTGGCCGCGCCTCGGCCATTTCGATCAACGTACGGTCGGGGAAGATCACGTAAGCGGGCACCCGCTGCGCCTCGGCCAGCGCCCGGCGGCGGGCCTTCAGCGCGGCCAGCAGCGGCGCGTCTTCTTCGGAGACCAGCGCCTTGGCGGCCGGGCGCGCGGCCCGTGTGATCACATTGCGGCGCAGCTGAATATCCGCCTCGCCGCGCAGGATCGGGCGCGCGGCCTCCGTCATCCTGAGCGCTCCGTGGCGCTCGGGATCGGGGCGCACCAGATCATGGCCCATCATCTGGCGGAACACGCCCTGCCAGGCGCGCTTGTCGAGATCCTGCCCCACACCGAAGGTAGGCAGTTGATCATGGCCGCGAGCGCGCACCTTATCGGTCGCGTTGCCCACGAGGATATCGATGAGGTGGCCCGCGCCAAAGCTTTCGCCGGTGCGCAGAATTGCCGAAAGCGCTTTCTGCACGGCGACGGAGCCATCGTAAGTTTCCGGCGGCCGGGCGCAAAGATCGCAGTTGCCGCAGGGCTCCGCCGCCTCGCCGAAATAGCCCAGCAGCGCCACGCGGCGGCAGGCCAGCGCTTCGGCCAGGCCCAAAAGCGCGTTCAGCCGCCCGTGATCGGCGCTCTTGCGTTCCGGCGGTGCGAGCCCCTCGTCAATCTGTGTGCGGCGGTAGCGGATATCGTCGGCGCCATAAAGCGTCAGCGTTTCGGCGGGCGCGCCATCGCGGCCTGCGCGCCCGATCTCCTGATAGTAAGCCTCGATGGATTTCGGCAGATCGGCATGGGCCACCCAGCGGATATCGGGCTTATCGATCCCCATCCCGAAGGCGACCGTGGCCACCACGATCAGCCCATCCTCGCGCTGAAACCGCTCTTCCACGCCGCGGCGCGCCTCCGGTTCCATCCCCGCGTGATAGTGGCAGGCGGGGTGGCCCGCGGAGGCCAGCGCGGCGGCCAGGCTTTCGGTCTTTGCCCGCGTGCCGCAATACACGATGCCCGATTGCCCCTTCCGGGCGGCAGCAAAGGCCATGATCTGATCGCGCGGCTTGTTCTTGGGTTCAAAGGCCAGGTGGATATTCGGCCGGTCAAACCCGCGCAGGAAGGTCACGGGCGCCTCCCCGGCAAAAAGCCGCGCCACGATCTCGGCGCGGGTTTCCTCATCCGCCGTGGCGGTGAAGGCCGCCAGCGGCACGCCAAGCGCCGCGCGCAGGGCCCCGATGCGCAGGTAATCGGGGCGGAAATCGTGGCCCCATTGGCTAACGCAATGAGCCTCATCCACCGCGATGAGCGATACGCCTGCGCGGCGCAAGAGCCGCTCTGTGCCCGCGGAGGCCAGCCGTTCGGGCGCCATGTAAAGAAGCTTGAGCGTGCCGGCATCAAGCGCGGCGAACACAGCCTCGGTTTCAGCCTCGGTATTGCCAGAAGTGAGCGCGCCTGCCACCACGCCCGCCTCGCTGAGCGCGCGCACCTGATCGCGCATCAGCGCAATCAGGGGGGAAATCACAACGGTCACCCCCGCGCGGCAAAGCGCGGGAAGCTGGTAGCACAACGATTTGCCGCCGCCCGTGGGCATGATCGCAAGCGTGTTCCGCCCGGCGGTGACGGCGGCCACCACCTCTTCCTGCCCAGGGCGGAATTCATCAAAACCGAAGACAGAGGCGAGAAGCGCGCGCGGCTCGTCCATCAGACCTGTTCATTTTGGTTCAAACTGCTCGTTGTTGTGAACCATTCCATATGAACAGGCCGTGAACAAGCGCGATCAGATCAGGGCGCGGTAGAGATCGGGCAGAATGAAATCGCGCACGGCAATCAGGATCAGAAACGCCACCAGCGGCGCCAGATCCAGCCCGCCGGTATTGGGCAGCATCCGGCGGATCGGGGCATAGATCGGTTCCAGCAGCCGGTTCAGCCCATCCCAGATTTGCGCCACCAGCGGCTGGTAGAGATTGAGCACCTGGAAGGCGATCAGCCAGCTGAAGATGATGTGCACGATCATGATGAAGAACGCCACATCAAGCAGCATGTCGAGGATACCGAATATCGCGTTCATGGGCGGGCCTTCTCTTCGCGTCTGGCCGCACACCTAAGCGCGCAGGCGCGGTGTGGCAAGGCGCAGGCAATTTGCATTGCGCGGAAGCCACCCGCCTGTTTGAGTGCGCGCGAGCGCAGCGCAGAGGCCCGCCATGGCACCCCCCTCGAACCGGCACGCCGCAAACCGGAAACGCATCTGGGGATGGTTCTTCTTCGATTGGGCGAGCCAGCCCTACAACACGCTGCTTCTCACCTTCATCTTCGCGCCCTACGTCAAGGAAATCCTCGGCGATGGTTCGGCGGCGCAGGCGGCCTGGGGTTTCGGCATTGGCACCGCGGGGCTGATCATCGCCTTTCTCGCCCCGATCCTCGGCGCCATCGCCGATACGTCCGGCACCCGGATGCGGTGGATCTGGATTTTCTCGGCCCTCTACGTGATCGGCGCCTCGGGGCTTTGGCTGGCCACACCCACGGAGGTGAACCTGATCCTGGTGCTCGCCTTCTTTGCGCTGGGGCTTATGGGGATGGAATTTGCGACGATCTTCACAAACTCCATGCTGCCCGATCTTGGCAGCAAGGAAGAGATCGGGCGCATCTCGGGCAATGGCTGGGCCTTTGGCTATCTGGGTGGGCTTGCAGCGCTTGTGATCATGCTATTCTTCTTTGCCGAAAGCGCGGAGACGGGGCGCACGTTCATCGGCCTCTCCCCGCCCTTCGGGCTGGATCCCGAAGCGCGCGAGGGCACCCGCTTTGTGGGGCCGCTCACGGCGCTTTGGTTCATCGTCTTCATGGTGCCTTTCTTCCTCTTCGTCCGCGATCCGCGGCCTGCGGGGCGCGTGGCGGGCGTGTTGCGCCCCGCCCTTGCGGCGCTTGGCCAGACCTTGCGCCGCCTGCCGCAAACACCCAGCCTTTTCGCCTATCTCGCCTCGTCGATGTTCTACCGCGATGCGCTGAATGGTATCTACGCGTTCGGAGGCATTTACGCCGCGGGCGTATTGGGGTGGGGCGTGGTGGATGTGGGCATCTTCGGCATCCTTGCCATCATCACCGGCGCGATCTTCTGCTGGATCGGCGGGCGCGCAGATGGGCGTTTCGGGCCAAAGCCGGTGATCACCGTCTCGATCCTTGCGCTGACCCTCGTTGCGGCGGCGATCATCTTCGTCTCGCCCACATCCGTGTTCGGGATCCCGGTGGCGGAAGGGTCGGCCCTGCCCACGATCGCGTTCTACATTGTTGGCGCCGTGATCGGGGCGGCGGGCGGCGCGCTGCAATCTTCCAGCCGCTCGATGATGGTGCGCCAGGCCGATCCCGCGCGGATTACCGAGGCCTTCGGGCTTTACGCGCTGGCGGGCAAGGCCACCTCTTTCGTCGCGCCGCTCTCAATCGGCATCGTCACGGCGGCGACAGGTAGCCAGCAATTGGGCGTGATCCCGCTGTTGGTGCTTTTCGCAATCGGGCTTCTCTTGCTAATCTGGGTGAAACCCGACGGAGATCGAGCAGAGCCATGATCAAACGCTTATGCGCGGCGCTGGCCGTTCTGTGCGCCGCAGGTGCCGCAACGGCAGAGCCCACCGCCAAGGAGCTTTTTGGCGCGAAGCCAACGCCCACCTCGCACCGATCAACGGTGATCGGCGGCCATTCCAACGGCTGCCTCGCGGGCGGGGTGGAGCTGGCGGAAACCGGGCCCACCTGGCAGGCGATGCGGTTGTCGCGCAACCGCAATTGGGGTCATCCGGAGGTGATCGAATTCATCAAGCGGTTGTCGGAAACCGCGGCCGCGCAGCCGGGATGGGAGGGGCTCTATGTGGGCGATCTGTCTCAACCGCGCGGCGGGCCCGTTTCCGGCCACCGATCCCACCAATCGGGGCTCGATGCCGATATCTGGATGCGGCCGGCCACCGATCTGGGGCTGAGCCGCCAGGCCCGCGAAAACATCTCTTCGATCTCCATGCGCCGGGCCGAGGGCGCCTTTGTGAACGAAAACTGGAGCCGGGCGCATCACGAGATCCTGAAGGCCGCCGCGAAGGATCGCGCGGTCACCCGGATTTTCGTGTTCCCTGGCGCGAAGGTGCAGATGTGTAACGATGCGCGCGGCAATCGCGACTGGCTGCGCAAGATCCGGCCCTGGTGGGGGCATCACTACCATTTTCATGTGCGGTTGGCCTGCCCGCGCGGCGCGCGCAGTTGCGTGGAACAGGCGGCGCCCCCGACCGGCGATGGCTGCGACGAGGCGCAGGATTGGGTCAACAACATCCTCAACCCGCCGCCGCCGGACCCCGACGCGCCACCGCCCAGGCCGCGGCGCGAACTTGTGATGGCCGATCTGCCCGAGCAATGCCGCGCCGTTCTCGCCTCGCGCTAAGCCTCGCCCTGATTGCCTGCGCCGCGCCCGCCCTTGGCGAGGCGGAACTGATGGGTGCTTTTCGCTGGCAGGAGGAGAGTGCCGATTTTGGCGGCATCAGCGCGATTGATCTGGCCGAGGATGGTGTGCGGTTCCGGGCCATTGGCGATCGCGGGTTCCTGGTTTCGGGCCAGCTTCTGCGGCAAGACGGGCGGATCACCGGTGTTCGGATCGATCATGCCGCACCCCTGGCGGGGATTGACCCCGAAGGGGACGACCGCAATTTCACCGATGCCGAGGGGCTGGCCTGGGCGGAGGGCGCGCCCTTCTACGTGAGCTTCGAAAGCGTGCACCGCATCGCGCGCTACGAAAACGCCAACGCGGCGCCCCGGCGCCTGCCACCCCCACTGATCGTGCGGCGCGGCCATGCCAATCGCGGGATCGAGGCGCTTGCCATCGATGCCGCGGGGCGGCTTTTCGCCCTGCCCGAAAACGCCGCAGAACGCGATGGGCCGCACCCGCTGCTTCTTTTCGATGACGCGGGCTGGCGCATCTTTGCCACCCTGCCGCGGCTCGGGCGCTACAAGCCGGTGGGCGCCGATGTCGGGCCCGAGGGCCAGCTTTACGTGCTTGAACGATGGTTTCGCGGGCCGCTGGGCTTTCAAACCCGGATCCGGCGGTTCGAGATCACCGCAACCGGCCCCGCGGGCGGCGAAACGGTGCTTGAAACGCCAGCGCGCCGCCACCAGAACCTTGAGGGCCTCGCCGTCTGGCGCGATGCGGCGGGCGCCACCCGGCTAACGATGGTTTCAGACGACAACTTCGCGTTTTTCCTGAAAACCGAGATCGTGGAATACCGGTTGACCGACTAGGGCGCAGAAGCTATCCCGCGCCGTCCCGCGATATGGGCCAAGTCTCCGCAACCTTGTAAAAACGGAAAAAACCTCATGACCCGCCTTCTGCCCGGCATTCTTGCCATGGCTGCCGTTGTGGTGGCCTCAAACATCCTGGTGCAATTCCTCTTCGGCCAGTGGCTGACATGGGGGGCCTTCACCTACCCCCTCGCCTTTCTGGTGACCGATGTGATGAACCGGGTCTATGGCAGCGCCACTGCGCGGAAGGTCGTGTTCGCGGGGTTTCTCACCGGCGTGGCCTGCTCGCTGATCGGAACGCAGATTGTGGGCGAGTTTGGGCCGCTTGTGACCCTGCGCATCGCCATCGGCTCCGGCATCGCGTTTCTCACCGCGCAGCTTGTTGATATCGCAATCTTCAACCGGTTGCGGGAGGGAAGCTGGTGGCGCGCGCCGCTGGCCTCCACCCTCGTGGGTTCAACGATCGACACCGCGCTGTTCTTCACAATCGCTTTCAGCGCCGCGCTGATTTGGATCGAACCTGCCAATGATGTGGGCTGGGCCAATGAAGCGCTGCCGCTTCTGGGCGCGGGGCCCGTGGCGCCCCTGTGGGTTTCGCTCGCGATTGCCGACTGGGGGGTAAAGATTGCCCTCGCTTTGATCGCATTGTTCCCGTTCCGCCTTATTGTGCGGCGCCTTGGCGCAGGGGTTGCGTGAAAGGTTTTGACAAACACAAAATCTGTGCCACCCTCTTAGTATCGGTCAACAACTGAAAGGAGGTGGTCCAGTGTCGAGAGTGATATTGGAGAGAGGTGTCGGAACAGTCGGAGGGACCGTCGCCTAAGGGCAATCCCGAGGGCAGAACACTTCCGATTGGGCCCCAAAGTCCCTAACTGGCCCATCTCTGAGATACTCGAACGGCCGCCGATATCCGGCGGCCGTTTTCCGTTAGCCCTATGCACGCCCAGCCGCTATCTCAGCCCCCATGCGCATTACCGACGAGATCACGATTGAAGACTGGGAGCTGACCGAACAGTTCACCCGCGCCTCGGGCCCGGGCGGCCAGAACGTGAACAAGGTGGATACCGCCGTGCAGCTTCGGTTTGAGGCCGCGCGCTCACCCAACCTGCCGGGCCCGGTGAAAACCCGGCTGAAGCGGCTTGCCGGGCGGCGGTGGACGAAGGAGGGCGCGGTGGTGATCGAAGCACGCGAGGCCAGAAGCCAGGTGCGCAACCGCGAGATTGCGCGCGCACGCCTGGCCGATCTGATCCGCAAGGCCAGTGTTGCGCCGAAAAAGCGCCGGCCAACCCGGCCCACCAAGGGATCGGTTGAGCGGCGGATCAAGGCAAAGAAGGTGCGGGGCGAGGTGAAGGCGCTGCGCGGCCGGGTCGAGGAATAGCCCCTTCAGAACCGGCGCTCGACGCCTACGCGAAATTCGGTTTCACGGAAGCTGTAGGCATCAACGCCGGAAACCGTGCGCTGCATCTCCACCTCCGCATAGGGCGTAAATCCCTCGAAGAGAAAAAGATCGGATTTCTCGATCCGGAGCGACGCGCCCAGGGTGCGCTCATCGGGATCTTCGGTAAAAAGCGGGCTCGGCGTTTTGAAATGCTTGCGCTCGACGAACAAGGCGGGCTCGAAGACGAACCCATTCGCGGTTTGCCGCGATCCGAAAAAGCGCAGCCGCGCGGTGATCGCATTGTCGAGATCCAGCGGCACGGATTTATCGGTGATCGTGACCGAGGCGCCGATGCTGCTTTGCCCGCCGATGGATCGGCTGAGCCCCGCAAACGCCTGCGTCTGATGCCCGCTCAGGTCATCGCGGCTGTCGTTTTCGAGATCGGAATAGGTGAGCGATCCGAACACGAAGAGCCCGCGCTGAAAGCGGCGTTCGTGGCTAAGGGTGAGCCCCGTGCTTTCCTCAAATTTATCGCCGCCGAGATAGCGCTGGGTATAAAACGGCGCGAGGCTGGTGGTGGCGCGCCCGGTCACAAAGCGCAGGCCCGCGCGCGCCCCGATGGTGGCATCGTCAAGCTCCGATCCCGGTGCGTCTATCGAGGTAAGCTCAAACCGCGCGAAGCCCGAGGGCGCGCCCAGCCCGCCAAAGCCCAACTCCAGTGGCCGCCGCAATTCTACCGATGTCTGAAGCCGAAGCGCCGTTTCTGTGCGGGTGTTGCGGTCGATCGTGGAGGGCAGTGGCAGGCCGCCGAAATCAAGCACCACCGCATCGGTATCGAATTCGCGACCATCGCCCGCCTCTGTCAGCGATAGATCGATATCCCAATCCACGCTGCGGCGGGCATCGATGGCGCGGATAAATTCCAGAACCCGCAGGCGCACCGGATCGGGCACATCGCCTGAGAGCACGATAAAGAACTGCTCACGCGCACGCTCCCATTGCTCTGCCGCGAAATAAGCGCGCGCCAGTTCAAGCCGCACGCGCACGAGGCTGGGATCATCTGCCAGGATCGCAAGAAAGCGCGGGATCGCTTCGCGCGGCCGCCCGGTATTGAGAAGGCCGAGCCCGGTCAGGAATTGCTGCTCAATCGCCAGTTCGCGCGGGGCCGGGGTTTGCGCCTGCGAGCTGGGGGCGGGAAGCGCCATAAGCACCGCAGCGCAGATCAGCGCAAGCGGGCGCAGGAATTGAGCCGTAATCATTTTAATTCGAAGGTCCAAAAGAAATGCGTGTCGGCGGCCTAATTCCCAAAAGGGATAGGCCGCCGACAGGTGATAGGCAATGGCAGCCCGCATTACTGGCCGCCGAACGCCCCGATATGTGTGGCGCCACCAGCACCGCTGGCGCTGAACGTGCCACCGAATTCCTCGGCATTCGGGCCGTAGAAATGGCCGTTTGCGGTGCCGGCCAGATCGGTGGAGCTGATCGAGGCCGTGAACGCACTGCCCGACACAGGCCCTGTGCCCGAGAAATCAAGCCCGCCCGCGGCGGTTGGGCCGCTCGTGAGAAGCACATCCTCGGTTGTGGTGTTCGAACTTGAAACGGTGATCGTTGAAAAATCGGTTGTCGCCGAAACGTCAAAGTCCGTGTAGAAGCCCTGCCCGCTGGCATCGCGGTAAAAGCCCGTGCCGGTCCCGCTATAGCTTGCGCCGCCCGGCGGAAGCGACCCTGCCGGCGTCTCCGCGCCGAAGCTGCCCACCCCGGCTGTGCCGGAACCCGAACCAAAGCCTGTCAGCCAGGCGCCGTAGAGCTGGTATTCCAGCGACGTGCCGCCAAGGGTGAGAACGGAATTGCCGTCCGCCGAGACGACGAATACGCCATCGGGAAGAACCGTACCGCTGGCGGTGGTGAGGTTGATCGCAATGTCTTCGCCGGGCGCGGCGATTGCGATCTGTTCCGCAAGCCCGTTCCGGATGGTCATGTTCATAGTCGCAGCATCCGGCCCGCCGATACCGCCCAGCGTAACCTCGCCGGTGGATGTATTGACCGTGTAGGGTGTGGTGATGGCCTCGCCGTTGATCACCAGAACCCCATTCTGCGGCGCATTCGAGGCGCTCGTGAACTGCACCGTCGGCAGCCCATCCCCGCCGCCTCCACCGCATGCCGCAAGTGTCGTTGCCGCGCCGGTGCAACAATTAGCCTTACCAGATTTTCCATGGATCGTGTCCCTTACTGACGAAACTTGGTACTCAAAAGCGAGCGATCCCACATGATCGCCACGGCAGCGTGATGATTAATGATTGGTTTGCAATGAAATTCTCGCCCTATGGGTGTATTTTTCCAAAAGTGATCGCCTAGAATTCAAGAATCCCAATAAGTTTCAATCCAGTACAATCCATTTCAAAAGGCGGCGGCGATCCACGCCTTGAATGGCCGTTGTTTTCAATAACGGCCTTATTCGTGAAATCGCGCGGAACTAATGCGGGTTTCGCGGAGAAATGTGGCCTCGCCTATTGCCCGCCAAATGCGCCGAAATGCACTACGCCGCCCGGCCCGCTGGTATCGAAAGTTCCCCCGAATTCCTCGGCATTCGGGCCATAGAACGTGCCGCTCGCCGTTCCGGTGGTTTCCACAGAAGTGATCGTGGCCGAAAACCTGTTGCCCGTTACCGAGCCCGAGCCGCTGAAATCCAGCGTGGGCACCGCGCTTGTGGCTGCGGTTGTGACGTTTTCGGCAACCGTGTTGCTGCTTGTCACCGTGATGGTGGAGAAATCCGTCGTCGCCGCCACATCGAAATCGGTGTAGAAGCCCTGGCCCGCGGCATCCCGGGCAAAGCCAAGGCCGGAGCCGGAATAGCTGGCGCTGCCCGGCAGCGAGGAGGCCGGCGTCTGCGCCCCGAAGCTGCCCGCACCAACCGCCCCGGAGCCCGTGCCGGCCTCCGTCAGCCACGTGCCGTAGGTCTGGTATTCATAGGCGGGCGCGACGTCTTCGGAGATGTAGACGGTACGGCCATCGGCGGAGACCGCCACGATGCGGCGCCCGGAAATGGGCACCACAGCGCCCGAAGCAAGATCGATCGACGCGTTTGCGCTCGGCGCTTCAATCACCACGTCCTGCGGCACGGAGCTGGCAAACCGGCTGCGCAGGCTCGCGGGGTTCGGCCCGGAGGGCGACGTGATGGTCACCTCCCCCGATACAAGGTTCTGCGTGTAGTTTGCCGCAATCGCCTCGCCGGTGATCACAACGGTGCCGTCGGCGGGCACGTTAGAGAAGCTCGTGAATGGCTGAGCGATCGTGCCACCGCTGCTGCCGCAGCCAGAAAGAAGCGCCGCGGCCCCAAGCGCCAGCGCGGGTTTGACAATGGTCTGCATGGTTTCCCCCACAATAATCCGCTGTTCGTAGCGGCCCGCTGCCTTCCTGCGGCAGGCGTGTTTGACATGCCATAACACCTCTGTGGCGAACAGGTGTGACAGGCCGCGAGGCCAAGAACCGCCGAGGGGCGCAAATGCAGACAACGCGCCAGTGGTTGGCGGAAAACACCGCCCCGCGCGGCGCCTGCCCTTGACCCTGATTCGCTTACATCCGACAGTCGCGGCAAACCACTTGCACGGGGGCGCGCACAGGGTAGTCTGCCGCCCCCGGCACTTGAGGGAGCGAGGGCATGAAGATCAGCATCGAACGCGCCGCACTGCTTCGCGCGGTTGCGCAGGCGCAATCGGTTGTGGAGCGCCGCAATACGATTCCGATCCTGGCCAACGTGCTGGTCGAGGCCGAGGGCGATGGCGTGACGTTCCGCGCCACCGATCTTGATATCGAGGTGGTCGATACCGCGCCTGCGCAAGTCGAGCGCGCGGGCGCCACCACGGTTGCCGCCGTCACGCTGCACGAGATCGTGCGCAAACTGCCCGATGGCGCGCTGGTTACACTGACAGACGATGGGGCCTCGGGGCGAATGACGGTGGAGGCGGGGCGTTCGAACTTTGCGCTGGCCACGCTGCCCCGCGAAGATTTTCCGGTGATGGCCTCAAGCGAGTACACCGCGAACTTCTCGGCGGACGCGCCGCTTCTGCGCCGCCTCTTCGATAAATCGAAATTCGCGATCTCCACGGAAGAGACGCGCTATTACCTCAACGGCGTCTACATGCATGTGGCCGATGCCGAGGGCCAGCAGGTGCTGCGCTGCGTGGCCACCGATGGCCACAGGCTGGCGCGGATCGATGCCGCCCTGCCTGCGGGCGCCGAGGCGATGCCGGGCGTGATCGTGCCGCGCAAAACGGTGGGCGAGCTGCGCAAGCTTCTCGATGATGACGATGCGCAGATCGCGGTTTCGGTCTCGGAAACCAAGGTGCGGTTCGCGACGCCCGAGATCACGCTCACCTCGAAGGTGATCGATGGCACCTTCCCCGATTATTCGCGCGTGATCCCCACCGCCAATGCCCGCAAGCTGGAGGTGGATGCGAGCGCCTTTGCGCAGGCGGTGGATCGGGTGGCCACCGTTTCTTCGGAACGCTCTCGTGCGGTGAAGCTGGCGCTGGATGACGATCGGCTGGTGCTGTCTGTCAACGCGCCCGATAGCGGCGCGGCGGAGGAGGAACTGGCGGTCGCCTATGGCGATGAACATCTCGAGATCGGCTTCAACGCCAAGTATCTGCTGGAAATCGCAAGCCAGGTGGATCGCGAGAATGCCGTGTTTCTCTTCAACTCCGCCGGTGATCCCACGCTGATGCGCGAGGGGAACGATACCTCGGCGGTTTACGTTGTGATGCCGATGCGGGTGTGAATACGCCCGCCGCCGGCAGGCTGAAAAGGGCCTGATGTGCCCGATCTGGCCATAACATCCCTGAAGCTTTCGCATTTCCGATCCCATCGCGCGGCGCGGATCGCGGCCCATGCCGGGCCGATCGCGATCTACGGGGCAAACGGGGCGGGCAAGACGAATATCCTTGAGGCGGTTTCCCTGCTTTCCCCGGGCCGGGGCCTGCGGCGCGCGGCGGCAGAGGCGTTTGCCCGCCAACCCGAGGCGCTGGGCTGGAAAGTGGCGGCAGAGCTCACGGCGCTGGCTCGTACGCACGAGATCGAAACCTGGGCGGAGCCGGGCGAAAGCCGCTCCGTGCGTATCGATGGCAAGGCCGCGCCGCAGGTGGCGCTCGGCCGGGTGGCGCGCATGCTCTGGCTCGTGCCATCGATGGACAGGCTCTGGATCGAAGGGGCCGAGGGGCGGCGGCGGTTCCTGGATCGCATCACGCTATCCTTCGAGCCCGGCCATGCCGAAGCCGTGCTCTCCTACGAAAAAGCGATGCGGGAGCGGAACAGGCTTCTGAAAGACATGGTGCGCGATGCCCATTGGTACGGTGCGTTAGAGACGCATATGGCCGAGGCGGGCGAGGTGATCCGGGTGAACCGCACCGCCGCGCTCGCCCGTATCGCCGCGGCGCAGGAGGGGGCGGAAACGGTGTTCCCCGCCGCCGATCTTACGCTCACCGCGGCAGAAGGGGCGGAGGCGCCAGAGGGGGCCGAGGCGCTGGCCGAAGCCTTTGCCGCGGGCCGGGGGGCGGATCTGCGCGCGGGCCGCACGCTGATTGGCCCCCACCGCGCCGATCTCGCGGCCATCTACGCGGCCAAGGGCGTGGCGGCAGAGCAGTGTTCCACTGGCGAACAGAAAGCGCTTCTGATCTCGCTTGTTCTGGCCAATGCCCGCGCGCTGGCGGCAGAGCTTGGGGCGGCGCCCATCGTGCTTCTCGATGAAGTCGCCGCCCATCTCGATGCCGGGCGCCGCGCGGCGCTCTACGATGAAATCTGCGCGCTCGGCTGCCAGGCCTGGATGACGGGTACGGGGCGCGAGCTATTCGAGGATCTGGGCGAGCGCGCCCAGTACCCCGAAGTACGCGAGGCAGACGGCGGGTCGGCCGTGGACCCGCGATGACGATCTCTCCCGCCGAACTTGCGCTTTATGCCGGGGCGCTCCTGATCCTGTTTCTCACCCCCGGCCCCGTCTGGGTGGCCCTCACCGCGCGCGCGCTTTCCGGCGGGTTCCACGCCGCCTGGCCCGTGGCGCTCGGCGTGGTGGTGGGCGATGTGCTCTGGCCGCTTCTGGCGATCCTCGGGATCACCTGGATCGTCTCCACCTTCTCGGGCTTCATGCTGGTGCTGAAATGGTTGGCCGCCGCGGTGTTTCTCGCCATGGGCGCGCTGATCCTGCGCAATTCCGATCGAACGATTGCCGCCGATAGCCGGCTCACACGCCCCGGCATGTGGGCCGGCTTCCTCGCGGGCGTGGCTGTGATCCTCGGCAATCCCAAGGCGATCCTGTTCTACATGGGCGTGCTGCCGGGCTTCTTCGATCTCACCCGCGTGACAACAGCGGACATCGCCGCCATCGTTCTGGCCTCGATGATCGTACCGCTTGTGGGCAATGTGTTCTTTGCCCTGTTCATCGATCGCGCGCGCCGCCTCCTCACCTCGCCCCGCGCGCTTCGCCGCACAAATCTGGTGGCCGGTTGGCTGCTCATCGGAGTGGGCCTCGTGATCCCGCTGACGTAGCCGGGCGGTGTTTCCCGTCAGGAAACAATCGGCCCATTACCCGGCAATTCGGAAACAATCGCCATCCTTTGCGGTTCGCGCGCCGGTCCTGTTGCCCGCTACCCGCCCGTACACCAAATCTTGTGGCTTGGGCGTGACACTCCCCTGCGAAACGCATATATTTCGGGCATAAGAACCAAGGAAGGCGCGAATGGCCGAAGCAGCCCGCCAGCCGGATGACTACGGCGCGGAATCTATCAAAGTTCTCAAAGGCTTGGAGGCGGTGCGCAAGCGCCCGGGGATGTATATCGGGGATACCGATGACGGCTCGGGCCTGCATCACATGGTCTATGAGGTCGTCGACAATGGGATCGACGAGGCTTTGGCAGGCCACGCCACCGAAGTCACGGTGACGATCCACGCCGATCACAGCGTTTCGGTGCGCGATAACGGGCGCGGGATTCCCGTGGATATGCACCCAGAAGAGGGCGTTTCGGCGGCCGAAGTGATCATGACCCAGCTCCATGCGGGCGGGAAGTTCGATCAGAATTCCTACAAGGTCTCAGGCGGCCTGCATGGCGTGGGCGTTTCGGTCGTCAACGCGCTGTCGGATTGGCTGGAGCTGCGCATCTGGCGCGATGGCAAGGAACATACCGCGCGTTTCGAGGGCGGGGAGACCGCCCGCCATCTTGAAGTTGTCGGCGATGCCGGCGGCGAAAAGGGCACCGAAGTGCGCTTCCTTGCCTCCACCAACACATTTTCGAACCTCGAATACAGCTTCAAGACGCTGGAAAACCGGCTGCGCGAACTGGCCTTCCTGAACTCCGGCGTGATGATCCGGCTCTCCGATGAACGCGGGGTGGCACCGCAATCGGTGGAGATGCATTACGAAGGCGGGGTACGCGAATTCGTGCGGTTTCTGGACCGTAACAAGCACCCGCTGATCGACGAGCCGATCTTCATCGAGGGCGAGCGTGACGGGATCACCGTGGAAGTCGCCATGTGGTGGAACGATGGCTACAACGAGATGGTGCTGCCCTTTACCAACAACATCCCCCAGCGGGATGGCGGCACCCATCTGGCGGGCTTTCGCGGTGCGCTCACGCGCACGCTGAACCTCTACGCCGGCCAATCGGGCGCGGCGCGGAAAGAGAAGGTCAGCTTCACCGGCGATGATGCGCGCGAGGGGCTTACCTGCGTTCTCTCCGTCAAAGTACCCGATCCGAAGTTTTCCTCGCAGACGAAAGACAAGCTTGTGTCTTCCGAGGTGCGGCCCGCGGTGGAGAGCCTGATGAACGAGCGGCTCTCGGAATGGTTTGAGGAAAATCCAGGGCCCGCGAAGATGATCGTGGGCAAGATCATCGAGGCCGCGTTGGCGCGGGAGGCCGCGCGCAAGGCCCGTGAGATGACGCGCAAGAAATCCGCGCTCGATGTCGCCTCGCTGCCCGGCAAGCTGGCCGATTGCCAGGAGAAAGATCCCGAGAAGCGGGAGCTTTT
Organism: Paracoccaceae bacterium; assembly: GCA_028285485.1. GTDB lineage: Bacteria > Pseudomonadota > Alphaproteobacteria > Rhodobacterales > Rhodobacteraceae > JANQPC01. Next base: position 28,725 of record JANQPC010000010.1, on the reverse strand, counting down.
CCTTGTGGAGGGAGATAGCGCGGGCGGGTCTGCCAAACAGGGCCGCGCCCGCGCCAACCAGGCAGTTCTGCCGTTGCGCGGCAAGATCCTCAACGTGGAACGTGCGCGGTTCGATCGGATGCTTTCCAGCCAGGAAATCGGCACGCTCATCACCGCGCTCGGCACCGGGATCGGGCGCGACGAGTTTGATGTGACCAAGCTGCGCTACCACAAGATCATCATCATGACGGATGCGGATGTGGACGGGGCGCATATCCGCACGCTGCTTCTGACCTTCTTCTTCCGCCAGATGCCCGAGATCATCGAACAGGGCCATCTCTACATCGCGCAGCCGCCGCTCTACAAAGTGGCCCGCGGGAAATCCGAGGTGTATCTGAAGGATCAGGCGGCGCTTGACGATTACCTGATCGAAATGGGCATTGAAGGCGCGGTGCTGCGGCTGGGCACGGGCGAAGAAATCGTGGGCGCCGATCTTGCGCGGGTGGTCGAGGAAGCGCGGCAGGTGCGCCGGGTGCTACAGGCCTTCCCCACGCATTACATGCCCTGGGTGCTTGAACAGGCCGCGGTTGCCGGCGCCTTCGTGCCGGGCCGCGTGGATAGCGATCTTCAGGGCACCGCCGATGCGGTGGCCGCCCGGCTCGATCTCGTCTCGCTTGAATATGAACGCGGCTGGCAGGGCCGCCCGACGCAGGACAAGGGGATGCGCTTTGCCCGCCTCGTGCGCGGGGTGGAAGAGGTGCGCACGCTCGATGGCCCGGTGATCCGCGGGCCCGAGGCACGGCGGCTTGGCGGCTACACGGAGGCGCTGCAGGAGGTTTACGGCGCGCCCGCGCGGCTGGTGCGGCGCGAGAAGGAGACGATGATCTACGGGCCCCGCGAACTGCTCGACGCGATCCTGGAAGAAGGCGAACGCGGCCTCTCGCTTCAGCGCTACAAGGGCCTGGGGGAGATGAACCCCGACCAGCTTTGGGAAACCACGCTCGATCCGGAGGCGCGCACGCTCCTGCAGGTGAAGGTGGAGGATCTGGCGGAAGCCGATGACCTTTTCACCAAGCTCATGGGCGATGTCGTGGAACCCCGGCGCGAGTTCATTCAGGCTAACGCGCTCAGCGTCGAAAACCTCGATTTCTAGCGCGGCGGCCCGCTTCGTGCGGGCCGGGATAAGCCCCTTTTTTTTGGGTGGGGCCACCCGACCCGTTCGGCGCTGGCCAGAGCCACCAGTTGCTCAGGCAGTGGCCTTACGGCCAGGCGCCATCGCATCCTTGGATTTGTGGCGGGATGGGAGCGCTGCGGATCCTTCGAAACGGGGCGCCCGCGTTGCGCACCTTGCCAGAAGCATGCCCCGCGTTCGTTGGCGGCCCGCCCTCTTATTGTTCCATCGGCAAGGCACGCAGCCTCTCCGAGAGCGCCTGAATAAATCCCGGCTTATCTGCCTTCACCGCCTTCAGCGTCTCACGGATTTCTTCGGAGACTGGAAGGTATCTTTCGGCCCAGAGATGGGTCTCGATCAGAACCGGAAGCAGGTCGATCCCCTTTTCGCTAAGCGCGTATATCTCGCTGGACCGGTTCTTCGGGTTTGTTCTCGCCGTAATGATCCCGGCATCTTTCAGTCGCTTGAGCCGTGAGGCAAGTATGTTCGTGGCGATCCCTTCCTCGGAGCTTAGAAATTCTCCGTAGGTTCTTTTGCCCTCAAACATCAGATCCCGAACAATCAGCAACGTCCATTTGTCGCCCCAGATGTCCAGCGACATGCTGATGGGGCAATCCGACCGCCTCTCTGATTTTGCCATATCTTTCCCGCCGCTCTCCGAATCCTGGGTTGGACGACCAGGCTGCCGTTTTGCACGATTGTACTTGCAAACCGCAAGCTCCCAAACTAGAGCTCGTTGTACTTGCAAAGTGCAAGTGCATTATCCTCGCTGTCTGAATGCAGTGGCGGGAGACGCAAGGGATCACCCGACGAGGAGCGCAATGATGGAAACTGTGCCAGCTCACCCCCTCAGCACGATTGTGCTCTTCGGCGGATCGCTTGTTGTGCCCTTGCTTGCGTTTGCGACCTACTACTGGTCGGGCGCCACCCTTAGAAAGTCGATCGGGATTGCAGTTGGCGTGGCCGTGTGGGGCGTGGCCGTTGTGCTCTTCGCGCGCGACTGGCAATTCCACCTTGGCAGCCAGAGCACCGTCTGGATCTTCATTGCCGCCAATTTCGTTTTGCCATCCGTCCTGGTGGTGGTGTTCCGGCAATTCTTCGTTGGCAACGGTCTCTCGCTGGCCTGGCTCACCGTTCCGCACGCGTTTCGCTACATGGGCGGCCTCTTCATTCTGGAAAACTTTCTTGGCCACACCGGCACCGCCTTTGCATTCACTGCCGGTTTTGGCGACATCATCGCGGCGGTGATCGCGACCACCCTGCTTCTTCAAATTCTGGCGGGTGATCGGCCGGGCAGCTTTATCTTCTATGTGCTGATCATCTTCGGAACGGTCGATTTTCTTGTCGCCTATTCGCTGAGTTTTCTCAGCACCGAAGGCGTTGGCGTGCCACTGCTTACATCCGGTGGCGCCCATTACATGGGCCTGCTGCCCCTTGCGCTACTGCCATTCTACCTGGTGCCCTTCGCGATGGCCTATCACGCCATGATGTTCCTGACCTTGCGGGCGAAATCGAAGCAGCCCGAATTGAGCGCGCGTGCCGAATAGGCGGTTGAACGCAAAAACCTTCAGGCCGCTTTGGGCTACGTTCTTGCCGAAGATCGCGCCTTTGCACGTGCAGGGGCAAAGCTTATTCCCAGTAGCTTTGCAGGCAGATCCCTGCCGGGAAGCAACGCCCGGCCCCGGCGCCCCGTCACACCGATTTCAATCGGCAAACCCATACGATCCCTTGAAGTTGGTCGGAGTGGCGAGATTCGAACTCACGACCCCTGCCTCCCGAAGACAGTGCTCTACCAGGCTGAGCTACACTCCGACCGTGGCGTGCGGGTTACTCGCTGGGCGGCGGTTTGGCAAGGGGCCCGCGCGTGGCCGAACGCAGCGTGCCACGCCCCGGAACGCCGCGCATCCGGCGGTGGAGCGTGCGCGGTGAGGTGCCGGTTTCGGGGCGGGAGCGGGAGCGGAGTACCGGCGTGGTTTCCGACCGTCCGCCCACCGCCTCGCGCAGCACGATATAGAGGCCCGAAGCGATGATGATCAGCGCACCAAGGCCCGTCATCATATCGGGCAGCTCATCGAAGAACACATATCCGTAAACGGCGGCCCAGAGGATCTGGGAATACTGCATCGGCGCCACCATCGCGGCATCGGCGGCTTTGTAGGCGGCGATCAGCATCAGCCCCGCGATAAAGGCAAAGGCCGCCATCACCCCCACGAGCCCCAGATGCTCGATCGGCATCGGGCGGTAGACGAAAGGCAGAAGGCAGGCCATCAGCACGAAGTTTGCCATCATCGGGTAGACAAGCAGCACCACGCTGCGCTCATCCCGCCCGATCTTGCGCACGATCACCGAGGCCAGCGCGCCGGAGACGGCCGCGGCCAGCGCAGCGAGATGGCCGAACCCGAAGGCGCCCACGCCCGGGCGCAGCACCACGAGCACCCCGATCAGGCCCACCGCCACCGCGCCCCAGCGATGCGCGCCCACCTTTTCGCCCAGGATTGGGATCGAGAGCACCGTGATGAGTAGCGGCGCAGCAAAGATTATGGCGTAGACTTGGGCAAGCGGCAGAACGGAGAAGGCGTAGAAGGCCGACGATCCGGTGATGATCGCCGCCAGCGTGCGCGCGGCCGTCCACCACGGATGCACCGGGATCAACGTTCCCTTCGTCGCATCCCGCATCAGCATCAGAACCACGAGCGGGAAGGCGAAGAGCACCGAGAAGAAAACGATCTGAAAGGTCGCGTAACTCGCGCCGAGTATCTTCACCACCACGTCATGGGTGGCGAACAGGCCGAAGGCGGCGATGGCGAAGGCCACGCCCTTGAGGTTGGCTTTGGCGGCGGGTGTCACGGGCGAGGGTCCGGGTTGCTGCCATGACAGAAGCGCGGATGCCGGGGAAGGGCAAGGCCCGCGGCGCGCATGGCTGCCGCGCGCGGGCGGCAAGGCTTAGGTTTCGGGCAGCTGGATGATTGCCATCCGAACGTCTTCCTCGCCCAGCACGGAGGTCGTGTGGCCCTGGCCTTTGGTATCGGCCATCCACCAGATTCCACCGGCTGCCAGTTCGCGAATGTCGCCATTCCCCGCTTCAACGCGCGCGCGGCCAGACAGGCAGATGCCGATCTGTTCGCGGGGTGAGGGATGCTGCGTGCCGCCCCAGCCGGCCGGAAGCGTAAGGAACAAAACCTGCCCGGCCGCCATCGCCTCGGTCAGCCACATCTCGGGCGCGGGCGGTGCGAAATCGCCCATCTCCATCGGAAAGGCGCGATCCTCGAAGCGAGAGATCCCGTTCGCATCCTCCGTTAGGTAGAGATACTCCACCGGGTTAGAGTGAGCTATCGAGCGCTGCGAGGATTGCATCGCCCATCTCGGTTGTCGTCGCCGGGCTCGCGCCTTCGGATTGCAGCAGATCGGCCGTGCGGATGCCCTGGGCCAACACGTTCTCCACCGCCGCCTCCAGCCGCGCCGCCTCTACCCCTTCATCGAAGGAATAGCGCAGCGCCATCGCGAAGGAGAGGATGCAGGCGATCGGGTTGGCCTTGCCCTGCCCCGCGATATCGGGGGCCGAGCCGTGCACGGGCTCATACAGCGCCTTGGGCCGGCCATTGGCCATCGGCGCGCCAAGCGAGGCCGAGGGCAGCATGCCGAGCGATCCGGTAAGCATCGCGGCGAGATCGGAGAGGAGATCGCCGAAGAGATTATCGGTGACGATCACGTCAAACTGCTTGGGCCAGCGGGTGAGCTGCATGGCGCCCGCATCCGCATACATATGGCTCAGCTCCACATCGGGGTATTCGGCATCGTGCACTTCCTGCACGACATCGCGCCAGAGAACGCCCGATTCCATCACATTGGCTTTTTCCATCGAACAGACGGCGTTGTTGCGCCGCCGCGCCATTTCAAAGGCCGAACGGGCCACCCGCGCGATCTCGCTTTCGGTATAGCGCTGGGTGTTGATGCCCACACGTTCATTGCCCTCGTTGATGATGCCGCGCGGCTCCCCGAAGTAGACACCCGAGGTGAGCTCACGAATGATCATGATGTCGAGGCCGGAGACAACGTCGGGCTTCAGCGATGAGAAATCGGCGAGTGCATCGAAGCATTGGGCGGGGCGGAGGTTGGCGTAAAGATCCATCTCCTTGCGCAGGCGCAAAAGCCCGCGCTCAGGCTTCAAGCTGAAATCGAGCGTGTCGTACTTTGGCCCGCCGACAGCGCCAAGCAGAACCGCGTCAACCTCCTGCGCCATGGCCATGGTTTCATCGGTTAGCGGCGTGCCATGGGCATCGTAGGCCGCGCCGCCCACGAGGCTTTCGGAGACATCGAAGGAAAGCCCGCGATTCTCGCCGAACCAGCCGATGATGCGGCGCACCTCGGCCATCACTTCGGGCCCGATCCCGTCCCCGGCCAGGATGAGAAGCGTGCGATCGGTCATGGCGAAATCCCCCGTGGTCTTGTGCCCAGCCCGCCTATCGGGTTGGCCCAAGACGGTCAAGAAACCGTGCTGGCCCCGGGGCGGGTCAGGATCGGCACAAGCGCCTCTGCCAGAAGATCGAAGACCCGCGCCACCCGCGGCGTGCGCCGCATCGCCTGATGCGCGGTCAGCCAGACGGGCAGCGTGGGGATCGGCACGCCCAGATCCACCTCGCGCATCGTGGGGTCGCGCGAGGCCACGAATTTCGAGGCAAAGCCAAGCCCGCACCCGGCGCGCACCAGCTCCCAATACGTGGTCTGGCTGTCGCAGCGCACGGGAAAGAATTCGCGCGTGACATTCACGCCGGCATCGCGGAAGCCGCGGATCAGGCGTTCGCCCCGATCGTAGCCCACGAAATCGTAGCGCTCGAGCACCTCGCCGGTATCCACCGGCCCGATGCGGGCAAGGTAGCTTTCGGTGCCGAAGAGCCCCAGTTCCACATCGCCCAGATGGCGGGTGATTACATCAAGCTGTTCGGGCCGGTACATCCGCACCGCGATATCGGCCTCGCGGAAAAGAAGGTTCTCCGCCTCGTCCGAAGGCACGAGCTCCAGCGCCACCTCAGGAAGCGATCGGCGAATATCCGCGAATATCTTGGGCAGCACATGGTGGGCCATGAACACGCTCGCCGTCACCCGCACGGTGCCCGACATCGCGCGCCCGGCCCCGCCCGCCTTGCGCACGATATCCCGGGCGGCGATCTGCATCGCGCGGGCCGGGGCGATCAGGTCCGATCCCGCCTCTGTCAGCTCCATCCCCTTGGGTTTGCGGCGAAAAAGCGAGGTTTCAAGCGCTTGCTCAAGCGCCTGAACCTGCCGCCCAACGGTGGGTTGGCTGGTTTGCAGCAGCCGCGCGGCACCAGAGAGAGATCCGGTATCGGCCACCGCGAGGAAGGCGCGCAGAAGTGTCCAATCAAGTGTTTCGGCGAGTGCGGCCATACAGAATTGAATACCCCTCAAACGAATTTTGTGCATTTCAATTCACGTTCTTCTGCACAATGTTAAGCGCATTAACAACAGCGGAGAAGCATAATGTCCGGCACAGCCCTCATTCTGGGCGCCAATGGCCGCTTCGGCTCCCACGCCGCAGCCGCCTTTTGGAACGCCTGTTGGCATGTGAAAATCTTTGAACGCGGGCGCGACGATCTGATCGAAGCGGCGCGGGGCGCGGATGTCATCGTAAATGGCTGGAACCCGCCCTATCCCGATTGGGCGCGCGCGATCCCGCAGATGACCCAGGCGGTGATCGAGGCTGCGAAAGCAAGCGGCGCGACAGTGCTGTTACCCGGCAACGTTTACATCTTCGGCGAAACCGCCCCTGCCCGCTTTGGCGCGGCCACACCCCATGCGGCGGAGAACCCGCTGGGCCGGGTGAAGGCCGAGATGGAGGACGCCTACCGTGCTTCGGGCGTGCAAACCATTGTGCTCCGGGCCGGTGATTTCCTCGATACCGAGCCGTCGGGCAACTGGTTTGACAAGGTGATTGCGCGCCCCGCCGCCAAAGGGTGGCTGGATTATCCCGGCCCGCTCGATGCGCCCCATGCCTGGGCCTATCTGCCCGATCTTGCGCGCGCCGCCGTGGCGTTGGCCGAACAGCGGGCGGACCTGACGGCGTTCACCGATGTGCCCTTCCCGGGCTACACGATGACGGGGCAGGAACTCGCGCAGGCCGCTGCCGCGCCGCTTGGCCGGCCGATCGAGGCGCGGCAGATGTGCTGGCTGCCGATCCAGCTGGCGCGCCCGGTCTGGCCGATGGCGCGGCATCTCATCGAGATGCGGTATCTCTGGTCAAAGCCCCACTGGCTGGATGGCGCACATTTCGATGCGCTGGTGCCCGATTTCTTGGAAACGCCACTGCCGCTTGCGCTACGGCGCGCCCTTGAGCACCAGATCCACCCAGACCAGCCGATGGCGGGAGGCGCCGTCGCCAACGCCGCCTAGAAGCCTGGCCTTGGGGTCATCGGGGCCGGGCCAGAACACGCCCGCCCCGACGACCCGCCATGCCGCCGAGGGCAAGATGTAATCCACGCGCAGGTTGCCCGGCCCGCCGCCGTCATCGCGCCAGTTCACGGTATCCAGCGCGGGGTCTCCCCGATGGGCGGTGTTCGCGCCGCCCTCCTTCGCAGCCGCGGCACCGCCCGCGCTTTCGGGCCGGGGATCCTGCAATTCGGGATGCGCGAGAAGCGCCCGCAGCGCCTCCGGGCGGCCCTCGCCATCGGCGGGATCAAGATTGGCGTCGCCCAGCAGGATGAAGGGCGCCTCAACCCGGGGCCCGAACGCGCCCTCCAGATAGCGCAGCCAGAACGCCGCTTCATCGTGGTTGCGCCGCCCGTTGCGATCTTCCGGCCCGTCGAAAACGGGCGGCGTGGCGTGAAAGGCCCAAAGCTCAAACGGCGCCGCCGCCTCGGGCAGAAGGGTCACGATCCAGTGCGATTTCGAGGACAGGCGCTGCACCTCCGCCGCGCCCTCCCCCAGCGTGCCCTCGGCCATGAGATTGCCTGGCAGCTCCTGCCAGAGCAGATCGGAATGATCCGCTACGCCCCCAATCGGAAGGGTGGAAAGCACAGCGAGCCCGCCCTGCCCCGCAAACCGGCCATAGCCCTGCGCATCGCGCGGCGTGCCAAGGCGGCCATCGCCATCAAGATCAAGCCCGGTTGCCTGCCCCGCATTGGGCGCGGCGGCAAAGCGGTGGGGATACGCCGCGCCCGCGCGTTCCAGCGCCGCGGCCAGGGCCGCAAGCGCATGGCCCCCGGCATCGTAATCGATGCCAGACAGCACGATCACATCCGCACCCACCTCGGCAATCACGCCCACGGCCACGCCGATATCCGCCGCCTCACCCTCGGTGAGATCGCGCAGCAATAGCCCCGGGCCATCGCGCTGAAGTTCGGTGTTGTAAAAGGCGATGCGCAGGGGCTCTGCCGCCGCCGCAGCGGCCCAGAGCGATAGGATCAGGCCGCCAAGAGCGCCGAGTCGTCCGCCCCTGCGTTCAGGCGGCGCTTCTCCTCGATCATCATCGCGATGCGCCCCATGGCGATGCCGCGCATGAAGAGCGATGCGGGAAGGAAGGCCCATGCCGTCACCGTCCAGATCAATGTCTGCGGGTTTTCAAGCGAAACCGAGCCGAAGAGCGACGCGGCCGCCTTGATCACCGCTGGCATCAAGAATGGCAGAAGAAACCCTAACGCGATGTTAACCCTGGCATCCCGTTCGAGGCGCTCGACGACATCGCCGCCCGCGGTGGGATCAAATGTCGGCAGGTTGACCCAGACGTTGAACGTGCCCGTCCGGCTTGGCCAGCCCTTGAGGCGCAGCACGATGAGGAACACCGCCAGAGTCATCAGCGAAACGAGGTAGCTGATGCCGGCAGCCGTGCGCACAAGGGCGATGTGTTCGATGCTGGTATCCGGCGGCAGCATCAGCACGACAAGGCGCACCGGGCTATAGGGGAAATCGATGGCCGAGCCGATCAGCGCCCCCGTTACCTCAATGAATTGCGACACAGGCGTGGGATCAAATTCGCCCCGCACCACCATCGTCAGCAGGAAAACCGTGATGAAGAGCGAAGCAAAGCGGATGCGGTTGAAGGGCGGTGCATCGCGAAACTCCACGAGCCCGGGATAGACGGTGGCATATTCGAAAACGATCAGCGCGGCGGCGAAAAGCGCCACAAGCGCCACGATCTGGGCCCCGTCGGAATTTACGCCTGGCAGAACGATCGAGGGCATCGCGATCAGCACGACAACCAAAAACGCGCGCAAAAGCGCCCCTGCCAGACGAGTAATCACCGCTCTCTGCCCCACTCGCATACCGCACCGGGCCGGGGGCCGGCGGCTGCAATTCTCAATGGTTTCCGCCGATTGTGGCGGGTTGCCTTATTTTCGCCCAATTTCTGACAACTTTCATTTCGAGCAGCAAGTTAGGGTTAACCGTGCTCAAGGACTGCGGCATTTTCGTGGACAAACTGGTGCGGCTTTGCATCATTTTCGGCCCGAAATAGGGCAGCGCGCGCAGGAAAATCAATATCTTGTAGGGGATGGCGCGGCATCCGCCATGGAGGCCGTGGCGGCCTAATTCGCAAAACAGAAACGGGCGCGGAGATCCGCGCCCATTGTTCAGCCAGCCCTGGCGTGCGGCGGGGGGTTAAACCCAGGGGCGGGCCGCCGAAGCCTGCGCCTCATAGGCATCGATCGACGCCACCTTCTCCATCGAAAGCCCGATATCATCGAGCCCGTTCAGAAGGCAGTGCTTCTTGAACGCATCCACTTCAAACGAGAAGGTCTGCCCATCCGATGAGGTCACCGTCTGCGCCTCAAGATCCACCGTTATCCGCGCATTGGCACCCTTCTCGGAATCGGCCATCAGCACATCCACCTGCTCTTGCGGCAGCACCACGGGCAGAATGCCGTTTTTGAAGCAGTTGTTGTAAAAGATATCGGCATAGCTTGGCGCGATCACGCAGCGGATTCCGAAATCCAGAAGCGCCCAGGGCGCATGTTCGCGGCTTGAGCCGCAGCCGAAGTTATCGCCCGCAACAAGGATCTCCGCGTCGCGATATTGCGGCTTGTTCAGCACGAAATCCGCGATCTCCTCGCCATCATCGTCATAGCGCATCTCATCGAAGAGGTTCACGCCCAGCCCGGAGCGCTTGATCGTTTTCAAGAACTGCTTGGGGATGATCATATCCGTATCAACATTGATCAGCGGCAGTGGCGCCGCGATCCCGGTCAGCGTGGTGAATTTCTGCATTGGTGTTCTCCTCTCGGCGGGGCCTTTTGGCAGCGGCCAATGGCGCCACGCTTCGACAAAAAATAGTGATCGGCGGCGCGATCGGCGCCCGCCATCTCAGATGATCACATCAACTCCCGCACATCCGTCAGCCTGCCGGTTACCGCGGCGGCGGCGGCCATGGCGGGGCTCATCAGGTGGGTGCGGCCGCCGCGGCCTTGGCGGCCCTCGAAGTTGCGGTTCGAGGTGGCCGCGCAGCGTCCGCCGGGGGTGAGCTGATCGGGGTTCATCGCAAGGCACATCGAGCAGCCCGCAAGCCGCCATTCGAAGCCCGCCTCCTTGAAGATGTCCGCGAGCCCCTCCTCTTCGGCCTGAAGCCGCACGAGGCCCGACCCGGGCACGACCATCGCACGCAGGCCCTCCTTGATCTTCTTGCCCTTGATGATCTCGGCGGCGGCGCGCAGATCCTCGATCCGCCCGTTTGTGCAGGAGCCGATGAAAACGGTATCGATCTCGATCCCAGACAGCGGCGTGCCGGGGGCGAGGCCCATGTAATCCAGCGAGCGCCTCGCGGCCTCCACCTTGCCGCCCTCGAAACTGGCCGGATCGGGCACCGCGCCGGTGATCGGCAGAACATCCTCGGGCGAGGTGCCCCAGGTGACAACGGGCGCGATATCCTCGCCGCGGATCGTCACGACCTTATCCCAATCGGCATCGTCGTCTGACTTCAGCGTTTTCCACCAGGCGAGCGCCGCCTCCCACTGTGCGCCCTTGGGCGCGTGCGGGCGACCTTGAACATACTCGAACGTCTTCTCATCCGGCGCGATCAGCCCGGCACGCGCGCCACCTTCGATCGCCATGTTGCAAACGGTCATCCGCCCTTCCATGGAAAGGTCGCGGATCGCCTCGCCGCAATACTCGATCACGTAGCCGGTGCCGCCCGCCGTGCCGGTTTTGCCGATCACCGAAAGCGTGATGTCCTTCGCCGTCACACCGGGGCGGAGCTTCCCGGTGATCTCCACCTTCATGTTCTTCGATTTCTTCTGGATCAGTGTCTGGGTGGCCAGCACATGCTCCACCTCAGAGGTGCCGATGCCATGCGCCAGCGCGCCGAAGGCGCCATGGGTGGCGGTGTGGCTGTCACCGCAGACAACGGTCATGCCCGGCAATGTCCACCCCTGTTCGGGGCCAACGATATGCACGATGCCCTGACGGATATCGTTCACCGGGTAATAGTGAATGCCGAATTCCTTGGCATTGGTATCAAGAGCGGCCACCTGAATGCGGCTGTCTTCCGTCATGTTCTCGGGGTTCTCGCGCCCCGCCGTGGTGGGCACGTTGTGATCGGGCACCGCGATGGTCTTCTCCGGCGCCCGCACAGTGCGGCCCGCCATGCGCAGGCCCTCGAAGGCTTGCGGGCTTGTCACCTCATGCACGAGGTGGCGGTCGATATAAAGCAGGCAAGTGCCATCCTCGGCCTCATGGGCCACATGGGCATCCCAGATCTTGTCATAGAGCGTCTTGGGGGGCATCGGTTCCTCCCTCAAAGTAAAACTGGATTGGTCAGGCGTGCGGAAAAGGCGCGCTCATAGGCGCGCAAGCACGCTCCGGGTCGCGCCGAAAAACCGCCAGGGCAGACGCGCGCGATCGCAGATATCAAAGACCTGAACCATGCCCCTTCCCTAACGCCGCCGATGCGCCGGGGCAAGCGCGGATGAGGGTTGAGGGGCGCGGGCGCCCCGTGCAAGCTGGCGCCAAGGCGGGGGCGGCGCGACGGGCGCGGAAACGTGTTCTTCGCGCTATTGGATAGCTTTGCCGAACATGGCATCCCGATCCCGTTCCGGTAGGGGAACGCAAGGGGGCCTGGCGGCATGCGGAACGGGCGCGCGTGAGACGGGCCAGCAACAGGGGCACAGATTGATAGCTCGCAACCCTGCGAATGTGCGAAGGCCGCGCCCGGTAGCGCTCTGCGCCATGGCGCTCGCGGCGCTTGCGGGCCCCGGCGCGGCGCAGGAGGTAACCTTTCGCCTGGCCGGCGGGGGCGCGGATCTGGGCGAGCGGCTGCGCGGCGCCTCTGCCCTGGCCGCGGCGCGCGCAGAGGGGGTAACCGATAGCGGCGATCTTCTGGCCGCGGCGCGGGCCGATTACGCGCGGATCCTGGGCGCGCTTTATGCCGAGGGCCATTTCGGCGGCACGATCAACATCGCCATCGATGGCCGCGAGGCGGCAGAAATCGCGCCGTTTGACGCGCCCGCCCGGATCGGGGCGATCACGATCCGCGTGGCGCCCGGGCCCGCCTACCGCTTTTCCCGCGCCGAAGTTGCCCCGCTCGCGGAGGGCACCGAACTGCCGGAGGGCTTTCGCCGTGGCGGGGTGGCGGAAACCGGCCTGATCCGCGATGCCGCGGAAGCGGCGGTTGAAGGCTGGCGCGGCGCGGGCCGCGCCAAGGCGGAGGTTGCCGGCCAATCGATCACCGCCGATCATAGGCGCCGCACGCTTTCGGCAGAGGTGGCGATCGCCCCGGGCCCGATCCTGCGCTTCGGCGATCTCACCGTGCAGGGCAACCAGACCGTCCGCACGGAGGCCATCGAACGGATCGCCGGGCTGCCCACCGGCTTCACCTTTAATCCAGATGAGGCCGCGCTTGTGGCGCGCCGGGTGCGCGATACCGGCGCCTTTCGCAGCGTTACGCTGAGCGAGGCCGAGATTCCGAACCCCGATGGAACGCTCGATTTCACCATGACTGTTGCCGAGCAAACGCCCCGCCGCTTCGGCTTTGGCGCCGAGCTTGGAACTACTGACGGGCTCACCCTTTCGGGCTTCTGGCTGCACCGCAACATCATGGGCGGGGCGGAACGCTTGCGGCTTGACGCCGAAATCGCCGGGATCGGCGGCGATACGGGCGGGATAGACTATAGTCTGGGCGCCCGCTTCAGCCGCCCCGCCACGCTCCGCGCCGATACCACGCTTACGCTTTTCTCCGATATCGAGGTGTTTGAAGAACCGGATTTCGAATCCACCTCGTTTTCCATCGGCGCCGAGCTTTCGCGCAACATCACTGATGATGTGCCCGCCAGCGTGGGCATTCGCTTCGATCTCTCCGAAGTGACCGATGCCAGCGGAACAGAGACATATCAGCAGCTTTTCTTCCCCCTCGCGGCCACGCTGGATCGGCGGGAAAACCCGCTTAACACGAATGACGGCCAGTATCTGGAGGCCGAGGTGGCGCCGTTTCTCGGCGTTGGCGGATCGGAAAGCGGCACACGGATCACCGCGGATCTGCGCGCTTACGAGGATTTCGGGCCGAACAACCGCTACGTGCTGGCCGGCCGCTTGCAACTGGGATCGATCATCGGCGCCTCGATCACCGGGCTTCCGAATGATCAACGCTTCTATTCGGGCGGCGGCGGCACGGTGCGGGGGCAGGATTACCAGGCGCTCGACATCGATCTGGGCGGCGGGGTGGAAAGCGGCGGGCGCAGCTTTCTCGGCGCCTCGCTGGAGCTGCGCGCGCTGGTGCGCGATCCCTTCTCTCTCGTCGGCTTCTTCGATTGGGGCATGGTGGGGCGCAATAGCCTGCCGGGTGGCGATGGCGAAAGCCATTCGGGCGCAGGGCTGGGCCTGCGTTTTGATACCGGCATCGGGCCGATCCGGCTGGATGTCGGCGTGCCGGTGGAAGGCACGCCGGGGGGATCGGATTTTCACCTCTATGTCGGGATCGGGCAGGCGTTTTGAGGCGGATTAGTGCCATATGCGCCCTGTGTCTGCTGGCGCCCGGGGCGCTTGCGCAAGACGAACGCCCGGGCTTTCTGGAGCGTACACTGGAAGAACAGCTCTCCGCCGAGGGCCGCGTGGTGGAGATCACCGGATTTCGCGGTGCGCTTTCAAGCCAGGCCACGCTCAGCCAGCTGACCGTGGCGGATGACGAGGGCGTCTGGCTCACCCTTCGCAATGCAGTGCTCGATTGGCGGCGCGCGGCGCTTCTGCGCGGACGTGTCGAAGTCAACGCGCTCACGGCGGGCGAGATCGTGGTGGAACGATTGCCGGGCGCTTCCCGCAATGCGCCCTCCCCCGAAGCCTCTGGTTTTTCGCTGCCCGACCTGCCGGTATCGATCCGCATCGATGCGCTGGAGGCAGGCCGTATCGTGCTGGGCGAGGCTCTTTTTGGTGAGGAGGCGGAGCTTTCGCTGGCGGGCACCATCGGCCTTGAGGGTGGCGAAGGCAGCGCAGATATCACAGCCGAACGGATTGACGGCCAGCGCGGCAGCTTCGCGCTGGCCGGCGGTTTTGCCAATGCCACCGAGACCCTTGCGATCACCATCGCGCTCGATGAGGCGGCCGGCGGAATTGCGGCCAACCTCCTCGGCGTGCCGGGCCGCCCTTCCGTGCGCCTCGCGGTTGAGGGCACCGGAACGCTTGATGATTTCGGTGCCGACCTGACGCTGGCCACCGATGGCCAGGAACGGCTTGCGGGCGCGTTCACGCTTCAGGGCTCGGATGACCAGTCGCGCGCCTTCACCGCAGATGTGAGCGGCGATATCGCCCCCCTCCTCGCCCCCGATTACCGGGCGTTTTTCGGGCCGGACACAGCGCTGAGGGTGTCGGGCGCTCAGGATGAAGCTGGCGGGCTGCAGATCGATGAGATGGCGCTTTCGGCGGCGGCGCTGAATCTGACCGGCGCGCTTGCGCTCGCGCCGGGCGGGTTGCCAGAGCGTGTGGCCATCGAAGGCGTGATCGCCGCCGCCGATGGCGCGCCGGTGCTTCTGCCGCTGTCGGGCACACGCACCGAGGTGGGGCGCGTGGGGCTAACCGTTGCCTTCGATGCGAGCCAGAGCGAGGCGTGGCAGCTATCGGCAGAAATCGAAGGGCTCGATCGCCCCGGGCTTTCAGCCGATCGCGTGGCGCTTACGGCAGATGGGCTTCTGACGGCAGAGCCGCCGGTGGCGTTTTCCGGCGGCGTGGGCTTTACCGCCACCGCGCTTGATCTCGGCAACCCCGATGCCGAGGCGGCTTTGGGCGAAACCGTGGAAGGCAGCGCCCGGCTGGCCTGGCGCGATGGCGGGCCACTTGATGTGACCGAGCTTGTGCTTGCAGGCGAAACCTACGCGCTGGAGGGCGCGGTAAGCGTGGAAGCTGTCGAGGGCGACGCCGATGTCACGGCCGATCTTCGCGTTGCCGCGCGGGATCTCGCCGTGTTCTCGGGGCTTGCGAACCGCGAATTGAGCGGTGCCGCGAACGCGCGGGTGCAGGCAGAGCTGATGCCGCTTGCCGGCACCTTCGAAGCCACGGTGGGCGCCTCGCTCACCGATGCCACCGTGGGGATTGCCGAGGTGGACCGGCTTCTGGCGGGCCGCGCGAGCCTGATCACGGTGGCGCGGCGCAGCGAAGAGGGCACGTTTGTCGAACGGGCGATCCTGCGCGGGCCCTCGCTGGTTCTCGATGCCAACGCGGCTCTCGCCACCGGGGCAAGCCGGATTTCAGCGGTGGCTGAGCTGATCGACACCTCGGTAATCTCCGAGGGCTTTCCCGGCCCGCTGAACCTACGTCTGGAGGCCACGCAAGACGCAGCCGTCTGGGCGGTGGAGACCGATCTCGATACGCCCGATCTTACCGCTGCCTTCGATGGCACGGTGGAAACGGGCGACGGGCCCGCAGTGGCCAGCGGCGCCTTTTCCGCAACCGCCGCACGGCTTTCGGTGCTGTCCGAGCGCGCCGGGCGCCCGCTCTCCGGCGCGTTTGAGGCCGCCGCTGAGGGGCGCGTTGTTACCGATCTCTCCGAACTTGAGCTGATCTTTGTGACGGAAGCGCAGGGCCTCGCCATCGGCCAGGCGGATGCCGACAGGCTTCTGGCCGGGCGCAGCGTGGCCAGCGGTGTGCTGCGCCGATCTGGCAATCGGCTTGGGTTAGAGACTGTTTCGGTGCAGAACCGGCAGATTTCGCTCTTCGCGGATGGCGCGCTGGGCCCGCCTGATGAGGATCTGAGCGTTGAGGTGCGGCTCACCGATGTGGCGCCCTATCTTGCGGGCCTCTCGGGCGCAGCTGAGATCGAAGGCATCCTCGGCAATACCGAGGGTGGCGGCTGGCGATATGATCTCGATGCGATCGGCCCCGCCCGCACATCGGCCACCATTGAAGGCACGGCGGCGGCGGATTTCTCGCAACTCGATGCCGCGATCCGGGGCAATGCGCCGCTGGCGGTGGCCAACCGCTTCATCGCGCCCCGCACGCTGAGCGGCACCGCCACCTATAATCTGGCGCTGAACGGGGCACCGGGCGTTGCGGCGCTGTCCGGCACCGTGCAGGCCAGCGGGGCGCGCGCCTCAGCCGCCGTGGCCGGGCTGGTGATCGAGGGGATCGATGCAACCGTGCAGCTTAGCGGCGGGGCCGCGCAGATCGCCGTTTCGGGCCTGGGCGCGCGCGGCGGGGCGATTCGCGTTTCCGGCCCCCTGCAGCTGAGCGCGCCCTTCGATGCCGATATTACCGTTGCCATTCAATCGCTTGGCCTGAGAGATCCGGAGCTATATGAAACTTCGTTGGGCGGCACGGTTGAGATTGCCGGCCCGCTTGCAGGCGGCGCGCGGATCGGCGGCGCGCTGGCACTTGGCGAAACGCTTCTGCGCATCCCCTCGGGCCGTGTGGGCGGGATCACCGCAATCCCCGATATTGCCCATGTGAACGAGCCCGCTGCGGTGCGCGAGACCCGGGCACGCGCGGGGCTTCTGGGCGAGGGATCGGGCGATGGCGGGGGTGGCGCGGCCTTTCCGATCGACCTGACGATCAGCGCGCCGAACCGGGTTTTCGTGCGCGGCCGCGGCCTTGATGCCGAGCTTGGCGGCGCGCTTACCTTGCAGGGCACAACCGCCGAAATCGTACCCGAAGGGCAGTTCGAACTGATCCGCGGGCGGCTCGATATCCTGGGCCAGCGGCTTGTGCTGACAGAGGGGCAGGCCACGCTGCAGGGCGAGTTCGATCCTTTCCTGCGGCTGGTGGCCGAAGCCGATACCGGCGAGGTATTGGTGTTCATCATCCTCCAAGGTCCGGCCTCCGCGCCCGAGATCCTGTTTCTGTCCGAACCCGAACTGCCGGAGGATGAGGTTCTGGCCCGCTTGCTCTTTGGCCGCGGAATAGAGACGCTTTCGCCCCTTCAGGCCGCCCAGCTTGCAGCCGCGGTGGCCACGCTGGCGGGCCAGGGCGGGGAAGGCATCGTGGGCCGGCTGCGGCAGAACTTCGGGCTCGATGACCTTGATGTCACGACCGACGAGTCGGGCGGCACCGCGCTTCGCGCCGGGCGCTACCTTTCCGATAACGTCTATACCGATGTTACGGTGGACAGTCAGGGCGGATCGGAGGTGAACCTCAATCTCGATATCAGCCCCTCTGTCACCGTGAAAGGATCGGTGGATAGCGAGGGCGAAACCGGGATCGGCGTGTTTTTCGAACGCGATTACTAAGGCTTCGGCACCGCTTCGAGCAGGTCGCCGGGCTGGCATTCGAGCACCTCGCAGATCCGCGCAAGGGTTTCGAACCGAATGCCCCGCACGCGGCCCGATTTCAGCAGGCTGATATTCTGTTCGGTGATGCCCACATGGCCCGCGAGTTCCCGCGATTTCATCTTCCGGCGGGCCAGCATCACATCGAGCCGCACCACGATTTCCATCAGATGAACTCCGCATTCTCGCGCGCGGCGCGCACCGCATCGCCCATCGCCCAGCCGATGGTTAGAAGAAGGCCCCCGGCCAGGATGAGCCCAAGGTCGTAGGTATCGAACCCGATGGCCAGAACGCGCTCGCCGGGCGGGTTGCCGAGGCTTGCGAGCAGGATCTGCAGGGGGCGCGTCACAAAGCCCAGCGCCGCCATCGCCAGAAGCCCCATGCCGATCCGGCGGATGGCACGCGCAGCGGCGGGCGTAAGCGTCTCTCCCGCCGCGTACATGCGGAAGAGCGATCCCATCTGCCCCAGCACGTAGATCGCGGCCATGGCGGGCAAGGCGCCAACCAGCACAAGCGCGGTGCGCGCGGCGCCCGGCAGCGCCGCTTCCGGCGCAATTCCCGCTGCGATGCGGATCTCCCGCGGCAGGTATCCCAGCAGCGCGCTTCCGATCACGGAAAGCACGATGGCAACGATCGCGATGATCGAGAGAACATTGAACATGGGCGCCCAACGGCGGATCGGAGTGGCGGCAGACATGCGATTCTTCCTGTTTGGAAATATTTGTTTACTGTTTTACATTAAACTCTGCGATCGCGAAAGCCCGAAATCGCAGAGCACACGCCCCAAAAACCGCAATACCCCGGCCTGTGGCGCCATGACATTGAGATTTCACATATCCGGTGTTAGCCTTCCGATATGCCCAGCGCCGGGGCCGTTCGGCGCGTTGCGTAGGAGGACAATGTCCTGTCTCAGCTTCAAGACGCAGCCGCGAAGACGGCTGCATCGGACCGCCGCGTGACTGCCGGTCCCGCGCCCAGGTCAAGCCGCGCCTTGCTTGACTGCATCCTGTCATCGCTGGAAGACGATAAGGCCGAAGAGGTGGTTGTGATCGACCTCGCCGGCAAATCGGAAATGGCCGATCACATGGTGATCTGTTCTGGCCGCAGCGCGCGCCAGGTGGCCGCGATTTCCGAGAAGCTGGTCGATCGCCTGAAGCAGGAGTTCCGAATTTCCTCAAAGGTCGAGGGCAAGGATGCGGGCGACTGGGTGCTGATCGATACCGGCGATGTGGTGGTGCATGTGTTCCGCCCCGAGGTGCGCGAATTCTACCAGCTTGAAAAGATGTGGCTGGGCGCCGGCGATCCGGCTGCGGCCAAGGGCTGAATGCGGCTTTGGATCGCGGCCGTCGGGCGGCTGCGACCGGGGCCTGAACGGGCGCTGATCGAAGATTACCGCGCGCGGGTGGATCGCGCGGGCAAGCCTCTGGCGCTTGGCCCGCTGACCATCGCGGAAGTTGAGGATCGCAAGGGCGGCGGGCCCGCTGCGGAAGCCGCCCTCCTTGCGCGGGCGGCGCCCGAGGGCGCGGTGCGCGTGGCGCTCGATGAACGCGGCAAGGCCCAATCTTCCCCGGAACTGGCCGATGCGATCGCGCGCTGGCGCGATGAGGGCGCGCGGGATCTGGCTTTCCTTATCGGTGGCGCGGACGGGCTTGATCCCGTCCTGCGGCGGGAAGCAGATGCGCGGCTTTCCTTCGGCCCCATGGTCTGGCCACATATGCTGGCGCGGGTGATGCTGACAGAGCAGCTTTACCGCGCCGTCAGCATCCTGGCCGGAACCCCCTACCACCGGGCGTAATCCTTGACGTCGTTGCATTTGCAACGATATCGTCCGGGGCAACCCCAGGGAGGCCACTATGAACCGCCAGACCACCCCGCGCGAGATGATCCGCGCGGCCAGCTCCGCAGGCCCGCATGAGGGCTATATGCCGGGCTTCGGTAATGATTTCGAAACCGAGGCACTGCCGGACGCCCTGCCCCAGGGCATGAACAGCCCGCAGAGATGCAACTACGGGCTCTATGGCGAGCAACTTTCGGGCACGGCCTTCACCGCCCCCTCGCATCAGAACGAACGCACCTGGTGCTACCGCATCCGGCCCTCGGTGAAGCACACGCACCGTTTTGCGCGGATCGATCTGCCTTACTGGGCTTCCGCCCCGAATATCGATCCCGATCTGGCCTCTCTCGGCCAATATCGCTGGGATCCGGTGCCCCATTCCGATGCACCGCTGACCTGGCTCACGGGCATGCGCACGATGACAACGGCAGGGGATGTGAACACCCAAGTGGGCATGGCCAGCCACATCTACCTCGTCACCGCCTCGATGGAAGACGATTACTTCTTCTCCGCCGATAGCGAACTTCTCGTCGTCCCCCAGGAGGGGCGGCTGAGGTTTGCCACCGAGCTTGGGGTGATCGATCTTGAGCCGCAGGAAATCGCGGTCATCCCTCGCGGGCTGGTCTACCGGGTGGAGGTGATCGAGGGGCCCGCACGCGGCTTTGTCTGCGAAAACTATGGCCAGAAATTCGAGCTTCCGGGCCGGGGGCCAATCGGGGCCAACTGCATGGCCAACCGGCGCGATTTCAAAACCCCCGTCGCCGCCTTCGAGGATCGCGATGCGCCCTCGACCGTGACCGTCAAGTGGTGCGGCCAGTTTCACCGCACCGAGATCGGGCATTCGCCGCTTGATGTGGTGGCCTGGCATGGAAACTACGCGCCCTGCAAATACGACCTGCGCGCCTATTGCCCAGTGGGTGCCATCCTCTTCGATCACCCCGATCCTTCGATCTTTACGGTGCTCACCGCCCCCTCGGGCGTGGCGGGCACGGCGAACATCGATTTCGTGCTGTTCCGCGAGCGCTGGATGGTGGCGGAAGATACCTTCCGCCCGCCCTGGTATCACAAGAACATCATGTCCGAGCTGATGGGCAACATCTACGGGATCTACGATGCCAAACCCAAGGGCTTCGTGCCGGGCGGGATGAGCCTGCACAACATGATGCTGCCCCACGGGCCCGACAAAGGCGCCTTTGAAGGCGCCTCGAACGCAGAGCTCGCGCCCGAGAAGCTCGACAATACGATGTCGTTCATGTTCGAGACCCGCTTTCCCCAGCACCTCACGCGCTTTGCCGCCGAAGAGGCGCCGCTGCAGGATGATTATATCGATTGCTGGACATCGCTTGAGAAGAAGTTCGACGGTACGCCAGGCGTTAAGTAGGGTTCACCCGGGGCGCTGCCCCGCTGCCCTGGGGGGTAGCTCCCCGGGAGCATTCTTGGAGAGAAAAAGGGGCACGGCGGCGCAATGCGCCAAAGGGAGGATGATGGGATGAACGATCGGTATCGGTGCGCCTGCGCCAGCGGGAGATTTGGCGCGTGAGCCGGGCCTTCGCAAGCGCGGGCGATCTTGCGGAGAAGCAGGTTAGCTTTACCGAGGTGGGCCCCGGCCTTTACGCCTTTACCGCCGAGGGGGATCCCAACTCCGGCGTGATCATCGGCGATGACAGCGTGATGATCGTCGAGGCGCAGGCCACCCCACGCCTGGCGCGCAAGGTGATCGATTGCGTGCGGCAGGTGACGGACAAGCCGATCACCCATCTGGCCCTCACCCATTACCATGCCGTGCGGGTGCTGGGCGCGGCGGCCTATGGGGCCGATCAGATCCTGATGTCAGAGCCCGCGCGCGCCATGGTGGTGGAACGCGGGCAGGAGGATTGGGAAAGCGAGTTCGCGCGCTTCCCCCGGCTTTTCGAAGGGCACGAGGAAATTCCCGGGCTGACTTGGCCAACAACCACATTTTCGGGGCGAATGAGTGTCTATCTCGGGCAAAGGCGGGTGGATCTGATGCAGCTTGGCCGCGCGCATACGGCGGGTGACATGGCCATCTACGTGCCGGATGCCAATGTGATGTTTACTGGCGATATCGTGGAATACCACTCCGCCTGCTATTGCGGCGATGGGCATTTTCACGATTGGCCGGGCACACTGGAGGCGATCCGGCGCTGGGATCTGGATGCCATTGCCCCGGGCCGGGGCGATGCGCTGATCGGGCGCGACAAGGTGAATGCGGCGCTCGACTCCACCGGCGATTTCGTCACCTCGACCTATCGCTCGGTGGCCAAGGTGGCGCTCGGGGGCGGTTCGCTGAAAGAAGCGATGGCAGCGTGCCGAGAGGTATGTGACCCTAAATTTGGCGATTATGCCATCTACGAGCATTGCCTGCCCTTCAACGTGGCGCGGGCCTATGACGAGGCGCGCGATATCGATACGCCGCGGATCTGGACGGCGGCGCGGGATGCCGAGATGTGGGAGGCGCTGCAGGGATGAGCCGCTTTGACCCGCCGCGCAGCGAATGGCGGTTCCGCCTGATCTTCAGCCTCTGCGGGCTGGCGATGTTGATCGGCGGGCTCATCTACCGGTGGGGCGAGCCGCTGGGGCCCGGCGCCTGGGAGGCGATCCTGATCGCGGTGGTGTTTTTCGGGGGAACCACTGTCTACTCCACCAGAAAGCTTATGAAACGGGGGGAATGATGCCCTACGATTACCAGCCATTCCCATATGTGCCGCCGCCAGGGCTGGTGGCGCCGGAGCCGCGCAAACGGGTGGTGATCGTTGGCGCGGGGCCGATCGGGCTTGCAATGGCGCTGGAGCTAGCGCGCCACGACGTGCCCTCGGTGGTGGTGGATGACAATAACGTGGTTTCGGTGGGCTCGCGCGCGATCTGCTGGTCAAAGCGCTCGCTCGAAATTCTGGACAGGCTGGGCCTCGGCGCGCGTTGCCTGGAGAAGGGGGTGACCTGGAAGGTGGGGCGCACGTTCCACCGGGATCGTGAGGTTTTCAACTTCGATCTCCAGCCCGAAGACGGGCACAAGATGCCGGCCTTCATCAACCTCCAGCAATATTACGTGGAGCAGTTTCTGGTTGAGGCGTGCGAGGCCGATCCTCTGGTGGATCTTCGGTTCAAGAACCGGGTGATTGCTGTGGAGCAGATGGGCGATCACGCCTTCCTCGATATCGAAACACCGGATGGGGAATACGCGCTCGAAACCGAGTATCTACTCGCCTGCGATGGCGCAAACTCCCCGGTGCGGCACATGCTGGGCCTGGAATTTGAGGGCGAGCTGTTCGAAGAGCGGTTTCTCATCGCCGATATCCGGATGGAGGCAGAGTTTCCCTCCGAACGCTGGTTCTGGTTCGAACCCACTTTCCACCCCGGCCAATCGGCGTTGCTGCACAAGCAGCCCGATCAGGTCTATCGCATTGATCTGCAGCTTGGCTGGGGGGCAGACCCCGAGCATGAGAAGAAGCCCGAGGTCGTGATCCCGCGGATCGAGAAGGTGGTGGGGCATTCCGAATTCGCGCTGGAATGGGTGAGCGTTTACACCTTCCAGTGCCGCCGGCTGCGGGAGTTCGTGCATGATCGGGTGATCTTCGTGGGCGATAGCGCGCATGTGGTCTCGCCGTTTGGCGCGCGCGGCGGCAATGGCGGGTTGCAGGATGTGGATAATCTCGGCTGGAAGCTTGCCGCCGTGATCGGCGGGCGCGCGGATGCGGGGCTGCTGGAAAGCTACGGGCGGGAGCGCGCCTTCGGGGCCGACGAGAATATCAAGAATTCCACCCGCGCAACGCGGTTCATGACGCCCG
The DNA here is from genome assembly GCA_028285485.1 of Paracoccaceae bacterium. Lineage (GTDB taxonomy): Bacteria > Pseudomonadota > Alphaproteobacteria > Rhodobacterales > Rhodobacteraceae > JANQPC01. The sequence continues at coordinate 5,256 of JANQPC010000010.1, read as the reverse complement.
CGGCCGGGATGGAGCGGGTCTTCCGCGATCAGGTTCTGGCCCTCGCCGCAAAGGCGCCCTTTGCGCGCGCCTGGGTAAACTCCGGGCGGCTATCGGCGCCCTGCACCTATCCGTTGAACGCCCCGGATGATACGCGCCTTCCGCCCGGCGCACGGCCCGGCATGGTGGCTCCGGATGCGCCACTGGGCAATGGCTGGCTGATGGAGCGGTTGGGCCGCGGCGTGGCGCTGCTCACCATCGGCTGCACGGCGCCGGAGGTGGCAGGGGCCGAAGCGATCGCCCTGCCCGCCGAGGGCCAGATCGCGGCACGTTTCCTTGGGGGTGCGGCGCAGGCTATCTATCTCGTACGGCCAGATCAGGTGATCGCCGCGCGGTGGTGCACGGCAGATCCGTCAGCGATTTCTGCTGAAATAGAGACTCTTTGGGCGGGTACGGCATGACCCTGATCGACACGCCGCATCTGGCCGAGCATGACGAGTTCTACGAAGAGCTGCTCGCCGCACATAAGGGCCTGAGCGCGGAAGAAAGCAGCGCGCTGAATGCCCGGCTGATCCTCATCCTTGCCAACCATGTCGGCGATATCGAGGCGTTGCGGGAAGCAATCGCCCTTGCCCGCGCCTAGGGCGCCTCAAGGGGCGCGCGGCCCTCATTCGTCAGCACAAACACCGCGCCGTCTTCGATCACCGCCGCCGTAAGGGGGCGGCCGAAGCCCGCGCCGGTATCAAGGTTCACCCGGTTCCCGCAATGCATCGGCTCTTCCACCGGCGTGTGGCCGTGAATTACAAGCCGCCCGTGATCGCGCGTATCGTTCAGGAACTCGCCGCGGATCCACAGCAGATCTTCGGCGATCTGCTCGCCAAGCGGCAGGCCCGGGCGCAGCCCGGCATGCACGAAGATCTCGCCTTCGGTTTCGTGAAAAAGCGGGAGCTCTTCTAGAAACGCGCGATGCGCGGGTGGCACGGCTTCGGCAAGATCGCGCGCGATATGGGCGTGGCGGGCCAGAAAGCGGGGGCGAATGCCGTAGGAGGCCAGCGTTTCCGATCCGCCCATATCCGGCCCCATCCAGGCGCGCGCAAAGGGCGGCAGATCGCCCTCGCCCACCCCGGCCCTCAGTACGGTGCGAAAGATCTGATCGTGATTGCCCAAAAGCGTGATCCAGGGCGCGCCCTCTGCCTGGCCCTTGGAGAGATAGTCGATCACCCCCGCGCTATCGGGCCCGCGATCCACCAGATCGCCCAGGTGTATCACGGGCGCCACGCCATCCCCGGTGCGGGCGCGATCCTCCGCGATCCGCATATGGGCGGCGCGCAGGGCCTCAAGCTGGCCGTGGATATCGCCGATGGCGTAGCTGCGCATGGGGCCTCCCGCGCCCGCGTTCAGGGCATTGCCTCAGGCCACATCGAAGCTTAGCGGGCGGATCGATTGGAACAGCCCGGTGGCCGCCAGCTTTGTGATCACGGGTTCCGGGATCGGATCATCCACATAAAGCAGCGCAATCGCATCCTTCCCGCGATCAGACCGGCCAAGGGTAAAGTTCGCGATGTTCACGCCGTTCTCGCCCATGGTGTTGCCCAGTGCCCCGATGATGCCCGGCACGTCCTCATTGGTTGTATAAAGCATGTGGCGCCCGATTTCCGCATCGATCGTAATGCCCTTGATCTGGATAAAGCGCGGCTTGCCGTCGGAAAACACCGTTCCGGCAATCGAACGCTCGCGCTCATCGGTTACGACCGTGAGCTTGATATAGGCATCGAATACACCGGTCTTGCCCTGCGTGGTGGTGGTGATGTCGATCCCGCGATCTTTGGCGATCAGCGGAGCGGAAACCATGTTCACATCAGGATTTGTGGCCTTCATCACGCCCGCCACGGCAGCGGCGTTCAGCGCGGCGGTGTTCATCTCGGAGACCACACCATTATAGAGGATGTTGATCGCCTTGATCGGCTCATCCGTCATCTGCCCCACGAAGGCGCCCAGATGTTCGGCCAGCTTCACCCAGGGGCCCATCACCTTCGCCTCTTCGGCCGTGACAGAGGGCATGTTGAGCGCATTCGTCACCGCGCCTGTCAGCAGGTAGTCAGACATCTGTTCGGCCACCTGCAGCGCCACGTTTTCCTGCGCCTCGGTGGTTGACGCGCCAAGGTGCGGGGTCACGACAACATTGGGCAGGTTGAAAAGCGGGCTCTCGGTGGCGGGCTCCACCGCGAAAACGTCAAACGCCGCCCCGGCCACATGGCCCGATTTCAGCGCCTCGGCCAGCGCCGCCTCATCCACCAGCCCGCCGCGGGCACAGTTCACGATCCGCACGCCGGGCTTCAGCTTGGCGATCGCCTCGGCGGAAAGGATGTTCTTCGTCTTGTCCGTCAGCGGCACGTGGAAAGTGATGAAATCGGAACGCGCGAACAGCTCCTCAAGCTCCACCTTCTCAACCCCGATCTGATCGGCGCGCTCTTCGCTGAGGAACGGATCATAGGCGATCACCTTCATCTTCAGCCCATGGGCACGTTCGATCACGATCGACCCGATATTCCCCGCGCCGATCACGCCAAGGGTTTTCGCGGTAAGCTCAACCCCCATGAAGCGCGATTTCTCCCATTTCCCGGCATGGGTCGAGGCACTGGCTTCGGGGATCTGGCGCGCCACGGCCAGCATCATGGCGATGGCATGTTCGGCGGTGGTGATCGAGTTGCCGAAGGGCGTGTTCATCACGATCACGCCCTTTTTCGAGGCCGCGGGGATCTCGATATTATCCACCCCGATGCCCGCGCGGCCGATCACCTTCAGGTTCGGCGCGTGATCCAGCACCTTGGCGCTGACCTTGGTGGCGGAACGGATGGCAAGGCCATCGTAATCGCCAATCACTTCAAGCAGTTTCTCTTTGTCTTTCCCGATGGCGGGATCAAAGGTTACGTCGATGCCCCGATCGCGGAAGATCTGAACGGCGGTTTCCGAAAGCTTGTCGGAGACAAGAACCTTGGGTTTCATGTGACACTAATCCTGTGCATTCGCGCAAATCTGCGCGGGAATTGGGGTGTCAGGCCGCTTGCGCCTGCGCGACGATCTCGGTCTCAAAGGCCCAATCGAGCCACGGCATAAGCGCTTCGAGATCGGCGGTTTCCACGGTGCCGCCACACCAGATGCGCAGGCCCGGCGGCGCATCGCGATAGGCGCCGATATCATAGGCCGCATCAGCGGTTTCGAGCCGCTTGGCCACGGCCTTGGCAAAGGCCGCACCATCGGCAATGCGCGGATCGCTGAACTTCAGGCATACGCTGGTATTTGATCGCGTTGCGGGATCCGAAGCGAGGAAATCGATCCAGGGCTTCTCGGCCACGAAAGACTCTATCACGGCCGTATTTGCATCTGCCCGCGCGATCAGGCCCGTGAGCCCGCCCACGCTTTCCGCCCAATCGAGCGCCTTGAGATAGTCTTCCACACACAGCATCGAGGGCGTGTTGATCGTGGCGCCTTCAAAGATGCCCTCGATCAGCTTGCCGCCCTTGGTGAGGCGAAAGATCTTCGGCAGCGGCCAGGGCGGCGTGTAGCTTTCGAGCCGTTCCACCGCGCGGGGCGAGAGGATCAGCATCCCATGCGCCGCCTCACCGCCCAGCACCTTCTGCCAGGAGAAGGTGGTGACATCGAGCGCCTCCCAGGGCAGCGCCTGGGCAAAGGCGGCCGAGGTGGCATCGCAGATCGTCAAACCGGCGCGATCTGCCGGAATAGACACGCTTTCGGGCACGCGCACGCCGCTCGTCGTGCCGTTCCAGGTGAAGATGACATCGCGATCGAAATCCACCTGCGCGAAATCGACGATCTCGCCGTATTCGGCGGTGCGCACGGTGGCATCGAGTTTCAGTTGCTTCACCGCATCCGTCACCCAGCCGGCGCCGAAGCTTTCCCAGGCCAGCATCTCCACCGGCCACGCGCCGAGAAGCGACCACATCGCGATCTCCACCGCGCCGGTGTCAGACGCCGGCACGATGCCGATCCGGTAGCTTTCCGGCACGCCAAGGATGGCGCGCGTGCGCTCTATTGCGGCCTTCAGCTTCGCCTTGCCGATGGCAGCGCGGTGCGACCGCCCAAGCGCGGCGCCGGACAGCGATTCAAGCGTGAATGTGGGGGGTTTGGCGCAGGGGCCAGAGGAAAAACGCGGATTGGCCGGCCGCGTTGCCGGTTCGTTAATGCTCATGATGCATATCCTTGCAGATACATGCCCCTCGTTGGGGAGGGGTGTCCCACCGTTGCGGATACTCAAGCTCTGAAGAAACAGCAATAGCCAAAGACGTGCGGCGAACACATCGCTGCAGGTTGCCGAAGAACGATGCGCGAACACGCGCGGTAACGTGGCACAATTCCGGCACAGGCCTTTCCCGCTTTGTTCCTCGCCTTGCTGAAAAGTCATGCAGGCGGAAGGACGCTTGATGCAGTCCCTGGAACTCGCGCGACTATTGCCGCACTTTCGCGAGCTTGCTCGGCAATCAAGCGGTCAGTGGTCGACCGGCTTCGCGCGCGGGATTGTACGGAGTGCAAAAGACCCACGCTGGTCCCCAAGCGAAAGGCAGGCTGACATCATGCGCCGCCTTTTCTTTGAGCGCCAACAAGACTGCGACTTTTCACTGATTGAGGAGGACTGAGTTGTAGTCCCTGCAAAACAAGCAGGGCGCCGGTTGGTGGACGGTTTAGAGACGGTGGCGCCAGTCGACAAGCGGCATACCACGGGGCGGGGTCCCATGCCAAAGGCAGTCCGAAAGGCCGAAGCCTGATCCCCGGCGGAGCGTTCGTACGCCGCAAGTAGCGGCCAACTGATCGGCAGGAGCGCATGACCGGTCAGGCCCGAAGCGAGGGACCGGCTCCGAAGAGCAGGTCGCTATGCCAAGGGCATAGGGGCTAACCCGGGCAATTTGTCGGGGCTAGTCGTCCTATGCCCTTCGCTCAGAACCTCACCAAAGAGCAGATACGTTTCATCGTTCAAGTTTCTTAAAGGAAATCAATGGGTCGCCGCGAATTATCCAAACGATTTCGGAGAACCTGGAGGCAAGAAACGGGCGGGCGTCCTCATCCCCAATAACCCTCGTGTCAGTTCTCGTGACCGCGGCCCTCACCGCCCCCTCTCAAGCGCTTCTATGCGCCATCGCCTAGCCCATTCGCCCCAGCATCGACGCCAGCCGTCTAACGACCATCGCCTCCTGCGACCGCCCACCGTGTTTCCACTGTGGGTGTGATGGGCCGGCCATGTGACCGCCGCGCGCGCCGTGC
>JANQPC010000032.1 GCA_028285485.1 Paracoccaceae bacterium | reverse complement strand
CCTTTGCAGAGGGGCGCGCCGCCGCCTTCGCCGCCCAGCCGACCAGCCAGACCCACCGCGCGCTCTTCCTGCTTGCGGGGCTGGTGATGGTGGTATCCGTTGCCGTTTCGCTGCGCGATCACCGTGCGCGCGAGGGTATGGCGATGTGGGCGCTGCCCGAACCGGGCCGCGCGCCCCCGATCGACACCGCGCGCGAACCCACGCGGCCCGCCCCCCCGCGGCACCCGCAATTCGCGCCGATCCCCTCGCAGCAATCGCTGCATGCCCGCGCCAGCGAACGCTCGGCAGGCCGCTTCTCGGCGCTTGCCGGCGCGGCGCAGCGCGCCGTCAAAAATCGGCCGAAACGCCCGGAAGACGAAGCTCTTTGATCAGATCGCGCAGTTCCTGCCGCGCGGCGACGTTAGAGATATTCATCTGCCCCTTCACGCCGATATCGCGCAGATCCAGAAGCGTCAGCCCGCGCGGGAACAGCTCGCGAAAAATCACCCGCTCGCTAAAGCCCGGCACCACGCGAAAGCCGATCCGCCGGGCCAGATCGCGCAGAGCATCGCCCATCTTCTTCTTGTTGTGCATCGCCTGCGCGCCCAACCGGTTGCGCACCACGATCCAGTCGATGGGTTTCAGCCCGGCCCGCGCGCGAAGCTGGCGCGCATTCCACACCATCTCGGAATAGATCGAGGGGCCGAGGATCTTGTTGCTTTCGGGATCGGCCCGCGCCAGCAGATCGAAATCAACGAAACTGTCGTTGAGCGGCGTCACCAGCGTATCGGCCAGCGAATGCGCCACCTGGCTCAGCCGCGTGTGCGAACCCGGGCAATCGATCAGGATGAACTCCGCCTCCCGCTCCATCCCCGCAACCGCCGCCGAAAGCCGCCGGTCATACACATTCTCGCCCGGCTTCAGCGCATCGGCGGCCACCTCCGGCAGATCGCGGTAGGCGGGGATCGGAAGCGAAAGGCCCTGGCGATCATTGAAAAGCTTTCGGTTCTCCACGTAGCGGCCCAGGCTTTTCTGGCGCAGATCCAGATCCAGCGTGCCCACCCGGTGGCCAAGCCGCACAAGCGCGGTGGCGATATGCATGGCGGTTGTGGATTTGCCCGATCCGCCCTTCTCGTTGCCTACGACGATGATATGCGCCACGGCTGCCCCCGATCTTGCCCTTATGCGGCGCGCACTCCCGCTGCGTGCCTTTCGCGCCACTATATGTTGTGTGGTCGCCCAAGGAAAGTAAGCTTGAGGACGTAGGGGCCTAAATCCGCCGCAATCAGCGGGGCCGGATCGGCCATCTCGTGCCGAGGTTTTCAAGCCCCGCGCGGATCAGATCGCGCAGTGCCTCGGGATCGGCACGCTCCAGCCGGGTGAGATACACGCAAGCCTTTCCCGCCCGGTACGTGCCAAGCCGGGCCATGATCTCGGGAAACTCCGTATAGCCGGGCATGATGTAGAGCGTGACCTGCCGTGCCGAGACGGCAAAGCCCGTGGCCAGCCAGGTGCCGGAATGGCCTGTGTCATAGGTATAGTCATAGGCGCCATAGCCGATCATCCGGCCTGACCAGAGCTGGGGCTGAAAACCCGTTACCTCCCGAAAGATCTCATCAAGCGCTTCGGCCTCGGCCTTGCGGCGCGGATCCTCGATGGCCGCGATATAGGCCGCCACCTCGGTCATTGCCGCCACTCCGGCGCCCGTTTGCGAAGAAACGCGGCAATTCCCTCCGCAGTCTGATCATCGGCCATGTTGGTCACCATAACCTCGCCCGTATACGCATAGGCCTCTGCCAACGGCATTTCGAGCTGTTCGTAGAAGGCACGCTTGCCGATCGCGACGGCAGAGCCGAGCTTACCTGCAATCGTGTCGGCCAGAAAATCCACCTCCGCGCGCAACGCATCGGCATGCACCACGCGGTTGATCAGCCCGATCTCGGCGGCGCGCTGGGCCTCGATGAAGGCGCCTGTCGTCAGCATCTCGAAGGCGTGCTTGCGCGGCACCTTGCGGCTGAGCGCGACCATCGGGGTGGAACAGAACAGCCCGATATTCACGCCGTTCACCCCGAACCGCGCGGTATCGGCCGCCACCGCCAGATCGCAGCTCGCCACAAGCTGGCAGCCCGCCGCCGTGGCCAGCCCGCCGACTTCGGCGATCACCGGCTGAGGCAGG
>JANQPC010000115.1 GCA_028285485.1 Paracoccaceae bacterium | reverse complement strand
GTGGATCTGCAGGAAGGGCTCGGCAAGGTGGCGCGAGAGCCGCGCGGCGCGGCCCGTGCGGGTCATCGTATGCCACTGGTCGCGCACCCGGCCCGTGTTAAGCCGGAAGGGATAATCCGCGCTTGTTTCTGCGGCGGGCGGGGCGTGGCGCACGGGGATGAACCGGGCGCGCCCGCCCGGGGTGAAAAACCGGCCATCGCCGAAGAAGCGGCCGCCCGCTTGGCCCGCGCTGACGGGCCAGCGCAGGGGGGCGAGCGCCTCGTACTCCGCATCGCTCAGATCCGCGAGCCCCGAGATATCGAAATCTCGCCCCAGCCCTGCCGCGATGCCCGAGAGGGCTGCATGTTCGCGGAAGATTTCGGCGGGCCCGCTGTAATCGAAGGCGGCGGGCCAGCCCATGCGCTGGCCCACGCCCGCAAAGATCGCCCAGTCATGGCGCGCCTGCCCGGGGGCGGGCAGCGCGGGGCGCTGGCGGCTGATCGTGCGGTCGGAATTTGTGACCGTTCCGTCCTTCTCGCCCCAGCCCGTGGCCGGAAGCAGTACGTCGGCGAGCCGCGCGGTATCGGTTTCCCCCGTCACATCGCTGACCACAACGAACTCGCAGGTGCGGATCGCCGCGCGCACCAGATCGGCTTCGGGAAGGGAGACGGCGGGGTTGGTGCAGGCGATCCACAACGCCTTGACCCGGCCCTCCGCCGCCGCGCGGAAAAGATCGACCGCTTTCAGGCCCGGCGCCTGCGCCATACGGGGCGCGTTCCAGAACCGCTGCACGGCAGAGCGATGCGCGGGATCTTCCAGATCGAGATGCGCAGCCAGCATATTGGCCAGCCCGCCAACCTCGCGCCCGCCCATGGCATTGGGCTGCCCGGTGACGCTGAAGGGCCCCATCCCCGGCCTGCCGATCCGCCCGGTTGCGAGATGGCAGTTCAGGATTGCGTTCACTTTATCAGTGCCTTGGGTGGATTGGTTCACGCCCTGGCTGAAGATCGTCACCACCCGCTCGGTGGCGGCAAACATGGCGAAGAACGCGGCAAGCTCCGGCTCCGGCAGGCCGGTGGCCGCCGCGCCATCGCAGGCGGCTTGGGCGAAGGCCTCGTCGAAGCCCTCGGTATGGGCGGCGATGAAGCCCGGATCGATCGCGCCCACCTCCCGCAAATGCGCCAGGAGCCCGTTGAAAAGCGCTACATCGCTTCCCGGCGCGATCCGCAGATGCAGATCGGCGATATCGCAGGTTGCCGTGCGGCGCGGATCGATCACCACGATCTTCGTGCCGCGCGTTTTGCGCGCTTTCGCGATCCGCTGAAAAAGAACCGGGTGGCACCAGGCCAGGTTCGAACCCGTAAGAACGATCAGATCGGCGGTTTCGAGATCCTCATAGGTGCCCGGAACGGTGTCTGCCCCGAAGGCGCGCTTCTGCCCCGCCACCGTGGAGGCCATGCAAAGCCTTGAATTCGTGTCTATATTCGCTGCGCCGATGAAACCCTTCATCAGCTTGTTGGCCACATAATAGTCTTCGGTCAGAAGCTGGCCCGAGACATAGAAGGCCACCGCATCGGGCCCGTGATCGGCCACGGCTTGTGAAAACCGCGCGGCCACGAGATCGAGCGCGGCATCCCACTGCGCCGTCACGCCACCGATCCGGGGCGCGAGAAGCCGGCCCTCAAGCCCGCCGGTTTCCCCCAGCGCCAGGCCCTTCGAGCAGAGGCGCCCCTGATTTGCCGGATGCGCCGGATCGCCCTCCACCGACAGCCCGCCGCCGCCATCGGGCCGCAGGATCACCCCGCAGCCCACCCCGCAATAGGGGCAGGTTGAGCGCACGGCCGGAGGGGCCGAGCCATCCATCACGCCGCCTTCTGCCCCAGAAGGGCGGCGTCGATCAGGATGCGCCCGGCCTCCACCTTCGCTGCAAAGGTTTCGATCCGCCCCTCATCGGCCCCAAGCGCCTCCCCGGTTTCAAGATCGAAGACCCAGTTATGCAGCGGGCAGGTAACCTTCCGGTCATGCACGATGCCCTCGGCCAGGGGCCCGCCCTTGTGCGGGCAGGTGTTGGTGGTGGCGAAGACCGTCTCTTCATCCGTGCGGAAGATCGCCACGCAGCCAAGCTTCGTTTTTACCTTCCGCGCGCCGCGGAGGGGGATGTCATCCAGTGCGCCCACATCGATCCAGCTCATTCCGCGGCCTCCAGCGTGAGGTCTGCCAGCGGCGCAAAGGCGCGCGCGGTTCGGTCATCGGCGCGTTCGGCCCAGGGATCTTTCTGGTAGATCGATTGCGAAAGCGCGAAGGCATCGACCAGGCGCTGGCGTTCGCCTTCATCGGCAATCCGCGCGCGCACCCAATCCATCCCCACCTTGGCGATCCATTTGTAGGGCCGGTCGAGATATTTCGCGTTCTCGCGGTAAAGTTGGACAAAGGCGATCACATGCGTCATCGCCTCGTCTTCCGTGGCTACTTTCGCAAGGGGCTGGATCTCCTTGAGATCCATGCCTGCCGCGCCGCCAACGCCGATTTCATAGCCCGAGTCGACGCAGACAATTCCAACATCCTTGCAGGTCGCCTCCGCACAGTTCCGCGGGCAGCCTGAGACGGCCATCTTCACCTTATGCGGCGTCCACGATCCCCAAAGCGCCTTTTCGAGCTTTACGCCGAGCCCCGTGGAATCCTGGGTTCCGAACCGGCAGTGATCGGTGCCCACGCAGGTTTTCACCGTGCGAAGGCCTTTGGCATAGGCGTGGCCCGAAACGAGCCCCGCCTTGCCCAGATCGGCCCAGATCGCGGGCAGATCCTCGCCCCGCACGCCCAGAAGATCGATCCGCTGGCCGCCGGTAACCTTCACGGTGGGCACATTGTACTTGTCGGCCGCATCCGCGATGGCGCGCAACTCACCGGCGGTGGTGATCCCGCCCCACATCCGCGGCACCACGCTGAAGGTGCCGTCTTTCTGGATGTTGGCGTGCTTGCGTTCGTTGACGAAGCGAGATTGCGGATCGTCTTGATATTCCACCGGCCAGTCGGCCAGCAGGTAGTAGTTCACGGCCGGGCGGCACACGTGGCAGCCGTTGGGCGTGGTCCACCCAAGTTCCTGCCAAACCGCCGCCTGGCTCTTGAGTTCCTTCGATTTGATCAGGCGGCGCACATCTTCGTGGGTGAGATCGGTGCATCCGCAGATCGGCTGGGCGGCAGGCATCTCGAACGCATCGCCCAGGGTGGCCGCAAGCAGCTGCTCCACCAGCCCCGTGCAGGTGCCGCAAGAGCCGCTTGCCTTCGTTTCCGCGCGCACGCCCTCAAGCGTGTCCGCGCCCCCTTCGATCGCTTCCACGATCCGGCCTTTGCATACGCCGTTGCAGCCGCAGATTTCTGCGTCAGCCGGTAAGGCTGCAACGGCCGCCATAGGGTCCAGCACATCCCCCCCCTGGAAGGCCGGGCCGAAGATCAGCGTCTCGCGCATCTCCGAGATATCGGTGCGGTCCTTGATCAGCCCGTGGAACCAGCCGCCATCGGCGGTGTCGCCATACATCACGGCGCCGATCAGGCGGTTGTCTTCCAGCACGAGGCGCTTGTAGATCCCGCGCCCGGGATCCCGGAACACGATATCTTCCCGCCCCTCGGCTTCTGCAAAATCGCCTGCGCTGAACAGGTCACATCCGGTGACTTTCAGCTTTGTAGCGGTTTCGCGGTTAACGAAGGCCGCCTCTGCGCCCGCAAGCGTGGCCGCCGCCACTTTCGCCTGTTCGTAGAGCGGGGCGACAAGGCCGAATATCTCGCCGTCATGTTCCACACATTCCCCGATCGCCAGCACATCGGCATCGGAGGTGATCATCTGATCGTCCACATGAATGCCCCGTCCCGTGGCAAGCCCGGCCTCTGCCGCGAGCGCGGTGGCAGGGCGGATGCCCACGGCCATCACCAGAAGATCGCAGGGAAGCTCGGTGCCATTTTCGAGCTTCAGCGCCCGCACATGCCCGCCTTCGCCCAGAATTTCCTGGGAGTTGGTGGAGACCATCACATTGATGCCGCGCCCCACAAGCTCCTTGCGCAGAAGATAGCCCGCGGCCTCATCAAGCTGCCGCTCCATCAGGTGGCCCATCAGATGCACCACGGTGACGTCAACGCCACGGGCATGCATCCCCGCCGCCGCTTCAAGCCCCAGGAGCCCGCCGCCGATCACCACGGCTTTCTGGCCAGGCGCGAGCGCCATCATGCGCTCCGTATCCTCAAGATCGCGATAGGCAATCACGCCATCGAGGTCATGGCCGGGCAGGGGGATGATGAAGGGGTTCGAGCCCGTGGCGATCACCAGCTTGTCATAGGGCAGGGGAGTGCCATCGCGGCCCGCCACCGTTTTCGCGGCCCGGTCGATCGCCGTGACCCGTTCGCCAAACCGGCAGGCCACCCCGCGTTCTTCGTAGAAGGCGGGCGTGTGGGTAACGATTTCATCGTAAGTCTTATCGCCCGCCAGCACCGGCGAAAGCATGATCCGGTCATAAGTGCCGCGCGGTTCCGCATTGAAGAGCGTCACGTTCCAGCCCCCCGCTTCGGTCACATGTTCCACAAGCCGGCCCGCGGCCATGCCCGCGCCGATGATCACAAGGTTCTGCATCCCTTTCACTCCGCCGCCATTGCCTGGGGCTTCGGCTTTGGCGTGGCCCCATGTTCGTATTCTTCAAGGAAATCGAGCACCTCCTGCCGGTAGGCGTAGTAATCGGGATGTGCGAGCAGGGCCTTTCGCGTGCGCGGGCGGGGCAGATCCACGTCAACGATCTTGCCGATCCGCGCCCGTGGCCCATTCGTCATCATCACCACCCGGTCTGCCAGAAGGATCGCCTCGTCCACATCATGGGTCACGCAGATCGCGGTGACCTTGGTGCGGCTCCAGACCTCCATCAAAACCTCCTGCAGTTCCCAGCGCGTGAGGCTGTCGAGCATCCCGAAGGGTTCATCGAGCAGGAGGAGTTTGGGGGAGAGCGCGAAGGCCCGCGCGATGCCTACGCGCTGCTTCATGCCGTTGGAAAGATCGGCGGCACGTTTCTCCATCGCGTCGGCCAGCCCCACGCGTTCGAGGTAGTATTCCACCACATCCTGCCGCTCGGCGCGCGAGGCGCGGGGATAGACGCGATCCACCCCGATGGAGACATTTTCCTTTGCCGTCAGCCACGGGAAGAGCGAGGGCGCCTGGAATACCACCGCGCGTTCGGGATCGGCGCCTTCCACATGGCGGCCATCAAGCTTGATCGCGCCCTTGGAGATCTCATTGAGCCCCGCCGCCATCGTCAGAACGGTGGATTTGCCGCAGCCCGAATGGCCGATGAGCGAGATGAATTCGCCCCGATCCATCTTCAGATCAAAATCCTCAACCACGGTCAGCGGGCCCTTGGGCGTGGGGTACACCTTGTGGAGCTGGCTGAAATCGAGGAACCGGTTTTCGATCAGCCCCTCCTGCGCCTGCGCCACGGCCGTGGGCACGCCGTGGATCGGCGTGACGTCGGGAAGCTGGCGCGCGCCTTCGACCTTGGCGGCTATTCCCACATCCATGAGGTATTTGGTGACGCTCGCGCGCAACGCCTTGAACTGCTCGTTATGGTTCATCGCCCCCCGCTCGCGCGGCCGCGGGATTGTCACAGTGAATTCTTCGCCCAGCGTGCCATCGGGGTTCAGCGCAATGATCCGGTCGGCCAGCACAATCGCCTCGTCCACATCATTAGTGATCAGAACGCAGGTTTTCTTATCGGCCTCCCAGATCCGCTCGATCTCATCGGCAAGGTTCGCGCGGGTCAGCGCATCAAGTGCGGAAAGCGGTTCGTCCAGCAGCAGAACCTCGGGGTTCATCGCCAGAGCGCGCGCCACATTCACCCGCTGCCGCATACCGCCAGAAAGCTCTGCCGGGCGGCGCGTGGCGGCATGGGACAGGCCCACCATTTCTACGTAATGCGCCACCTTCTCGGCCCGCTCGGCGCGCGAGAGGCCGGGGAAAACTGTATCGACCGCAAGCCCCACATTGCCGGTGACCGTAAGCCACGGCATCAAAGAGTAGCTCTGGAAGATCACGCCGCGCTCCGGGCCCGGGCCGGTGACGGGCGCGCCCTTGAAGGTCACCGCGCCCGCGCTCGGCGTGTCGAGCCCTGCCAGAAGATTGATCAGCGTTGTCTTGCCGGTGCCCGAGAAGCCGAGAAGCACGAGGAACTCGCCCTCCCGCACCTCCAGATCGATGCCTTTGAGCACATCGGTGCGGGCCTCGCCATCGCCGAAGCTCTTGGAAACGCTATCGAGTTTCAGAATGCTCATGCCGCTCACCGATGGTTCGTGAAGGTGAAAAGCGATTGGATTGCATACATCAGGCGGTCGAGCAGGAAGCCAATGATGCCGATCGTCAGCACCGCAACCATGATCTTGGCCAGCGATTGGCTGGAGCCGTTCTGGAACTCATCCCAGACAAACTTCCCAAGGCCGGGGTTCTGCGCCAGCATCTCGGCGGCGATCAGCACCATCCAGCCCACGCCAAGCGACAGGCGCAGCCCGGTGAAGATCAGCGGCAAGGCCGAGGGCAGGACAAGTCGGGTGATCTTCGTCCACGTTCCCATCTTCAGCACTTTGGAGACGTTGACGAGATCCTTGTCGATCGAAGCCACGCCTAGCGCGGTGTTGATCAGCGTGGGCCAGAGCGAGCAGAGCGTGACGGTGATCGCCGAAATCAGGAATGACTTTGCGAACATCCCATCGTTGGTCACGTAGACGGCGGAAACCACCATTGTCACAATCGGCAGCCAGGCGAGCGGGCTGACCGGTTTGAAGATCTGGATCAGCGGGTTCAGCGCCGCATTGGCGGTGGCCGAAAGCCCGGCGAGAATGCCAAGCGGCACGGCCACGACCGTGGCGATCAGGAAGCCGAAGAAGACGGTGCCGATCGAGGTGGCGATCTGCTGGTAGTAAGATGGCGCGCCGGTATAGGCGACTTGCTTCACCTCGTCTGCCCGCCCGGCCTCGATCAGCCGCTCGTTACGGGCCGCAACCATCTCTTCAAACTTGGCACGTTTTTCTGCCGTGGCCCGGGCATCTTCATGCAGGCTTACGGCTTGTTCCCAAACCTGCGCGGGCCCCGGCACGGCGCCGAGCGAGGTTTGAACCTGTGGCGCAAGTGCTGCCCAGAGCGCGAGAAAACCCGCAATCGCTAGAAGCGGCACGCCGAGAAGCCGCCAAATCTCGCCCATCTGGGCGCGGGGATTATCGCCGGCCGCGGCGCGCAACAGCGGCGTTAGCCAGCTGAGCCCCAGCACATTGAACCAGCGGTCGGCCTGGGTGATGCGGGTAAAGATCCGCTCGCGCCGGGCCGCTCGGGCCGAGTCGTCCAACGCGTTGGGGTCAATGGCGGTCATGGGTTTCTCCTGCCAGGGTTTGGCGGCGCGCTTTGGCCGGCCAAGTGCCTATGTTTTGAGCATCAGTTATGCTGCGATGCAGCGCAGCCCGCGCGATATTGCCGGAGCGGCGGTCGCGCGCGGGCCCGCGCCCCGATGCCGCGCGGATGAGGGCGCGGCATCGGAGGGTGTGATCAGCCTTGCACCTCACTGCCAACCACAACCTGTTCGCCTTTCAGGCCGATGGGCAGGCTTTCGAGGTAGGCGTTGGGCTGACGCCCGTCATAGGGGATGCCGTCGATGATATCCTCGGCGGGCGTGGCGGCCTTGTAGCCATCGCTGTCCCACGGGAAGTCTGCTTCGTTGGCCAGATCCTGATCCACCAGCATCCGCGCGGCTTCCAGGTAGATGTCGGGCCGATACACCTTCTGCGCCATCTCGTGGTACCACTCATCGGGCTTCGCCTCGGCGATCTGGCCCCAGCGGCGCATCTGGGTGAGATACCAGATTGCATCCGAATAGAACGGGTAGGTGGCGTAGTAACGGAAGAACACGTTGAAATCGGGAACTTCGCGCACATCGCCCTTCTCGTATTCGAAGGTGCCCGTCATCGAGTTGGCGATCACCTCGGCATCGGCGCCGACATATTCGGGCCGCGCGAGCATCTCGACCGCTTCCATCCGGTTGGCGTTATCGTTCTCGTCAAGCCAGATGGCCGCGCGGATCAGCGCCTTGGTGATGGCGATTGTGGTATTGGGGTACTGCTCGGCAAATTCCGCCGTAATCCCGAACACTTTCTCGGGGTTGTTTTTCCAAAGTTCGTAATCGGTGATCACCGGCACGCCGATGCCCTTGAAGACCGCCTGCTGGTTCCAGGGCTCGCCCACCGAATAGCCGTAGATCGTACCGGCCTCTAGCGTGGCGGGCATTTGCGGCGGCGGGGTTACAGAAAGCAGCACGTCAGCGGCGATCTGCCCGGTAATGTTTTCAGGGCTGTAATAGCCGGGGTGCAACCCGCCAGCCGCCAGCCAGTACCGGATTTCGTAGTTGTGGGTGGAGACAGGGAAGACCATCCCCATGTTGAAGGGCTTGCCCTGCGCCTTGTAGTCTTCCACCACCGGCGCCAGCGCCTCGGCGCTGATCGGGTGCTGCGGGCGGCCATCCTCCATAAGCGGAACATTGGGCTTCATCGCATCCCAGATTTCATTGGAAACCGTGATGCCGTTGCCGTTCAGATCCATCGAAAATGGCGTGATGATATGGGCTTCTGTGCCAAAGCCGATGGTTGCGGCCAGCGGCTGCCCGGCGAGCATATGCGCGCCGTCAAGCTGCCCGCCGATCACGCCATCAAGCAGCACTTTCCAGTTCGCCTGCGCCTCCAGCGTGACGAAAAGGCCCTCGTCGAGGAAGTAGCCGTTTTCATAGGCCACGGCGAGCGGCGCCATATCGGTAAGCTTGATGAAGCCGAAGGTCAGTTCGTCTTTTTCAAGCTCAAGCATCTCCGCCGAAGCGGCGGATGTTAGGATCGCAGAGAGTGCGATGCCGGTGAGAAACGTCTTCATCGGGTGTCTGCCCCTGTCCTGGCCGCCCTCGGGCGACGCGCAAAAGAAAAAAGCCGCAAGACCGCGCCTGCGCCGGTTGCGCAAGCTGGTCGAGCGGCTGTGCTCGGATCGCCCTGTCGTGGGAGACTGTGCGAGAGCCCCGTTGCTCTCTAACGCTAGAAAACGCCGCGGCCGGTGTCGCCTTCAAGCGCAAATGTGGGATTGCCCCATTCTTCAGCGCCAGTTTTCCGCATTGCAGCATTTTTCCGCGCCACAACGCCGCTTTTTTCATCACTCGGCGTGAAAAGGATCAAAGACGCGGCCATCGAAGAACTGGTTTTCCCCCAGAATCAGCCGCCCCGTATCCGAGGCCGCGGCGGTTCCGGGGGCGATTCCGCCCTCGATCTTTTCCGAGGCGCCGGGCAGCAGCGCGCCCGCATGGCCAAGATGGCGGCGATAGAGATCGGTGCGGAAAACGCCCCGCGCCTGATCCATCGTGGCGCCCCGCTCCAGCCCCAACCGCGCGGCCATCTGCGCCGCAATCCAGGCGGCCTGGCTTTTCCAGGGGAAGGTGGCGGCGCCTTCGAAAAATTCGATGAAACCCGGGCAATCCCGCGCCTCGCCGCGTTCGTTGATGATCAATCGCCCGGTAAAGGCACGGTCGATCACATGGGGGGCGAGATCAAGGTAATCGGGGCGCGCGAGCATTTCCGCCGCCGTGGTTTCCCCGCCGCCCTGGCCAAGCCAGCGGCAGGCCTTCCAGACCGCGCGCATGAGTCGGGCGGTAAGGTCGGGTTCATCGGCGGCCCAGGACGTGCGGGCAGCCAGAACCTTCTCTGGCGCAAAGCTCCAGATTGCGCGCCCGGCAAGAAGGATCGCGCCCACGCCATTTTCCACGCTTTTTGAGCCCCAGGGTTCGCCCACGCAGAACGCATCGATTTCGCCCGCCGCAATCGCCTCGGCCATCAACGGGGGCGGCACTGTTTTGATCTCGATGCTTTGCGGCGCCGGAAGGCCCGAGGCGGATAGCCAGTAATAGAGAAGCTCGGCATGCATCGAAAACGGGAAGGGCACGCCGATGGTGAGCCGTTCTTCGGCCACGGCCACCAGCGCGCGGCCCGCCCCGGCGGCATCGGTGATGTCAAACCCGTGCCCCGCCGCGCGAAGCCGCTCCGCCAGGGCGCGGCTCACGCCAACGACATTTCCGTTAACCGAAAGCACCATCAGCGCAGAGATCGGCGAAGCCACGCCGCCGATCCCCAGAGCCATGGCCACGGGCACGGGGGAGAGCAGATGCGCTGCCTCCACCCGCCCGAAGGCCAGCATATCGCGCAAGGATGACCAGGAGGGCGCCCGCACCAGATCGAGCGAAAGCCCTTCCTCGCGCGCGAACCCCATTTCCTCGGCGATGATCAGCGGCGCCGCATCCGTCAGCGGAATGAAGGCAACGGAGAGGCGCGTGACGCTCATGAAAGCAGATCCGCCGCCGTGACCAGCGCGCCCGCAACCTCGGAGATCCGCTTGCCCTGATCCATCGCGGCCTTGCGCAGGATCGCGTATGCCTCATCCTCGCTGATCCCGCGCGCCTTCATCAAGAGGCCCTTGGCGCGGTCGATCACCTTGCGCTCTTCCAGCGCCCGCTTTGTTTCGGTGAGTTCATCGCGCATCCGGCGGAACATGTTGAACCGCGCGATTGCGGCATCCATCACCGGCTTCAGCCGGTCTGCCCGCAGCCCGTCAACCACATAGGCGGACACGCCGGCCTCGATGGCCGCCTTTGTCATCGTGTCGTCGCTCTGATCCACGAAGATCGCGACGGGTCGATCGAGCGGCGAGGTGGCCAGCGTCAGTTCTTCGATCATGTCGCGTGTCGGGCTTGTGAGATCGACGATAACCACATCCGGCGCCCGCTCCGCGATTTGCCGCGCGAGGCCCGAAACCTCTGAGATCACGTGGATCTCGTTATCCCCCGCCTCGCGAAGGCTATCGACGATAAGAAGCGCCCGATCGTGATCGGGCTCCACCACAATGATCGAAAGCGGGCTTGGCATGGCTGTATGATGGGCGGGGGGTGCAGCCGCAGCAATGCGCTTTTGCACCGCAGCATCACGGCGGGCGCGTTCAATGATGTTGCGGAAGCAGAAATGGCGCGGAATTCATCTGCCGCAATACGGGAAGCATGCATTCTCGCGGGGGTTTCGGGCGGCGCACGCGATTCGCGCGATTCTTCGGCCCCGCCATTGGCGCGTTAACAATACGCACAGCATTGGCGGATTGTGCGGCATACTCCGCGAATGCGGGGCGTGCGCTGAATTATTGGGCGGCGGGGGCGGGATTGTCGCTCACCCGCCAACACGCGGCGATACCCCGGAAATGTTGTTTTTTGGCAATGGCTTGTGCCTTTTCGGCCGGCGGATGCCCGCGCCGCGGCCCCACCGTCATCCCGTTGCCAGCCCGCCCCCGGCCCGCCCATAATTGGCAGCATTGTACTGGGGGGTATGTGCCAAATGTTTCGTTTCCTGGTTCCCGCATTTGCGGCTTTATTGCTGGCCGGCGCCGCTTCTGCGCAAACGCAAAACGCATCGCCCTTCAGCAAATCGAAGATCAGCCCGCTCGCGCTCGAATTCCGTGATCTGACCCGCGATATGTGCTGGACAGATCAGGCCGCGGCGCGCGATGCGGCGGTGGATTTGCTGGAGCGCGTCAATCTTCCGGTCGCCGATAGGGGCGCGCAGTCCTCACTAAAGATCACGGTGATTGCGCAGCGCCAGCGCGGCTTCTGCTACGGCGCCGTTTCAATCTCCCATCGCGGCTGGGCGGTGTGGGAAGGCACGCCGGCTTTCGTGAGCTTCACCGAGCCCTTCGTGCGCCCCTTCTCGCGCCTTGGCAATACAAACGCCTTCGTTGAACAAACGGTCCGCCAATTCGCGACGAGAAATCTTGCAACGCTGCCCGAAGGCGGTTTCTAGGCCCACGATTTCAGGAATGAGTGTTCAGATGTTCAGAATTACCGCAGTTTCACTGGCCGCCCTTGGCCTTGCCACCACCGCGAGCGGGCAAGCGCAATACGCCCCACCTTTCACGCAAACCAATATCGCGCCCCTCGCCGTTGTGGCCGAGGATAACGCCACCGGCGCCTGCTGGACAGATGTGGTGGATAGCGTGAGCTATGCCTATGACGAGTTGGGCTATGCCGGGCTTGAAACCAATGCGAGCGCGGCGAACAGCGTGGTGGTGGTTTCCGTCACAGCGCAGCGGATCCAGGGCGAATGCACCGGGGCGGCCACGATATCGCTGCGCGGCACGGCGCTTTGGGAGGGCACGCTGGTGCGGGTGACGTATATGGAGCCGCAAGTCTGGGCCTTCACGGGTGTGGAAGATGCCAACCAGATCGTGCGCGATCTGATTTCGGACTATGCGTGGAACTTTCTGGCCGGGCTTCCGGGGCCGGTGCCGCCCGCGGGCGCTGCAGCCGCCGCGGTGGCCGGCCCGCTTCCCTAAACGCTCACCTGCAAGACAAATCGAGCAGCCGCCGCCCGCATCCCCGCGGGCGCCTTTTTTTCCTCGCGCTAATCCTCGAACTCGCGCGCCATGAACTCTGGCGGGTACTGATCGCTCGGTGCGATCACGTAGATCCGCTCCGGCGTCATCAGCCCATCCAGCATGTCGCGTGGCATCACCTTGCTGCCGTGGGGCTGCGGCGCGAGGCCGAGCTCGCGCCATTCCTCGCCCGCCGTCAGGTTGGCCTCGAATTGAAAATGCGCGCTGCCGGAGATATCGGTCACGAACCACCCGTAATCGCGCAGGGCACGCGCGATGATGATGCCAGAGCGGCGGGTTTGGCCCTCTGGCAGCGTTTCGGCCCATTCGAGAATGTCTGCCTCGCTCACATCAAGCGCAAAGCGCATGCCTTCGGGAATGCCCTCGCCCTCGCGCTTGCCCTCAAGCTTGGTGGCAGGCGCTACGTAGTATTCGCCGCTCGTATTGCGGATCGGCAGCGAAAGCGCGTGCTGGATCACGCCTGCGCGAATCTCCTCGGGCCGCACCAGCATCGCAAGATAGGGGATGCCGGCACCGCGCGACGGGCGGAAGCCCACTTCGCGCGTGCGGTAATCGCCGGGCACGAGGCTGCCATTGGTGGCCAGCACCGTATCCTCGACAAAGCCCTGCACCTGGAAGAGGTTCCATTCCCGCCCTGTGGGGGGATCGAGGATAATCACCTGGCCATCGGTACCCGGCGCGGGTTCCCAGCTCTCGTTCCACGGGATCCAGTGGTAATTGATCCGGCTGTTCGCCCATGTGGTGGAAACCGGGAACCAATCCGTCGCCTCCGTCGCGGAATAGACGGGGTAGGTGTAGGATTCGAAGGTCAGGTTGAAGTTGCCGGGGCGCGAAGGCGCATCGTTCCAAAGGCTCCAGGCATAATAGTCATTGGCCTCGTGGCGGGGCAGGTTGTGCACCGGCACGTTCCACGGCGCGCGCGGGCCATAGGGGCGGATATATTCGGCATCTTCGGGGCGTGTGGCGACGACCTGGGTGATTTCGGCGCCCTCGGCGGCCTGCGCCAGCGCGGCGCCTGCCGGAACGGTTGCGGCACTTCCCAGAAGCGCCGCGCCAAGGCCGGCCAGCCCGAAACCCGACAGTAAGAATTCCCGCCGTGCCGAACGCCCTTCTCGCATGTCGATATCCCCCAGGATCCAATCGCTAACAGCCACGCGCCACGGGCGGCAAACAGGCCCACGGCTCGGCGCTCAATTTAATCGTTTGCGCGCCTGCATCAATTGCCGGGCGATCACAATCCTTTCTGTGGTGCTGAATGGGGGCCTTTCCGGCGGTTGCGGCAGAATCGGTGCCCAATCGGCAACGGCGCGCCGCCGGGCCCGGCTGATTGTTGCCGAGCGCCGCGCCGCGGGCGGCCGATCCACAGACCGTCTCCCAACCCCGAACAAACGGCGTTTCCGCTCGCCTGCCAGTAGACAGGCAGGGCGCGCGGCCAGTATTCCAAGGCAGGTTCCGGCGTATTGGGGTTTGCGCATTCCGCGCGGCGCAGGGGCCGTAGGTGAAGTCATTTAGCCGGGGTTCCCGGAGCAGGGTGTGTGCGTGTGGCGGGTGTCATGACGAAAGCAGGGGTAGCGGCAGCCTCGTCGATCGTGGCGCTGCCAGATGCGCCGGAGGCGGCGGTGCGCGCCTATCTCGCCGGGCGCGGCTATGCGCCGGACTATGTGGCGTGGAAGTATTTTGACGAACGCTTCAACGCCGGGCGCAATCGCGGTTTCGTTGCGCTGGCTGGCGATGAGGTCGTGGGCTTCATCGGGCTCATTCCCTTCCGCGCCCATGTGGGTGGCGAGCGGGTGGATACGGCCTGGACCTGCGATTGGTCTGCCGACGAGTCGCGGGCCGGCCCCACGGCGGGGCTGATGCTGCTGAAAAAGGCGACCCAGGCGCATAGCCATGTCTTCCACATTGGCGGCAACGATATCACTTTCCGCATCTATTCGCGGCTTGCCGCCTATACCGATGCCGATGCGGCTTGCGATTACGTGCTGCGGCTGCGGCTGGCGAGCCAGATCGACCGGCTTGCCGCGCGCGGCGCGGCCTATGCGGCGCTGGGCGCGGTTCCGGGGATCGGGCGCATCCCGATCGGCCGCGTTGCGGTGAGGGGCGCTGATCTTGAGGTTGCGCCGGGGATGAGCGCGGCGGCTGAGACGGCGCTTGCCGCGCTTCCGGCCAACGGCGCCGTTTCACCCGCCTATGATGCCGCCTATGTTGAATGGCAACTTGGGCGCTGCCCCGGCATCACGTTTTCTTCCTGCGCCGGGCCCGAGGGGGCGGTTGGGTTTCTCTGGCAGTCCGTGGCCCGCCCAAAGCAGGCCCGGATCGCGCTTTTCGCGCCCGAAGGTGGCGGCGAGGCGGTGCTGCGGAGCCTTGCGCAGGCGGCCGATCGCGCCGGGGCGCAAAGCGTGCGTCTGCGCGCCGCTACCGCCGACTCGGCCTTGCGCGGCACGCTTTCGCGCCTGGGCTTCGAGGCCAAGCAGACATTGCCGTATTTCGCCTTCAGCACCGCAGCGGTGCCGGGGCCGGGGATCACCATGTCCTCGCTGAGTTACTTGGATGTGGACGAAGCCGGGCTCGACTGGCTGTAGAAGAAGGGGAAGGGCGTGCGGATCTTGCTGGCCGCCGAAGAAGCTGCGGGAACCCAGGTGCTGAGGATGCTCAGCGCGGGGGACGACGAGCTTGTCTGCGTGTTCACCTCCGGTGAGGCGCAGGGGGGCTTGAGCAGCGTGGCGGGGCTGGCCGAAAGCAACGGTATCCCGGTTGCGCCCGCAGAGACGGTAAAATCCGATGCGGCGTTGCGCGATTTCGGGCAGATCGACCTCTTTTTGAACGTGCATTCCCTGTTCAAGATCCATCCGGGTTGGACGCGCCTGCCGCGGATTGGCGCCTTCAACCTGCATCCCGGGCCGTTGCCCCGCTATAGCGGGCTGAACGCCCCGAGCTGGGCGCTATACCGCGGCGAGGCCGAACATGCCGTGACGCTCCACTGGGTGGAGGCGGGGATCGATACGGGGCCCATCGCCTATGCCTCGGCGTTTCCGATCCGCGAGACGGATACGGGGCTCACGATTTCCAGCCGCTGCGTGCGCGAAGGCATCCCGCTGATCGCGCGGCTTCTCGATGTGGCGCGCCGGTCGCCCGAACGCATTCCGCGCAGGCCCCAGGCCGCCGAGGGGCG
>JANQPC010000114.1 GCA_028285485.1 Paracoccaceae bacterium | reverse complement strand
GGCTGCGGCCCGCGGATCTCGCTCAGGTCTCGGGCGCCAGCGGCACCGCGATCCTCAGGGTACTGATCACGCCCGATGCCACACCCGGCACCCCTTTCGCGCCGATGCACTGGACGGGGGAAACGGCGCCTGCCGCCCGGATCGGCGCGGTGATCGCCGGTGCCGTCGATCCCATCTCTGGCCAGCCCGAAAGCAAGGCGGGGGTTGTGGCGATCGAGCGCTTTGCGGCGGCGTGGCACGGCTTCGCTGTCTCGGCCAAGCGGCCCGAAATCACGGCGCGCTACTGGGCGCGGGTGCGGATGGAGGGCGGCTGGCGGGCGGAGCTTGCGGGCGATGCGGCGCCCGCAGATTGGGTGGCCTATGCGCGCAAAATCTTCGGGCTTTCAGGCGATCCGCAGGTGGTGCGCGACCCCGCAGGCGGGATCACGCGGCTTGCGTTTCTTGATGGTGATGCGCTGGCCGCCGCCCTCTTCGTGGCGCCCGGCCCCGTGGCGGTGGCGCGCGATTTCGTGGCGGGGCTCGTGGGCCAGCCCGCGGTCGATGTTCTGGCCGCGCGCGGCGGCGCGGACCGGCCCGATGCCGGGCCTATCATCTGCGCCTGCATGGGCGTGGGGCGCAACACGATCCTCGCCGCAGCCGAGAGCGGTGGCGATCTTGAGCGCATCTGTGCCGCAACCGGCGCGGGCGTGACCTGCGGATCCTGCCGCCCCGAGATCATGGATCTGATCGAGCGTGCGCCGTTGCGCACGGCGGCAGAATAGCGAGGAGGCGGAAGATGCAATCTTTCCCGATGTTTATCCGCACAAGCGGGCGCCGCGTGGTGATCGCGGGGGGCGGCGAACAGGCGGCGCAGAAGGCCCGGCTGATCCTGAAAACGGATGCCGACATCCTCCTCACCGCACCTGCCCTCGATGCCGAACTTGCGGGGCTTGTGGCACAGGGGCGCGCGGCGCATGCCGCCGGCCCCGTGACTGCGGAGACGTTTTCCGGCGCCGCGCTCAGTTTCATCGCCACAGGCTGCGCGGGCGCCGACGCAGCGCTGCACGCCATCGCGCAAGACGCCGGCGCATTGGTGAACGTGGTTGACAGGCCCGAGCTCTGCGATGCCATCACGCCTTCGATCGTGGATCGCGATCCGGTGGTTGTGGCCATCGGCACCGAAGGCACAGCGCCGGTTCTCGGGCGCACGATCAAGACCCAGATCGAAACCTTGCTGCCGCCCAGGATCGGCGGGCTTGCCGCGCTTGCAGGCCGGTTGCGCGGCGCCGTGGCCGCGCGCCTGCCACAAGAGACCCGCCGCGCCTTCTGGGCCTGGGCCTTCAACGGCACGCCCGCCCGCCTGCACCGCGAAGGGGCCGAAACAGAAGCGGCGGAGATGCTGAAAGGCGCCATCGCGGCGCGCCGGGCGCCCGAGGGTGCGGGCGAAGGCCATATCGCGCTTGTAGGCGCCGGGCCGGGGGCCCGCGATCTGCTGACACTGCGCGCGGTGGAGCGGCTGCAGGAAGCCGATATCATCTTTTACGACCGGCTCGTGGATGCCGAGGTGCTTGAACTCGCCCGCCGCGATGCAGAGCGGGTGTTCGTGGGCAAGGAGGTTGGCGCCTGCGCCTGGCCGCAGGATCGGATCTCGGCGGTCATCGTGGCCGAGGCGCGCAAGGGCCGCCGGGTCGTGCGCCTCAAATCCGGCGACCCCTCGATCTTTGGGCGCGCGACCGAAGAGATGGCGGCGGCGCGCGCGGCCGGAGTGCCGGTGGAGATCGTGCCGGGCGTTACAGCGGCTAGCGCGGCGGCGGCGGCACTGGGCGAAAGCCTCACGGTGCGTGGTGACAGCGATACGGTGGTGCTGGCCACCGGCACCTGCCGCCCTGGCGATCCGCCGCCGGATTGGGCCCATCACGCGCGCCCGGGCACCACGCTGGCGATCTATATGGGCGTTCGCGCTGCGGGCTGCATCGCGGCCGAGCTTGCCGCCGTGGGCGCCCCGGGCAGCACGCGGGTGGAGGCGGCCATCGATGTCTCCAAACCCACCGAACGGGTG
>JANQPC010000098.1 GCA_028285485.1 Paracoccaceae bacterium | reverse complement strand
GACCGAACAGCCGGAGAGCCGAGACCTCGCGCTCTGGTGGTTCGGAGAGACGAGATATCCCTCCGGCGGAAAGGGGCCCCAAGCGGGCCCCTTTCTTATCGGTGGGAGGCAGGCCGCTCAGTGCCCGTCAAACGCACAGAGCGCGTGCACATCCATCCCCAATGCCTCGAGCTTCGTGCGCCCTCCCAGTTCCGGCAGATCGATCACGAAGGCCGTGCCGATGATCTCGGCGCCGAGCCGTTCGATCAGCTTCAGCCCGGCTTCCGCCGTGCCGCCGGTGGCCAGCAGGTCATCGACAAGCAGCACCTTCTCGCCCGGGGCCAGCGCATCGTCATGCACTTCCATCACCGCTTCACCATATTCGAGCGTGTATTCCTCGCTGATCGTGGCGCCGGGCAGCTTGCCCTTCTTGCGGATCGGCACGAAGCCGACGGAGAGCTGATGCGCCACCGCGCCGCCGATGATAAAGCCGCGCGCCTCTAGCCCCGCCACCTTATCGATCCGGTGGCCGGCATAGGGGTGCAGAAGCTGATCCACGCAGAGCCGCAGGCCCCGCGGATCGGCGAACAGAGTAGTCACATCGCGGAACATGATCCCCTCTTTGGGGAAGTCCACGATCGTGCGGACGTAATCCTTGACGGTTTTGGAGTTGGCTTGCATCGGCTGGTCCTGGCTGCCCCGGTGATCGCGCGCGATCATGTCAGGGGCAGGTGACAGGGTTCGGTGCCGGTTGGCAAGAAAATCGCGCCCCGAGAGGCGCGGTCAGGCGGCGATGGGGTCGCGGTGCCGCATATGCAGGCGCCCCGGTGCCGGGGCGCCGGAGTGGCGCGCGGCCGTTACCGGCGGCGGAGGCTGCGGCCCAGGGTTTCGGGAATCCAGGTCAGCCGGGCGCGGCGTTTATCCAGCCGATGCTGAACGAAGAGGGATTGTGCCATAAAGAGC
Source organism: Paracoccaceae bacterium (assembly GCA_028285485.1). GTDB lineage: Bacteria > Pseudomonadota > Alphaproteobacteria > Rhodobacterales > Rhodobacteraceae > JANQPC01. The sequence goes on along the minus strand of JANQPC010000098.1, from coordinate 5,311 downwards.
GACATATTGTTCTTTTCCTTTCTGCTGCTCATTGCGCATAGACTTACGCGATGCTCTGTAGTGTAAAAGTATATACATTGCATATGCGAAAAGTCAAGTGTACGGGATCAGTATGGCCAAGAAAGATTCAAAAAAGCTTAACAAGAAAGACAGCCAGCTGATCCTGCGGCTCGATAAGGAAGAGCGCGACGCCTTCGTGGCGCTCTGCAAGGAGATGGATACCTCTGCCGCCCGCGAGATACGCGGGTTTATCCGTAAGTTCCTGAAAGAAAACGGAGATTAGAGCGTTGCGCGAGACGGCTGAGCCCCTGAACGCTGCCTGAAATCAAAGATTTCAACGCGTTTGGTGATCCGTGGTGTTTCAGGTCTTTCGTCAAACGCTCTAGGCGTTCAGCACGCGCCCAGCCACGGCATCGAGCCGGTCCACGAGGGCCGGATCGCGGGCTTCGGGCGCGGTGAGAATGGCAAATTCCAGCGCCCGGTCGCAGCCATGGGGGCAGGGCGCGCGTTCGGCGCCCAGAAGCGCGGGCAGGCGGGCGACGAGGCCCTTGGCCTTTTCGGCATTGCCCAGAAGCGTGCGGATGATCTCGGTCACATCCACCTCGCCATGATCGGGGTGCCAGCTATCGTAATCGGTGATCATGGCGATGGTGGCGTAGCAGAGCTCTGCCTCGCGGGCGAGCTTGGCCTCGGGCATGTTCGTCATCCCGATCACGTCGCACCCCCAGCTTTCTCTATACATCTTCGATTCCGCCAGCGAGGAAAACTGCGGTCCCTCCATGGCAAGATAGGTGCCGCCCGCGTGGACGTTGATGCCTTCGGCCTCCGCCGCAACGCGTGCGGCTTCGCCCAGACGGGGGCAGGTGGGATGGGCCACGCTGACATGGGCCACGCAGCCGGTGCCGAAGAAGGATTTCTCGCGCGCAAACGTGCGGTCGATGAACTGATCGACAATCACGAAATCGCCGGGCGCCATTTCCTCGCGAAACGAACCGCAGGCGGAGACGGAGAAGACATCCGTCACCCCCAGCCGCTTCAGCGCATCGATATTGGCGCGGTAGGGCACGGAGGTGGGCGAATGCACGTGGCCGCGCCCGTGGCGGGGGAGAAAGGCCATCGGCACGCCGCCGAGCGTTCCGGTGAAGATCGCGTCAGACGGTGGGCCCCAGGGCGTTTCCACCGTTTCCCAGCGCGCGTCTTCAAGCCCTTCGATTTCATAGAGCCCCGAGCCGCCGATGATGCCGATCTTCGTCTCTGCCATGGTGCCTGCCCTTTTGCTGCTGCCGCGGGCCCATGTTGCGGCTCGCCCGGCGGAATGCAACGTGCGAGTGTGTGAGGCTTGCCTTGGGCGCGGCAATCGCGCATGAGCCGGGGCCATGACCAAGCTTGCCCTGATTACCGGCGCCTCGCGCGGCCTTGGCGCCGCGCTGGCCGAGGCGCTGGCGCCGAGCCATCACATCGTGGCCGTGGCGCGCACAACGGGGGCGTTGGAAGAGCTTGATGACAGGATCAAGGCCGCGGGCGGGGCGGCAACGCTGGCACCGATGGATATCACCAATGCCGATGCGATGGCGCATCTGTGCCGCGGGGTGCATGATCGCTGGCGGCATGCCGATCTCTGGGTGCACGCCGCGGTGCATGCGGCCCCGCTATCGCCGGCGGGCCATATCGCGCGGAAGGATTGGGAGAAATCCATCGCGATCAACGTGGCGGCGACGGGCGTTCTGATCCAGATGGTGGAGCCCTTGCTGCTGGCCGCGCCTGCGGGCACCGCGCTTTTCTTCGAGGATCCCCGGGCGGGCGAGAAATTCTTCGGCGCCTATGGCGCAACCAAGGCCGCGCAGATCGCGCTGGCGCGGAGCTGGCAGGCGGAGACGCCGAAGACGGGCCCGCGCGTGGTGATCGCGACCCCGGCGCCGATGCCCACGGCCACGCGGGCGCGGTTCTTCCCCGGCGAAGGGCGCGAGGCGCTGGCCGATCCGCGTGCCGAGGCGGCGCGGATCCTGGCGGAGCTTTAGCCGCGGTGGCCAAGGCGCCGCCCGATCACGTTGGGATCCATCTGATCCGCGCGGCAGAGCGGTGGGAACGGATGTTCACCGAACGGATGGCGGCGGCGGGCTATCCGGTTTTGGCCGAAGCGCGGGGGCGGTTGATCCGGTTCGTGGGCCGCGAGGGTATCTTGCAGGCCGATCTCGTGGCCGCGGCGGGGATGACGAAACAGGCGGTGCAAAAGCACCTCGCCGCGCTTGAGGCCGAGGGCTGGATCCGGCGCGAGGGGGCGGGCGGCGACGGGCGCGCGCGTCGGGTGCGGTTTACCGAGGCGGGTCTGGCGATGATCGCGGCGGGGGATCGGATCAAGGGCGAGATCGAAGCCGATCTGGTGCGCGAGGTGGGGCCGCAAGGCTTCGGGGCGTTTCGGCAAGTGCTGAAGGCGTTGGGCGGAGATGGTCAATCTGGTTGACGATCTGGCATCCACCAGGTAGTCAACTAAGTTGACCATATGCCCTGCCAGGAGGCGTTCATGCTTGCACGTACCCGACCTTCGCTTGCCGATCTCTATGCCGATGTTGCCGCCGGGTGGCAGGCGGGGATCGAGCGGCTGGGCTACCCCGCCGCCTATGGCGCGCTTTTTGCGGCTGCGCCGCCGGGGGCGCCGGGCCGGGTGCTGGATCTTGGCACCGGAAGCGGGGCCTTTGCCGAGGCGGCGCTTAGGGCGGCGGGGCGGCCTGCCGAGCATCTCGCCCTTCTCGATACCTCGCGCGAGATGCTGGTGGCGGCGGAGGCGCGGCTTGCGGGCCGCGCGCCGATCACCCTCCATCATGCGCCGGTGGGCACCGATGCGCTGCCCGAAGCCGGGTTCGATACGGTGCTGGCGGCCCATGTGATCGAGCATCTGGGCGATCCCGCGGGGGCGCTTCGCTGGTGCCGCGCACGGCTCGCCCCGGGCGGGCGGCTCTACCTTGCCGTCAGCCGGCCCCATTGGTGCACCGCGCTTTTGCGCTGGAAGTGGGGGCACCGGGCCTACCGGCCCCAGGCCGTTCTTGCGCTTCTGAAGGGCGCGGGGTTCGCCGATGCGCGCCACATTGCCTTTCCGGCGGGGCCGCCAAGCCGGACGAGCGCGGGTTATGTGGCGGTGCGGGGCTAGGCTTCCGCTTAGCATTGGCGCGGGGCGCTTGCCCCCTCCAACCGCCTGAAATAGGTAAGGCCGCAGCATCCCCGGGGGCCTTCCATGCGCATTCTCGTAACCAATGATGACGGCATCAATGCGCCGGGGCTCGCCGTACTTGAGGCGATTGCGGGCGATATTGCGGGGCCCAAGGGCGAGGTCTGGGTCGTTGCCCCGGCGTTTGAGCAATCGGGCGTGGGCCATTGCATCAGCTACTCGCATCCCACGCTTCTGGCAGAGCTTGGGCCGCGGCGCTTTGCGGCCGAGGGTACGCCGGCCGATTGCGTGCTGGCAGGCATCTATCAGGTGATGGAGGGCGCGCGGCCCGATCTTGTGCTCTCGGGCGTGAACCGGGGCAACAATGCCGCCGAGAACGTGCTTTATTCCGGCACGATCGGCGGAGCGATGGAAGCGGCGCTGCAGGGGCTGCCCGCCATCGCGCTCAGCCAGTTCTACGGGCCGCAGAACGTGGATCTGGACGACCCGTTCGAAGCGGCGGCGGCCACGGGCGCTGATACCGTGCGCGCCCTTCTCGAACACGGGTTTGCGGACGAAGAGGATTACCGCGTTTTCTACAACGTGAACTTTCCGCCTGTGCCGGCTGCGGGCGTGAAGGGGCTGCGCGTTACGCGCCAGGGCTTTCGCCCAGATACAACGTTTGCGGTGGAGCCCCAGCGCTCGCCCACAGGGCGGATGTTCATGTGGGTCACAGGCGGGCCACAGCACACGCCAACCGGGCCTGGCACCGATGTAACCGCCAATATCGAAGGCTACACCTCGATCACCCCCCTGCGCGCCGATCTCACGGCGCATGACAGGCTTGATGGCCTGCGCGCGCGGCTAGAACGGTGATGGATAACGCCGAACGCACCATGGCGTTTCTCTTCGCGCTGCGGTCGCGCGGTGTGCGGGATACGCGGGTGCTTGAGGCGATGGAACGGGTGGATCGGGCGGAGTTCGTGACCGGCGTTTTTTCCGACCGCGCCTATGAGGATATGCCGCTTCCGATCTCCTGCGGGCAAACGATCAGCCAGCCTTCGGTGGTGGGGCTGATGACCCAGGCGCTTGATGTGCAGCCGCGTGACAAAGTGCTCGAGATCGGAACCGGATCGGGCTACCAGGCGGCGATCCTGAGCCATCTCGCGCGGCGGGTCTATACCGTGGAGCGGCACAAGCGCCTGGCCCGGCACGCGCAGGACCTTTTCGACCGGCTGGGTTACACCAACATCACCTGCGTGGCCGCCGATGGCAGCCGCGGATATCCCGAACAGGCGCCCTTTGATCGCATTCTCGTGACCGCGGCGGCGGAAGACCCGCCCGGCCCCCTCTTGGCGGAATTGCGCGTGGGCGGTATCATGGTATTGCCGGTCGGGCAGTCGGACACCGTTCAACACCTGATAAAGGTTACGCGGACCGAGACGGGCTATGACTACGACGAGCTCCTTCCGGTGCGGTTCGTGCCCCTTGTTGAGGGGCTGAGCCACGAGTGACGGCGGTATTCACAGCGCCCGCGAAAGACGGGCGATGATTGAGGAACGAGCAATGGAACATCCCTTCAGAGATCTCCGGCGGGGCCTGGCGGTATCGGCGCTGGCCCTTCTTGCAGCCTGCGGCGATGGGCTGGACATGGATATGCGCAGCATCGGCAATGGGTTCGATACCACCGATGCGGCCCAAAACGGGGTGATCGCGCCTAAGCCGGTGCCCGATGCGCGGGGCGTGATCTCCTATCCCACCTATCAGGTCGCGCTGGCCGAGCGCGGCGATACGGTCAGCGATGTGGCCGCGCGCGTGGGCGTGCCCGCCGAGGAACTTGCGGCCTTCAACGGTATCCGCGACGGGCTGCCGCTTCGGGAAGGCGAGATCCTCGCGCTGCCGCGCCGGGTGCCGGAAATGGCGCCGGGCGGGATTGAAAGCGGAACGCTGGGGGGCGTTGATGTGGCGGCTGTGGCCGGCGATGCGTTGAACCGAACGAGCGATGCGCCGCCCGCCGTGGCCACAACGCCGCCGGGCGAAGAGCCGATCCGCCACCAGGTGGCGCCCGGCGAAACCGCGTTTTCGATTGCGCGCCTTTACGGCGTGACGCCGCGTTCGCTGGCTGAATGGAACAATCTGGGGCCTGATTTCGCGGTGCGGGCCGGGCAG
>JANQPC010000059.1 GCA_028285485.1 Paracoccaceae bacterium | reverse complement strand
GATCGCGGGCACCCTCTGCGCCAAACACGTAGGGCCAGAACCGCGCCAGCTCCGGCTCCGTCTCCCCGCGGAAGAAGGCCACCGGATCCGCCAGATCGCGGTAGAGCACGTCATGATGGGCAATCATCGCCTCAAGCCCCGGCACGCCCAGAAGCGCCGCGCCGCGCCGGGCCAGCGCGTAGCGGCCCCGGCGGCGCCTTACGAGCCCGAGCGATGCCGCGGCGCGCAGAAGAATCTCGGCGCGATCCGCGGGCAGGCCCGCGCGATTGGCGATCTGTTCGGCGGTTTGGGCGCGGTCGCGCAGGTGGTGAAGGATCTTCAGTTCTACCACCGCCTGCAGCACCTGGCTGTGAACGAAGCCTGCAACCAGATCGAAGAGCGCCTCGCCTTCGCGGCGCGCAATGCCGCGGGTCAACGGGAAGCGGCTGGCCCAGCCTTGAAAGCCACGCGAGGCGATCAGCCGGTTGCGCCAACCCCGAAGGCCGCCGCGCAGGGCGGCCGGCTTTGGCACAGCGGGCAGGCTTGCGTCACTCACGGCCCAGCCTATTCACCGGGCACGGTGCGCTGCGGCGCGTGCATGGGCGTGAGCCGCTCTGCCGTCTTGCGCACCATATCGGCCAGCGCCGCCTCACCGGGGCAGGCGGGGATCGAAGCGATCGCGCCCGCCAGGATATCCTTCAGCCGGCTGACTGCGCCCTCAACGCCCAGAAGCGCCACCGCATTGGGGCGGTTATTGAGATCATCCTGGCCCGCCGGTTTGCCGAGCGCGGCCTCATCGTAAAGCGCATCGCGCAGGTCGTCGGCCACCTGGAAGGCTTCGCCGATCCGGGCGCCAAGCTCTTCCCAGGGCCCCGCTTCCTGCCCGGCGGCAACGGCCCCCATCTGGGTGGCCGCGATGAAGAGCGCGCCGGTTTTCGCCTGGTGATAGGCGGAGAGGTCAACCGTTGCCTCGCTTTCCCAGCCCTGGCCCGCGCAGATCCCATAGGGCATGCCGGTGCGGCGCCCGAGGATGCGCACAAGCTCCAGCGCGCGGGCGGGATCCTGCGCCCCGGCGCGCGCGAGCACTTCAAAGGCCATCACGATCAGGCTGTCACCGGTAAGAAGCGCGAGCTCTTCGGAGAAAGCGCGATGCACCGTGGGTTTGCCGCGCCGCAGATCGGCATCGTCAAAACACGGCATATCGTCATGCACGAGGCTTGCGCAGTGAATGAGTTCCAGCGCCGCGGCGGCGGCATCGGCAATCTCGGGGCGATCATCGCCGCAGGCGCGGGCGACAGACATCAGGATTGTCGGGCGGATACGCGCGCCGCCGGGCATCACTGCGTAATGCAGCGCCTTTGCCAGCTTGTCGGGCGCCGGGCGGGCCTGCCCCTGGGTGATCGCGGCAAGGATCGCGGCCTCGATTCGTGTGTCCATTCCCATTGATCGCCCTCTTTGAATGCCGCGCGGCGGGCCCGGTGGCCGCCAGACTGTCACCCGACTGTCTAAAACAAGTGACACTAAAGTGTAAATCATAGTGGACATCTCGCCCCCCCGAGTCAACAATCGAAGCGATGACGGGAACTGCCGAAAAAGCTGCCGGTACCGCCGTGGTGATCGGCGCGGGCGTTGGGGGCCTGGCCACGGCCATGCGGCTCGCCCATGCCGGGCTTGACGTTACGGTTCTGGATCGGGCCACGGCGCCGGGCGGCAAGATGCGCGCGGTGGAAAGCGCGGCGGGTCCGGTGGATGCCGGGCCAACCGTTCTGACCATGCGCCATGTGTTCGATCGGCTCTTCTCGGATGTCGGGCTTGCGCTTTCGGATTACGCCACGCTGATCCCCGAGCGCATTCTCGCCCGCCACTACTGGCCCGATGGCAGCACGCTCGATCTTTTCGCCGATGCCGAGGAAAGCGCTGCCGCCGTGCGCGCCTTCGCGGGCCGCGGGGGCGAGGCCGAGTTTCGCGCCTTCAGCGCAGAGGCCGCCCGGCTTTTTGAGACCTTCGATGCGCCGATGATGCAGGCTGGCGCACCATCGGTTGCGGGCCTTTCGGCCCGGATGGCCACGCGGCCCGGGCTTATTCCCGCGCTTGCGCCGCTTTCCACGCTCGCGCGGCGGCTGGCGCGACGGTTCAGCGATCCGCGCCTGCGCCAGCTCTTCGGCCGCTATGCCACCTATGTGGGCGGATCGCCTTATGAGGCGCCCGCCGTTCTGTCACTGATCTGGCATGCGGAGGCATCGGGGGTCTGGCGGGTCGACGGCGGGATGCATGCGCTGGCACAGGGCCTTGCGCGCGCCGCTGAATGGCTGGGCGTGCGCTTTCGCATGAATGCCGAGGTCGCGCGGATCGAGGCAACGGGGGGCCGTGTGCAGGCCATCGCGCTGGCCGATGGCACCCGGCTTCCCTGCGATCTGGCCGTATTCAACGGCGATCCCCGTGCGCTGGCCACCGGCCTTCTGGGGGAAAGCGTGCAGCATAGCGTGGCGGCGGCGGGCACCGAGCCGCGCAGCCTTTCGGCCAATGTCTGGGCCTTCGCGGCACGCTATTCGGGGCCGGAGCTTGCGCATCACACCGTATTCTTCGGCGCCGATCCCGTGCGGGAATTTGCGCCCATCGCCGAGGGCGCCCTGCCCGAAGACCCAACGCTTTACATCTGCGCGCAGGATCGTGGCGCGGGCGCCGCCCCGCCGGGGGTCGAGCGCTTCGAAATCATCATGAATGCCCCGCCCCTACCCGGCGGGCAGCCGGAGGATACCGAGCTATGTCGGACACGCACATTCCAGACCCTCGCGCGGCATGGCGTGCGGTTTTCGCCGGAACCGAGGCCGGCGGCGGCGCTGACAACACCTGCGGGGTTCAACGCGCTCTTTCCGGCGAGCCACGGCTCCCTTTACGGGCGGAGCCCGCATGGGCTGATGGCCGCGTTCCAGCGGCCAGTGGCGCGCACGCGGGTGACGGGGCTCTACCTCGCGGGCGGCGGGGCGCATCCGGGGGCGGGGGTGCCGATGGCAACCCTCTCCGGCCAGCACGCGGCCGCGGCGATCTTGAAGGACCGTGCTTCAACCTCGACGTTCCGGCGGACGGCTACGCGTGGTGGTATATCGACGGGATCAGCGACGATGGCAGCCGCGCCATCTCGGTCATCGCCTTCATAGGATCGGTCTTTTCGCCCTGGTATCGGTGGACTGGGCGGCGCCGTCCGCACAATCACGTCTGCATAAACGTGGCCACCTACGGGCCCGGCGGGCGGTTCACGATGACGGATCGGGGCGAAACCGCGCTCAGGCAAACGAACGATACGTTCGAGGTGGGGCCCAGCAAGCTGCGCTGGCTGGGGGATCGGCTGGAAATCGATGTGGACGAGATATCGTCTCTCCCGCTGATCTCCCGCATCAAGGGCAAGATCACGGTGCGGCCAAGCGGCATCACGGATGTTGAACTGCCGCTTCACCCCGCAGGCACCCATGTCTGGCGCCCCTTCGCGCCCACGGCGGATATCGAGGTGGATCTCAACCGCGGCTGGCAATGGAAGGGGCATGGATATTTCGATGCCAATTTCGGCACCCGCGCGCTGGAAGATGATTTCAGTTACTGGACATGGGGGCGCTTCCCCACCCGCGATGGCGCGGCCTGTTTCTACGATGCGGTGCGGCGCGACGGTTCCGAATTGGCGGTGGGGCTGGGGTTTGACCGGGCGGGAAACGCCACACCGATCGAAATGCCGCCGCTTGCGCGCTTCAACCGCTCGCTCTGGGCCGTGAAGCGGGAAACCCGCGCCGATGCGGGCTATCGCCCTCGGCAGGTGAAGGCGATGCTCGATGCGCCGTTCTACAGCCGCTCGGCAATCACAACCCGCATCCACGGGGAAGAAACGGTGGGCGTGCACGAAGCGCTCGATCTCAACCGCTTCGCCTCACCTCTTCTGAAGCCGATGCTGGCCGTGCGCGTGCCCCGGCGGCCCGGCTGGCGCTTCGCGGATTAGCGCGTTTTCCGGGCGCGTCTTTCTAGGCGCCTTCGGAGGCCGGGGTTGCACTGTTCATCCGCCAGACCGAGAAGTTCAGCGCGCCCGCGATTGTTACCCAGATAAGGTAGGGCACGAAAAGCGCGCCGGCGAGCCAATCGAGCTGCCAGAAAGCCACCAGCGTGGCCGCAACGGATAGCCAGAGGGCGATCAGCACGATCAGCCCCGCGCCCATGCGGTGCAGGCCGAAGAACACCGGGGTCCACAACGTATTGAGCGCGATCTGGAGGGCGAAGAATGCCATCGCGTAGCCGCTGCCCGCCAGCGGCGCGGCCCGGGCCGCCGCTGCGGCGATGCAGAGGTAAAGCAGGCTCCAGGCCACGGGGAACACCCAGTCCGGCGGGGTCCACCCCGGCTTTTCGAGGCGCTTGTACCAATCACCCGGCTCGAAGAGCGCGCCGGTTGCGCCCGCGGCGACGCAGGCAAGCAGGAAGATCGCGAAGAGCAGCAAGTCCATGCCCGGGATACTAGGGCCTCCGCACGCGCGGTCCAACCGCGGGTGGCCAGGGCACGCGGGCAGGTGTGTTCGAAAAGGCAGAGGGGCAATGCGTGCGCGAAAGCCGGCGCGGCGCCGATCAGGGCCGCGCGCCTCCCATACCGCCCAGCTCCATCGCGCGGGCCTGATCGCGCGCCTCCAGCGTGGCGAGCGCCGCCATCAGCGCGCCGGAACGGCCCTCGCCCCAGGCCGGCTCCGGCACCGGATCGCGCGCGGCGGCCTCAACCAGAAACCGCGTTTCTTCCAGCGGCCTGGCATACAGCACGGCCGAACGCGGCATCACGAGCCCCACGCCGGTTTGCAGAACCGAAAGCGCGAGCCAGCCCAGCTTCTGCGCCTTATAGGTATGGGCGCGGTAGGAGACGGTATCGAAACCGTTCCGCCGCACCGCGCCGCCGATCCCGGCATAGACATGGCGCGCGGCGAAGATCCCCGGGCGCGCGGCAAGCGGAAGCGCGGGGATCCCGGCTTCGGCGCGGTAGTAGAGGCGGTTCGCCTCGCTCAAAAGCCGGCGCACCATCCGGCGGATGCGTTCATCGGGGATCGGATCGGCAAAAAAGGCCTCCGGGGCGATGCCCTCGGCCTCAAGCCAATCGAGCGGCAGGTACATCCGCCGCTCGCGCGCATCTTCGCCCACATCGCGGGCGATGTTGGTGAGCTGCATCGCCACGCCCAGATCGCAGGCGCGGGCCAGCGCATGGGCATCGCGTACCCGCATCAGCACGCACATCATCGCGCCCACCGCCGCGGCCACACGTGCGGAATAGGAAAACAGATCGGAAAGCGTTTGGTAACGGCGTTCCATCGCATCCCAGGCCAGGCCCTCAAGCAGCGCATCGGGCAGGGCGCGCGGCATCTCGTAGGTTTCGATCACCGCGGCGAAGGCGCGATCGGCAGGCGCGTCGCGCGGCGTCCCGCGATAGATCAGATCCAGCCTGTCGCGCAGGGTCAGCACCGCATGGGGCTTCTCCGCGTTAAGATCCACCGCATCATCGGCCAGCCGGCAGAAGGCGTAGAGCGCGAGCGCCGGGTCGCGCACCTGCGCCGGCAGCAGCTTTGAGGCCGCGTGGAACGAGAGCGATCCGTGGCGGATCGCCTCCTTGCAATGGGCAAGATCGTCGGCGCGCATCACTCGGCCGCCATCTTCTGCGATGGCGCGATGGCGGGGGCGGGCGGCACCATTTGCGCCAGCACCTCCGCACTCAGCGCCACGCCCGGCAGGCCCGCGCCCGGATGCGTTCCCGCCCCGGCAAGGTAAAGGCCCGGAAGCTCTTCGCTCACGTTATGGGGCCGGAACCAAGCCGATTGCAAAATCCGCGGCTCGATCGAAAAGCCCGTGCCCATAGGCGCAAGGTAGCGGGTGCGGAAGGTTTCGGGCGTGAAGGTCAGGCTCTGGGAGATCCGTTTCTCAAAGCCCGGCATTACCTGTTGCAACGTGGCGATCACCTTGCGGCGATAGGGCTCTTCCTCATGCGCCCAATCCACCGGCGCCGCGTGGCCAAGATGGGGCACGGGCGAGAGCACGTAGAACGTATCATCCCCCTCCGGCGCCACCGTGGGATCGGTCACGCTTGGCCGGTGGATGTAGAGGCTCATGTCATCGGCCAGCCGGCCCTTGATGAAGATTTCGTTCAGAAGCCCCTCGTAGCGGGGGCCGTTCAGAATCGTGTGGTGGCCAAGGTCGGGCCACATCCCGCGCGTACCCTTCGTGCCGAAATACCAAACGTAAAGGCCCATCGACCAGCGCTGCCGCTTTAGCTTGGCGGGCGTCCAGCGCCGCTTGCCGCGATGCCGGAGCAGGCGATCATAGGTGTGGCCCGCGTCGGCGTTGGAGACGATGAGATCGGCATCGATCACCTCGCCCGATGTGAGCCGCACGCCTGCCGCCCGGCCTGCGCGGGTGAGGATCTCGTCCACCTCGGCGCCGTAGCGCACGAGCCCGCCCTGATCGCCAACAACCCGCGCCATCGCGCCGGCAATCGCGGCCACCCCGCCGATGGCGTAATGCACGCCATAGGTTTTCTCCAGGTGGCTGACGAGCGCATACATCGACGTGACGTGCATCGGATCGCCGCCGATAAAGAGCGGGTGGAAGGAAAGCGCCATTTGCAGGCGGGGGTCGCGTACCCGGGCCTTGGCATGGCCGAGGATCGAACGATCCGCGCGCAGCACCCCGAAGGTGGGCAGCACCTTCAGCGTATCCCAGAGCCGGTGCATGGGGCGGCGGCCAAGCCCCTCGAAGCCGATGCGATAGCGGATCTCGCTATCCTTGAGGAACTTCAGGTAGCCGGTCACATCGCCCGGCGAGAGGCGGCGCACCTCTTCCACCATGCGGTCGTCATCGCCGCAGGCGGAGAAGCGCGAACCGTCGGGCCAGCGGATCTCGTAGAACGGATCCATCGGGCGTAGATCAACCTCGGAATCGAAATCCCGGCCACAGGTGCGCCAGAGATCGCGAAACACATCCGGCATCGTCACGATCGTGGGGCCCAGATCAAAACGGTGGCCGCCCTGGTGAATGGCCGAGCCGCGGCCGCCGGGCACATCCAGCCGTTCGATCACCGTGACCCGATAGCCCTTGGCACCAAGGCGCATGGCCGCGGAAAGCCCGCCGATGCCCGCCCCGATCACAAGGGCATGGGCGCGGCCGTATCCGGCGGAATCGGGCAAAGGGGCGCGATCGAGCATTTGGCGAAGCTATGACTGTCTAGTTTGATTTACAATGCGCTGACAGATAGCCATCGCGCAAGCCTTTACTTTGCGCGCAATTATGTCAGACTAAGTTGACACATTTCCGTGGGAGTCGGCGATCCAAACCGTCAGCCTCAGCCTGTTCCGGTTCGATAGCGCCGCGGCGCGCCTTTGGGTTCTGGCCCAGATGGGCGCGGCGCGGCTTGATTTCGCGCGGATGGCGGATGTTGGGTTCTGGAAGCTGTGCGGCTCTGGCACGGGCGAGGGGTTCACGCCGGTGCCGAACACCGCGGTCTGGGCCATCCTCGCGGCGTGGCCGGATGAGGAGACGGCGCGCCATCACACCGCCCAGGCTGGCGTCTACCGGCGCTGGCGGGCCAAAGCGCGGGAAAGCTGGACGGTGTACCTCACCCCCAGCGCCGCACGGGGTGCCTGGGCCGGGGTACAGCCCTTCGAAGTTACCGGCCCGCAGGGCGAGGGGCCCGTGGTGGCCCTCACCCGCGCCACGATCAAACCGCAGGTGCTGATGAAGTTCTGGGGCCGGGTGCCGAAGATCGAGGATATGATCGGCGCCGATCCGAACGTGATCTTCAAGATCGGGATCGGCGAGGTGCCCTGGTTCCATCAGGTTACGTTCTCGGTCTGGCCGGATCTCGATAGCATGGCCGCCTTTGCCCGCCGCGGCGGGCCCCATGCCGAGGCGATCCGCGCCGTGCGCGAGGGCGCATGGTTCCGGGAAGAGCTTTACGCCCGCTTCCGCCTTCTGGGCGAGGCCGGCACATGGGGCGGCGCAAGCCCGCTCGCTCACTATGAAAGGACCGCGGCATGACACAGCCGTTCCCGTTCTCCGCCATCGTCGGGCAAGACGAGATGAAGCAGGCGATGATCCTCACCGCGATCGATCCGGGGATCGGCGGCGTGCTTGTCTTTGGCGATCGCGGCACCGGGAAATCCACCGCGGTGCGCGCGCTGGCCGCGCTTTTGCCGCCGATCCGCGCGGTGGCGGGCTGCCCCGTCAATGCCGAACGCCTCGCCGATTGCCCGGATTGGGCAGAGATCGGATCGAAGCGCGTGGTGAAGAAGCCCACGCCCGTGATCGATCTGCCCCTGGGCGCAACGGAGGATCGCGTGGTCGGCGCGCTCGATATCGAGCGCGCGCTCACGCGCGGCGAGAAGGCGTTTGAGCCGGGGCTCCTGGCGCGCGCCAATCGCGGTTATCTTTATATCGACGAGGTGAACCTGCTTGAGGATCATCTTGTTGACCTGCTGCTTGACGTTGCCCAATCCGGCGAAAATGTGGTGGAGCGCGAAGGGCTTTCGATCCGCCACGCGGCGCGTTTCGTGCTGGTGGGTTCGGGCAACCCCGAGGAGGGCGAGCTTAGGCCACAGCTTCTTGATCGCTTCGGCCTGTCGGTCGAAGTGGCCTCGCCCACGGACATTCAGCAGCGGATCGAGGTGATCCGCCGCCGCGATGCCTATGAAACGGATACCACCGCGTTCCTCAAGCGCTGGCGGGCGGCGGATACGCGGCTGCGCAAGAAGATCCTGGCGGCGCGGGCGGCGATTGCGGCGCTTGAAACGCCGGAGCAGACGCTGGTGGATTGTGCGGAACTGTGCGTGGCCCTCGGCTCTGACGGGCTGCGGGGGGAGCTGACGCTTCTGCGCGCGGCGCGGGCGTTGGCGGCTTTCGAAGGCGCCGACACCGTAACCCGCGCGCACCTGCGCAAGATCGCGCCCTCAGCCCTGCGCCATCGCCTGCGCCGCGATCCGCTGGACGAGGCAGGATCGGCCATCCGCGTGGCCCGCACGGTGGACGAGCTTTTTGGGGCTTTCGCCACGGCGGCGGAATAGATGGAAGACGAGGCCCATAGCGCCTGGGCGCGGGCCGGGGCCGCGGCGGCGGTCTTCGCCGTTGACCCCGCGGCGCTTGGCGGGCTCTGGCTTCGGGCGCGCAGCGGGCCAGCGCGGGATCGGTTTCTCGCCCAGCTCGCCGCGCTGGCGACCTATCGAAAGATCCACCCCAATATCGCCGATGCGCAGCTTTTCGGCGGGCTGGATCTGAGCGCCACGCTCAGCGCCGGGCACCGGGTGCATACTGCGGGCGTTCTGGGCGCGCGCGGCGTGATTTGCCTGACGATGGCAGAGCGGTGCCCGGGCGGCCTGGCCGCCAGGCTGGGCCAGGCGGTGGATGCGGGCACACATGGCGTGATCGCGCTGGATGAAGGCGCCGAAGATGACGAGGCCGCGCCCGCAAGCCTCACCGAACGGCTGGGGCTTTTCGTGGCGCTCGATGGAATCGGGGCGGGCCCCCTTGCGCCGCCGCCCACCACCGCCGATGAGATCGCCGCCGCCCGCGCGCTTTTGCCAAGCGTGACAGCGGATGCGCAGGCGCTTGAGGCGCTGACCGTTCTGGCGGCAGAGCTTGGGATCGCGAGCCTGCGCGCGCCGCTTCAGGCCGTTGCCGCCGCCCGCGCCCTCGCCGCTCTCGCCGGGCGGCAGGCGGTGGCTTCGGACGATATTCGCCTGGCCGCCGAACTCACCTTCTCGCACCGCGCCACCGTGTTCCCGGAAGAGGCGCAGCCGCCTGCGGAGGAACCTGAGGCACCGGAAGCGCCCGAGCAACCCGAAGATCGGGCGCAGGGCGAAGAAGAGCTGCCGCCGATCCCGCAGGAGATCCTCCTTGAAGCGGTGCGCGCGGCGCTTCCGCCGGGCCTTCTGGCCAGCCTCGCGGCGGGCCGTGCGGCACGCGGGCGCGGGGCGGCCGCCGGAAGCGGCGCCAAGCGCAAGGGCAACCGGCGGGGCCGCCCCCTGCCTTCACGCCCCGGGCGGCTTGGCAGCGGCGCACCTGTCGATCTTGTCGCCACGCTGCGCGCCGCGGCGCCCTGGCAACCGATGCGCCGGGCCTCGGCGCCGGCGGGCCATCTTCTGCATATCCGCCCCTCGGATATTCGCCTCAAGCGCTACGAAGAACGCTCCGACAGGCTCCTGATCTTCACCGTCGATGCCTCGGGCTCGTCGGCCATGGCGCGGCTTGCCGAAGCCAAGGGCGCGATCGAGCTGCTGCTGGGCGAAGCCTATGCCAGGCGCGATTACGTGGCGCTCGTGGCGTTTCGCGGCACCGAGGCCGAGCTTCTTCTGCCCCCCACCCGTTCGCTGGTGCAAACCAAGCGCCGCCTTGCCGCGCTTCCGGGCGGTGGTGGCACCCCGCTGGCCGCCGGGCTGCGCACGGCGTTCGAACTTGCAGGCCAGGTGCGCGGGCGGGGGATGACGCCCTCGCTGGCGCTTCTCACCGACGGGCGCGCCAATATCGCCCTTGATGGCAGGGCGGACAGGCGGGCGGCGGGGGCCGATGCCGAACGGCTCGCCGATGCCTGCCGCGCCGAGGGGCTGCCCGCGCTTGTGATTGATACCGCCACGCGCCCGCAACGGGGGCTTGAAGCGCTTGCCCACCGTTTGGGCGCAGCGTACCTGCCGATGCCGCGCGCCGATGCCCATGGCCTTTCCGCCGCCGTTACCGGCGCGCTTGGGGGCTGATCGGTTGGATTGGGCGCGCGAGAAGGACGGCTGGCCGAATGCCGCGCATTCGCGCTTCATCCGCTGCCGCCCGCATGACTGGCACGTGCAGGAGGCCGGGCAGGGCCGCACACTTCTTCTCCTCCACGGCGCGGGCGGGGCCACGCAAAGCTGGCGCGCGCTCTTCCCAATCCTCGCTCAGCATCATCACGTGGTGGCCCCCGATCTGCCGGGCCAGGGGTTTTCCCGCCTCGGCACCCGCCTGCGCCTGGCCCCCGGCCCGCTCGCGGAAGATCTCGCCACGCTGTGCGCCACCGAAGGCTGGCGCCCCGCGGCGATCATCGGCCATTCCGCCGGGGGCGTGCTGGCGCTGGAGCTTGCCGAACGGCTCGGCACACGGCAGGTGATCGGCCTCAATGCGGCCCTGGGGCAGTTCGAAGGGGTGGCGGGCTGGCTCTTCCCGCTGATGGCCAAGATGATGGCGCTGAACCCGCTGATCCCGCCCCTTCTGGCGCGCATGGCGGGGGGCGAGGCGCGGGCGCGCGAACTGCTCGAAAGCACCGGATCCACGCTCGATCCCTTAGGCATCGCACTCTACCGCCGCCTGATGGCGGACAAGGCGCATATCGATGGCACGCTGGCGATGATGGCGCAGTGGGATATCCGGCCCCTTCTCGCCCGGCTTGAAGCGATCACCACGGACACGGTGCTGATGGCGGGAGAGGCGGATGGCACAGTGCCGCCCGAAGTCTCGCGCCGGGCCGCCGAACGGATGCCCAATGCCCGTTACCTCGGCTTCCCCGCCCGCGGCCACCTGATGCACGAAGATGCGGCAGGGGAGATCGCGGCGGCGATCCTTGCCGCAGTTGCAAGCCGAGAGGCCCGCGCCGCCTCCTGACCGCCAGACCGCTGCTTGACCGGGGCGGGCCGATCCGTAGGCTGCGCGCAAACATCCGGAGCATGCTATGGCACAGAGACTGCACCTTGTGTTCGGCGGTGAACTCGTCGATCCCTCCAAAACCGAATTTCGGGAGGTGGACGATATTCATATCGTCGGCCTCTACCCCGATTACGCCAGCGCTTACGATGCCTGGAAATCGGAAGCCCAACGCACCGTGGACGATGCGCATTCGCGCTACTTCATCGCCCATATTCACCGGCTGCGGGATGAAGAGGCCGAAGCCTCGCCAACAGAGGAACTGGGCAGCTAGGGGGCGATGGCGGTTACCCCGGGGCTTTGGTTGTACCTCCAGGCCGCGCGTTACGCGGGGCCCAGCGCCACGCGGCGCCGCAAGGAACTTGCGCGCCATGCCGAGGCCGATGCGCTTTTCCGCCAGCGCAATGCGGAAGAAACCGAGGCGCGGCCCGAGGGCCCGCTGATCTGGGTACATGCCGCGCCCGGCAGCCGCCTGCCCGCACTGGTGCAACTGATCGCGCGCCTCACCGCATCTGGCGAAAGGCATGTGCTGCTCACCACATCGCTGCCCGATCAGGTGCCCGGGCAATTGCCCGCGGGTGTGATCTGGCGCCTGCGCCCAGTGGATACCCCTGCGGTGATCGACCGGTTTCTCACCTTCTGGCGCCCCGCAGCGGCGGTCTTTGCAGGCAGCGAGCTCTGGCCCTCTGCCATCGAAGGCTGCCACGGCGCGGGCGTTCCGCTTTTGATGATCGATGCGCATTTCCCGCGCGAGGCCCGGCGCCGCTGGCGTTGGGCGCCCTTTGCGGCGCGACGCCTGCTTTCGCGGTTTACGCATCTGCTCACCGGCTCAGCCGATGATGCACAGGCGCTTCAGTTGCTGGGCGCCGATCCCGGGCGGATCGAAACGCTGGGCTTTCTGGAGGAAAGCACCCCCGCCCTGCCCTGCAACGAGGCCGAGCGCGATGAACTGGCCACGCTTCTCGCCGCGCGGCCCGTCTGGCTGGCGGCGGGCGCCTGTTCCGGCGAAATCCCGATGATCGAAACCGCGCATCGCCAGGCCGCGCGGCAATCGCACCGGCTTTTGATGGTGTGCGTGCCGAACCTACTCGAAAAAGGCCCGGCCTTGCGGGATCGGTTCAACCGTTTGGGCTGGGGCGTTGCGCTTCGCAGCGAGGGCGAGGAACCCGAGGAGGAAACCCAGATCTACATCGCCGACACCGAGGGCGAGATGGGGCTCTGGTACCGCCTCGCGCCAATCACGTTTATCGGCAACACCCTGGCCGAACCGGGCGGCGGGCATGATCCCTATGAACCCGCCGCGCTCGGCTCCGCCGTCGTCCACGGCCCAAAGGTTCAGCGGCATGAGGCGATCTTCAGCCGGATGGATCTGGCGGGCGCCGCGCGCCGGGTCGCCACCGCCGCGGCGCTGGGCGAAACGGTGGCCGAGCTTATGGCGCCCGACAAGGCCGCCGAGATGGCGCATCGGGCCTGGGAGATTTCTTCGCAAGGTGCGGAGGTTTCCGATCGCGCGATGGCGCTGATCGAAGAGGCCATGCGCATCGGGGCGCGGGCCTGATGCGCGCGCCGCGCTTCTGGTACCCCGCCGATGGGCGCGACAGGTGGCAGGCGCGGCTTCTGGCGCCGCTGAGCCCGCTTTATGCGCGCGGCACCAGGCGGCGGATGGCGCGGCACAGGCCCTATGCAGCGGGTGTGCCCGTTGTGTGCATCGGCAATATCAATGCAGGGGGCACCGGAAAAACCCCCACCGTGATCGCCTGCCTCGAACGGCTGGCCGCCCGCGGTGTGCGCGCCGCGGTCGTTTCCCGCGGCTATGGCGGGCGCGCGGCGGGGCCGATTCAGGTGGATCCGCGCAGCCACGATGCCGATGAGGTGGGCGACGAGCCGCTGCTTCACGCCGCCTTTGCGGAAACCTGGGTGGCCAAGGATCGCGCCGGCGGGGTGCGGGCGGCCGAGGCCGGGGGGCCCGATCTTATCCTCCTTGATGACGGCCACCAGTCGCCTGCGGTGGAGAAGACGGCCTCGATCATCGTCGTCGATGGCCGCCGCGGCTTTGGCAATGGCCGCGTGATCCCGGCGGGCCCGCTGCGGGAGCCGCTGGCAGAGGGGCTGGCGCGGGCCGATATGCTGCTGGTGATCGGCGATGAGGGCGAACAGCGCGCCTTTGAGCGCCATTGGGGCCAGGCCATCGCCCTCCCCCGTGTGCGCGCCACCGTGGGGCCGCTTGCCACGGGCATGCGGTGGGAGGGGCTTCCGGTGCTGGCCTTTGCCGGGATCGGCTACCCGGAGAAGTTTTTCAACACGCTGAAGGCCATGGGCGTTGATCTCAAGCGCACCAAGGCACTCAGCGATCACCAGGCGCTTTCACCGGCGCTCATGGCGCGGCTGACGCGCGAGGCCGCCGCCCTCGGCGCGCAGCTGGTCACCACAGAGAAGGATGCGGTGCGCCTGCCCGGCCTCTACCGCCAGCAGGTGATGACGCTTCCAGTGCGGCTTGCCTTCAACGATCCCGCGCCGATCGACGATCTCTTCACCCGCGTTATTTCCGGCTGAGCGCCGCGAGGATCTCACCGCGATGTTCATCCAGCCCCGGGGGCGGGCGATCCGCCACGGTAGCGGCGCGTGAAAAACGCATGGGGCTGCGCACACCGGGCACGCCGCCGGGGGCGATCTGCATCCCGCGATGGATCACCTGCGGATCGGCGAAGACATCGGCCATATCGTTGATCGGCCCGGCCGGCACGCCATGGGCCTCGCAGGCCGCCAGCAGATCGGCGCGGGTGGCGCGGCGCGTCGCCTCCGTCAGCCGCCGCGTCATCTCTTCGCGGTTCGCGATCCGGTCGGCGTTGGTGGCAAAGGCGGGGGCTTCGGCCATCTCCTCAAGTTCCAGCAAGGTGCAGAGCCGCCGGTATTGTGCATCGTTCCCAGTGGCGATGATGATCCACCCGTCGGCGCAATCGAACACCTGGTAGGGCGTGAGGTTCTGATGCGCATTGCCGATCCGCTCAGGCGCGGTGCCGGTGGCCAGGTAGTTCAGCCCCTGGTTCGCGGTGATGGCCGTGGCCACGTCAAGCAGGCCGAGATCAATTTGCTGGCCGCGCCCGGTGACCACGCGCAGCTGAAGCGCGGCGAGGATCGCGGTGGCGGCATATAGGCCGGTGAACAGATCGGTGACCGCCACGCCCACCTTCTGCGGCTGACCCGCGGGATCGCCGGTCACAGACATCAGGCCCGACATGCCCTGAATGATGTAATCATAGCCCGCGCGATGGGCATAAGGCCCGTCCTGCCCGAAGCCGGTGATCGAACAGTAGATCAGGGCGGGGTGCTTGGCTGCGAGGGTTTCGTAATCCAGCCCGAAGCCGCGCAGGCCCCCCACCTTGAAGTTTTCGATCAGAACATCGGCATCGGCGATCAGATCCCGCGCGATCGCCAGATCCCCGGCGCTCTTGAGATTGAGCGCGATCGATTTCTTGCCCCGGTTGCAGCTGTGAAAATAGGCCGCCGAGCGATCGGCGCCCGCCTCTATGAAGGGCGGGCCCCATTGGCGCGTATCGTCCCCCGCCGGGCTTTCGATCTTAATGACCTCGGCGCCCAGATCGGCCAGCGTCTGGCCCGCCCAGGGGCCGGCCAGAACGCGCGCGAGTTCGATGACCTTCAGCCCCGCCAGTGGTGGCGGGGCGGTGGGATCAGCTTCCAAGCTCGTCTTCGATGATGGCTGTGAAATCGGCGTAGCTCATATTGCTGTAGCGCTGGCCGTTGATCACGAAGGAGGGCGTCGAACTGATGCCATCGGCGGCAGCATTCTGCTGATACACCGCAACCATCGCCTCCGCCATGGCGTTATCGGCAAGGCAGGCATTGACCTCGTCCTGTTCCAGCCCCGCCGTCAGCCCGATGCGGCGCAGATTGTCGGCCACGGTGGCCGGATCGCCCCCCGCCGTCCATTCCCGCTGGCTTTCGTAAAGCAGATCCACGATGCCGAAATAGCGCTCTTCGCCCCCGCAGCGCGCCAGCATTCCGGCCCAAAGCCCGAAACGATCAAAGTACACTTCGCGGTAGATGAAGTTGATCTTGCCGGTATCGATGTAATCGGCCTTGAGATCCTTGAACGGTCCCTCGTGGAACGTGCGGCAATGGGGGCAGGTGAAAGAGGCATATTCGATCACCGTCACCGCGGCATCGGGATTGCCCAGCGCCATTTCGGCCACCAGCGAGGTATCCGCATCTGCCGAAGCCTCCTGCGCGGAAACAGAGCCAACGGTCAGCCCCGGGGCCGCGGGCTGCGAATTCATCCAGAAAAATGCGCCGAAGAAGCCAATCGCGGCCAGGGCGCCGATCATGAGTATGCGGTTCATTAAGCTGCCTTCTCAGGTGGTTCGGGGTTTGAGAACGTTTTCGCCCAACGCGGAAAGCGCCCGGCGCAGTTCAGGGTCTGCCACATCAGAGGTGGCCTGTTCTGCCCTGGCGGCCAGCGCAGGGTCGGGTGCGGCGGGCGCGGGCTTCGGGGCGGGGCTGAAGGGCGTTTGCCCCTCGGCAAAACCCTCGGGCGCCGTTTGCGTGATGCGGATGCGCGAGATGGCGGTGTAGCCATATACCTGGTTCACCCGTTCGCGCAGCACCTCTTTCTTCATCTCAACGATCGGCGCCTGTGCGCCGGTGGTCAGCACCGTCAGCGTGGCGCCAAAGCCGCGGCCATGGCGTACGTCCACCGGCTTGGCAATCGCCGCAATCTCTGCCCCCGCGATCTCATCCCACGCTGTGAGCACGCGGGAGACGGCGAAGCCGCGCTCTTCGCCACGGCGCCGGATATCGGCCTGCGCCACAACGGAGGCGCGGCGAAACGGTTTGCCCTTGCGGGGCGGGGAGGGTGCGTTCGGGTGCGGCATTGAACTTCTTTGGGTCTTGCGGGCATAGCTTAGCCCGCGCCGGGCGGCAAACTACATCAGCGGAAAACGGGGAGTGATAAACATTGCGTGACGCCGATCGCGCCGCGGCGCTGCTGAACTGGTACGATACCCATGCGCGGGAAATGCCCTGGCGCGTTGGGCCTGCGGCGCGCGCCGAGGGCGTGCGCCCCGATCCCTACCATGTCTGGCTTTCGGAGATCATGCTGCAGCAAACCACGGTTGCGGCGGTGCGGGAATACTTTCGGGCGTTTCTGACGCGCTGGCCCACGGTGGCGGCGCTCGCGGCGGCAAAGGATGGCGAGGTCATGGGCGCCTGGGCGGGGCTTGGCTACTACGCCCGCGCCCGGAACCTCCTGAAATGCGCGCGCGTGGTTGTGGCGGAGCATGGCGGCACCTTTCCCGCAAGCCACGCCACCCTTCTCAAGCTGCCCGGGATCGGGCCCTACACCGCCGGGGCAATTGCTGCGATTGCCTTCGATCAGCGCGAAACGGTGGTGGACGGGAATGTGGAGCGGGTGATGGCCAGGCTCTATGACGTTCACACTCCGCTTCCCCGCGCCAAGGCAGAACTCACGGAACACGCGGCCGCGCTTACCCCCGCGGTGCGGCCCGGGGACTATGCGCAGGCGGTGATGGATCTCGGCGCCACGATCTGCACGCCACGAAACCCCGCCTGCGGGATCTGCCCGTGGCAGGCCGGCTGTGCGGCGCGGCTCGCGGGAACCGCGTCGGATCTGCCGAAGAAAGAGCCCAAAGCGGCCAAACCGGTGCGCTTTGGCTATGTTTATGTTGCCATGCGCCGGGATGGCGCGGTGCTGCTGGAACGCCGCCCCGAAAAAGGGCTTCTGGGCGGGATGCTGGGGTTTCCCGTCTCCGCCTGGGGCGAGGCGCCTGCGGAAGATCCACCCCTTGCGGCAGACTGGCGCAATCCGAATGCAGAAGTGCGCCATACCTTCACTCATTTTCACCTGCGCCTCGCCCTGCGGCTCGCAATCGTGTCTAACAAGGCTAAACCGGCGCGCGGAAGCTTCGTGGCGCGGGCCGAGTTTCGCCCGGCTGACCTTCCCACGCTCATGCGCAAGGCCTATGACCTTGCAGCACCCGCCCTGGCCGGGGAATTGAGCGGTAACGGTTGACACGATAGGCTCAGCCCATGAGCAGCCTCGATACGCAGGAAACGGCCCGCCGCGCTGGATTTCTCCACGCGCTGCCCTTCTGGGTGGTCTATCTGGTGCCGTTCCTTGTGCTTTGGGCGGCACTTGCGGGGGGTTGGGTGATCCTGCTCGTGCCGCTCGTAGCCTGGCATGTTGCCACGCTGCTCGATGCGCTTCTGGGCCGCGATAGGGGCGGGTTAGACCCTGAAACGGCCGAGGCAGAGCTGTTCTGGCACACGCTCTGCATCCGGCTCTGGATGCCCACGCAACTGGCCACAATGGCCGCCGTGATCCTAATCGTGCCCGGCGCCGCGCATCTGACGCTTCTGGAGCAGATCGGCATCTTCTTTGGCCTGGGCGTGATGACGGGCACGTTCGGCATCACCATCGCCCATGAGCTGATGCACCGCCCCACGCGGCTCGATCGCTGGCTTGCCGATCTGCTGATGGCGCTGGTTTTCTACAGCCATTTCCGCAGTGAGCATTTGCTGGTGCATCACCGCTATGTCGGCACACCGCGCGATGCGGTGACGGCGCGGTACAATGAGGGCTTTCACCGCTTCTTCGCGCGGGTATTGCTGGATACGCCCGGCTCGGCCTGGGCGGCGGAGAAGGCACTGCTTCAGCGCAAGGATCTTCCTGCCTGGCACAACTCGAACCCGTTCTGGCGCTATGCCGCGCTTCAGGCCGCCGTGGCGCTAGCCGCGCTTCTGGTTGCCGGGTGGCTGGGGCTTGCCCTCGTGGCGTTCCAGGCCTTCGTCGCCGTCTGGCAGCTGGAGATGGTGAACTATGTGGAGCATTACGGATTAACCCGCCGGCATCTGGGCGCGGGGAAATACGAGCCCGTCAAGCCGCACCATAGCTGGAATGCCACGCACAGGGCCACGAACTGGCTGCTGATCAACCTGCAGCGGCATTCCGATCATCACGCCAAGCCCGCGCGGCCCTTCCCGCTTTTGCAGGCCCATACCCCGCAAACGGCGCCGGAGCTGCCCTATGGCTATCCGGTGATGACGCTGATCTCGCTGATACCGCCGCTCTGGCGCCGGCTGATGAATCCGCGCGTACGGGCCTGGCGGGCGGCCCATTACCCTGACATTTCGGATTGGGCGCCCTATTCAGCCCATGCCACGCCCGCGCCGCGCTAGCCCCAATCGAGCACAACCTTTCCGCTGGCGCCCCCGCGCATCACTTCGAACCCTTCAGCAAACTCATCCACAGGGAAGCGATGGGTGATCACGCCGCGCACATCCAGCCCGTTCTCGAGCATTGCGATCATCTTGTACCAGGTCTCAAAGATCTCGCGGCCATAAACCCCCTTGATCGTGATCGCCTTGAACACGATGCGGGACCAATCTACGGGGCTCTTACCGGGCGGGATGCCGAGCAGCGCGATGCGCCCGCCCATCACCAGCGCCTCAACCATCTGATCGAGCGCGGCTTGGCTGCCCGACATCTCAAGCCCAACGTCAAACCCCTCTTTCATGCCCAGATCAGAGACTATTTCGCCCAGATCCTGCTCCCTGGGGTTCACCGCCACCACATCGGCCACATCCGCGGCGAGGCGCAGGCGATCGGGGTTGAGATCGGTGATCACCACATGCCGGGCGCCCACATGGCGGGCCACCGCGGCGGCCATGATCCCGATGGGCCCCGCCCCGGTAATCAGAACATCCTCGCCCACCAGATCGAAGGAAAGCGCGGTGTGCACCGCATTGCCAAGCGGGTCGAGGATGGCGCCGATCTCATCGTCAATCGCATCCGGCAGCGGCACCACGTTGAAGGCCGGGAGCCGCAGATATTCGGCGAACGCGCCGGGCTCGTTCACCCCGATCCCGCGGGTTTCGGGATCAAGGTGGAACTTCCCCGCCCGGCTCTGGCGCGATTGCTTGCCAATCAGGTGCCCTTCGCCGGAGACGCGCTGACCGATCGCCAGCCCCTCCACGCTGCGGCCCATATCCACGATCTCGCCCGCGAATTCGTGGCCGGTGATCAGCGGCACCGGCACCGTGCGCTCCGCCCAGTCATCCCAATTCCAGATATGGATATCGGTCCCGCAGATCCCCGTCTTGCGAATGCGGATCAGCACGTCTTCGGGCCCGATCTCGGGCACCGCACGGTGTTCCATCCAAAGCCCCGGTTCGGGCCGGGCCTTGACGAGCGCTTTCATCTCGTTGGTCACGCCAGAACTCCGGTTTCGCGGCCCGCCGTGGTGAAGGCCTCCAGCGCGAAATCAAGGTCATCGCGGGTCAGCGCCGCGTTCATCTGCGTGCGTATCCGCGCCTGGCCCTTGGGCACAACGGGGAAGAAAAAGCCCGCGACGTAAACACCGGCGGTGTGCAGGCGCGCCGCCATCGCCTGGGCAAGCTGCGCCTCGCCCGTCATCACCGGAACGATCGGGTGTTCGCCAGGCAGAAGCCGGAAGCCCGCATCTTCCAGCCCCGCGCGCCAATAGCGCGCGTTGTCGAAAAGCCGGGCGCGGAGATCATCGCCCTCTTCCACAAGCTTAAGCGCGGCGATCCCGGCGGCCACCACGGCGGGCGGCAGCGAGTTTGAAAACAGGTAGGGCCGCGCGCGCTGGCGCAACAGGTCAATCACCGGCTGCGCCGCCGAGATGTAACCGCCGATGGCCCCGCCCAGCGCCTTGCCAAGCGTGCCGGTGAGAATATCCGCCTCAACGCCGAAATGCGCGGGCGTGCCCCGGCCCTGCGGGCCCATGAAGCCCGTGGCATGGCAATCATCCACCATCACCAGCGCATCGTATTCCCGCGCCAGTGCCGAGATCTCGGGCAGCTTGGCCAGATAGCCATCCATGGAGAATACGCCATCGGTGGCGATCATCACGAAACGCGCGCCCGCGGCCCGGGCGGCTTTCAGCTGTGCCTCAAGATCGGCCATGTCGGAATTGGCGTAGCGGAAGCGCCGGGCCTTGCAGAGCCGAATGCCGTCGATGATCGAAGCGTGATTCAGCGCATCGGAGATGATCGCATCTTCGGGGCCCAAAAGCGGCTCGAACACACCGCCATTGGCATCGAAACAGGCGGGGAAGAGGATGGCATCATCCTGCCCGAGAAAGCGGGCAAGCGCCTGTTCCAGCGTTCGGTGGCCCGGCTGGGTGCCGCAGATGAACCGGCCCGAGGCCATGCCGTAGCCATCCTCCTCCAGCGATCGCCGCGCGGCGGCCACCAGCGCGGGGTGATCGGCCAGCCCGAGATAGTTATTGGCGCAAAGGTTCAGCATCTCCCGCCCGGCCACGGCAATATGGGCGCCCTGGGGGCCTTCGAACGGGCGTTCGCGTTTCAAAAGCCCCTCGCGCTCGATCTCTGAAAGCGTGGCGGCGATATGGTCGATAAAGCGAGTCATGCTGCCACTATGATCCAGGCGGGCGCACCCGCGCACACGAAAACGGCATAGTGTGGCGCTTTGTGCCGTTGAAGCGCCCTGCCCTGCCGGGGCAATCATTGCAGGTGAAACAATCGCCTGAGGAAATCGCCCGGGCCCCATGGCGCAATTCGATCTTGACGGCTTTCTGCCCTACCAGCTTGCCGTGGTGGCACGGCGGGTAAGCGAGGCGTTCGCGGCCCGCTACCGCGCCGAGTTCGGGATTTCGATCCCGGAATGGCGCGTTGTGGCGCATCTGAGCCAGGAACGCGCGGTGAGCGTGCGCGAGATTCACCGCCGGGTGGATATGGATAAATCCAAGGTTTCCCGCGCCGCCGCCCGGCTGGAAGAGCGCGGCTATCTGGCCAAGCGCACCGATCCCAATGATGGCCGCCTGGTGGAACTGACGCTCACGGATAAGGGCCGCGAGATGATGGATGTTCTGGCCCCGATCGCCACCGCGTATCAGCGCGAGGTGCTGGGCCAGCTCGGCGGCAATGCAGACGCGTTTCAAGGCGCATTAGAGACACTTTTGACCGAACCCGACGCGCCGCGCGCCGGGCCTGGAGGAGGATCGGCACATGACTGACATCGTAATTCTGGACGGCGCCCGTACGGCGATCGGCACCTTTGGGGGCGCGCTTGCCGCGACCCCGCCGATCAGCCTTGGCGCCACCGCCGCGAAAGCGGCGCTGGAGCGCAGCGGGGTGGATGGCGGCCAGATCGGCCATGTTGCCTTCGGCCACGTGATCAACACCGAACCGCGCGATATGTATCTTTCGCGCGCCGCCGCGATGGAGGCCGGGGTGCCGGATACCGCCCCGGCGATGAACGTGAACCGTCTCTGCGGCTCCGGCGCGCAGGCCATCGTTTCGGTGGTGCAATCGCTGCAGATGGGCGATGCCGAGTTCGGCCTTGCAGGCGGCGCCGAAAGCATGAGCCGTTCGCCCTACATCCTGCCGCAGGCGCGCTGGGGCCAGAAAATGGGCGATGCGAGCGCGTCCGACATGATGCTGGGCGCGCTGAGCTGCCCCTTCGGCACCGGGCATATGGGCGTGACGGCTGAGAACGTGGCCGACGAACACCAGATCAGCCGCGAAGATCAGGATGCTTTCGCGCTTGAAAGCCAGAACCGCGCGGCCGCCGCCATCGAGGCCGGGCGCTTCGATGACCAGATCGTGCCGGTGGAGGTGAAGGTGAAGCGCGAAATCGTGGCTTTTGCCCGAGATGAACACCCCAAGGCCACCTCGATGGAGAAGCTCGCGGGCCTGCGGCCCGTTTTCCGCAAGGATGGGTCCGTGACGGCCGGAAACGCGTCTGGCATCAATGATGGGGCGGCGGCAATCGTTCTGGCCCATGCCGATGCGGCTGAAGCGGCGGGCCTCACGCCCAAGGCGCGCATCATCGGCTACGCCCATGCAGGCGTGCGGCCGGAGGTTATGGGCATCGGCCCGGTGCCGGCCGTTGAAACGCTGATGGCCCGTACGGGGCTGGGCGTGGAAGATTTCGATGTGATCGAATCGAACGAGGCCTTTGCCGCGCAGGCGCTCGCGGTTACCAAGGGCCTGGGCTTTGACCCCGAGAAGGTAAACCCCAATGGCGGCGCCATCGCGCTTGGCCACCCGGTGGGCGCCACGGGCGCGATTATCACGCTGAAGGCGCTTTACGAATTGCGCCGCACCGGTGGGCAAAAGGCGCTTGTCACCATGTGCATCGGCGGCGGCCAGGGCATTGCCCTGGCGCTCGAACGGCTCAACTAGGCGGCGCGGCGCCCGGCCCGAACGCGGTTAAACGCATCTTTACTTCTCGTTTTGCACTCTGCGCGCACGGGCTGCGCGTGGAGGGCGAAATGCATAGCGGTGATTGGCTGGCCGATGATCTTCGGGCGCGGCTGGCGGCGGAACGGCGGATGGAAGCGCGCGAGGCCGAACTGGCCGCGGCAAGCTCTGAAATCGCCGAACAAACCCGCAAGCTGACAAGCCGGATCATCAAGAAACGGCATGAGGCGGAAGCCGCGCGTTCCGAAGCCCGGCACCTGCGCGATGTGAATGCCCAGGTGCAAACCAATCTCGATGAGGCGCGCAGCGCCATCCGCATCGCCGAACGCCGCCTCTGGGATTCGCTGGAAACCATCAAGGATGGCTTCGCCGTCTTCGATGGCGGCGGCAAGCTGATTGCGGCCAACCGCGCCTTTCTCGCCCCGTTTTCGGATATTGAGATCGTGGGGCTTGGCATCCCCTACACCGCGCTTTTGCGCCTTGCCGCCGAGGAAGGGATCGTTGATTGCGGCGAAGCCGGGCGCGAAGGCTGGATCGAGATGATGACGGATCGGGCCGAGGCGCCGGGCCAAGCGCCCATCGTTGTGCGCTTCTGGAATGACAGCTTCGTGCGCGTGGTGGAACGGCGCACGCGTGACGGCGATATCGTTGTCATGGCGCTGGACATTACGGGCGAGATCGCCCGGGAGAAGGAACTGGAAGAGGCGCGCGTGCGGGCCGAGGCCGCCAACCGCGCCAAATCCGCCTTCCTCGCCAATATGAGCCACGAAATCCGCACCCCCATGAATGGGGTGCTCGCCATGGCCGATCTGATGGCCGAGGGCGAACTTGATGATGAGCAGCGCCTCTATCTGGATACGATCCGCAGCTCCGGTGAGGCGCTTCTGGTGATCATCAATGACATTCTCGATTTCAGCCGGATCGAGGCCGAGAAGCTCACGCTCAATGCCGCGCCGTTCGATCTGGAACAATCGATCCACGATGTGATGGTGCTGCTTCAGCCCAAGGCACGCGAGAAGCAGCTCGACATGATTGTGGATTACGACATGTTCCTGCCCACGCTTTTTGAGGGCGATCAGGGGCGGCTGCGCCAGATCCTGACGAACCTCATCGGCAATGCGGTGAAATTCACCACCGAGGGCCATGTGCTGGTGCGCGTTGTGGGCCTTCCGGGCGCGGCGGAGGGCAGCCAGCGCATTCATGTGCTGGTGGAAGATACCGGCTCGGGCATCCCCAAGGAAATGCAGGAACATATATTTGGGGAGTTCAATCAGGCCGAGGCCGGCATGAGCCGGTCTTTCGATGGCACCGGGCTGGGCCTGGCGATCACGCGGCGCCTGGTGGCGCTTATGGGCGGCGAGATGTGGCTTGAATCAGAGCCCGGGGCGGGCGCGAGCTTTGGCTTCTCGATCGTTCTGGCCACGGATTCAGACGCGATACCGGAACCCGCGCAGGCGCCTCGTTGGATCGAACGCGCCGTTGTGATCGATCCCAACGATGCCAGCCGCGCGGTGCTTCAAAAGCAGCTCTCAGCCCTCGGGCTAGAGGTCGGTGTGTCTGCCGATGGCGCCGATCTCGCGGCGATGGCCCCAACCCCGCAGCACATCGCGCTGGTGGCCGAAAGCGTGATCGATGCGCTGCCCGATGGGGCGCTGGCCCCGCCTGCCACGGTGTTTGCGGTGGCGCAGGGCCCGGTCCCGCCCGATGGCCTGCCGATGGACAAAGATCGCACGATCCTACAGCCCTTCCTGCGCGCGACCCTGGCAGAGGTTTTGGCAAGCCTCCCGCCGCCGGTGGCAGAGGTGCCGGAGAATGCGGCGCAACCCGCGCCCGAACCGGTCGCCGATCCGGCCCCGGCGG
>JANQPC010000056.1 GCA_028285485.1 Paracoccaceae bacterium | reverse complement strand
GGTATCGGATACGAGCTGCGCAACGCCATGGCCTGGGGGCAGGGGCGGTTCGATGAGGCCGCGGCGATCTTCCTCTTGCTCTTCGGCACCATCGTGCTGGTCGACCAGCTTTCAAGCCGCCTGCGCAACCGTCTGACCGAAGGAGCGCACGGATGACCGCCACGGCAACCAATATCGAGGCGCTGAAAGACGATGCCGACACGCTCTTTCGCCGCAAGCGACTGATCGCGGGCTCGGTGCCCGCCGTGATCTTCGCCTATCTGGTCTATGTCTTGTTCGCCTTCGATGTGCTGGGGCTTTGGGAGCGGGCGAAATGGGACAACGCCGTTGTTCTCGCTTCCGACAGCTGGAGCTACAAGGTTCACGTGACCCGCGATCATCGCAGCGGCGATGTGGCCTATGCCATCGAAGGGGAACGCAAGGGCCGCTATCCCGATGGCACGCATCCCGATTGGGTCACGGAAGCGGCTTCGGGCACCACCATCGATCTTGGTGGCGGGCACGAGGTGCGGTTCCTCCCCGACAACGTGACCGAATATGACATCCCCGGCTACGGCACGCTGGAAGCCCAATTCGATGGCAGCCGCGTTGTAACCAATATCGGCGCAGACGCGCCGGACTGGATCAATGCCAGCCGCAATCGCGTGGCCGTGACCACCGAGGAAGGCCGCCTCACCATCACCCGCTCGAAATCCGAAGTGTTCAACTACTTTCCGGGGTGGGAGCTTTTTTTCTTCACGCTCGACAGCCCCTATCACGGGGTGGCCCTCACCCAGATCCTCTTCGGGCCGCAGTTGGATGCCGATCGCACGAACTTCTCCGGCGCGTGGGAGGATTTCTGGGGCAACGCGATGTGGCGCCATGGCGAGGTGCTCTGGGCCATCGGCGAGACGATCCTGATGGCCTTTCTCGGCACAATGGGTG
Source organism: Paracoccaceae bacterium (assembly GCA_028285485.1). Lineage (GTDB taxonomy): Bacteria > Pseudomonadota > Alphaproteobacteria > Rhodobacterales > Rhodobacteraceae > JANQPC01. Next base: position 17,258 of record JANQPC010000056.1, on the reverse strand, counting down.
CGGCCATCGTGGCGCTGCCGTTGGCCTTCCTTGCCGCCAAGCGCTTTGCCCCGCTGATGATCGTGCGCGCCGTCACCCGGCGCATCTTCGATTTCGTGCGCGGGGTGGATGCGCTGATCTGGACCATCGTGCTCAGCCGCGCATTCGGCCCCGGCCCGCTTACCGGCGCGCTCGCGATCCTGATCACCGATGCCGGAACCTTCGGGAAGATCTTCTCCGAAGCCCTCGAAAACGTGGATGAAAAGCAGATCGACGGGATCGCCTCCACCGGCGCCAAGCCGCTGCAACGCTACCGCTTCGGAGTGATCCCGCAGGTGATGCCGGTCTTGCTCGCGCAGATCCTCTACTTCCTTGAATCCAACACCCGCTCGGCCACCATCATCGGCGCGATCACCGGCGGCGGCATCGGCCTGATGCTGACCCAGGCGATCCAGACGCAGAAGGATTGGGAAGAGGTGGCCTATTACATCGTGCTGATCATCATCATGGTGATCTTCATGGATTGGCTCTCGGGCCGCCTGCGGGCCCGCTTGATCAAGGGCGAAGAGGGCGGGCATTAACGCTTCATGGCACGGCTCACGGAAGACGCGCCGTTTTTGCATGACGGCTGCGAGATCAAGAACGCCCGGTTCGGGCGGTTTTGCGAGGTCGGCAAGGGCAGCCGCATCGCCCATTCCGAGTTCGGCGATTACAGCTATTGCGATCGCTACGCCGATATCGCCAACACCACGATCGGAAAGTTCGCCAATATTGCGAGCTTCGTGCGGATCGGGGCCACCGACCATCCGCTCGATCGCGCGGCACTGCATCACTTCATGTATCGCTCGGAAGATCTTTGGGATGATGCGGCGGACGATGCGGCGTTCTTCGCCCAGAGGGCCGCGCGGCGCGGATATGTGGGGCACGATACCTGGCTGGGCCATGCCTGCCAGATCAAGCCCGAGGTCACGGTGGGCCATGGCGCGGTGGTCGCCTCGGGCGCCATCGTCACGAAAGATGTGGCACCCTACACGATCGTGGCGGGCACGCCCGCCAAACCCATGCGCGAACGGCAGCCAATGGCCATCGCCGAACGCCTCATCGCGCTGGCCTGGTGGGATTGGAGCCATAGCGCCCTGCGCGCGGCGCTTGATGATTTCCGGGCGCTGAAGGCCGAGGCGTTTTTGGAGAAGTACGAGTAGCCGATCCGCTTGGAAGGCTCGTGCCCTCAATGCTCCAGCGTAAGCGTGATCCGGTCACTCGCAAACCACGTGCGCCCGTATTGCACCGGCCAGCCTTCGGCCACGTTCATCGAAGAGGTCACCAGAAGCGGCGCCCCGGCGCGAAGCCGCAGATGCGCAGCCTGGCTGGCATCGGCCGCCGCGGCCCAGAGCCGTGTTTCGCTGCGCAGGTAGTCGGCCACGCCCACGGCGGCGAGCGCATCGGTGACTCCCTGGCTTTCGCGCAGCGCCGCCGCGATGCCGGGCAGGCGCACCTCGGGAAACTGGCTTTCGGCAAGCGCAACGGGCGTTTCGTCGGCGAAGGAGATGGTATGCGTGATGCAGATCTCCGCGCCCGCTGCGATCCGCAGGCGCCGCGCTTCCCGCTCCGATGCCGCGCGCAGTTCGATTGAAAGCATCTCGCGCCGCGCCATCCGGCCTGCATCGCGCAGGTTCTCGTGAAAGCGCACCCGGTCGCTCAGCGGGTAATCGAGCGGTTCGGCCAGCACGAAGGTGCCCGCCCCCCGGCGGCTATGCACCAGCCCGTCTTGGGCCAGGGCGGCCAGGGCGTGGCGCACCGTGTGCCGGTTCACCCCGAAGCGTTTGGCGAGCGCGGTCTCGGGCGGCAGCTTGCTTCCCTCGGGGTACTGACCTTCGGCAATGGCCGCCCGCAACGCGCCCGCGATCGTTTGCCAAAGGGGGGTAGGGTGCGCCGCTGTCATGAAAATTTTACGAGCATGTTTCGAAGCGATGGTCTAAGATATGTCTAGTTGTATAGTATACATCGGAGTTGTCTAGATGGCAGCCACTCTGGCCCCCGAACGGCCCCCCGAAACCGAGGCGCGCCGCGCCTATATGGGCCTTCTCGCCCGTGCCGCAGAGGGCCGCGCCGCAGCCCTTCTGGCAGAGGCAGGGCTGGCCCAGCCCTTCGATTGGCTCCGGCGCCCCGAGATTGGCACGGTGATGGTGCGGGGCCGGGCCGGGGGCACCGGCGCGCCCTTCAACCTGGGCGAAATGACCGTTACGCGCGCGGCATTGAAGCTTGCCTGCGGCACCGTGGGCCATGGCCATGTGGCCGGGCGCTCCAGGCCCGGGGCCGAAGCCGCCGCGCTCATCGATGCGCTGATGCAAACGGGCCGCGCCGAAGAGGTCGAAGCCGCGGTGCTTGCGCCGCTGCGCGCCGAGGAGGCGGCACGCAAGTCGGCGCGGGCCGAAAAAGCCGCCGCCACGAAAGTTGAGTTCTTCACATTGGTGCGGGGGGAAGACTGATGCGCGCTGACACGCTTGAGGGCGGATTTGCCGATCCGCCGCGCGAGGCCGCCTTTGCGTTTCGCGGCCTGATGCGCGCCATGGCGCGGCCGGGCACGATTGAAGAAATTGCGGGCGCCACCCCGCCGCCGCCGCTTTCGCCCGCCGCTGGTACCGCGCTTCTCACGCTTTGCGATCCCGATACGCCGCTCTACCTGGCGGGTGCCTGCGATACGCCCGAGATGCGCGCCTGGGTGGCCTTTCACACCGGCGCGCCGCTCACCGGCCCCGCGCATTGTGCCTTTGCACTGGGCGGCTGGGAGGATCTTCTGCCGCTTGATCCCTATCCCGTTGGCACGCCGGAATACCCGGATCGTTCGGCCACCCTGATCATCGAATGCGCGGCGCTGTCGCAAACCGGCGCCACGCTCTCGGGCCCGGGAATCCGCGATACCGCCACGCTTGCCTTGCCCGATACCGAGCTGTTTCGCCGCAACAACGCCCGCTTCCCCCTCGGGCTTGATTTCCTGTTCACCGCGGGCCGCGAGATAGCCGCGCTGCCCCGCACCACGAGGATTGCCTGATGTATGTTGCCGTTAAAGGCGGGGAGCGCGCGATTGAGAACGCCCATGCCTGGCTTGCCGAAGAGCGTCGGGGCGACACGGCGGTTGCCGAGCTTTCGGTTGCGCAGATCCGCGAACAGCTTTCGCTCGCCGTCAACCGGGTGATGGCAGAGGGATCGCTCTACGATCCCGATCTTGCGGCGCTTGCGATCAAGCAGGCCCGGGGCGATCTGATCGAGGCGATCTTTCTCATCCGCGCCTACCGCACCACGCTGCCGCGCTTCGGCGCGTCAGAGCCGGTCGAAACCTCAGAAATGGCATGCGACAGGCGCATCTCGGCCACCTTCAAGGACTTGCCGGGCGGCCAGGTTCTGGGGCCGACCTTCGACTACACCCACCGCCTGCTTGATTTCAAACTGGCGGCTGAAGGCGAGGTGCCCCCGGCGCCAAGCCGCGAGGCAGACGAAGCGCATGTGCCGCATGTGACCGCTTTCCTAAACCGCGAGGGCCTGATCGAGGAAGCGCCGGCGGAAGAAACGGAGCCCCGCGATCTCACCCGCGAGCCGTTGGAACTGCCGGCGGACCGGGCGCTGCGCCTTCAGGCACTGGCCCGTGCCGATGAGGGCTTTACCCTCGGCCTCGCCTATTCCACCCAACGCGGCTACGCCCGGAACCACGCCTTTGTGGGCGAGCTTCGGATCGGCGCCGTGGCGGTGGAGATGGAAATCCCCGAACTGGGCTTTGCCATCGAGATCGGCGAGATCACGGTGACGGAATGCGAAACCGTCAACCAGTTCGGCGGATCGAAGACGGAGCCGCCGCAATTCACCCGCGGCTACGGGCTGATCCTCGGCCAATCCGAACGCAAGGCGATCTCGGTAGCGCTGGTGGATCGCGCCATGCGGTGGGAGGAGCTGGGCGAAGACAATGTCGGCGCCCCCGCGCAGGATATCGAGTTTGTGCTCTCCCACGCGGATAACATCCAGGCCACGGGATTTCTCGAACACATCAAACTGCCCCATTACGTGGATTTTCAATCCGAACTCGAACTGATCCGCAAGCTTCGGCGCGAGGCGGGGGCGGTGCCCGCGCAGGAGGCGGCGGAATGAGCGCGCGTTACGCACAAGCAAGGGGCCCCGCAGGGCCGGGGACGGGACAGCAATGACCGATCAATCCTACAATTTCGCCTATCTCGACGAGCAAACCAAACGGATGATCCGGCGCGCGATCCTGAAGGGCCTCGCAATCCCCGGCTATCAGGTGCCCTTTGCCAGCCGCGAGATGCCGATGCCCTACGGATGGGGCACGGGCGGGGTTCAGGTTTCCGCCGCCACGCTCACGCCTGACGACACGCTGAAGGTGATCGATCAGGGCGCCGATGACACCACGAACGCCGTTTCGATCCGCAAGTTCTTCGAACGCACGGCGGGCGTTTCCACCACCACGGCCACCGCAGAGGCCACGGTGATTCAAACCCGCCACCGGATTCCCGAAGAGCCGCTGAGCGAAGATCAGATCCTCGTCTATCAGGTGCCGATCCCCGAACCCTTGCGCTTTCTCGAACCGCGCGAGACGGAAACGCGGAAGATGCATGCGCTGGAGGAATACGGGCTCATGCATGTGAAGCTTTATGAAGACATCGCGCGCCACGGCCACATCGCCACCTCCTATGCCTATCCGGTGCGGATTGAGGGCCGCTACGTGATGGATCCCTCTCCGATCCCGAAATTCGACAATCCGAAGATGGAGATGGGGGCGATCCAGCTCTTCGGCGCGGGCCGCGAACAGCGGATCTATGCGTTGCCGCCCTGGACGCGGGTGGTGAGCCTCGATTTCGAAGATCATCCCTTCGATGCCTCCAAGGCGGCGCATGCCTGCGCGCTTTGCGGGGCGGAGAACAGCTATCTTGACGAGGTGATCACCGATGATGCGGGCGGGCGCATGTTCGTGTGCTCGGATACCGATTTCTGCGAGGGCCGCCGCGCGGCGGGGCATCGGGGCGCGGGCCAGAGGCCGCCGGTGGCGCTGTGACTGCGCCGGTTATCCTGCATGGCGCCGCCTGCCACGCGGCCCCGTTCTGGCCCGGGGGGCAGGCGCTCACGCTTCCGGGCCACGGGAGTGTGCCGCGCACCGCGCCCACTGTGGCGGCTTATGCCGATCATATCGCTTCGCAACTGGCCCCGCGCGCCGCGCTGATCGGCCATTCGTTGGGCGGGATGGTGGCGCTCACGCTGGCCGCGCGCCTTGGCCGGGCGCTCAGGGCGCTTGTTTTGGTGGATACGCCGCTGCGCCTGCCGCTGGCGGCGCTTCACCGCGCAGGTGCGGCCGCAATCCCGCTTTTTGCCCGCGCACCGCGCCTGATCGCCCGGGCGATCAGCCGCCGCACAACAAACCGCGCCGCCCGGCCCGCGATCCGCGCTTCGATTGCCTCGATGGCGCCCGGCGGGCTGCGGGATGCCATGCGCGCCGCACTGGCTTTCAACGGCTGGCCGCTTCTGGATCGCGTGGTCTGCCCCGTGCTTGCGATCTGGGGGCGGGCAAGCCTGCTGACTTCGCGCGCCGAGGCTGCGGCCATCGAAGCCCTGCCAACAGGCCGGTCGCTCACCTATCCCGGCGGCCACCTCGTTCAGTTCGATCAGCCAGACCGCTTTCACCGCGACGTCACCGCCTATCTTGAGGCCCATCCATGACCCCCCTTCTTTCTGCCCAGGGCATTACTAAGCGCTACGGCGCGCATATCGGCTGCGCCGATGTGAGCTTCGATCTCTATCCCGGTGAAGTAATGGGCATCGTGGGTGAAAGCGGATCTGGGAAAACCACGCTGCTGAACTGCCTCGCGGGCCAGCTTGCCCCCGATAGCGGCGCAGTGATCTTCGATACCCGCGCTGACGGCCCGCGCGACACGCTGACGATGAGCGAACCCGAACGCCGCATGCTCAGCCGCACAGATTGGGCCTTCGTGCACCAGCACGCCCGCGACGGGCTGCGCATGAACGTTTCTGCAGGCGGCAATGTGGGCGAGCGGCTTATGGCGGTGGGGGCGCGCCACTACGGCACTATCCGCGAAGAAGCCGCCGATTGGCTGGGGCGGGTGGAAATCGATCCCGCGCGGATCGATGACCGGCCCACAACCTTCTCTGGCGGCATGCAGCAGCGCCTGCAGATCGCCCGCAATCTGGTGACCGGCCCGCGGCTTGTGTTCATGGATGAGCCCACGGGCGGGTTGGACGTGAGCGTGCAGGCGCGGCTGCTTGATCTGCTCCGCGGCCTTGTGCGCGGCATGGGGCTTTCGGCGATCGTGGTTACCCACGATCTCGCCGTCGTGCGCCTGCTGGCCGACCGGCTCATGGTGATGCGGGGCGGGCATGTGGTGGAGGCCGGGCTCACCGATCAGGTGCTCGACGATCCCCAGCACCCCTATACCCAGCTGCTCGTCAGCTCCGTTCTCCAGGTCTGAGGCCCGGCCATGATTCACGTATCGAACCTTTCGAAAACCTTCACGCTGCACAATCAGGGCGGCGCGGAGATCGAGGTGCTTGCGGGCTGCGGGCTGGCGGTTGCGCCGGGTGAATGCGTGGCGCTCACCGGCATGTCGGGCGCCGGAAAATCCACCGTCATGCGCATCCTCTACGGCAACTACCTTGCCGCGGCAGGGGCGGTGGTGATCGGCGGCACCGATCTCGCCCGGGCCGAACCGCGCGAGATCCTGGCCTTGCGGCGCAGCACCTTGGGCTATGTCAGCCAGTTTCTGCGTGTGGTGCCGCGAGTGCCAACCTTGGACGTGGTCGCCGAACCGCTGCTTCTGAACGGGGCCAGCCCCGAGGCCGCGCGGGAGGCGGCGCGCGCGATGCTTGCACGGCTAAACCTGCCCGAGCGGCTTTGGGCCCTGTCGCCCACAACCTTCTCGGGGGGCGAACAGCAGCGCGTGAACGTGGCGCGCGGCTTTGTTCACCCATATCCCGCGCTTTTGCTTGATGAGCCAACGGCCAGCCTGGATGGCACCAACCGCGAGGTGGTTCTCGATCTGATCGACGAGGCGAAGGGCAGGGGCGCGGCCATCGTGGGCATCTTTCACGATGAAGGCGCGCGCCGCCGCGTGGCCGATCGCGAGATCGATGTGACCGGGTTTGCCCCGGGGGCGGCGGCATGACAGGGCGTCTGATCGGTGTGGTTGGCCCCTCGGGCGTTGGCAAGGATAGCGTGATGGCTGGGCTTGCCGCCGCGGAGCCGCGCTTTGCCATCGCGCGCCGGGTGATCACGCGCGCGCCGGAACTGGGCGGGGAAGACTACGATCCGGTTACCGAAGAGGTGTTTGAAGAGAGGGTGGCGCGCGAAGCATTCTGCCTCCACTGGCGCGCCCACGGCCTGTCCTACGGGATCCCCGTGGCTGTTGAGGCCCAGGTGGCCGCGGGGGCGGAGGTGCTGGTGAACCTCTCGCGTTCCGTGTTGCGGCTCGCCCAAAAGCGGTTCCCGCGCTTCGTCGTGCTGAACATCACCGCGGCGCCGGAGACGCTTGCGGCACGGCTGGCCGCGCGGGGGCGGGAAAGCGAGGATGAGATTGGCCGCCGCCTTTCCCGCGCCACCTATCCGCTGCCAGAAGGCGTGCCGATCCTGAGCGTTGCCAATGACGGTGCGCTTGCCGGAACCGTGGCGGAGGCCCGCGCGCGCCTTGCCCTCGAACCCCTTGAAGAGAAACGATGAACGAATTCCGCCCCCCGCTGCCCGCGGCTGCCCTGGAGCTATGCCTGGCCAATGCCGAGATCGTCCTGCCGGATCGCGTGATGCGCGGTGCGCTGCATATTGCGGATGGCGAGATTGTCGACATCGCGGAAGGCGATCGGGTGCCGGCAGGCGCCACCGATTTCGCGGGCGATACGCTGATCCCCGGCCTGGTGGAGCTGCACACCGACAACCTTGAACGCCATATCGAACCCCGCCCGAAGGTGGAAATGCCCCATGTGAGCGCGATTCTCGCCCATGATGGCGAACTGGCCTCTTGCGGCATAACCACTGTTTTTGACGCGCTGCGCGTGGGCTCGGTGATGGAAGCCTCGACGAATTACGGCAAATACGCCCGCAAGGTGGCCACCGAAATCCTCGATCTGCGCGCGGCCGATGCGCTGAAGATCCGCCATCTCATCCACCTGCGCGCCGAGATCTGTTCCGATACGCTGATTGAGGAATTTGCCGAGTTCGGGCCGGAGGATCGCGTGGGGCTTGTGAGCCTCATGGATCACACCCCCGGCCAGCGCCAGTTCCGCGATCTGTCGCAGCTCAAAACCTACCTTTCGAGCAAATACGCCTTCAGCGATATCGAGTTCTCGGCGCATGTGGAACGCCAGAAGGCCCGCCGCGCGAAGATCGGCGATGCCCATGAACAGGCCACGGTGGCCGAGGCCGCGCGCCTTGGGGCAACGCTGGCCAGCCACGATGATACAACGGCGGCGCATGTGGCGCATTCCCGGGCACTGGGGATCGATCTGGCGGAGTTTCCCACCACGCTTGAGGCCGCGGCGGCCTGCCGCGATGCGGGGATCCGGATCATCATGGGTGCGCCGAACCTGATCCGCGGCGGCTCGCATTCCGGTAATGTCTCGGCGGGCGCGCTGGCAGAGGCGGATCTGCTGGATATCGTCTCCTCAGATTACGTACCGTCGCTTCTGATCGCCGCGGCCTGGAAGCTAGCGGCGCTTTGGGGCGATCTGCCGAAGGCCGTGGCCACGGTTTCTGCGGCGCCCGCAGCCGCTGCGCACCTGCCTGATCGCGGGCGGATCGCGGCGGGCGCGCTGGCCGATCTGGTGCGGGTGCGGATGCTGGGCGAAACACCGGTTATCCGCGCTGTCTGGCGCGGCGGCGTGCAGGTGGGCTAGCGAGATATCCACAAATCGTCATCAAAATGTTACACAAGGGCCCATCCGCGTGTTAGCCTCGCGCCATGGTTTTTCTCCGCGCCCTTTCGATCGCCGCAGCGCTGGCCCTCGCGGCACCCGCAGATGCGCGCATCGCCGATGTCATCTGTGATGATCGCGAATCCCTGCGCGACCGTCTGAAGATGAACTATGGCGCGCAGATGACCGGTCGCGGCGTGCGCGGCCCCGATTCTGTGCTGGAAGTCTGGTCAGCCCCCCGGAGCGGGGATTGGACGCTTGTGCAATCCTACGCCAATGGCCGGGCCTGCATCGTTGCGATGGGGCAAAGCTGGGAACAGATCGCGCCGCAGGAGCCAAGCTGAGCCGGGGACTGCGGCGCCTGACGAAGAAAAAGCCCCGCGCCCATGGGATGAGGCACGGACGCGGGGCAACCCTGTTACAGCACGGGACAACGCTGCCACAGGCACTCCACCAACCTCGCCCCACTCACATGGCGAAGTCACCGCCCGGATGGGAGCCTTTCGGCCCGAACGGTCAGGGATGGAGATCTCAAATCAGCTCAAGGGCATACGGCCCATAACTCGCACGTAACATCTCGGCTCACAGGCCACCGGCCGGGGCACCCTTCGCACCCCGAACCGATGGCCCCCGGCAGCGTACCGCCGGCGCCCAAGCCTGCGCGCCAGGCCGGGAAAGAGCCTGGCGGCATCAGAACCACCGGAACGCACGGCCTCTTGCGAAGCCGCCCCAGCAGCCTTCCGGGCGCTTGGCCCGGGCGTCGCACACCCGCCACGGCGCCGGGGGGCACCTGGCTGGCGGGCAAACCGCCGATTGATGGGTTGGAACACGTCAACCATGGGGGCAGCGTGACCCCCGCCCGTCAGCGCTGCGTTAGAAAAACCGGGGGGGCAGCCGCCAATTCTACGTCAAAACGAATGCCACGCCGCGCGCCCCGCCGCCCGAATTCCCCGCATAACGTTCTGAAAGAGTTAATGAAAAATAAATTTTCGCAACTTTAACGCAGGATTAACGCTTGCCACGACGCGGCCATCACATCCTGCGCTCAATGGTTCGAGTCACCCTGCGGGGGGAGAAAGGAGCTTTCAGCAAGTGACGTTTTTCATTGCCATGCAAAACCGGCGTGCAACGGCAAGCTATTGGCATCCCCAAACGATTATCTCCGAGCGTAATGAGTTTCTGATTGTGTCTCGATCGGGCGGGCGGAACGAATTTTTGAGTATCTCCAATGCCGGTGCGTGCACGGGGTTCGAAGACGAAGCCCCGTCAAGGCTCAGTCCCGACCTTGTGCTATGCGCAACGCTCGTCTCGCAGGGCCCCGGCGGGGGAGAGATGTTTCTGGTGGAACGCTCTCCCCCGGCGGGACTTGACATCCGCGGGGCATTCATTGGGGGAGACGGCTATGTTTTTCTTGAGCAAACCGATCGCACGCTTGCCCTGCGCGGTTCCGCCCGGTTGAAGCCGGGCGCGCGCACGAAGGCCGCCGCCGAGCGATGCCTTCTTCTGGGCGAGAACGAACCGGGGGCCACGGTGCATTTCAGCGCCGCCTATGTTCCCTGGGATAACGAGTTGTTACCAAGCCAGTTTTCTGCCGGGCACGAACCGCGCGGGGCTGGTGCGCAATGATCATCCTGCGCGAGAAACTCAAGCAGAGGGATGGTTTGGACGGTTCACAAGGCCGCGCGCTTCCGCGTAGTCTAGATGCAGAGAGCCTCGTAAGGGCCGGTGGGGGCGACGGATTTGGCGGGGATGGACCGATGGGGAAGATCACCGGGGGTGATCAGGATAGATTGAGCTTGTCGCTTGTCGGCAACTTCCGGCTGGCCGATCCCGAAGGCCGGGAGATCCGGATCTCCGAAAAGAAGGGGCGCGTGCTTCTGGCGATGCTCGCCACGGCGCGCGACAGGCGGCGCTCGCGCGAATGGCTGAAGGTGCGGCTTTGGGGCCGGTCATTCGAAGATCAGGCCAGCAACTCCCTGCGCCAGTCACTGCATGCCCTGCGCAAGGCGCTGGCGCCGTGGAGCGATTCGCTTCAGGCCGATTACGAACATGTCTGGCTGACGGGGATGGATATCGCGCTTGATCCCGGCAGCGATACCCGCACCGTGTTCTTCGAAGATGCGCCGCGGCTGGATGAAGATGGCGAGGATTGGCTGCGCGAGGAACGTACGGCGTTTGAATCGCGGGTCGAGGAAGATCGCGGCGCAATGGTCGATCCCGGGCCCGCCGCGATTGATGCGCCGGTTGTATTCGAGGCCGCGCCCTGCATCCTGATCGGCAGCCCCGTGGTGATTGCCGATGATCCGCTGGCAGAAGTGGTGGCCGAACGGATCACCAATGCGGTTGAAACGACGTTCCGCCACAATGGCTTCGTCGAAACCTATGATCTGCGCGATATGGAGAGCAACCAGCTTGCTGGCCGGGCGACGGAGAGCGTTCTCTGCCCCCCGGTGCTGGTTGAGGTGCGCGTCTCCCTCGTCGCGCGAGAGCTCCAGATCACGATCCTGGCCCGCGTACCGGCCTCGGGCAAGGTGGTCTGGACAGCATCGATCGGCACCGATTGGGAAACCGCCATCGCGATTTCCTCTCAGACGATCGATGAGTTCGTGATGGGCGCGGTGGATTCGATCGAGGCGGTGGTGATGCGCCAGCCCGGCCGAACCACGCGCCCCACGCTCTATGCCGCCGTTCACCAGCTTTTCGCGCTGTCGCGCGACGGGATCGTGGATTCAAGCGAGATCCTCGCGGGGTTTGACGGCCCGCATTACTCTGCCAATGCGCAAGCGTGGCGCGCCTTCGCCATCCCGCTTCTGATCGGCGAACGCCACGATCCGTGCGAGCAGACGGTTCAGCAAGCCGGCGAGCTTCTCGAAAAAGCGCTGGAGGCAGAGCCCTCGAACGCGGTGGTGCTTGCGATTGCGGGCCATTTCGAAGGTTTCGTGCGGCGGGATCTGGCCACCTCGCGCGAACTTCTGGCCGAGAGCCGGCGTTCGCTTCCCAACCTTGCCTTCGGCTGGGATGCCACCGCGATGAATGCGATCTATAGCGGAGAGCTTGAAATGGCGCGGAAGGCAGCGGATATCGCCCGCCGGCTCGGCCGTTACAGCCCCTACCGCTACTACTATGACAGCTCCGCCGCGATTGCGGCCACGCTTTCGGGCCGCCATGACCAGGCGATCCGTATCGGCGAGCAGGTGCTGGCCAAGCGCCCGGATTTTCTGCCGGTGATGCGCCATCTTGTGGCGAGCTACGCGATGACGGGGGCGACAGACAAAGCGCTCGCCATCTACCGCCGCCTGCGCCAGGTGGATCCCGATTTCGGCACAGAGGCGATGGGCGCGCCGGATTACGCCCTTCCGGCAGAGCGCAGCGTTGAAGTGATCACCGATGCGCTGAAGCGCCTGGAGCTTCCAGATTACCGCGCGGGCTGAGGTCAGCCTGCGGCAAACCAGATTGAAGGCCACGTCTACAGGGGGGCCGAAAGGGGTAGCGAGATGACCAAGACGAAGACCAAAACCAAAACGAAGACAAAGACCAAAACCAAGACCAAGACGAAAACCAAGACGAAGACGAAATCATCGTCGCTTCTCGGTGGATCGTGGGTGGTTCAGGATGAGGTCTATCGCCGCCGCCTTTACGAGAAGTTTCAAGACATTATCGATACGCTTGATGCCGACGATGTTCCCGGTCGGCCACATTACGACGGGCCGGTGGTGCGCGCCGAGCTTGATGATCTGATCGCCAAGCAGGCCGATCCCGAACGCGCCGAGCGCCAGCCCGAGATCGAGGCAGAGATTGACGATATCTTCAGCCCGTTTCTGGAGATCTTCGAAGATGCGGCGGGCACGCCGCCATCGATTTTGCGCCTGATGGGGCAGCTTCAGAACGCGGGCCTCGCGCTGGCTGCGCACTACAAGGATAAGTACAAGCGCCCGCGCCCGCATGTTGTGGACCACGCGATCGATCCTACCGTGCTCACTCCCAATCACTTCGCCTATCCCAGCGGCCACGCCACGCAATCGGCGCTTCTCGCGCATGGGATTGCGGAGGTTTATGCCTATGATCCCGGCATCGTGGCCGAGGCCTTCGATGTGGCCTACCGGATCCGGGAAAACCGTGAATGGGCGGGCGTGCATTACGCCACCGATGGCAGTTCCGGCGCCGAGATTGCCGAGGCCGCCTTCACCCATCTGCGCGAGATTTTCGATGAGCTTTTTGTCGCCGCCATCGCGGATGTGCAGGCCTACGATCCGCTGCCCTCGCCCTATATCGGGCTGGGCCCGGTATCGGAGCGCGTGAAGCCGAAGCCCCCGAGCCTTCCCCTGGATCAGTGGTCGCTCGAAAAGCTGGGCATCTCGGCGGCACGCGGCAACCTTGAGACCGGCGGCAAGGGCATGCGCGTGGGGCTTATCGACGGGCCGATTGACGTGACCCACCCAACCTTCGAGCGCGGCGCAGACCATGCAATTAGCCGGGAGCTTGCAGCTTCGACCGACCCGGCCCTTTGGAAGGCTTCCACGGCGATTGTGAATGCGGATTATGCGACCTTCACCAATGGCCGCTTCGCCTTCAACTCCAAGGGTGGCGGGCACGGCACCGCCATGGGCGGGCTGATTGTTGGAACGCCGAAGAAAGACGTTTGCGAAATCTGGGGCACGGCGCCGGAGGCGAAGCTTCTGGCGGCACGGGTGACCAACAGGGTCTCCAACACCCATGAAAATCGGCTCACCGTGGCCCGGGCAATCGCAACGATGGTTTTTCGGGAAAATGATGCCGCCCACCTGATCCTCGTCGGCCCGCCCTTCGTGCGGCCTGACGCGGCAGACTATCCGCAGGAGTGGCCCCCCGAGGAAGATCGCGGCAGCTACGTTGGCACCTGTGATCCGCTTGCGCTGACGATCCTCGCGGCAAGCATGAAGGTGCCGGTGGTGATCCCCTCGGGCAATGATGGCACGGCGGCGATTTCTTATCCCGGCGCGTTGGGTGATTTTGCGCCGGCCCTCGCGCTTCTGCGCGACAAGGAGGGCTACGCGGCGATCCTTGAGATGCTGGAGGCGGCCAAGCTGGACGTGCCGGAGGAATGGCTGAAGGCGGCGGCGGAGTCGAATGCCGGGGCAGGGAAAGACCCGTTCGAAGATACCGGCATCATCGTCGTGGGCGCCTCGAAGCTCAAGAATGCGGGCGACAAGAGCTCACCACTGGTTCCGGCGGAGTACAGCCAATATGGCGCCGGCCTTTGTTTCCTTGCACCAAGCGATCGCGACGAAGATCCGATGGTCAAACCGGCGCCGATCGAGAAACAGGTGTTCAACTACATCCCGGCGCCCGACATCCTGGGCCACGGGGGCTATGCCGAATCCCCCGGTAGCCTTGCCTCGCATCAGGCCGCCAATTACGGCTTTGGCGGCACCTCTGCGGCCTCGGCCCAGGCGGCGGGAGTGATCGCGAGGCTGATCGAGGCGCGCGGCGGCGGCACGGGGCCGCAGATCCGGGAGGCAATCGTTCAGGCGCTTGGCCCGGATTACTCGGAACGGTCGGGCTACGGCGATCTGACATTGGGCGCGCTGATCGCATCGCCCGAGCCGGTGGAGTAGCCGCCCCGGCACCTGAATTCCTGGCGTGTGGAACCCTTCCGTCCAGACCTCTGATTGCCAGGAAGGCGCGCAGCCCCGCCCCGTGGCCTGCGCGCCGCCTTTCCAGGGGGTATTCGAGCCCGGGATAGGGCGCGCTAGAGTGTTTCAACGACCGGCCCGCCGAAATCGGCAATCCCGCCGGAAAGCGCGGCGCGCCGGTCGGCAAAGCCTTCGGGTACAACATATCCGGCCTGCGCGCGGAAAAGCCCGGTATAGCGCCCGAAGAAGATCGCGCGTGCGTCGGCCAGCGGCGCGAGGTTCACCTGCCGGTCGAAACTGTGGCCGAGGCCCGCGATGCGGAAGCCCGGCTGCGCCGCCACAGGCTCCAAAAACCCTTCAACGGAAAGAAGCCGCAAGCGATCGCTCGCGCCAAACCGGCCTTCCAGAAGCGTGCGCGCCTGAAAACCGGCCTCATCGGCGCGGCCAAGTGCCACCGCGTAGCCGCCGCGCCGGGGCAGGCGGCTGATCCCGCGCACCGGTACGCTGCCAATCCCGAAGCGCGCGGGATCGCCGCGCGTGACCGTGCCGGCAATCAGGTCCGGCCCCTCGGGCACCGGATCAAAGCGGCTTGCAACAATCGCGCCAAGGCCCCAAACGCCGCTGACCGCGACGCGGGCGCCAATCTCCGCGCGGCCAAGCGCGCCAGGCTCTGCCACGACCGGCACGCCCGCAACCTCAAGCCGCCCGCCGCGCCCGCGCGCCGCCGTTCCGACCGCCGCGTAATCCACGCTGACGCGCCGCGCGCGGGTCGCCCCCGCAGACCGGTTCGCATAGATCGTCACCGCCATGCCCGGTTGGATGGCCTCCGGCGCCATCGGGCCAAGCGCGGATTTTACATCCGTCTCCGAAGTGATGGCCACATCGAGCCCGTTCACCTGCAGGCTGCCCAGTGCCGTAACCACGCCGATAATCCCGGTGCCGCCGATCCCGCCTTCGAACGGATCGCGCTCTTCGCGCGTAACCAGCGCGGGGGCGGCGCAGGCGGTCAGCGCGCTTGTGCCCAGAAGGGCAAGCGCGGCTCTACGATCAATCACTTTCACCATCCCCGCCTTCCGATGGGTCTTTCGGCGCCGCGGCGCCCTCCCGGTAGAAATAAAGCCCGAAGCGGTAGCGTTCGAGCCCGTCCTCCAACGCGCTGTCGGCCTGCTGAAGGGCGCTGCTTTCGGTGTTCAGCTCTTCCAGCGCGGCCTGGGCAAGCACGCGGGCGCGGGCCTCGATCTGATCGACAGAGGCGGGCGAGAGCCGGTTGTAGAACACCGCGCGTTCATAGAAGGGGGGCGGATCCGAAAGCAGGTTCTCCGCCGCCGCCGCCATATGATCCCCAACATTCGCGGCGAAGAACACCGCTTGCTGGTCTTCCGAACCCGGGCCTGCAACGGCGCCATCGGCCATCTGCAAAAGCCCGTCTTCGCGCTCGATCACAAGGCCCTGGCGCAACACCTCGTCCAGCACCGTGCGGGCGCGAATATCGCGGCTGATCCCCTGCACCAGCGCCTCGAAGCTCGGGCCCTCATCGGCGTTGCGGGGCAGCGGGATTGGCGCGCCATCCGCGCCCCGATACGGCTCCCGCGCCATCCACTGGCCGAGTACCGTGGCGATTGTTGCCGTTTTGGAACGCGCTGTTTCCCAACTGTCATCTGGATCGGACAGGATCGCGCGCACGTCGCGCCGGTGAACGCCGGTGAGAAGGGTGATCCGGCTATCGGTGGGCGGCGCCGATCCGATGCGAAACTCCTTCTCAGCCACTTCCACATAAACCGTTTTGAGCAAACGATAAAACGCCGGCGCAGTAATCCCGCGGGCGATCAGAATGCGCACGAGCGGGCGGATCAGGCCCTTCAGCACCCGGCGAAACGGTTCTGTATCCACAGATGACATGGCGCGAACATACTGGCCGTGGGTATTTTTTCCACTTACGCACGGCGCTTTGCCCGGCGGCGTGACAGTTTGGCACAGGTTGCCATCGGGGGAGAATGTGCCGCCCTTGAGCCCGCGCGGTTGCGCCGGCGCGGCGCCTCGCTTAGCTGGGCGCGCCGCTTGGCAAACACGCGCGTTACAGTGATCGGAGAAGGGGCTGGGATGAGGCCACGGACAGTTTGGGAAGTCTTGCGCAACCCGCTCCGAGCGATCCTATTCGGCCGCGGGGCGATCTGACATGGCCCGGATCGCCCTCATCACCGGTGGCGCTCGCTCCGGCAAAAGCCGCTTCGCCGAGGAACATGCGCTTAGGGAGGCGCCGCGCGCCGTCTATATCGCAACCGCCCAGGCATTTGACGATGAAATGGCGGCCCGCATCTCGGCCCATCAGGCCCGGCGTGGCGCGGAATGGGAGACCCGCGCCGAACCGCTCGATCTTGCGGGCGCCTTGGGGGCCACCGATGGCGATGCGCCACGGCTGGTGGATTGTCTCACGCTTTGGCTCAGCAACCTTCTGCATGCGGGCCGTGATTGGGAGGCGGAGACCGAGGTGCTTACCGCGGCGCTCGCCCGGCAATCGGCCCCGGTGATCCTCGTGACCAATGAGGTGGGCGCCGGGATCGTGCCGGAAAACGCGCTGGCACGGCAGTTCCGCGATGCGGCGGGGTGGATGAACCAGCGCGTAGCGGCTGTGAGCGACGAGGTGTATCTCGTCGCCGCGGGCTGCCCCCTGCGGCTGAAACCCTAGGCCGCCTCTGCCGCCCGCCCGCAAGCCAGCTTCGGGAAGTGGATGAGGATCAGCGCCACGCC
>JANQPC010000053.1 GCA_028285485.1 Paracoccaceae bacterium | reverse complement strand
CTGCGGTGCGCCGCAGGTATTTGGCGTGTCTAGAACTAAATCGGCCCGCGCCAGGCGCGGGCCGATTTCGTTACTGGGATTGCTGTTTTTGAGTGTGGGTGAGGCGGTAACCTGCTTTGCGCAGCCCGGGCTCAGCCGCTTTGAGGCTTCAAATCGGTGATGAACACAGTCGGCGCTCGGCAGACCCGTTCTTCACACGAGGCAGCGGTTCCGGCACCGTTCGCGTTGCCGCCCGGCCCGTGTGCCGCCCGCCCCGCGGCCAAAACGCTCCACCGTCGCATCCGACAGCCCCGCGCCCGGGGCTCTCTGGCCCGGCTAGACATGCACGCCGCCCACGAGCTCCGTAACCGCCCCGACCGAGGCCGCGAGCCCGGCCTCATCAATCGGCCGTTCGAGAATGCCGATCTCGATCCCCGCCGCCACCCCGGCAAGCAGCGCAAACACGTCGCGGCCCTCGCCATAGGCGCGGAAGAACGGTTGCCGGTAGACGGCGGCAGACAGAACCTCAAGCTTCTGCCGCCCCGTCACCCGGCGCTGGCGCGTCACCGCCCCCTTCTCAAGCTGAACAAGGTGGGTGAGCGGCTGACGAGGGGGGGCAAAACCTGCATCAAGCGCGGTGTGAAATTTGTCGGCCCGGGAATAATCCCGCGCCATCTCGGCAGGATCGAGCCCCAGGCGTAGCGCCGCATCCCGCCAGAGCTTCACGCGCCGCACGCCGCCGTAAAGCATCGCGCGCCCCTCTTCGAGCCGCAGCACCGCCACGTCATCGGAAAATAGCGGCCAGCCGGTTTGCCGGTGCAGCTCGGCCGCCATGGTCGATTTCCCCGCGCCGGAGGGGCCGGTGAAGGCCACAACGCCTTCGGGGGCGACAACACCGCTCACATGCAGCGGCAGATCCCCGCGCTGGTGCAGGGCCACCGCGATCGCAGACCCCAGAATGAAGAGCCGCACATCGGAGGTTACGGCACCCGGCCGCGGCGCATATGTGATCCGCTGCCCATCCTCCACCAGAAACGCCACGGGCCCCTCGAACGTGAACAGGCAGCGGCGCCCGGCCATATGAAGCCCGTCCATCATTTCGCTTCCCGGCCCCAGATCTTCGGGAACCGCGCCCTGGCGCACCTGCACCCGGCCCAGCGCAGGGCCGCCAAGAGGGGCAAGTTCGGGGAATGGCATATCCGCCAGGAATTCCAGCCCGTAAAGCGCGTATCGGTGGGTGGTTGCGTCAGCCATGCCGCCGCCACCGCTTCAGCGCACCGTAAAAGGGCTTCATGGGATAGTAGAGCCATTGCAGGGCTTCCGGCAGCGGCAAGCTCCAATACTGCTCAAAGCTCGGGGCAAAGCGGCGCGCCAGATGGCGCCGCCCGGCCAGGCGGCCCGCCTCACCGCTCATCAACCAGCGGAAAGGCACGGTGTTGCCGGAAAGCGCATCGCGAAGCCGCCGCTCCTCAGCCACATCGCCCTCAAGCGCGGAGAGGCAAAGCTCCATCAGCCGCGCGCCATAGCCTTCGCCTTCAGCCACGCCGCCCCGCGCGGCAATGGCATCAAGCTCGATCGCCGCCGCAACTGTGGGGCCAAGCCCGATCCCATCGGCAAAGCGCTGCGCCTCTGCGGTGTTCAACGCAGGATGGTTCAGCATCGCCGAAAGATCGGCCAGCCAGTGCAGGTGAGACCAGAGATGCCGGGTATTGTGATAACAGGCGAAGGTGAACATCACTTCGGGCGCCAGTGTCCGCATCTCTCCGCTGCCCAGGGTAACGGGCGTGCACCCCGCCAAGAGCGCCTCATTGTCAAACACGCCCAGGTTCTTGTCGATCTCGCGATGAAGCTCGATGGGCACACCCTCGGGCGAGAGCAGCATCACCACCGGGCTGTAACGAAGAAGCGCGCGCCTATCGCGGGCCCGGTCAAGCCGGTGGCGTGCATCGGAGGTTTCATGCACCTGATAGCCCGCCCCAAGCGCCGCCGCCACAACACCCGCCAGATCGCCTTCCCGCAGAAGCACATCGATATCGCGGGCAAAGCGCTGCCCGGGATTGCGATGAAAGCGGGCCGCAAGCGCGGGGCCTTTCAGATAGGCGTGGCGAATGCCGAGCGGCGCGAGGCAGGTGTTGTGAAACGCCACCTGGGCCGCATTCACCCGAAGCGTGGCCATCTGCATGGCCAGTGCCGCGGGCCGCATCGTTTCAATCGTCGCGCTTGGGCCGCCGCCACCCGGGTAAAGCGCGGTGAGGTTGTGATACACAAACGGCAAGCTGAGCTTCCGCGCCGCGATTTGTGTGACCCACGCCCAATCTTCCACCGCCGCACATTTTTTGCGCGCGGCCTCCTCGGCCCCCGGTGCAATACGGTCGCGCGAAAGAAGGATCAGCGCTGATGCCTCGGGCGTCAGCAGCTTCGGGGCAATGGCGCGCGCCACCGGCCCTACCCCGCCCGCCGGGTTTCACCCGGGCCTGTGAGCGCGGCGATCGCATCACGGTAATGGCGAACGACGATTGCCTGATCGAAGCGCTGCTCCACCAGTTTCCGCCCTGCCCGCCCCATCTCGGCACGCTGGGCCGGGCCATCCGCGGCCACGCGCGAAAGCGCCTCGGCCAGCCCCGCGGAATCGCGCACCGGGCAAAGATAGCCGTTCACGCCATCCTCGATTACCTCGCGGCATCCCGGTACATCGCTCGCCACCAGGGGCCGCCCCATTGCGGCACCTTCCAGCAGCGTGCGCGGCGTGCCTTCGCGGTAGGAGGGCAGCACGACGCAATCCGCCGCCGCGATGAACGGGCGCACATCGTCGGTTGCACCCAGATAATCCACAAGGCCCTCGGCCACCCAGGCCGCCACTTCGGTTTCCGGAATGGCCGTGCGGTTCTCGGCACCCGCGGGCCCCAGAAGCTGGAACCGTGCGCCCGGCAGCCGGGCCTTGAGCGCGCGCGCCGCCTCGACAAATTCGCCCACGCCCTTATCGCGCAAAAGCCGGGCGATCAGCAGGAACACGGGGCCATCGCCCTCGGGCGCGGGCGCGGGCGCATAGCGCGCCAGATCAATTCCGGATCCCGGAACCACTGCCACCTGCGCGGGCCGTACCAAGGCGCGGCCCAGAAACAGCTCCGCATCATCCCCGTTCTGGAAAAACACCATCGGCAAGGGCCGGAATGCCTTGCGGTAAAGCTCAACCGTGATCCGCTCCAGCCACCCGGCATTCAGAAATGCCGTGCCGAGGCCAGAGACGTTGGGCAGGAACGGCACGCCCGCACGGCGCGCCGCAAACGCCCCGTAGATGTTGTTCTTGATCGTGAAGCTCAGCACAATGTCGGGCGCTTCAGCGCAAAACGCCCGGGTCATCGCGCGGATCAGTTGCGCGTCGCGCCAGGGCGAGGTGCCCTTGTGATCAAGCGCCAGCGGCACGTGGCGCACCCCGGCAGCCTCAAGCGCACCCACCCCGTGATCGGCGGGCGAGAGCGCCACAAGCTCATGCCCCGCCGCCCCCAGCGCCGCGATCAAAGGCGCTCGGAAATGGGCGAGGTTCCAGGCCATGTTCGCCGTGAGCATGATCTTCACCGCGCCGCCCCCCGCATCAGAAAAGCACCGATTGATAGGGCAGATAGCATTGCTGGAAGTGGAAGGAATTCTGGGTCCAGACCACAAAAACAACCGTGAGCAGTGCATAGGGCGCGATGGCGAAGAGCGGCCTGTCGGACCCATCGAACAAATACGGCAGCCGCGCGAAGATCATCAGTTGCAGCGGAATGAGGTAGTAGCCGAAGCGATCGCCGATCACGGTGGAGATGAAGAAAAGCCCGAAGAACACCACCATCATCAGCGCGCCCAGTGAGGCAAGCTTGTAATCCTGGGGAAAGCGCCGGTACCAGCGCCGCTGGACGAAGGCGAAATAGGCAAGCCCCGTAAGCGTCAGAAGCCCCAGGCGGAAGGCCGAGCCCGCGGCTTCGACCCCCGTAGCGATATAGCGCTGGCTCGCAAGTTCCGCAGGCCCCGAGGCCAGAAGCAGCACCGCACCCGGCAGGGCCAGAAGGCTTGAGAGCATGAGGTTGCGCCGCGTGTATCCGCCATTCACAAACGGTGTCAGCAGCAGGAACAACAGCGCGCTGGTGTGGAAAAGGCTTGCGGCGCCGACCCAGGCCAGAAAGTAGATCAGCTTGCGATCGAGAAACGCCATATAGGCAAAGCACACAAGGCCAATCGCCGCCGCCTGCCGGATGCCGGACATCGGCATGTTCACGATCAGGATCGGGAAGGCCAGCACCAGAACCGCCACCGGGTTCGGCTGCCGCCGCGCAACCACATGGAGCCCGGCGAAGAATATCGCCGAGGTTGCCACGTTCAGCGAGTAATACGGCAAGCCCGCTCGCTGCAATATCTCGATGAGCGCCCAATGCCCGGGTTCCCGGCTATCGATCGCGGTGTCGAAGCCCTGGGGCAGTTGCAGGGCCCAGTGATGCACATAGCCAAACCAATCGCAGCCGACCTCGTAGCGGTAGCCAGAGAAAAGGAAGAGCGCCGCAAGCAGCGTCCAGTATAAAAGCCCCATCGCGCGCGGCTGGCGGGAGGCACCCAGCACCTGCGCGAGGATCAGCCCGAAATAGGTGGCGTAGTAGGTCGCCATAGCTCAGGCGGCCTGGCCGGGCGGGCGCAGCGCCTCACCCTGTGTGATAAGGCCTTGGAAGGCTGCGGTGATCTGGGGCCCGATGGCCTGGGCAGAGTAGCGGGCCACAACCGTTTGCCGCCCCGCCGCGCCAAGCCGTGCCCGCAGCGCGGCATCCCCGATCAGCCGCGTCAGCGCGGCATCCCAATCATCGGCGCCCTGCGCGAACAGGCCATTCTCGCCCTCCGCCACGATCTCACAATTCGCGCCCACGGGCGATGCCACCACGGGCAACGCGCAGGCCAAGTATTGCAGAAGCTTGTAGCCGCATTTTCCCAGCGTCCAGGGATCGCTCGAAAGCGGCATGATCCCGATATCCATCCGCTGGATGGCGCTCACCTCGCCCTCCTCGCTCCAGGCCAGATGGGTGGTCACATCGCTGTCGGCCGACCCCGGCCCCGCGCCCACGATCATCAGCCGTGCCCCCGTTTTGCGCATGAGCGCTTCGAGCCTGTCAAGCCGCGGCGCGATATAGGCGGCATATGTCGTCGGCGATCCCATCCACCCAACTGTCACCGGCCCAGCGGGCTTTGGCGCGGGCGTATAGCGTTCGATGTCGAGCACCGTGGGCACGATGCGAATATCCCGCGCGCCTGCGGCCCGCGCCCGCTCCGCCAGATAGCCGTTGCCGGCCAGAACGATATCCGAACGCGCCATGAACCTGTCGATCTTCCGGCCCAAAAGCGCGCGCACGGGCTTTAGTCGGTGCAGATCATAGCTATGGAACACCGCGTCATCGAAATCCGAAACGATGGGGGTGGGCCCGGCGAGAAGAGCCTGCTCCGCCGCCCACGGCACCCAGGGCAGGCATTCGCGCTGCAACCAGAACGCGGCCGGGCGCGCCCGGGCCATGATTCTGGCCCGCCGCAGATAGGCAGCAAGCGTGGCCCCCACGGGGCGGCGCCCCGCATAGGTGGCCGCAAGATAGGCGTCATCCACGAAGGGGGCGAGCGTCAGCCTCAGCCCCGCCGCCTCGAAATAGGGCGCAAACTGCATGATCCGGACCCGGCTTGACGCGCCCATGCGGCCATGGCGCGTCAGGGCGAGGATTTCCGGCGCATCGTCCGTCATTGCGCCGCGATCCCCGTTTCCGCGCCCGGAGGGCCCTGCCCCAGAATCTGCGCGTAGATCGCGGCATAGGCCGCCGTGCCGGTGGCCAGGGAAAACTCTGCCTTCGCCGCCGCGCGGCAGCGGGCGGGCAGGCCGGGATCGGCCAGAAGCGCGCCAAGCGCGTCGGCAGCGGCGCCGATCTCTGCGCGCCCCGTGCCGTTCAGCACCACCCCCACGCGATGGCGCTCGATAATCTCGGCCATGTCGCCCACGCCGGCATTGGCGATCACGGGCACGCCGCAGCCCAGGATTTCGGCAAGCCGCGTTGGCGAACGGCCAAGTTCCGAGGGGGCGCCACCAGCATAGACGATGATCGAGGCGGTGTGGCGGCCAAGCGCCTCGGGCATATCTTCCGGGCGCCGGGCGAAAACCGTGAGCCGATCCGGTTCGCCCGCCAGCGACGGCAGCGCCGCGCGCACCGCTTCAGGGTCATCGCGGGTGAGCACCTCGAAGCGCGCCGCGGGATCGCGCCGGGCGAGCGCGGCGAAGACCTGATCCAGCAGATCGGCGCGGAACCAGCCGCTCAGCACCGTGCCCGCGCATCCGAACACGCGCGGCTCGCCTTCGGCCCGCACCGCCGGCGCAAAACGGTCGAGATCGGCACAGGTGGGGATCACATGCACGCGGGCCGGATCGAGCCCGGGCGCCCGCCTTTCAAGCTCGGGCACCGCAGCGCGGGTGAGCGAGACCACCGCAGCGGCGCGCGACAGGCAGCGCCGCTCAAGCCATGTCAGCACGCGATGCACCGCACCGCCCCGGCTGAGGCGGCCGGCGGTGATCAACTCCTCAGGCCAGAGCGCGCGCATATCGAAGATGAAGGGCGCGCCTGTCAGCCGGTGCGCGGCCAGCGCCACGGCGGCCGGCACGTAAGATCGCGCATGGATCAGCGCCGCACGCCCCGCACGCCGCTCGGCCAGCGCGATCCACAGCATCTGCGCCATTCCCAGGGCGGGCGCCAGAAACTTCGGGCCGCGGCGGAACCGGAGCGGGCGCCACCGAATCCCATGCGCCACACACTCCGCCCGCGCGGCCGCCACGGCGCCTCTATCGGCAAGATCGGCGGGTTTTTCGAAAGTGACGAGGGTGATTTCCTGCCCCGCGCACAAGCCGCGCAGATAGGCCATCACCTGGCTCTGGCCGAGCGGTTCGAGAAGCCCCGTGCGGGTGAGGTAAAGCGTGGCGGTCATTGCGTCAGGCACTCAAGGTATCGGGCGGCCGCAATCTCCGGCGCGAAGGCGGCGGCCCGGGCGCGCAGGGCGGCGCCATCCGGCGCCTCGGCAAGCGTGGCCGTGATCGCTGCGGCCAGCGCATCCGCATCGCCCACAGGCACCAGCCGCCCATAGCGGCCATCTTCGAGGATCTCTGCGGGGCCCGAAGGGCAATCGGTTGAAACCACGGGCGTGCCCGCCGCCAAAGCCTCGACAATCACGTTGCCAAACCCTTCATAATTCGAGGATAGCACGAAGACATCCGCACTTTTGTAGAACGGCCGCGTATCGGCCTGAAACCCGGCAAAAATCACGCGGTCCGAAACGCCAAGGCGCGCCGCCTGCGCGCGCAGTGCACCCTCACGCTCCCCTCCCCCCACAAGCATCAGCCGCGCATTGGAAGACGGCAGGCGCGCGAAGGCATCAAGAAGGAGCGCATGGTTCTTCTGGGCCTTCAAGGTGCCCACGGACAGGATGCGCGCCCCGCGCGGGGCGCCCCAAAGCGCGTCCGCGTCAGCCGGGCACTGCGCTTCGGGCCGAGCGGGCACGGGGTTGTGGATCACCTCGAAATCGCTGACCGCAAGGCCCGACAGCGCGCTCAGATCGGCGGCAACCCCGTGGGAGACGGCCACGACGCTATCGTTAGCCTTGTATCCAAGCGCCATGCTGCGGCGCAGGGCCTGCCGGTGCACCGCGCTCCGTCCCGCATATTGGATCGAAAGCGAATTGTGTTCGCTGGCCACAATCGGGCAGCGGTGGCGGGACAGGCGCCGCGCAAAGGGCGCGATCACGGTAAGCGGCCACATCGCGGCGAGGATCGCATCGGGGCGCCGCCGTTCCAGGTAGGCCGCCAGAGGCCCGGCCATATGGCGCGCCCGCGGTGTTGCCAGATCGACAACCGGATAGGCCTCCCGCGCCCGGTCCAGCAGCTCCCCCCGCGCCTGGGTGAGCACAAACTCCACCTCATGCCCGGCCCGCCTGAACTCCCGCGCAAGCACCAGCCGCACAGTTTCAACGCCGCCAGCACGCAGGTCAGGTAGGAGGATGGAGATCAACAGGGGAGGCTCCAGCCCATCAATCCTCTACCGTTCAGCATGGGCTGTACCCAAACGAAGGCGGCGATGAATTGAGTATCTGTAAACCTTCAGCCTGTAGGCCACATAGAAAGCCAATACCTTGTCCCGCAATGATCTGCTGGGCGTCTTAAGGATGCGGATGCAGGCTTCTACCGGCGGCATAAGCGATCTGGCCAAGCTCACTGAATACTCAGGGTCGATTGCGATTTTCCCGCCGATCACTCGACTGGCCTTTCTGGAAATCTCATCCCAGTTGCTTCGGGCCGGGTGCAGCACCCGGCATCCGTCAACGTAACTGAGCGAAAACCCCGCGACCGTCGCGCGCTGGTTCCATTCGACGTCCCCTCCCGATAGGAGTGTGTCATCAAATGCACCGATGGCTTCGAACACGACGGCTCGTGCAATCAGATTTGCCGTGATAGCGACACCCGATGCGACGTTGGCGGGTTGATCGAAGGCAAAGAATGTCTCGTAGCATTCCACAGCACTCGGCGGACGGTTCGTTGCAAAGACGCGAACTTGGCCCGCAACCCGATCCGCCCCGGACTGCGCAAGCGCGGCGAGCCCCTGCGCAAGCCAATCCGCATCAGGAAGGCAATCGGAATCCGTGAACGCAATCACCGCGCCCCGTGCCACCTCCAGCCCACGATTGCGCGCCGCATAGCTGCCCGGCCTCGGCTCTTCCAAGACAATTAGGTTGTGTGTATCGGACGAAAGCTCCAACCCCTCGTCCGGGTCGTTGTTGACAACGATAATCTCGAAAAGATCGGCCGCCAAAGTCTGCCGCTCCAAGCATTTCAGGCACTTGCGCAACCGCTCGGTATCTCGATAAGCGGGAATGATGACAGAAACGCGCACCTTATCTTCAGCAAAGATATCGTTAATGATTTCAGACATTCGCGATCATTCGTTGGGCGGCAGTTTGAAAAGCGAAAGGCGGCGGCAATTCGATTCGTAAGGCTTCAATGGCTCAGACCAATTCAAGCGCTTATCGTGTGCTAACCAATCTGGTCACGAGTGATTTTAGGGTGCGGCCCGCGACGCGAAAGATCAGGTCGCCAGCATTGCCCCGCCGTTGTCCCATCCGATGCGCAATACGACGCAGCGAAATCAGCGAAGCCGCCGTGAAGTAGGTGAGCACACTCAGTTCCCGCTCAATACGGGCGGACCGCAAGTCTTCAAGCAACGCGGATATGTGTTGGTCGTTCTGTACCGGAAGGCGGCGTTCCCGAACCAGCCTTTTGCCCATGCTATCGACAGCTTCTCGGCAGGATACCAGCGATTCGGCAAGCGGAATGACGTCGCCAAGCACGGCGGCTCTCAGCGGCAGAATGCGGTCCTCACTGAAAAGGCTTTCCGGGATCGGGCGCGGCCAGCGAAGGCAATGCGTGCGGTAGGCGTATGTCGCGCCCTTTGCGACCCCGCCGCAGTTGAATGCAATCTCAGCAAGGCTCACCGCCGTATGCGGAGCCCAGCCATGTGCGATCTTTTCGTTTGAGCCCAGAACGGAGTATCCCGAGAAAGCCGCTGCAGCGCCGCAACTTGATCCAATCGCCTCCGCCAACACCTCCGTCCGCTCCGGAAGCGAAACATCATCCCCCGCTGCCATCACGATGATCTCGCCCTTCGCCTCGGCCGCCACATCGTTGATGTGGCCCAGAAGCCCGCGGTTCTGGGGGCTGCGGCGGGCGCGCACGGTGTGGGGGCCGTCATATTCGGCGGCCATCTTGGCCAGGATCTCAAACGTTCCGTCGCTCGATCCATCGTCGGACAGGATGATCTCGAGCGGCGAATAGGTTTGGGCAAATGCCCCCTCGACGGCCTCCGCGATCACATCCTCCTGGTTGTAGGCAAAAACCGCGAAGGTGATCAGCGGGCGGGTGGCTTCAGGCATGCCGATCCTCCAGGGGCCAGCCGATCCGGGCATAGCCGCGCCGCGCCAGGGTAACCGCACGCCCGCCGGGCCCGATCTTTTCCAGCACGAGCCGCGCGCCCCACAGCCCCGTGGCCGCCGCCGCACAGACCGCGATACCCGCTCCGGCCAGCGGTTGCACAATCGCCGTTGCCAGGATCACCGCGCCCAGCAGGGTATGAAGGATCATCAGGCGCATCGTCAGCCGGTCCCACGCAAAGCCGTGATAGTGCCGCGCGAGGCTGCGCACCACCATGTGCTGGATCGCAAAGCTTGCAAAAAACGCCACCCCCGCGGCGAGCAAGCCAAGGCTTGGCAGGGCGAGGAAGAAAAAGGCCAGAAACATCGCATTCCAGCCCAGTTGCGTGCAGAGGTAGATCCGCGATTGCGCGCCGGCCACGAAGGCAAATCCCATAGGCCAGGTCGCAAT
This sequence comes from Paracoccaceae bacterium, assembly GCA_028285485.1. Lineage (GTDB taxonomy): Bacteria > Pseudomonadota > Alphaproteobacteria > Rhodobacterales > Rhodobacteraceae > JANQPC01. The sequence continues at coordinate 30,256 of JANQPC010000053.1, read as the reverse complement.
CTTGATGATGTTGCCCAGCGTCTGCCATTGCAGCACGGCCGCGGCCTCGGCAAACTCGGCCGAGTAAAGAAGCGTCAGCGCCCAGGGCGCGAGGCCGATCAGCGCCAGAAGAACAGGGGCCCCAAGCGCCAATCCGATCTGCGATTGGTCGTTCATCAGCCGGTTGGCGGCGGGCTTGTTGGCAATCACCTCCGTCAGCCGCGGGTAGTAATCGGCCGACATCGCGTTCAGCAAAAAGCCCACATATCGCATCGTGATGCCCCAGCAGGCGGCAAACAGGCCCGCGGCGGCAAGGCCGAGATCGTTGGCCAGCACCGCGCGCATGGCCAGAACGGTCACCGATCCGGCAAGACCGCCCAGCATGAATACCGCCCCAAGCGCCACCATCGGGCGCCAGGCCGCCCAGATCGCGGCAAGATCCGGGGCCGCGCCTTCGGGGCGCGGCAGGCGGTGCGTGTAGATCAGTGCCACCGCGATCGAGGTCAGCGGTTGCGCGATGATGAAGGCCACAAGCCCGTCGCCGCCATAGGCCCAGATCGCCGCAAGCCCGGCGATGGTGCCCGCAAGGGCGGATAAAACCGTGACGCGCCCAAGATCGGCCACCCGCCGCAACCCCTGAAGCAGCGCGGTTTGCGAGCTTGCCACCAGTGTGAGCGCAACGGCCAGCGCCACAAGGCCAACATCGCGCGTGCGCGCCGGATCATCGAAGAAAAGCCCCGCAAGCTCTGTCCGAAAAGCCCAGACGAGGGCCGAGCCGAATACGCCCTGCACCGCAAGCGCGCAGAACAAGACGCGCCGCACCCGCGCGAGCACCGCCGCATCCTCCCGCGCCGCCGCGATCTGGCGCACGCCGCTTGAGCCAAGCCCAAGGCCCGCAACGGTAGCGGCGCTGCCCACCAGGTTGGCATAAATGCCCAGAAGGCCGATGCCCGCCGGGCCCAGCAACACCGCCACCGCCTTCTGGCGCAGGATCGCGATCCCGATCGTCACCACATTGGCGCTGCCGATGATCAGCATCGATTTCATCAGACCGCGGGAGGACATGGGGTTAGGCGGCCCTCAAGACTGTGCGGAAGAAGTGAATATCCTCCGCCAATTCTTCTTCCAGGAAGGCCCGTTCACCGCTCAGAAGCTCACGCCGAAGTGTTCTTTTCGGAATCCGCTTCGCCATGGCATTCCGCAACCTTCCATAGGCCGCCCCCTTCAGTTGCCGAGGCACAAATCGCGCCACAAGGCTCGCAGGGCCAAAGGAACGGCGTGTCAGGGTCTCGGTTACGTTCGCCTTGATCTCCCGCTGGAAACCAGTGTCTGAAAGATCGAGAAACCGCACGCATTTCGCGAAGGTCGCGGCCGGATCGCTTTTCAGCGACTGGGTCGACACGATCAGCACGTTGTCTTCGCCGAAAGCCGAGACCCATTTTGGAACGTAGGTGCCGTAGCGTGAGAACTGCAGGTAGCTCCGATATCCGTAGCCATGCGTTTGTTCGGGATCGTAGGCGTAACCGTCCTCCCGAAGCGCATCCAGAAACTCCCGATCCTCCAGACCCAGCGTGTAGCGCCACCTGTAGTGCGAAAACGTACGCTCTACCGGATCACGCAACAGAATAATGATCTTGGGATCAACAAGGCTTTCCCGAATCCGCGCGATGGCGGCTTCGGAAATCATGTAGCTTGTCGAAGATTCACCGCAGTAGAGGGGCTCGCCCCCACCCTCGAAGAGTGCGTTGTGAGCGGCCGCACCGGCTTCAAAACGCTCTCTGCGCGAAAAGTGATGTGGCTCTTTCTTTGAACTCATCTCGATATCGGGATGTTGATCGAGAAGCTCATGGAGCGAACTCGTGCCGCTCTTTGCCGCCCCGGGCATTACGAGATTGCAGCGATAGATCTCACTCATGGCTGAACGCACCCGGCCACCGAGGCCGGCACCTCTTCACGCATATGCGGCCCAATCGGAAGACTCAAAACCTCGTCCGCCAAGCGCTTGGCGATCGGCAAAGCGTCTGGCGCCATGCCCATTTGCGCAAACGCGGCCTGCATGTGCGGCGGGATGGGATAGTGGATCAGCGTGCCGATCCCAGCCGCATCGAGGCGCTTCTTCAGGGCATCCCTTTCCGACGTGCGCACGACATAGAGATGCCACGCCGGCTCCGCCCAATCCGGCACCACGGGAAGCGTCAGGCCGCTATCGCCCAACTTGGCGCCATATGCCGCCGCTGCCGCCGTGCGGCGGGTGTTCCACGCATCGAGATGGGTGAGCTTCACGCGCAGAACAGCCGCCTGCAAGGGATCCAGGCGGCTGTTCACGCCAGCCACCTCGTTGACGTACTTCTCGCGCGATCCGTAGTTGCGCAGCACGGCCACCTTCTCGGCCAGATCCGCGCGGTTGGTCGTGATCGCGCCGCCATCGCCCAGCGCACCGAGGTTCTTGCCGGGGTAGAAGCTCCAGCAAACGATATCACCATGCGCACCGAGCCGGCGCCCCTTGTAGCGCGCGCCGTGGGCCTGAGCTCCATCCTCGACAACCGCCAGGCCTGCGTCACGCGCGATGGCAAGGATCGGCTCCATATCCGCAGGCTGCCCATACAGATGGACGGGCAGGATCACCTTCGTGCGCGGCCCGATCGCCGCGGGAATACGGGCGGGATCAATATTGTGGGTTGCCGGATCGGGCTCCACCGGCACTGGTGTGGCCCCAACGGCAGAAACGGCAAGCCAGGTTGCGATGTATGTGTTCGACGGAACGATTACCTCATCGCCCTGCCCGATACCGAGCGCCCGAATCGCCAGCACCAAGGCATCAAGCCCGTTGGCCACACCAACGCAATAGCCCGCTTCGCAATAGGCGGCATACTCCGCCTCAAAAGCCTCAAGCTCGGCGCCCATGATGTACCAGCCGCTGTCCAGCACGCGGGCGATGGCGGCGTCAATCTCGGGCTTCAGTTCGAGATATGCGGCCTCAAGATCAAGAAACGGGATCATGGCTGCTCGCCGATCAAAGCTTGAAAATCGTCATAGGTCCGCACGTAATCCTCGGGATCGTAGGGGTGTGATGCGAGAACGAGAAGCACCGCGTCCTGGGTGTAACGAAACTGGGTGCCCCATATCCGCGGAGGCATGTGCAGGCCCAGGTTCGGGCGGTCGAGGAGAACCTCGCGCCGGGCAACCCCGTTATCGAGAAGCGTTCTGCAGGATCCGTGCACGCACACCAGAAACTGGTGGCACTCTTTATGCGCATGCTCTCCGCGCAGCTCTTCGGATGGCACGTCGAAGACCAGAAAGAAGCGCTGGGGGGCGAAGGGAAGATCACGCTCGAATTCGCCTACCGAAAGCCCGCCACGTAGATCGAAGACGCGTGGAAGCTCGTGCAGCATGGCCCCGCCCACACCGATATGATGTGTCTGGCTTTGAAGCCGCGTTGTTTTGTCGTCGGTTACCGCAAGCGGCCCATCTTCGGGCAACTCGGCGTCCAACGGGCTTGTGTACCCCACGATCTGCGCCGGGTTGCCCTCAACAATGGCGTTTGGCGGCACCGATGCGAGCACCACACTGCCCGGCCGTACGAGACAGCCCCAATTCAGCAAAACACCTGCGCCCACCACGGCGCCAGCGCCGATCCGCACGTTTTCGGAAACGATGGTTTGCGCATCTATTTCTTCGGCGAAGACCACCGACTTTTCGATGACCGCCCCTTTGCGCACGACCAATCCATCACTGAGCTGGACGTTCGGCGCGATTTCGACATCCGGCGCGATCATGGGTGACGCTTTCTTGCTGAGTTCGGGTGTTGTCATACCGGATTTGCCAGATGGCTCATCAGCAAGTCACGATCGCCAGTGAACTGTGCCAGATCGTATTCGAAGTAGAGATATTCATGGTCGGCGCTTGTCTGACGCATCTTGTACCGCCTGTAAAACGCGATGGCCTGTTCGTTTTCTCTTCGCACTTCGATCCGTGCCCGTTTTTTGCCAAGCACCTCGAACCCAACCCCGAACGAGAGCAGCGCACTCTCCAGCGCTGCCTTGGGGGGCTTGTTGGCATCGAGGATCCAGCTGCCCCAGGTAAACCGGTCCGCCTCAATTCCGTAAAGCCGCACGGTACCGCATGCGGTGCCGTCCTGCCGTTCGATGATGTAATAGGCTTCTTCGCCCGCGGCCTCGCGCGCCTTATAGGCTTCGATCCAGCGGCGCTGATCCTCCGCCGTGCCCGTTACTTCCGAAAGATGCGCATTGATTTCGGGATCGGTGCGCAGCGCGAAGAGATAGGGCGCATCGCCCGGCTCCACCAGGCGCAGGCGCAGGCTTGGCCCATCGATGGTGACGGGCGCCCTCATAGCCGCAGATCGCTTTCGCCCAAGGAGAGCAGGTTCTTCAGATCGTAAAGCACATGGGTCTTGCGGCCGTAGCGGCGAAGCGCCTCTGCCCCCGCGGCGCGGAAGAGATCATGCGCCACCGCAAGGACCACGCCATCATAGGCGCCTTCGGCGGGGCGTTCGGTGATCTCGAGCCCGTATTCGCCGCGCGCCTCCCCGGCATCGACCCATGGATCATGCACATCCACCGTGATCCCGTAATCCTCCAGTTCGCGGATCACATCGATCACCCGCGTATTGCGCAGATCCGGGCAGTTTTCCTTGAAGGCCAGCCCCATCACCAGCACCCGCGCGCCATCCACAAGGATGCGCCGCTTCATCATCGCCTTCACAAGCTGGCTTGCCACATGGGCGCCCATCCCATCGTTCAGGCGGCGCCCGGCAAGGATGATCTGCGGGTGGTACCCGATTTCCTCGGCCTTATGGGTCAGGTAATAGGGATCCACGCCAATGCAGTGCCCGCCCACAAGCCCCGGGCGGAACGGCAGGAAGTTCCACTTGGTGCCTGCGGCCTTCAGCACCGCTTCGGTATCGATGCCAAGCTTGTTGAAGATGATCGCCAGCTCGTTCATCAGCCCGATATTCAGATCGCGCTGGGTGTTCTCGATCACTTTCGCGGCCTCGGCCACGCGGATGCTTTCGGCCTTGTAGGTGCCCGCCGGAACGATCGCGCGATAGAGCGCATCGATGCGTTCGGCCGCCTCGGGCGTGGAGCCCGAGGTGACCTTGACGATATTCGGCAGGCGCCGCTCGCGATCGCCTGGGTTGATGCGCTCGGGCGAGTAGCCCACCGTGAAATCGGTGTTGAGCGTCAGGCCCGATTGCGCCTCAAGGATCGGCACGCAAACCTCTTCGGTGGCGCCCGGGAACACGGTGCTTTCGAACACCACCACATCGCCGGATTTCAGCACCTGGCCCACGGTTTCCGAGGCGCGGCGAAGCGGGGTCAGATCGGGGCGCTTGGCGCTGTCAATCGGTGTGGGAACCGAAACGATATAGATGCTGCAGGGCTCAAGATCCGCCTGCCGCGCCGTGGCGGTCAGAAAGCTCGCCTCGCACAGATCCTGCGGCGGCACCTCGCGGGTACTGTCGCGGCCCGCGCGCACCTCGGCCACGCGATCCTCGTTGATATCAAAGCCGATGGTGCGGAACTTCTTGCCGAATTCCACCGCGAGCGGCAGCCCCACATATCCAAGGCCGATAACGCCCACGGTTTCGCCCGCGGGGGTGAGAAGGCTATTTTCCATAGTAATCCCTGAACCAGCGCACGAAGGCCCCGATCCCCTCCCGATAATCGGTCTGGGGCCGGTAGCCCGTGAGCGTTTGCAAAAGCCCCGCATCGGCCCATGTGGCCGGCACATCGCCCAGCTGCATGCCAATGTAATTGCGCCGCGCCTCGATCCCCAGCGCCGCTTCGATGGCAGCGATGAAATCGAGAAGCCGCACCTTCTCGGAATTGCCAATATTGACCACGCGGTAGGGCGCGACGGGCGAAAGACTGTCGCCCTCGGCAATCGCGCCGGGCGTCTCCGGGCGCACCGGTGCCACGCCGATCAGAAGCGCGATGCCGCGCACCAGATCATCGATAAAGGTGAAATCGCGGTACATCTCGCCGTGGTTGTAGATATCGATCGGGCGGCCTTCGAGGATCGCATCGACGAACTTGAAAAGCGCCAGGTCCGGCCGCCCCCAGGGCCCGTAGACGGTGAAAAAACGAAACATCGTGATCGGCAGATCGTGGAGATGGGCGTAGGAATGCGCCATCGCCTCATTGGCCTTCTTCGTCGCGGCATAGATCGTGAGCGGCGTATCGGCCTTTTCAAGCTCGCGAAACGGCATCTCGGTATTGGCGCCGTAGACGGAGGAGGTGGAGGCCATCAGCAGGTGATCCACTTCGAGGCGCCGCGCCGCCTCCATCACGTTGAAGGTGCCGATAACGTTGCTGTCGAGGTAAGCGCGCGGGTTTTCAAGCGAGTAACGCACGCCTGCCTGCGCCGCGAGATGCACGATCACATCGGGCTGAAACGCATCTGCCGCCGCATCGAGCGCCGCGCCTTCTTCAAGCATCGCCTCGGTGGCCGAAAACCGCTCCGATTGCAGCAACATCGCATGGCGGCGCTGCTTGAGCGTGACATCGTAGTAATCCGTCATCCCATCGAAGCCATGCACCGCATGGCCCTCGGCCAGAAGCAGGCGGGCTAGATGAAACCCGATGAACCCGGCGGTGCCCGTGATCAGAACGCGCATCAGCCGCGGCCTGCCCATTCTGCCCTGCGAAGCGGAGTGGCCCGCGCCCAAATGAGCGCGATCACCGTGGGCCAGAAGAGCGTGGCAACCGTGTCGCGGGCGGTTTCGGCCCAGTTCACACTTCCTGTCCACATGATCCAGTCGCGCGCGTCGAGCGCCTCGTTGGCGGCCTGCAGCGCGGCCACGGCAAGCCAGGCGACGACAAGCCCGCGCCGCCGGGTGCGAAGCGCAAGCGCTGCGGCCAGAAAAAGCGCAAGGCCCAGATGCACATGGAGCATCTCTTTTGAAAGCCCAAGCGCCTCCGACACCCAGTCTTTCCCTTCGAACCAGAAGTTGCGCCAGGTCAGTTCCACGCCGCTACCCTTTCAGATCTTCTTCGATGGCATCGATTTCCGCCCGCAGCGCCTCGTATTCGCGCATCCGCCGCGCAAGGAAGGCCGCCGTAAGCGCGGTTTTCTCGGCAAGGCCGCGGGGTGTGAGCAGGTAGGCATAGCCCATGCGGTTCTTGCTGCGGCGGAAGTTGCGGATCTTGACCATCCCGCGATCGGCCAGCCCGCGCAGACAGAAATTGACGCTGCCAAGGCTGATCCCAAGCGCCTCGGCAATCTGGCGCTGGCTGAGATCGGGCTGGGCTTCGAGAAGCCGCAGGATGCGGAAACGGGCGTCCTCGCGCAGGTCTTCCGAAAGCGCGGGCGGGGCGAGGGCCGTCTTGCCCCCGGCCCCGTTCCGCCCGGCTGCGCTGCTCTCAGCCACACCCTTCTTGGTTACACCGCTCTCGCCCAGGTCCCGCTCCGCCACACTGCTTTCGGACACTCGTTTTTGCGGCGCCTCGCTCACCCGCCGCACCCTCCAACGGCACCGATTCGGCCACGGCTACCGCACTGACGGTCGCCGCGATGGCCCCGCGCAAAAGGAAAACAAGTCTGGTCGATCGGCCGAGTCATGGCGTTCACACGTGAACAAACTCACGAATAACACCGCGATGTCAATGGGTTTTTGGTTAGTACCGGGTTAAGCGCGGGCCCGTGGCCCCTGCGCCACGGGCATCAGGCGCGCTCAAGATCCCGCGCCGTGAGGGCGGTGCGAACGGCGCGGCCCATCATGTCGATGATCACGAAGATCCGGTCGCCCTCCCCCAGCGCCTCGATCCGCGCCAGGGTCTCCGCGAAAGCACCTGAGATCACGCGCACGCGTTCGCCCGCCCCGAAAGCCGCGGCAGGGTTCAACAGGCCATCGCGCCCCGTCTCCGCCCGGAGGCCAGAGACTATCGCCGCGGGTACAGGCGTTGGTCCGTCGGACCCGACGGAGACCAGCGCCGCCACCCCGCGAGTCGCATTGATCGCCTGCCAGCGCGGCGCCGCCTTGGGGGCACGCACGAACAGATACCCCGGAAAGAGCGGGCGCTTGGCTTCCGTGAGCCGCCCGGCCCGCCGCCGTGTCACCGCCTGCATCGGCATGAAGCTTTCAAAGCCCTGCCGCGCAAGGTGGGCGCGCGCCGTTTCAAGCGCACCGGGCTTCAGCCGCGCCAGATACCAGGCGCCGGCCGCGGCGCCCTCCGGCGCCTTGTGGCCACGCATCACTTCGCCCCTGCGCCGGTCAGCACCACCGCCATCGTGGCGAGGATGATGTAGAGCTCAAGCCGCCCGCCCGACCGGCGAACATAATGCCGGTCAAACCGCGCCTTCCGCTCCACCGCCCGCCAGTTATCGGCATAACCGCTGCGGATCTGCGCAAGCCCTGTAATGCCGGGGCGCACACGGAACCTGTCATGGTAATAGGGCACAGTATCAATGTAGCGATTGGCGTGCTCCCAGGCATCGGGGCGCGGGCCCACAAGGCTCATCTCACCACGCAAGACATTGATAAAGTTAGGCAATTCATCAATGCGAAGCCGCCTGAGGATACGCCCGAGGGGCGTGATGCGGTGATCCTCCACCGGATCATGCGCGCCGCGCACCATCACATCCGAGGGCACCATCGTGCGAAACTTCCACATGTTGAACCGCTTGCCGCCCAGCCCCATCCGTTCCTGCCGGTAAAACAGCGGGCCGGGATTGAAGAAGGGGTTCAGAAGCAAGAGCACAGCGCTCACGCCGACAATCAACGGAAGCGCAAGAAGGGCGGAAAGGGTATCCACCCCAATTTTGAATATCCGAAATCTTGGAGACCATCTGGCGATCGCGACGGGGGCCGACGCGACGCGCGAGAACAGCGGGGGGACATCCGCCGCGGCCTCAACCGCATCAATTCGCATTCGAGCAAGTCCACCTGTGTGACTGACCGAGCCCCCACGTCATGGTTATTGCGCAATCGGAACACTTGGAAGACGCATTCGGGGGGCTCCCGCGCCGCGCGGCGGAACACGCTGAATCCCGCCGAAAGCCGCTGGCGAGAGGCAAATTTCGCCTAATTTTTGGGCAAAACTGGCCGATTCCCCTGTGGATAGAATTTAAATGGCCCCTCGGGCGCGGCCCCTCGGCTCGAATCGTCGCCCGATCTCTGGCGCAGAACCGGCACGCTTCGGCCTTCTTTCCCGCCACGCGGGCAGCGCCCGTAGCCACGCCCCGCAATTCCATGTATGCGCGCCGGGGTATGTGGCATTCCTCCCGCACCAGCCCCGCGCCCCAGGCCGCCTCCCGCGTTGGCGAAAACCTCCGGGTCTACGCCATTGGCGATATCCATGGCCGGCGCGATCTGATGATCGAACTTCTGTCGCTCATCTCCGAAGATGCCGATCAATTCGATGACACGCGCCTCGTGCGCCTTGTCTTTCTGGGCGACTATATCGATCGCGGGGATGATGCGGCGGGCGTTCTTTCCGCGCTCCGGCAGCTCAGCGAGGATGCAGGTGCCGGCGTTGTCTTTCTGCGCGGCAACCATGAAGATGCCCTGCTGGCCTTCCTTCAAGAGCCTCAGGAGCGGAAGGAGTGGCTGGAATTCGGCGCCCGTCAAACCCTTGCAAGCTACGGCATAGAATTGCCGCGCCGGGGCGCGCGGGAGAAAGATCTGGTTGAGGTGCGCGATGCGCTTTTTGCGGCGCTCGGGCCTGAGATTGGATTTCTCGCCTCGATGGAAACTCATGCGCGCTTTGGCGATGTGATCTTCACCCATGCCGCCGGAAATCCCGGGCCAGGCGCGTTTCTAGAAGATGTCGCCTCGATGATCTGGGGCCACCCGGATGGGCTTGTCGATGCCCCCCTGCCCGGCCACCTCGTGGTGCACGGCCATTACGATGCGCCCGATCCGGTGGTACGCACCGGGCGGATCTGCGTGGATACCGGCGCGTACTATACCGGGCGGCTCACCGCGGTGCGGCTTGACGCGGGCGTTGGTTTTCTCTCCGCTGGCGGCTGAGCCTAGGTGAGGTGCATCTCCCGATGAAGCAGCTTCCCCTCGTTGCGGCCATGGGCCTGAGCATCGTTTTGGCGGCCTTTGCCTATTTGGGTGTTGCGCGGCACGCACCGGCGCTCAGCCCGGAGGTGCGGCGCCCCGCGCCCCATGGCGATTGGCGGGTTTCCGAAAGCGCCGCGCTCTACCACGAGGCCCGCTACGCCCATCTGATCGCCGAAAGCCACCTGGCCACGGCGCCCGCCACCGCCGCCGCCCACTTCACCCAGAGCCTTGCGGCACGGCCGGGCAATGCCGCCACATGGGCCGCGCTGGCCGAAGCCCGGCTTGGCGCGGGCGATGTGCCGGGTGCCGCAGCCGCCCTCGAAACCTCGCGCGCCCTTGCACCGGCAAGCCGTGAACTCGTGGCCGAACGGCTGAGGCTTACCCGCACCCTCGCCGAAGCCGGGCTGCCGCCGGAAGCAACGCCGGGCCTTGTGCAGGATCTTTTCACGGCCGAGCGCTACACCCGCCGCTTCTACTGGGGCCTTATGGCCGAGGATGCAGCGCTTGCCGCCATCGCCACCGCCGCCGGCCTTTCGATCTCGCGCTAGAAGCCGGTTGCGGCACGCCTGCGCCAGTGAATGCCGTGCAGCAGATGCCGGATTGCGCTCACTTTTAGGCCAATGCTATGCAGCGCGGGGGGTTCCAACGTCCGACTCACGCGGCGATTGAGAGCGACATGACAGAAAACAAGCGCTTCCCGGAATTCTCCGTTCAGCCCGTCATTGCCGCGCCCCGCGCCGGGGAGGATGATGAACCGAGCGAGATTGATCTGCGCGAGCTGCTGGCCAAACTCTGGCGCGGCAAGTGGATCATCGCGATCACAACACTGATCGCGGCCTCGATCGGCTACCTCAGTTCCACCCAGATCGATCCCGCCTACAGGGCCAGCGCCAAGGTCATGTTCGATCTCGATGAAAGCACCATCGTGGATGTGGGGCAGATCGTGGGATCGGGCGTGACCACCGAGGCCCTGCAGAACCAGATCGAGGTGCTGCGGTCGAACACGCTTGTCGAAAAGGTCGTGGTCAATCTGGGGCTGGAGCGGAACCCGGCCTTCAACCCCGGCCTGCGGCCCTATGAGCCCAGCTTGCGCGAACAGCTCACCGATGTTCTGATGCCCGATGGCCTGCGCACGCGGCTTGAAAACCTAGGCGTTCTAACCCCGCCCCCACCGCCCGGGCCGGAACCTACGGCGGAGGAACAGGCCGCAAAAGAGCGGCGAGTGGTGGTGGATCGGGTGCTCGGTAACCTTGAACTGGTGCCCGTTCCGAACTCGCAGGTGATCGAGATCGCCTATGTCTCGGGCAACCCCAATACCTCCTCGCGGATCGCCAACGCCTTTGCCGAAACCTACATCGTCGATCAGCTCGATGCGAAGCTTGAGGCCACCCGCGCCGCGACCGATTGGTTGAGCGGCCGGGTGGAAGAGCTGCGCGACCGGTTGCAAACCGCGGAAGAAGCGGTGGAATCTGCCCGTGCCCTGCAATCGGAGGAAGCCGGCCAAAGCCTTGAGATCACGCAACAGCAACTGCAGGCGCTGAACGCCACGCTCTCTGTGGCGCGCAATGCCTCTCGCACCGCCGAGGCAACCTATGAACGCCTGCGCGGGGCGGTCAACGAAGGCACCAATTTCGGCTCTGTGCCGGAGTTTCGGGCCTCTGGCCTTCTCGCGGAATACCGGGCCCGCGAAACACAGCTGCTTGACGATCGCGCGGGCATCGTGCGCCGGGTAGGCGAAGGGCATTCCTCGCTCGAACGCGTGGATTTCAATCTCGAACTTCTGCGCGAGAATATGGAGGAAGAGGCGCTGCGCATCGTTGAGGCCGCACGGGCCGAATGGGCCTCGCGCCAGGATGACGTGGCCCAGATCGAACGCGATGTGCGGGCGCTGGAAAACCTGGCCCTTGAACAGGCGCGCGATCGCGTAACGGTGCGCCAGCTTGAGCGGGAGGCCGAGGCGAGCCGCATCCTCTACCAGAACTTCCTCGCCCGTCTGAACGAAACCTCCGAGCAGGAGCGGCTCACAAGCGCTGACGCCCGCATCCTCACGCCCGCGCAGCCGCCGCTTTCGCCGGAGCTGCAGCAGCAGGAGCGGCTTCTGCTATTCTCCACGATCCTCGGCCTTCTTGCGGGGATCGGGCTGGTATTCTTGCTCGACAAGCTCAACAACACCTTCCGCGTGGCCCAGCAGGTGGAACAGATCACGGGCGAAACCGTGCTGGGCATGATCCCCGGCATCGGGCGCCGCCTGCGCCGCACCACCGTGCTCAAGCGCTTCAAAGACAAGCCGAAATCAAGCCTCGCCGAAGCGGTGCGCAGCCTGCGCACCTCGATCCTCTTCTCCAATGTCGATACGCCGCCGAAAGTGATCCTCTTTACCTCCTCGGTCCCGCGCGAGGGTAAATCGACAACGGCCACGCTTGTGGCGCTGACCAGCCGCCAGATGGGCAAATCGGCAATCATCGTGGATTGCGATCTGCGCCTGCCGGCGCTTGCCGATCTTCTTAAGGCCAATGATGGCGGCCCGGGCCTGCTTTCGGCCATCGACGGCACCGCTTCGCTGGAGGACGCGATCCATCGCGATCCCGAAACCGGGCTGGACGTGCTGATGACAAAGCCAACCGAGCCGCGCTCCTCCGTCTCTGCCGCCGATATCCTGTCATCAAACCGGTTCAACGCGCTGATCGAGTGCCTGAAGGCGAGCTATGATCTGGTGATCCTCGATACGCCGCCGACACTGGTGGTGGCCGATGCGCGCATCCTGGCGTCTCATGCCGATGCGGTTGTCTACACCATCCGGTGGGATCACACGCCGCGTGGCGCGGTGCTTGAGGGCCTGCGCGAGCTGAAGAAGATCAACGCGCCGCTCGCGGGCGTGGTTCTCACGATGGTCAATGAATCGAAGGCCGCGCGCTATGCCTATGACGGCTACAGCTTCTACCGCTCGCGCTACAAGGATTACTACGTCTCCTAGGCGCGGCGGGGCGCAGGCGCATGGTTGATTACGCCGTTCGCCGCAGTGTTCCCTCCTCTCTTGCGCAGGCGCTGATCGGCTGGGCCGCCCTGGCGGCCACGCTGGCCACAGCACTTGCCTTCGGGGGCGACACACCGCTTGCCTGGATCACTCTTGCCGTAATCGCCCACGCGCTTCTTGGCGCGCAGATTGCGCTCAACCTCGCCCGCGGCGCGCCCGGCGCGGCGCATCGCGCGGCACGCCCCCTCATGCTTTACCTGTTCGCGCTGGTCTGGGGCCTTGCGCAAACCGCCCCGGCGCCCGCCGCGCTGGCGCATCCGTTCTGGGCGCTCGCGCCGGGCGGCACCCCTGCGATCTCCGCCGATCCCATCGCCGGGCTGCACCACATCCTGCGGCTCACCACCTATGCCGCGCTGTTCTGGATCGCGCTCAACGCCGCCACCAATGCCCGCCGTGCCACGGCATTTCTCACCGCGATCGCGCTGTTTTCCACCCTACTCGCCTGTTACGGGCTCGCCGCCTCGCTCACCGGCGTGAACCCGATCCTCGGGCCCCTGGAGGATGGCAACGTCAAAGCCAGCTTTCTCAATCGCAACAGCTACGCCACCTACGCGATCTTCGGAATGCTCGCCAATCTCGGTCTCTACCTTCAGGTGATGCAGAACCGGGAGCCCGCGCGCGACCGCCGCCGCGCCCTCCGCCAGGTAATCGAGCGCTTTTTCGGCACCGGCTGGGTGTTTGCCTTCGGGGCGCTGCTTTGCCTCGCTGCGCTTTTGATGGGCGGCAGCCGGGCGGGCAGCACGGCGGGTATTCTGGCCATCGCCGTGCTCGGGCTGTGCCTCCGGTCGAGCTTCGGAAGAACCCGCGCGCTCTGGCTTCCTGTTGCGGGCGGGCTTGCCGTGGTGATCTTCGCGCTATCGGGCACCGTGCGTGACCGGGTCGCGCGGGCGGGCACCGACCCGCGCGAACACATCTATCCCGAGATCATCGCGGGGCTCAGCGAGCGCCCGATCCTGGGCCACGGGCTGGGCGCCTTTGGGGATACGTTTCATGCCCGCGTCCCGCTGGAAGCGGCGGGGTTTGAATGGAGCCGGGCGCATAACGCCTATCTGCAAAACCTCTGGGAACTGGGGCTGCCTGCCGCGGCGCTTTTCTACGCGGCGCTCGCCTGGCTTGGCCTTGCGCTTCTGCGCGGCGCCTGGGTGCGGCGGCGCGAGCGGCTCTACGTTTCGATCGCGCTTGCGGCCTATGTGGCGGGCGCACTTCACGCGATGGTCGATTTCAGCTTCCAGATCCCCGCCGTCACCGCGCTCTTCGCCATGCTCATGGGGATCGGCTGTGCCCATGCGCGCCCAAGGCTTCGGGCTTAAGCACTCAACACCGCGGGTTGGGCGCCCGGCAGCACGGGCGCTGCGCCATAGAGCCCCGCGTCGCGCGCCTTCAGCCGCACAAGTGCCAGCACCGTATCGATTGTGGGCGTTGCGATTCCGGTGATCCGCCCCAACTCCTGCACCGAGCCCACGAGCGCATCGATCTCCATCGGCCGCCCCGCCTCAAGATCCTGCAGCATCGAGGTGCGGTGCGCGCCCACCGCCGCGCCACCCGCAATCCGCCGATCCACATCGATCGGGAAGGTCACGCCCAGCGCCTCGCCAATGGCCTGCGCCTCAAGCATCATTGCCCGGGCCACGCCCCGCGTAGCGGGATCGGTGCACAGCACGTCAAGCGTGGTACCGGTAAGCGCCGAGATCGGGTTGAAGGATAGGTTGCCCCAAAGCTTCACCCAGATCTCATCGCGAAGCCGGGGGCGCACCGGAGCCTTCAGCCCCGCGGCGATCAGCGCCTGCGAAAGCGCCACCGCACGGCCGGATTTCGTGCCATCGGGTTCGCCCAGCGAAAATCGGTTGCCCTCGATATGCCGCACAGTGCCGGGTTCGGCCACCTCAGCCGCCGGATAGACCACACAGCCCAGAACACGCTCGGGCCCGAAGCCCTGCCATTGCGCATCGCCGGGATCGACCGTCGCCAAGCGCCTGCCCTCCAGCGGCCCGCCGATCTTGTGGAAGTACCACCAGGGTACGCCGTTCACGCCAGAAACGATGGTGGTGTCAGGCCCGATCAGCGGCTGCATCTTCTCCACCAGCGGAGGCACCGAATGCGCCTTGAGCGTGACGATCACGTAATCCTGCGGGCCAAGATCCGCGGGCGCGTCCGAAGCGGCAATCTCAACCGAGGCGCGCCTGTCGCCTTCAATCAGCGTGAGCCCCCGCGCGCGCATGGCCGCCAGATGGGGCCCGCGCGCTACAAGGCTCACCTCGGCCCCGGCCTGCGCCAGCTTGGCCCCCATATATCCGCCGATGGCGCCCGCACCAAAAATGCAGATCTTCATCGCCCGTCTCCCTGTTTTGCCGCCACTGGGCCTGCGCGATGTTCCCCGCGCTGATGCCCGAATGGAATAGAGCCGCGCTCACGCCTGAGCCACGAGCCCCAGTTTTTCGGCCAGCCCGATGCGCTGCAGCTTGCCGGTCGCCCCTTTCGGGATCTCTTCAAGCAGCACCACCTTGCGCGGCACCTTGAAGGCGGCGAGCCGCTCGCCGGCGAAGGCCCGGATCTCGGCCTCGCCCGCGCCCGCGCCCTCGCGCAGAACCACGGCGGCGGCCACCTCTTCCCCAAGCTTGGGGTGCGGCAGCGCGAAGGTTACAACCTGCTCGATTTCGGGATGTGCGCTCAAAACGCCATCCACTTCCAGCGGGCTCACCTTCTCACCCCCCCGATTGATAATCTCTTTGAGCCGCCCGGTCAGCGTAAGATAGCCCTCGCCGTCAAACGCCCCCTGATCGCCGGTGCGGAACCAGCGCGCGCCTTCGGCCTCGAAGAAGCTCTTGGCATTGGCCTCGGCATTGCCCTCGTAACCGGGTGTCACGTTCGGGCCAGAGATCACCACTTCGCCGGTGCCCTCGATCAACCGATCCTCCGCCTCGTGTGCGATGCGCACACGCGGGCCCGCCGCCACGCCCACGCTGCCGGGCTTCTGCGCCCGGGGCGGCAGCGGGTTTGCGGCCATTTGATGGGCCGCTTCCGTCATCCCGTAGCCCTCGATCACCGGTGCGCCGAAGGTTTCGGCCAGCGTCTCCATCACCGGCCCCGGCAGCGAGGCGGAGGAGGAGCGCAGGAACCGCAGCGGCACCTCGGCGATCACGTCAGCATTTCTGGCCGCGCGCGCGAGGATCGCCTGATGCATCGTCGGCACCGCCGTATACCAGCTTGGCCGCGCCTCGCGCATCCAGCCGAAGAATTTCAGCGCATCAAAGCCCGGCGCGCACCAGATCGCCGCCCCTGCGGCGAGCGAGGCAGAGACTGCGGCCAGAAGCCCGTGGATGTGAAAGAGCGGCATCACGTTGAGGCACCGGTCCGCGCCCGAAAGCGCAAGCGAGACGCGAATGTGCTCTGCCGAGGCGGCCACGTTCGATTGCAGAAGCGGCACGATCTTTGGCCGCGATGTTGTGCCAGAGGTATGGAGGATCAGCGCCACATCGCCTGGCTCCGGCGCGGCCCTGTCCGCCGCGCCCGCCGCGCCCTCGGCGGTCAGCGTGAACTGCCCCGCCGGTGCGCCCGCGGGCACCGTGAGGCGCAGCACAAGCAGCCCCGCAGCCTCGGCCGCCGCCAGGGCCGGCCCGTCATAGCCCGCCTCCAGCACAATCGCCTTGGCCTTCAAGTCCCCAAGATAAAAGGCGAACTCGTCTTCGGTATAGGCGGGGTTCAGCGGCGCGGTCACGGCGGCCTGCGCGATGGTCACGAAGGCCGCGGCCATTTCCGGCCCGTTCGGCAGCACGATCGCCACGCGATCGCCGCGCCCCACCCCGGCGCCATACAGCGCGGCGGCCACATCGCCCGCAAGCGCCCGCAAGGCGCCGTAGCTCAGCCAATCGCGCCCCGGGGCGCCAAGCACGGGCGCGGCATCGCCATGGCCCGCGATCAGCGCCGCAATCGTCTTCGTCATGTCACCATCCCTGTCGCCTTCGCGCTCACTCTGCCGGAGCAACGCCACTCTTTCTCGCCCGCCACCGCACCCGCTTCAAGTGCGGCAGCAGGAAGAACAGGATCGCAAACCCCATGAACGTGGCCGAAAGCGGCCGTTCGAAGAAGGCGAGCACGTTCCCCTGCTCGGCAATCAGCGTCTGGCGGAAGCTCGATTCCATCAGAGGGCCCAAGACCAGCGCCAAAACCAGCGGTGCCAGCGGATAACTGGCCTTCCGCAGCAGATAGCCCGCCACCCCGAAGCCGGCAATCAGCCACACGTCATGCAGCTTCTGGCTGGGGGCGAAGCCGCCAACGATGCAGAGCACCAGCACCAGCGCGCAAAGCACTGTGAACGGCATCCGAAGCGCCCAGACGAATAGCGGGATCAGCGCCAGGTTGATCGCCACGGCGGCGAAGTTTGCGGTGTAGAGCGATGAGATCAGCCCCCAGACGAAATCGGGCTGCTCGATGAAGAGCATCGGCCCCGGCATCAGCCCCCACATGACCATCCCGCCCAGAAGCAGTGCGGTGGTGGGCGAGCCGGGAATGCCGAGCGTCAGCATCGGCAGAAGCGATCCTGTCGAGGCGGCGTTATTGGCCGTCTCCGGCGCCGCCACGCCCTCGATATTCCCCTTCCCGAAGGTTTCGGGGCTTTTCGAGGTGGTCTTCGCTAGCCCGTAGGCCATCAGCGAGGCGGGCGTCGCCCCGGCTGCGGGCAGCATGCCAACGAAGAAGCCCAGGAACGACCCGAAGCTCATCGTTTTCCAAAGCCGGTTCATTTCGCGAAGCCCCGCGCCAAGCTCGCGGAAAGTCAGCTTTGCGGGCGTGACGAGGGGCGCAGATTTCGAGCTTTCGATCGTATGGAGCACCTCGCCCACGCCGTAGACGCCGATGGCCAGAACCAGGAAGGAAATGCCCGAATAGAATCCCGGCAGATCGCCGAAGATCAGCCGGGGCTGGCCCGAGATCAGATCAAGCCCCACGGTTGAAAGCACGAGGCCAAGGCAGATCATTATGATCGTCTTCAGGATGTCGTCGCCGCCCAGCCCCACGAAGGTGGTAAATGCCAGTAGCACCAGCGCAAACTCCTCCGCCGGGCCGAAGGCCAGCGCCAGATCCGCAAGCGGCACCGCGAACAGCGCAAAGAGCACCACCGAGATCGTGCCGCCCACGAACGAGGCCACCGCGGCGGCAATCAGCGCCAGCCCCGCCTTGCCCTGCTGCGCCATGGGCCGGCCATCGAAGGTGGTCGCCACAGCCGTCGAGGCGCCCGGAATACCCAGCAGCACCGAGCTGACCGCGCCGCCATACATTGCCCCGTAGTAAATCGCCGCCAGCAGGATGATCGCCGTAGAGGGCGGCACGACAAACGTCAGCGGCAGCACAATCGCCACGCCGTTGACCGAGCCTAATCCCGGCATCGCCCCGATGAAAAGGCCCGCCGTCACCCCGATGAGCACGATCATCAGGTTGAAGGGCGAAAGCGACGCCGCAAATCCGTCAGAAAGAAGGGAAAGGATCTCCATTCCGCGCCCTCAGAAGAAGATCGCGTAGAGGGGCAGGAACAGCGGCTCTGTCCACCCCTTCGGCAGCAGGATTTTCAGCGCCACCTCGAAGAAGAAGAACAAAAAGAGCGGCGTGCCCACGGTTAGCGCGCCTGTCAAAACCCAACCGTGCCCGCCGAATACCTTCAGGTACCACAGCAGAAAGAGCACAATTGCAACATATGCCCCCGCATAGGGGATAAGCCCGATGGTGAGAAACAGCGCCGCGGTGACCGAGATCACCGCGCGGATGGTTTCGGGATCGAAGAACGGAACGAAGGTTTCGTCCTGCCAGAAACTGCGGATCAGAATGCCGCCTGCGCAAAGCGCCATGATCGCCGAAAGCCAGAACGGGAACGCCCCGCCCCCCGGGCCGCCGCTTTCGCCATGCCACCCGATGGGCAGCGCGCTGGCATGCAGCATGAAATAGCCGCTCAGCCCGATCAGGGCCAACGCGATAACGCGATCCGCCGTCAGCATGGCGCGATCCCCCGCAAACTCAGCACCCGTGAACCGTGCGCATGCAAATGGCGGGGCCCAGCACCGGCCCCGCCCGATCCGTTCCGCACCGCGCGGGTCAGGACGATCCTTCGCCCATCAGCTCCAGGATCTGGGCGTGCTTGGCGCGTTCCTCGAGGAAATAGGCCTGCAGATCATCGCCCGTCAGGAAATCGGCCATCAGCGCCTTTTCCTGCGTGTAGGTCTGCCATTCTTCGGATTGCGAGAGCGCTTCGAACATCGCCGTATAATAGGCCACCGCCTCGGCGGGCATGTCCTTGGGCCCCACAAAGCTGCGCTGCATCCAGTAGACGATCTCGTGCCCCAGTTCCGTCGCCGTCGGCGTATCGGGGAAGGCGGCAAGCCGGTCCGGCGTAAAGGCAACGATCGGGCGCGATTTGCCGGCCTGATAGAAGCCCATCTGTTCGGAAGGGTTGTTCACCGTGCTGTCGATATGGCCGCCCACAAGGTTCTTGGCCACATCCCCGCCGCCTTTGAAGGGCACGTAGGTGATCTCGATGCCGAACGTATCTTCCAGCATCGCCGTTACCAGGCTGTCTTCCTGCCCGGTGCCGGTGCCGCCCATCTTCCATTCGCCCCCCGCGGCCCGCACCGCGGCGACCCAATCATCAAGCGTCTGGATTTCGCTGTCGGCATTGACCCACAGAACAAACGTGTCGAGCGCCATGCGCGCGATCGGCGTAAACTCTTCGATATCCACCCCGATATCGGTGCGCAGCGGCGTGGTGTAGTAGCTGTTGAGCGTGGCCATGATCTTGTGCGACTCGCCCGCATTGTCAGACATGTAGCGCAGCGCTTCCGCGCCCGAGCCGCCGCCTTTGTTGACCGGAAGTACCGGCATCGCGGCCAGGTTTTGCTTCTGGATGATCGATTGGAACAGGCGCGCAAGCCGATCCGCCCCGCCGCCCTGCCCGGCCATGATCACCATCTCGATCGGTTTGTTCGGGGCCCAATCCTCTGCCTGCGCCGGGGCAAGCCCCACGCTTGCCGCCAGGGCGGCCGCACCGGCTGCCGCAAAGGCACGGCGTGTCATGCTATGAATCATCCCATTTTCCTCCCTCGGAGAGCCACCGCTACGAGTGCGCCACCGCCCGGGCCAGGTCAAAACACCTCCCAAAATCAGCGCCTTAACCGCAAAATTGCACCACAGTACAGTCGCTTAACCAAAGACTGCGCACTCCCCGGCAACAATCACCGCCCGCCGCCCGCGCCTTCCGCCTTGACGCCAGAAGCGGGAAAACCTACTCCCCCACCCCAGCGGGCGACGTGGCGGAGTGGTTACGCAGCGGATTGCAAATCCGTGTACACCGGTTCGATTCCGGTCGTCGCCTCCAGATCCCTCGAAGGCTCCGGAGCGCGCCATGACAACCCCCGTTTCCATCGGCTCGCTCACGATCGCAAACGATCGCCCCTTCACGCTGATCGCGGGCCCTTGCCAGATCGAAACCCTCGATCATGCCCGCGCGGTGGCCGAAGGCATCGCGGCGGCGGCTGACGCCGCGGGCATCGGCTGGATCTACAAATCGAGCTATGACAAGGCCAATCGCTCCTCCCACCAAACCGCGCGCGGGCTGGGGATGGAAGCGGGGCTCGAGGTGCTGGCCCGTATCGGGGAAGAGTTCGGCGTGCCGGTTCTCACCGACGTGCATCTGCCCGACCATTGCGCCCCCGTGGCCGAGGTGTGCGACGTGCTGCAGATCCCCGCCTTCCTTTCGCGCCAGACCGATCTGTTGCTGGCCGCCGGCGAAACGGGCGCGGCGGTCAACATCAAGAAGGGGCAGTTTCTGGCCCCCTGGGATATGGCCAATGTCGCCGCCAAGGTGGCCTCCACCGGCAACGCCCGCATCCTGCTTTGCGAACGCGGAACTTCCTTTGGCTACAACACTTTGGTAAGCGATTTTCGCGCGCTGCCGGTGATGGCCGAAACCGGCTACCCCGTGGTGTTTGATGCCACCCATTCGGTGCAGCAGCCGGGCGGCAAGGGCACCTCTTCGGGCGGGGATCGCCGCTTCGTGCCACCGCTCGCCGCCGCTGCGGTTGCCGTGGGCTGTGCGGCGCTTTTCATCGAAACCCACGAAGATCCCGATAACGCGCCCTCCGACGGGCCCAACATGGTGCCGCTTGCCGAACTTCCCGCGCTTTTGAAGCGCCTCCGGGCCATTGAGCAGGCGGCACAGGGGGTCTGATGTTTTCGAAAGAGGAACTCACTGCCGCCGCCGCGCTTGTGCATGCCCGGATGCCGCCCACACCGCAGCACAGCTGGCCGCTTCTTGCCCAGCGCCTTGGCTGCGAGGTGATCGTCAAGCATGAAAACCACACGCCCACGGGCGCCTTCAAGGTGCGGGGCGGGATCACCTTTATCGATTGGCTGAAACGCACGCATCCCGAAGTGCCCGGCATCATCACCGCCACCCGCGGCAATCACGGCCAAAGCCAGGCGCGGGCCGCCACCGCGGCAGGCCTGCGCGCCGTTGTCTATGTGCCGCGGGGCAATTCCATAGAAAAGAACGCGGCCATGCGCGCCTTCGGGGCCGAACTGGTGGAACACGGCGACGATTTCGATGAAGCGCGGGTAGAGGCCTACCGGGTGGCCGAAGAAGAAGGGCTCTTCATCGTGCCCCCCTTCCACCGCGAGCTTGTGCGCGGTGTGGCTACGTATGGGTGGGAGCTTTTCTCGGAACATCCCGATCTGCACACCGTCTATGTGCCCATCGGCTGCGGCTCGGGCATCTGCGGCACGATTGCGGCCCGCGATGCGCTGGGGGTTTCCACCCGCATCGTCGGCGTTGTCTCGGAAAACGCGCAAACCGCCAAGCTCTCTGTCGAGGCCGGGCACCCGGTGGAAACCAACGATGCCCGCACCTTTGCCGATGGCATGGCGGTGCGCGTGCCGGTGCCCGAGGCGCTGGAGATCTACGGCGCTGGCGCCGAACGCATCGTCACCGTTTCCGACGATGCGGTGGCCGAGGCAATCCGCGCCTATTATTCCGACACCCATAACCTCGCCGAAGGTGCAGGCGCCGCGCCCCTTGCCGCGCTCATGGAAGAGCGCGCGGCGATGGCGGGCCGGAAGGTGGCCGTGATCCTCTGCGGCGGCAATATCGATCGTGACTGGTTCGCCCAGGTGCTTGCCGGGCAAACGCCCGTTCCGGCCTGACCCGGCGCGGGCCAGCGCCGGGAACGCTGCCGATCACCCCAAGAGCGGGTATTGCACCAGATCCTCATACACCGCCCCGCCCGGCCCGAGCGTTGAGGCCACAAGCGAAAACGCCGGAACCGCGGCGGGCGCCAGCCGCAGCCCCGCCCGATCGGCAATGAACCTCTGCAGGTTTGCATCCTCCACCGTGCCGTGGCGGAACCGCGCCAGCGTGATATGGGGCACGAATTTGCGCGCCTCGGGGGCTACGCCCGCGGCCCGAAGCCGGCGCGTCACGCCGCTTTGAAGCGCGATCAGCCCGGCCTCGCGCGGCACCGCGGCCCACAGCGCGCGCGGGCGGGCCCCACCGAACGTGCCGATCCCCTCCACGCTCACTTGCGGGGCGGGGCCAGCGATACCGGCCAGCGCCTCATGGGCCGCCTCAAGCTCCGCCTCCGAAAGATCACCCAGAAACGCGAGCGTCACATGCAGGTTCTCTTCCGGCACAAGCCGCCCGAAGGGCAGCCCGCGCTGGGCCGCAACAAGCGCCTCCGCCATCGCCTCCGGCGGCCAGAGCGCCACGAACGCGCGGGTCAGGCCCATATCGCGGCACGCTCCTCAAGCGCGGAAAGCCCCGCGCAGAGCTCGTCCCGCACAGGCCCCTCGCGCGGCGGGTCGCGAAGCGTTGTGAACCAGGGCTCGGGCCAGGGATCGCGCCGTGCCCGCCCGGGCCAGGTGAGCCTGCGCAGCACCGCCTCCGCCGCGGGCGGCAGCCGGTCGGGGATCTCCGCGCCATTGAGCGTGGCCCAAACGCCTGCCCAGAGCCGCCCGACGGACCATGGGTTATACCCCCCGCCACCCAGCACCAGAAACCGGTTCGTCATCGCCCGAAGCGCCGCCACCACCGCCCAATGGGCGTTGTTGGAAAGCGCAAGCCGCGAAAGCGGATCTTCGGCCACCGCATCCGCCCCGCATTGCAGCACGATCGCCTCTGGCCGGAATGCCGCCACCCGGGGCAGGATCAGCCGCTCGCGCACCGCCGCCATCTCGCTATCGTTGAAGCCCTTAGGCACGGGCAGGTTCCACACCTCGCCCGCCCCCCGATCCGCCAGCGCACCGGTGAATGGCCAGCGCCGTTCTTCGTGGATCGAGATCATCAGAACATCCGTATCACCCTGAAAGGCGTGCTCCACCCCATCGCAGTGATGCGCATCGATATCCACATAGGCGATCCGGCGCAGGCCCGAGGCGCGAAGCGACAGGATCGCGAAAACCGGATCGTTGAGATAGCAAAACCCGTTGGCGCGATCGGGAAATCCGTGATGCGTGCCGCCGGCGGGCGAGTGGATCACCCCGGGCGCGCGCAAAAGCTCCCCGGCCAGAATCGAGGCGCCCGTCGCAGTAGCCGGGCGGCGAAACATCTCGGAAAAAACGGGGTTGGAGGTGGTTCCAAGCCCGTGGCGCGCGCGTGTTGCATCATCCACCGCGCCCGCCTTTTCCGCCGCCTGAAGGGCCGCGATATAGGCGGGCGTGTGCCAGGCCGTCAGCGCCGTGGGGCGCGCGCGCGGGCTGGTGATGTATTGCGCGGGCGGCAGCCATCCCAGGGCGCGGGAAAGATCCAGCACGGTGGAAACCCGCGCGATCCGCAATGGATGCCAGCTTCCATAGGTGGAGCGGCGGTAGATCTCATGGCCGATCAGCCGCGGGGCCGTCATCGCGGCAAAAGCGCCTCGATCTGCGCCCTGATATGCCGGTTCTCGGGCCGCACCCGGCTGCCCCAATGGGCAACATAGGCGCCGTCCGGCCCGATTAGCACCTTGTTGAAGTTCCACTGCGGCTCAAACCCGTGGGCTTCCGCAAGCCAGCGGTAGAACGGATGCGCGCCGGGCCCCCGGACCCGGCTGATATCAGCCATCGGCAGATCGAGCCCAAAGTTGATCTCGCAAAACGCCATCACCTCATCGGAGGTGCCAAGCTCTTGCGCGAAATCGTCCGAGGGCACCGCCAGCACGATCAGCCCGCGCGCGCGGTAGCTGTCATAAAGCGCCTGAAGTCCCTCATATTGCGGGGCAAAGCCGCAAAGCGAAGCGGTGTTGACCACCAGCACCGGGCTGCCCCGCCAATCGTTCAACGCCAATATGCCGCCATCGATGGAGGGGAATGCGAAGCCGCCCTCGCGCGCCAGCGCCGGGCAGGCCGCCAGAGCGCCCGCCATCGCCAGAAAGCTTCGCCGCGTGATCATGGGCCGAGAGGTATCGCTTCGCGTGCAGGATTCAAGCGCCCCGGCATTTGGCCGCAATTGAGCAATGCAAGGGTTTGATTTTTCTCGCCCACCTCATAAATTCGCCCGATGATCCGCTTCACGCTCAAATGCTCCCAAGATCACCGGTTCGAAAGCTGGTTCCAATCGAACACGGCGTTTGAGGATTTGAACGCGCGCGGGCTCGTTACCTGCCCCGATTGCGGCGATGCGGAGATTGAGAAGGCGATCATGGCACCTCGCGTGCGCCCGGCGCGCAACGCAGCACCGGCCCCCGCCGAGCCGGCGGTTCCGGCCAAGCCCGATCCCCGTGCGGCGGCGCTGAAGGAACTGCGCGATCATGTGGAGAAGAACTCCGAATATGTCGGGATGAGCTTCGCGGCAGAGGCCCGCGCGATCCATGATGGCGATGCGCCGGATCGCGCGATCTATGGCGAGGCAAAGCGGGAAGAGGCGGTGAAACTTCTCCAAGACGGGGTGCCCGTCGCCCCCCTGCCCTTCATCCCGAAAGCGAAGACGAACTAGCGCGATGACCGTTCTGATCACTGGCGCCAATCGCGGCATAGGCCGCGCGCTTTGGGATCGCTATGCGGCCCGCGGCCCGGTGATCGGCACCCGCCGCGCGGGCGGGCGCGCCGAAGGCTGGGAAGACGACGTGCGCGCACCGGAAAGCCACGCCGCCCTGGCCGCACGGCTAGAGGGGCAAGCCATCTCGCTTCTGGTCTGTAATGCTGGGGTCTATCCCGATCGCGGCGAAACGCTCGATGCGGGCTACCCCGCCCCGCTTTGGGCGGAGGGGTTTGCCACAAATGTCACCGGCGTGTTTCTCACCGTACAATCGCTCCTTGCGAACCTCCGCGCGGCGCAGGGGGCAAAGATCGCGGTGATCTCAAGCCAGATGGCCTCTCACACCCGCGCGCCGGGCGGCTCCTACATCTACCGCGCCTCAAAAGCCGCCGCGCTGAACCTGGGGCGCAACCTCGCCAGCGATCTTAAGGCAGAGGGGATCGCCGTGGGCATCTACCACCCCGGCTGGGTGCAAACGGATATGGGTGGTGCGTCCGCGGAGATCACCGTGGATCTGGCCGCCGATGGGCTGATGGCCCGGTTCGATGCGCTCTCGCTCGAAACAACGGGGTGTTTTGAAACCTGGGACGGCCGCGATCATCCCTATTGAGGCCCCGAATGCAGCCGAAGCCTGCCGGTCACGGCCCGCCAAGCGCCCCGCTTCCCAGGCAACCGGCGCCAGTAAGCGCGCCGTTCTGACCTCCGCCCCTAGTGAACGCTCACAACATCAAGATCGTTCTGCTTGGCCAGAACGAAGGCCATCGTGCGATCTTTCACCAGCGCGAGCCGCGCGCCCTCTGCATTGTGAACCGCGTAGACCGTATCGGTTCCGGTCACCTGATCCTGCAAATCGCTCGGCAGATCCGCCACCGCCACGGGGCGCACGTAAACGATATCTTCGGCGCCGGGCTTGGTCATGTCATATGCTGTGTTCATTTGCTCACCCCTTACCCTTCCTGATTTCAATGGTCTGCACGATCCGCTCGGGTTCGGAACGCTTCAGATCTACGTGCAGCAGGCCGTTCTCGGTGCGCGCCCCATCCACTTCCACGCCATCGGCCAGAACGAAACTGCGCTGGAACTGCCGCGCCGCGATACCGCGATGCAGGAAGATCCGGTCCTGCCCCTCATCGGATTGCCGCCCGCGGATCACCAGGCTCTGATCCTCAATCGTGATCGAAAGATCATCTTCGGAGAACCCGGCCACCGCAAGCGTGATGCGATAGCCCGTCTCGCTCGTCTGTTCGATATTGTAGGGCGGGTACCCGTTCCCCTCGCTTTTGGCGGTGCGTTCCACCAAACGTTCGAGTTCCTCGAACCCCAGAAGAAACGGGTGCGAACCAAGGGTTAGCTTCGTCATGACGCGTCCTTTGCAAGCGACAGGTCTCTGCGGCCCCGCATTCGGCAGCCACAACCAGGATATGGGGCGGCGGGCAGTGCCTCGCAAGGTTCATCGAAGATTTTGAAACATCGCCCGTTTCCCCCTATCTAAGCGCAACGAACCGAAACTTTGCCCACAGATCGCCCATGAATGCGCCCGAACAGATGGAAACCGAAGAGGTTTTGCGCGTGAAGCTGGAGCTTCTGCGCCGTGAGCACCGGGATCTGGATGAAGCGATTCACGCGCTTCAGGCCAAGGGCACCGCCGATGCGCTTACGCTCCAGCGGCTGAAAAAGCAGAAACTCAGCCTGAAAGACCGGATCGCGCAGCTCGAAGATCGCCTCACGCCCGACATCATCGCCTGAGCAGTGCGATTGCACACAGGTTGATTGCACACTGGGCGCGCCCCGCTATAGTCCGCCGCTCTGATCGCCATCGGCGCGGATGTGGGGGCGGATATGGCCGAAGTCGGCATCATCATGGGCAGCCAGTCGGACTGGGCGACCATGCGCGGGGCGGCGGAAACGCTGGACCAACTGGGCGTGGCGCATGAGGCGCGTATCGTTTCGGCCCACCGCACGCCCGACAGGTTGTGGGACTACGGCAAAACCGCCGTTGACCGGGGCCTGAAGGTGATCATCGCAGGCGCCGGTGGCGCCGCGCATCTGCCGGGCATGATGGCCTCGAAAACCCGCCTGCCTGTGATCGGCGTGCCGGTCGAAACCAAAGCGCTGGGCGGGCAGGATAGCCTGTATTCCATCGTTCAGATGCCGCGCGGCTTTCCTGTTGCCACCATGGCCATCGGGGCAGCGGGGGCGGTGAATGCGGGCCTCATGGCCGCCGAAATCCTTGCTTTGGCGGACCCGGCCCTGGCCACGCGGCTCGAAGCCTGGCGCGCGGATCTTTCCGCAGCAATCCCCGAGGCGCCGCAGGATGGCTGAACCGCTGCCGCCCGGCGCTACCATCGGCATTCTGGGCGGCGGGCAGCTTGGCCGCATGCTTTCGGTCGCTGCCGCGCGCCTGGGCTACCGCTGCCATATCTTCGAACCCGGCGCCGATTGCCCCGCCGCGCAGGTGGCCCATGCAGTGACGACGGCGCCCTATGATGATGCCGCGGCGCTGGCGCGCTTTGCCCAATCCGTAGATGTCGTTACCTACGAGTTCGAAAACGTGCCCACCGCGGCGCTTGATCTCATCGAGGCGTCTGCACCGATCCGTCCGGGCCGCCGCGCCCTTGCCACGAGCCAGGACAGGCTCGATGAAAAAACCTTTCTGGCAGAGCTCGGCCTCGCCACGGCCCCCTTCGCCGCGGTCGATACCTTGGGGGCGCTGGAGGCCGCGCTTGCGGCGCTTGGCACGCCCGCCATCCTCAAAACCCGCCGTTTCGGTTATGACGGCAAGGGCCAGGCGCGGCTCACAGATCCCGCCATGGCAGCAGACGCCCTCGCGGCACTGAAGGGCGCGCCCGCCATTCTTGTGGGCTTCGTGAGCTTCTCGGCCGAAGTCTCTGTGATCGCGGCCAGAAACCGGAGCGGAGAAATCACAGCCTACACCCCGGGCGAGAACGTGCACCGCGACGGGATCCTGCGCAAAACCACCGTTCCCAGCGCCCTCAGCCCCGCGCTTTCACGCGGTGCGGAAGAAATTGCCGCCAAGATCCTGACATCGCTGGATTATGTTGGGGTCATCGGCGTAGAGCTCTTTGTCACCGATCATAGTCTCATCGTGAACGAGTTTGCCCCCCGCGTGCACAATTCGGGGCATTGGACTCAGAACGGCTGCCTGACCTGCCAGTTCGAACAGCATATCCGCGCCATCGCCGGATGGCCGCTTGGCTCCACAGAGCGCCACGCCGATATCGAGATGGAAAACCTCATTGGCGACGATGTGCTGCGGATCCCCGAAATTGCCTGCACCGGCGCCGCGATCCACCTCTATGGGAAGGCCGAGGCGCGCGCGGGCCGCAAGATGGGCCACGTCAACCGCGTGATCGGCGATGGCCGCTAGGCCCCGCCTCGCCGTGCGCGGGATCGTGATGGCCGATGACAGGCTTCTGATTGTCAACGCTTGGCCCGGCAACTCCTCCGATCTCTGGTGTGCGCCCGGCGGCGGGGTGGAGCCCGGCCAATCGCTGCCCGATAACCTGATCCGGGAGATCCATGAGGAAACCGGCCTCACGGTCGAAGTCGGCAGCGTGGCGCTTGTTAATGAATTCCACGATCCGGGCCGCAGCTTCCACCAGATCGACATCTACTTCCGCTGCGAGATCACCGCAGGCACCATCGGGGGCGACTGGGCCGATCCCGAAGGCGTGGTTACAAAACGCCGCTTCGTGACGCGGGTGGAACTTGAAGCCCTGCGCTTCAAGCCCGACAGCCTGCCGGATGTGGCCTGGGGCACAGGCGCGATCACCTACGATCCGCTGGAGCCGATCCTGCGCTAGCGCCCGCCCGTTTTTGGCGCCGCCCGCGCGATCCCAAGCGCGATCCCGCCAAGAACCAGCACCGCCGCCCCGATCGCGCGCGCCGTCAGGGGCTCGGCCAGAAACAAAATGCCGCCCAGCGCGGCGATCACCGGCACCAGAAGCTGCAACAGCGCCGCGACGGAGGCTTCGATCTGCGGCAGCACGGTGTACCAGAGCGCATAGCCGATCCCGCTTGTCACTACGCCCGAGATCACCGCCAGCGCCACCCCGGCGCCCGTCAACTCCACCCCGCCCGGCAGCACAAGCCAGAGCGCCAGTACGGGCGGAACTGCAAGCGTGAAATTGGCAGCCGTTGCCGGGAGCGGCGCGCCGCCGCCCCGGCCCACAAGCGAATAGATGCCCCAGCCGAGCCCCGCCGCCGCCATCAAGAACGCACCGCCAAGATCCACGCGCACCGCGCCCGCCGGCCAGCACAGCCAGGCAAGCCCGCCAAAGGCAATAAACGCCCCGGCCCAGCGCCGCGGCCCCGGCCGCTCACCGGCCCAAAGCCCGCCGCCAAACATCGTGATCTGGACCACGCCAAAGAGGATCAGCGCCCCCACACCGGCATCGAGGGTCAGGTAGGCAAAGGAAAACCCGAGGATATAGAGCACCATCGCCGCCGCCCCCACGGGCCGGCGCGCCAGCCCCCAGGGCACCCGCGCGCCCGAAAGCCAGACCATGGCCACAAGCGCTACCGCCCCGCTCACAAGCCGGAGCGCGGCGAAATCCGCAGCACCCGCTTCGCCCCCGGCCAGCGCCAGGCGGTTCAGAAGGGAGTTGGAAGCAAACGCCACCAACACCAGCAGCGTCAGGCCGGCCAGCCGCACCCGTTAGTTGAGGTAGGGCATCGGATCGACGCTCTCGAACCCGTCGCGCACCTCGAAATGCACAAAACTCGGGCTGCCGTCGCGCACCGCCGCGATCGACTGGCCGCGCGAAACGCTGTCGCCCTTCGCCACGGTGATGTTGTCGACCCCGGCATAAACGGTGAGCAGGTTGCCCTCGTGGCGCAGCACGATGATCGGCACCTGATCGGCATCGCGCGTGATCGCGGCCACCGTGCCCTCATCGGCCGCCTTCACCTGCGTGCCGGCAGATGCTGCGATGCCCACGCCATCATTTGTGCCTGCCTCATAGGCACGGATGATGCTGCCGGAGACGGGCATCACGAACCGCGCGGTATCCGAGGCTTCGGTGGCCTGTTCGGCCATCTGCGGCGAGGCAGGCTCTTCCGCGGTGGGTTCAGGCGTGGCGTCTTCGGCGGGCAGCGGCGCGGCGGCGCTCGGCGGCGGCGGGGCAACGCTGCCCTGCCCCGGCGCGGCTGCGGCGGGTTCGGTGGCCGGGGCCTGGGTGGGCGCGGGAAGCGGCGCTGCGGCCAC
>JANQPC010000051.1 GCA_028285485.1 Paracoccaceae bacterium | reverse complement strand
CGTGATCGCCGCCGTCAGCGTCGTCTTGCCGTGATCAACATGGCCAATCGTGCCAATGTTCACATGCGGCTTGTTTCTCTCAAACTTTTCCTTCGCCATGGGGCGCTCCGCCTCGTCGATTTGGGGGGCCGAAGGGGCCCGGTCAGTAACCGCGGGCTAGCTAATGAGTCGATGGCGGAAAATCAAGCGCCTGATCGGCGCGGCGGCCCGCCAATCGCCCCGGGGGTGCGCGGCGCCCGAATCCGGCTCAGCCGAAGCGGTTGGAGCGGGGAAAGCCGTGGGGCGGCGCCTTGCCGACGCCGGCGCGCTTGGCCACCCAGCCTGACATATCGCCCTCCCGCCGCGTGGCGCCGTTGGGCATCGGCCAGGCAAGCCCTTCGGCCAGCAGGAAGGTTGTCAGATCCGAGAGCCCGCCATCGAGTTCAAGAACGCCCTGTTTCCCCCTGGCCTGCTTGTATTTCTGGATCCGCACGCCTTTGCCGCGGGTCATCTCCGGCAGCTCGCTCAGCGGGAAGGCCAGAAGCTTGCGGTTCTCGCTGACCACCGCCACGGTATCGCCCGCCACCGGCGCGCAGACCTTGGCCACCACGCCCTCCTTGACGTTGAGCACCTGCTTGCCGCTGCGGGTTTGGGCCACGATCTCGTCTTCAGCCACGACAAAGCCATCCCCGGCGCTTGAGGCCACGATGACTTTCGCGCCGGGGCGGTGGATGAAGAGCGCCACGATCTCTGCCTCATTGGGCAGATCCACCATCAGGCGCACCGGTTCGCCCATCCCGCGCCCGCCGGGCAGGTTTGCCCCCGTGAGCGTGTAGAAGCGGCCATTGCAGCCAAAAAGCAGAATCTTATCCGTGGTTTCGGCGTGGAAGACAAAGCGCCCGCTATCGCCATCCTTGAACTTGAGTTCCTGGTCGAGCGCGATATGCCCCTTCATCGCCCGGATCCAGCCCATGGCAGAGCAGACAACCGTAATCGGCTCGCGCTCGATCATCGCCTCCAGCGGCACTTCCTCGAACTCAGCCGCTTCCGCGAAATCGGTGCGGCGTGGCCCCAGCGCGTGATCCTTGCCGAAGCGCTTCTTCGTTTCGCGGATCTGTTCGGAAATCCGATCCCATTGCAGGGCCGCATCGCCCAGAAGATCCTCCAGCGCCGCACGCTCGATCAGCAGCTTGTCGTATTCCGCCTTCAGCTCCATCTCCTCAAGGCGGCGCAAAGCGCGGAGGCGCATGTTGAGGATCGCCTCGGCCTGTACCTCGGTCAGCCCCAGGTCCGGATCGCCTGCCCCCCCGAGGGGCGAGATATAATCGGCCTCGCTTTCCGCCCGCGGCGGCACGGCAGACCAATCCTGATGCATCAGCGCGGGCTTCGGCTGCTCGTCATAGCGGATGATCTCAATCACCCGATCGAGGTTGAGAAAGGCGGTGATGAAGCCTTCGAGCACTTCAAGCCGGTGGTCGATCTTATCCAGCCGGTGGCGCGAGCGGCGGATCAGAACTTCGCGGCGGTGATCAAGGAAGGCGCGCAGCACCTCCTTCATTGAACATACTTTCGGAGTGCGCCCGTCGATCAGCACATTCATGTTGAGCGAAACCCGCAGCTCCAGATCGGAATTGCGGAAGAGCATGCCCATCAGCACCTCCGGATCGACATTCTTCGACCGGGGTTCGAGCACGATGCGCACGTCATCGGCGCTCTCATCCCGCACATCGGCAAGGATCGGCACCTTCTTCGATTGGATCAGGTCGGCGATCCGCTCGATCAGCTTCGATTTCTGCACCTGGTAGGGGATTTCGGTGACCACAATCTGCCACTGCCCACGCCCCATATCCTCAACCGCATGGCGGGCGCGCAGCCGGAAGCTGCCGCGCCCGGTGCGATAGGCCTGGGCGATCTGCTCGCGCGGTTCCACGATGATCCCGCCGGTGGGGAAATCGGGGCCGGGCACGTAATTCAGCAGCGTATCGTCGCGCGCATCGGGGGTTTTGATCAGATGCAGGCAGGCATCGCAGAGCTCGGCGATGTTATGGGGCGGGATGTTGGTGGCCATCCCCACCGCGATCCCCGAAGAGCCGTTGGCCAAGAGGTTCGGGAAGGTCGCGGGCAGCACGACCGGTTCGGTGAGCGTGCCATCGTAATTGTCGCGGAAATCGACGGCATCTTCGTCGAGCCCTTCCAGAAGCGCTTCGGCCACATCTGTGAGCCGCGCCTCGGTGTAACGGCTCGCGGCGGGGTTATCGCCATCGATATTGCCGAAGTTCCCCTGCCCATCCACAAGCGGGTAGCGGATGGTAAATTCCTGCGCGAGCCGCGCCATGGCATCGTAGATCGCGCCATCGCCATGGGGGTGATAGTTGCCCATCACATCGCCCGAAATTTTCGCGGATTTGCGGAACCCGCCGGAAGACGAAAGCCGAAGTTCCCGCATCGCGTAGAGGATCCGGCGATGCACAGGTTTCAGCCCGTCGCGCGCATCGGGCAACGCGCGGTGCATGATGGTGGAAAGCGCATAGGTCAGATAGCGCTCGCCGATAGCTCGGCGAAGCGGTTCTGCCAGCGCGCGGGCCTTCTCCGGGTCGTCGATGGCACTGCTCATGGGCTTGGTGTAAACGGGGCGCGATTCAGCGTCCAGAGCATTCATGAGGCAGGCAGATGGGCGAGCGCACGCTTCTGATCACCGGGTGCTCGTCGGGCATCGGCTATGATGCGGCCCATGGCATGAAGGCGCGCGGCTGGCGCGTGTTTGCCGCCTGCCGCAAGGCGGATGATTGCGAGCGGCTGAAAGCAGAGGGGTTTGAAAGCCCGCGGATCGATTACGAAGACCCAAGCACGATCGAACGCGGTGTGGCGGAGGTGCTGGGCGCCAGTGGCGGGCAGCTCGATGCGCTTTTCAACAACGGTGCCTACGCGATCCCCGGCGCGGTGGAGGATCTGCCGACGGGAGCGCTGCGCCAGATCTTTGAGGCGAATGTCTTCGGCTGGCACGAGCTGACACGCCGCGTGATCCCCGTGATG
This sequence comes from Paracoccaceae bacterium, assembly GCA_028285485.1. Classification (GTDB taxonomy): domain Bacteria; phylum Pseudomonadota; class Alphaproteobacteria; order Rhodobacterales; family Rhodobacteraceae; genus JANQPC01. The sequence continues at coordinate 110,721 of JANQPC010000051.1, read as the reverse complement.
CGGGCCCGAGGGGCGGGGCGGATCGTGCAGAACTCCTCCGTTCTGGGCCTTGTCACCCTGCCCTGGCGCGGCGCCTATGTGGCCACCAAGTTCGCGCTGGAGGGGCTCACCGATACGCTCAGGATCGAGATGGCAGATACCGGCATCCATGTGATCTTGATCGAGCCCGGGCCGGTGACTTCGAAGATTCGGCAAAACTCGATTCCGCATTTCGAGCGCTGGATCGATGTGGAGGGCTCGCCGCGCGCCGAGCAATACCGCGCCACGCTTCTCAAGCGCCTCTACAAGGATGCCGGAACGCCCGATCCCTTCGAACTGCCCGCCGAAGCGGTAACGAAGAAACTGGCCCATGCGCTGGAAAGCCCCCGCCCCCGGGCGCGCTACTACGTGACCACGCCCACCTACCTCATGGGCGCGCTCCGCCGGGCGCTGCCCACCCGCGCGCTCGACGCGATCCTGCGCAAGGCGTAAGCGGGCCCTTCGCTTTTTCTCAACGCTCCGCTACATGGCCCGGGAACGAAAGGAACGCCCATGTCCGACCCGCTTCTGACGCTTGTGATCATCGCCGTGCTGATCGTGCTCGGCATCCTCGCCGTGGGGATTGGCGGCTTCGGCAAGGGCGGGGAGTTCAATCGCAAAAACGCCAATAAACTCATGCGCTACCGGCTTTATGCTCAAGCGGTTGCGGTGGCGCTGGTGCTGGTGTTTGTGGTGTTGCGGCAGCGGGGGAGCTAGCCATGGTTGTTCTATCGAAGATCTACACGAAAACCGGCGATGCCGGGGAAACGGCTTTGGGCAACGGCGCGCGGGTGGCCAAACATGCGATGCGCGTGACGGCCTATGGCACGGTAGACGAAGCCAATGCCACGATCGGCATGGCGCGGCTTCACGCCGAGGGCGCGCTCGATGCACAGCTCGCTGCGATTCAGAACGACATGTTCGATCTCGGTGCCGATCTCTGCACGCCGGATATGGAGAAGGATGCGGAGGCCGAATACCCGCCCCTGCGCGTGGCCGATGCCCAAGTGAGCCGCCTTGAGGCGGAGATCGACGCGATGAACACAGCCCTTGAGCCGTTGCGCAGCTTCATCCTGCCCGGCGGTTCGGCCCTTTCCGCTCACCTGCACCTCTGCCGCACGGTCACCCGGCGGGCGGAGCGGCTGACGGTGGAACTGGCCACGATGGAATCGGTCAACCCTGCGGCGGTGAAATATCTCAACCGGCTCTCGGATTGGATGTTCGTGGCCGCCCGCATCGCCAATGATGACGGCAAGGCGGATGTGCTCTGGGTGCCGGGGGCGAACCGTTAGCCGGATACCTTCGTCAATCCCGGCAGTCCTGCCCGTCTCAGCAGCCCCTCACCGAAACTGCCGCACAACCTCGATTTTGCCAACGATCGCGGCGTTGAAAGCATCGATCTCCTCCGCCGGGATCCAGTATTCAAGATGCGCGCGCCCACCGGCTTCCTGCACCTCATACTGATCGAGGTACGATTTCAGCACCTCGAAGCGCGTCACAAACCCCGAACCACTCGCCTTTACATTCCAGTCGCGGGCGATCTTGACCGCGTAATCTTCGGTCAAGACGGGGTAGAAGATCGGTTGCTCGGGCAGGCGCGGCGGAAAGCCCGCCATGCCGGTGGCTTCGATCAGCGCAAGTTCTTTGGGGCCCACGGGCCGCCAGAGCGTTACCGTTTCCGGGGTGCCAGACATCATATCACCACCATGCAGCCTAGGGGTCGAACGGCGCCTCAAATCACAAAACGGCCCTGCGCGCATCCCCACGCCCGGGTGATTTTGCGTTTTGCGCCGCCTGCGATAGGCTCGGTCTCCGGGGGACGGCTGGGAAAGGGATGCGGATGGCGGCCAAGGCTGCAATGATTTACACCCGCGCCGAGTATATCTCGGACGCTGTCGTGCACATCACCGGGATCGTGGCGGCGCTGATCGCCGCGCCGGTCATGATCACCCTCGCCGCCGTCTGGTTCGGCGATGCGAGCGTGATAACCGCATCCGTCATCTACGGGCTCTGCCTGATCGCCATGCTCTCCTGCTCGGCGCTTTACAACATGGTCGTTCGCCCATCCTGGCGCGATCTCCTGCGACGGATCGATCAATCGGCGATTTATCTCAAGATTGCAGGAACTTACACGCCTTTCATCGCGTTAACCGGCGCCTCGGGGCTGTTTCTGGCCGCCATCTGGATCACCGCTGCCATCGGCACGCTACTGATCCTGCTCTCCCCGGGCCCTGTGCGGCTGGCCAGCCTTACGCTTTATCTTGGGCTCGGCTGGGCGGGCGCCGTGGGCGGCGGCCCGCTTGTAGCGGGGCTCAGCACGGCGGGGTTCGTGCTGTTGCTCACTGGCGGGCTGCTCTACACCTTCGGCGTGATCTTCCTGCTTTGGGAACGGCTGCCCTTCCACAACACGATCTGGCACCTCTTCGTTCTGGCGGCCACGGGCGTGTGCTACGCCGCGATCATGGTGGAACTGGCGGGCCACGCCGGGCTTTAATGGCCCAACGCGGCGTCAGCAGACCATTCCGCGTCGATTTTGCACTGTTGCGGCGCGCGCCCGCGCGATAGATCGTCTCGCAACCCGGGGCGCCCCTGCCCCCAGAAGCGATGGAGAATTGCGCCATGAAGGTTCTCGTGCCGGTAAAGCGCGTGATCGATTACAACGTGAAGGTTCGCGTCAAGGCCGATGGCAGCGGCGTGGATCTCGCCAACGTCAAAATGTCGATGAACCCCTTTGACGAGATCGCGGTGGAAGAGGCGATCCGCCTGCGCGAAGCGGGCAAGGCCGAGGAGGTGATCGCCGTCTCAATCGGCGTGAAACAGGCGCAGGAAACGCTTCGCACCGCCCTTGCTATGGGCGCGGATCGCGCGATCCTGATCGTGGCCGCCGATGACGTGCATACCGATATAGAGCCGCTTGCGGTGGCCAAGCTCATCAAGGCGGTGATCGATGAAGAGCAGCCGGGCCTTGTTCTGATGGGCAAGCAGGCGATCGACAACGATATGAACGCCACGGGCCAGATGACGGCGGCGCTTATGGGCTGGGCCCAGGCCACTTTTGCGTCCAACGTGGATGTTGAGGGCGATCATGCGCTTGTTACCCGCGAGGTGGATGGCGGGCTGCAAACCGTGAAGGTGCAGATGCCCGCGATCGTCACGGTGGATCTGCGGCTGAACGAGCCGCGCTATGCCTCGCTGCCGAACATCATGAAGGCCAAGAAGAAGCCGCTGGACGAGAAAACGCCCGCCGATTTCGGCGTGGATGTGACCCCGCGGCTGACGGTGACGAAGACCGAAGAGCCCTCGGCGCGCAAGGCCGGCGAGATGGTGGGTTCGGTCGACGAGCTAGTGACGAAACTCAAAGATGAAGCGGGGGTGCTCTAATGGCCGTTCTCCTTCTGGCCGAGGTCAGCGATGGTGCGCTGAACCTCGATGCAACCTCGAAGGCCGTGGCCGCGGGCGCGGCGCTTGGCGATGTGACAGTACTGTGCGCCGGGGCCTCGGCGGCGGCTGCGGGCGATGAGGCGGCGAAGATCGAGGGGGTCGCCAAGGTGCTTGTCGCCGAAGATCCCGCCCTGGGCCACCGTTTGGCAGAGCCGACGGCGGCGCTGATCGTTTCGCTTGCAGGCGATTACGAACACATCATTGCGCCGGCCACGACGGATGCGAAGAACATCCTGCCGCGTGTAGCGGCGCTTCTTGATGTGATGGTGATCTCCGATGTCTCCGGCATCGTGGATGGCAGCACCTTCGAGCGCCCGATCTATGCGGGCAATGCGATCCAGACGGTGCAATCGGGTGATGCGAAGAAAGTCGTCTCGATCCGCACCTCCACCTTCGATGCCGCAGGCACCGGCGGCAGCGCGCCGGTGGAGGCGATCTCGGCTGCTGGCAATCCCGGCCTGTCCGAATGGGTGGAAGACAAGGTGGCCGAGACCGACAGGCCGGAACTGACCTCGGCGGGCATCGTTGTTTCCGGTGGCCGCGGCGTGGGTTCGGAAGACGATTTCGCGCTGATCGAGAAGCTCGCCGATACGCTGGGCGCCGCCGTAGGCGCCTCGCGCGCCGCCGTTGACAGTGGCTATGCGCCAAACGATTGGCAGGTTGGGCAGACAGGCAAGGTGGTGGCGCCCGAGCTATACATCGCGGTGGGCATCTCCGGCGCGATCCAGCATCTGGCGGGGATGAAAGACAGCAAGGTGATCGTGGCGATCAACAAGGATGAAGAGGCGCCGATCTTCCAGGTGGCCGATTACGGGCTTGTGGCCGATCTTTTCACCGCCGTTCCGGAGCTGATCGAAAAGCTGGATTGATCCGGCCCTCAGCTCAGCCGGGGTAAAGCAGGCTGCGGTGGGGCATGGGCCGAGGGGCCGATTGGCCCGCCGCGCCGCCGACGGGCCCGCGCGCAACACGGGAATAGCTCCGGTTCCGCGGCGCAGGCGGCGGCCCTACCCCCGCGGCAGATCGGCTATTACGCGATCCGCGATTTCGTGGTGCTGGGCCGGGCCCGGCAGCCCCTGCGCCGCCCCGATATCGAAATCGCCGAACACCATGCCATCGGTTTCCCGCAGTGCGGCGGGATCGAGAAATACCTCCGTCACCGTTACGCCAGGCCGCTGCAGCGCATCCAGCATGGACCGGCTAACAAAGAGCGGCGCATCCGTGCCCGCCCGGTCACTGTCATCCGGCCGGCGGGTGGAGAGCCAGAGCAGGATCGTGGGGGTGCCGATCCGCTCGATCAGCGCCTCCATCCGCGCCTGCCAGGCCACGCGCAGATCGTCGGCCACAAGATCGAAGCGATCTTCGGCCTGCGCCCGAAGCTTCGAAAGCAGATGGCCGGTAAAATGCACATCCGTCAGATCGACATCCTCGAAAAGCACGCGCAGATGGCGCGAGGGCCGCACGAACCGGTCATTGCGGCGCGGATGCACTTGGTAGAGCCGGTTGGAAAGGTTCTGCGCCCCGAAAACCTGCACCACCCGCAGCTCTGCCCGGCGCGCCAGTTCCAAAACAGAAGCATCTTCATTGAAAACGTCCACCCCGCCAGAAGGGAAGCCGAGATTGAGCGTGGTAACGCCCGTCTGCTGCCCCACGAGCGTGGGAAACGGGCGCGGCACGAAGCGCCCGAAGGTTTCGGTTCCGCCCAGAAAGGCGATGAAAGGCTGCGATACATCCGCCGGCGGGCCGCGAAACTGCAGTTTCGACGAGCCGTAGCGGCAACGCCGATAGTCAATCGCGCAATCGGCGATCATCTCATAGGTCATGTTCCACCCCTGGAATTCCCTCGCCAGCACCCTTTCAGGAAGCCCTTTCCAAAGCCCTAACGGGTGCCGATGTGACATCAATCGCCCTTGCGCCCTGCCCCGACGCGGCGCAAAACAGGGCGAAACTTCAGGCAGGTGGGGCAATCTATGGCGATCGAAACGGTCGGAGTGGTGGGCGCGGGCCAGATGGGCAACGGCATTGCCCATGTCTTTGCCGCGGCGGGCTATGATGTGCTGCTGACCGATATCAGCGAAGAGGCGCTGGAACGCGCGCTTGAGGTTATCGCCGCCAATCTGGGGCGGCAGGTGAGCCGCGGCAAGATCGGGGAAGAGGATCGGAACGCCGCGCTTTCCCGCATCGCCACCACCCCGAAGCTAACCGATCTGGGCCGCACCGATCTGGTGATCGAGGCGGCGACGGAGCGGGAAACGATCAAGCAAGCGATCTTCGAGGATCTGGTGCCGCATCTGAAGCCGGAGACGATCCTGACCTCGAACACCTCGTCGATCTCGATCACGCGGCTTGCCTCGCGCACGGACCGGCCGGAAAAGTTCATGGGCTTTCACTTCATGAACCCGGTGCCGGTGATGCAGCTTGTGGAGCTGATCCGCGGGATCGCCACTGATGACGCGACCTATTCGGCGCTCAAGGAAGTGGTCGAGAATCTCGGCAAGACGGCGGCCAGTGCAGAGGATTTCCCCGCCTTCATCGTGAACCGCATCCTGATGCCGATGATCAACGAAGCCGTCTACACGCTTTATGAGGGCGTGGGATCGGTGAGTTCCATCGACAGCGCGATGAAGCTTGGCACCAACCATCCCATGGGGCCGCTGGAGCTTGCCGATTTCATCGGGCTCGATACGTGCCTGGCGATCATGAACGTGCTTCATGACGGGCTGGCCGATACCAAATACCGCCCCTGCCCGCTTCTGACGAAATACGTGGAAGCCGGTTGGCTGGGGCGGAAGACCGAGCGCGGCTTCTACGATTACCGCGGCGAGGTTCCGGTTCCGACGCGGTAACTCGCGCACCCGTCGAAAATCCTGCGCGGCACAGCGCCAGAGGCGGGCCGCCTCGATCCAGCTTAGGGGCGCCTCAGGGCGTTAGCGACAGCGTGCGTTCCCGCAGCCAGGCCATAAAGCCGCGCGGGTTGCCCTTCCACTTATCGATCTCGTCTTGTGCGATCGGGGCACCCACAACGGGGCGCTGGGGCTTGTTGAGCGCATGCACCACTTCGTGCAGCAAGAGCCCCTGGCGCAGAGTGGCCGAGATCCGGTTGGCCATCAGATACCAGCGCGAATTCTGCCCCGAGAACCGGATCGGCACGACCTGGGCCTGGCTGCGCTGGATCATCTTGGCGGTAAACGGGTTCCACTCGGCCTCAATCGCCGGGCCAAAAAGCGTCTCCGACGCCGCCACCACGCCCGAGGGGAAGAGCACCACCACGCCGCCATCGGCCAGATGGGCCATGGAGCGCTTTCGCATCTCCAGGTTCTGGCGCACCGCATCCTCTTCATGGGGAAAGGCCACGGGGATCATGAATTGCTTGATCTCATCCACCCCGGTTAGCAGGGAGCGGGTGAGGATCTTGTAATCTTCCCGCACCCGGCCCACGAGTTCGGCCAGCACCATGCCATCCACCAGCCCATGGGGATGGTTGGCCACGATGATTACCGGGCCCGTGGCGGGGATGCGGGCGATCTCATCAGGCGGCGTATCCAGCGATATCCCCATGATCCGCAGCGCGGGCGCCCAGAAGCCCTGGCCCGGGATCACGCCCTCGCGCTCATATTTCCGGATCAGGCGCAGGAGCCGAAGCTTGCCCGTTAACCATTCCATCGTGCGGATCACGTTGGCCTGGTAGGGATTGTGGAAGGTATTGGCGTAAGACAGCTTCCGTATGTCATACGGAACATAATCGCTGCGGCCGTGCAGCGTGGGCGTGTCTTGAAGGGAATTTACCACGTCGTCTGCCCTGCATCCTTCGGCATATGCGCCTCAGTAGTCCTCGCCAAAGCGGTTTGCAACGAGCGCTTCAAGCGCATCGGCGAGGATCGCCGCATCAGCGCCCCGCGTTTCCACCTCTATCGATGTTCCTTTGGACGCCGCAAGCATCAGCAGCCCCATGATGCTGTCGCCCGATGCCGTCAGCCCGTCTTTCGATACGTCCGCCTCGGCAGCATGCGCTTCGACAACTTCCACGAGCTTGGCCGAGGCGCGGGCATGAAGGCCCTTTTCATTGATGATCTGCAGGCTGCGCCGCACGCTTTCCGCCATGCCCGATTATTCCACAGAAGCGTTGAAGCTGTCGATATATTTGCGCCCGGCGCGTGTAGCGGCCTCTACGGCCACCGGTACGGGCTTGCCGCGCGATTTTGCAAGCTTGATCAGAAGCGGCAGGTTTGCGCCGTAAAGGATGCGCCGGTTCGCCGGGCTGCAGGCCAGAAGTGAAAGGTTCGAGGGCGATCCCCCGAACATGTCGGTAACAACCACCACGCCGTGACCGGCATCCACCCGATCCGCTGCCTCGCAAATCTCGCGCTCTTTCGCGGCACGGTCGTCATCGGGGCCGATGGCAATGGCCTCGATCCCGGGTTGCCGGCCCACCACATGTTCCACCGCCGCCTTGTATTCGGCGGCGAGCCCGCCATGCGCGACGATTACGATACCAATCACACCCCACGCCCCCGCGCTTCCGGCCCGGCCTCGCGCCTCATCCGTTCGAGTTCCCGGTGCCTGATAGACACTTGCCACCCGGCCTCTGCAAGCGCTTTCATCAGTTTTTCCGATACTGTGACCGAGCGGTGCTTGCCACCGGTGCACCCGATCCCGATCGTCAGATGCGCCTTGCCTTCCGAGGCGTAGCGCGGCAGCAGCGATAGCAGAAGCGCGGTGAGACTTTCGAAAAATCCGGCGAACGCTGCGTCACTTTCCACATACTGGCTCACGCGCGCATCCAATCCCGTCAGCGGGCGCAGATCGTCCACCCAATGGGGGTTGGTGAGGAAACGCACATCGAAGGCGATATCAAGCTCCTGCGGCAGCCCGCGCTTGTAGGAGAAGGATTGAACAGAGACCGAGAGCCCCTCCCCGCCGCCGCGCCCGAACCAGCGGTTGATCGAGGCGCGTAGCTCATGGGGGCTGAGCTCGGAGGTATCGATCAGCACATCAGCCTTCTCTCGTAGGGGCCTCAGAAGCGCCACTTCGCGCTGCACCGCGTCGCCCGGAGCATCGCCATCGGCATAAGGATGGCGGCGGCGGGTTTCGGAGAACCTGCGCAGCAGCACCTCCTCGCGGCAATCGAGGTAGAGCAGGCGCGCGTCATAGCTGGGCTCGGCTCCAAGCGCGTCGATCGCATCGAGCACCGTATCGATGGCAAAATCGCGGTTGCGGGTGTCAAGCCCCAGCGCCAGCGCCTTTTCAAGGGGCCGGCCATCGAGAAGCCGCGGCAGCAGCCGCAGCGGCAGGTTATCGATCGCCTCGAAGCCCATGTCTTCAAGCGCGTTGATCGCCGTGGACCGCCCTGCCCCGGACGGCCCTGTGACGAGCACGATCTGATGCTGCGTCCCATCCGCCATCGTCACCCCCATCCACCCCTGAGATATTGCAAAATCGCGGCAGAGAAATGCGACGTGTCGCCATTGTGAAGAAGCTGGATTTCGTGGCCCAGAACGCGGCAGGTACGGTGCGGTGGCAGGCGTTCGGTTTCCCGCTGCCCAAGATCGAGGATCGCGGCGAGCGGCGCGGGCGGCGCCGGGGTTGCGGCAAGGATGCCAAGCCCCCGCGCTTCGATCCGGCCGCGAATGGCCTCAGGCGCCGCGGCGCGGGGCGGGCCATCGGGCGCTGCGATCAAAAGCGTGCGGTCATCGGCGATGAGCCCGGCGCCATGGGCCATCAGCTCAAGCGCCAGCCCCGATTTGCCGCTGCCCGAGGGCCCGATGATCAAAAGCGCGCGGCGTTCGAAGGAAACGGAGGTGCCGTGAACCACCGCCCGATCCCCGGTTTCGGGAAGATCGGCGGAGGCGGCGCGCATTCGCCCGCCCTCAGACGGGCAGGCCCACCACGAACCGCGCACCCAGCGGCTCGGATGTGACATCGGCATCGGTGGGGCGGATGTTTTCGGCCCAGATCACGCCGCCATGCGCTTCGACAATCTGCTTTGAAATGGCCAGGCCAAGGCCCGAATTGTTGCCGAAATGGCCCGCGGGCCGTTCGCTGTAGAACCGGTTGAACACTTTCGTCAGCGCGGCTTCGGGGATGCCCGGCCCGGTATCCTCCACCACGATCAGCACCCGGTTCTCGCGCTTGCGCACCCAGACGCGGATCGCATCGCCATCTTCGCAGAACGAGATCGCATTGGTGATGAGGTTCACAAACACCTGCGCCAGGCGGCTTTCGAGCCCCTCCAGCACGATCGGTTCTTTCGGGAAATCCGAGATGAACTCGATCCCCTTCTCATGCGCCTCTCCGCCCAGGTGATCGGCGAGCCCGCGCATCATCTTCAGAAGGTCGAAGGTTTCCTCTTCTTCCTTCACCAGCTCGCTATCCAGGCGCGAGGCATTGGAGATGTCGGAGACCAGCCTGTCGAGCCGCCGCACATCGTGTTCGATCACATCCATGAGCTTTTCGCTCTGCTCGGGCTTTTTCACGAGCCGGAGCGTGCCCACGGCGGAGCGCAGCGAGGCGAGCGGGTTCTTGATCTCATGCGCCACATCGGCGGCGAATTGTTCGTTGGCATCGATCCGGTCATAGAGCGCCGCGACCATGCCGCGGAGCGCGCCCGAGAGGCGGCCGATCTCATCGGGCCGCGCGGTCAGATCGGGGATGCGCACGCGGCTGGGGCTCATCTTGCGCGAATTGCGGTCGCGCCCAATCTCCGCGGCAGCCGCAAGATCGGAAAGCGGGTTGGCAATCGTCGAGGCAAGCACAAGCGACAGGCCGATCGAGACGAGGATCGCGATCATGAACATCTGCAGGACCTGCTCGCGTTCGTTTCGCACAAGCGTATCGATCTCGCCCGCCTCGCTTGTCATCGCCACCACGCCCACGGCCTGGCCGTTAACCACGATCGGCGTTGCGACGGAGAAGATGGTGTTGCCGCCGGCATCGAGCCCGGTGCGCACCTGGGTCTGGCCCGCGAGCGCATCTGCAAAAAGCGCCTCAACCTGTGCGGCGCTTGTGGTTTCGCTATCGGGCGCCGGGGGCGCGGCGAAGAGGCTCGAAAGCGCCTCCCACCCCCAATTGAGGAAATCGGTGATCAGCGTGGTGCGATTGTCGTTTTGCAGGCCCGAAACTGCGGGAAGCGCCTGGCGCGGCGCCCCCATCGTTGTGGCCACAACCGTGCCATCGGTGGCGAACACGAATACGTCTGCCGAACTCGCCAGATCAAGGTTTTGCAGCGTCACGCGGGCATCGAAGGGTGCCGGCGCCGTGCCCTCCTGCACCGATCTCAGCGAAAGCTGCGCCTCAAACACCTCTGCCACCAGCTCCGCCTCGCTGACCAGCGCGCGTTCGCGCTGGAAAACAAGGCTGTCGCGGAACGGGTTTAGAAACAGCACGCCGGCGACGAGTACGAGGATCGCCAGCAGATTGAAGGTGATGATCTTGCGCGCAAGGGGCGACCGGTTGATCGAGATCAGGCCGCGCTTTTCACGCTTTGCCCGAAGCTCGCTTTCAACCTTGGCGTCCGGTCCGACCCAATCCTCGCCCAGCACAATCTCGGCCTGCCGGGCGGGTTTGGAGCCCTCCACGTCTATCCCCGACGCATTGTTCATGCCTATTCTTCGTTGTATCGGTACCCGATACCGTAAAGCGTTTCGATCGCCGAAAACTCGGGATCAACCATGCGCATCTTCTTGCGCAGGCGCTTGATATGGCTGTCGATGGTGCGGTCATCCACGTAGACCTGATCATCATAGGCCACGTCCATCAGCTGATCGCGGCTTTTCACGAAGCCGGGCCGTTGTGCCAGCGCTTGAAGCAGCAGGAATTCGGTCACTGTCAGCGACACGTCCTGGCCCTTCCAGGTAACCGCGTGGCGCAGCGGATCCATCGTCAGCTCCCCGCGCGTGAGGGTTTGCCCCACCTCGCCTTCGCCTAGGCTATCACCGTCAATCACTTCTTGGCGGCGCAGAAGCGCGCGAATGCGTTCCACGAGCAGGCGCTGCGAGAACGGCTTTTTCACGTAGTCGTCCGCGCCCATGCGCAGGCCCAGCACCTCGTCGATCTCATCATCCTTCGAGGTGAGGAAGATCACCGGCATCGCGGTTTTCTGGCGGACACGCTGCAGCAGGTCCATCCCATCCATCCGGGGCATCTTGATATCGAAAACGGCCATGTCGGGCAGCTTCTTGTTGAACGCATCAAGCGCGGCCTGCCCGTCATTGTAGGTTTCAACTTCGAAGCCCTCGGCCTCAAGGGTCATCGAAACCGACGTCAGGATATTCCTGTCGTCGTCGACCAAAGCGATCCTCGACATGGATGAGGTTCCTTGTTCTGCTCTATGTGCCTGTTCGTATTTTTTCGCACTCTACACCGCAACAGACGCACAGAATCAATATCTATGTGCGAATCAGCGCGGCTCGCACGGCTCATGTGTCAGGAAAACAAGTAAGAGGTGGCTAAACTGGGGCATTCGAATGACATGATTGCGCTAACCGTAAATTTGGTTGCGCTAACGTCTCGCTGGTTGCGCTAACGCTTCTCAGCAATCGCTTCCCCGCCTTCTCGCCCATGGTATGCTCCGGGTCTCGGCCGCGTGCTGGCCGGGGTTTGGTGCGAGTTTTGAGGAAACGGCCCAGGGCGGCCAGGGAGCATTGAGATGGAAACAGGTCGGGTGAACCCGAAAATGCGCGTTGAAGATCAGGGCCTTAGCGGGCTCGGCCAAGTGCATTACAATCTGCTGGAGCCAGCGCTGATAGAAGCCGCGCTTGCCCGCGGCGAGGGCCATCTTGGCCAGGGCGGCACGTTTTTGGTGACAACCGGCAAGTTCACCGGCCGCTCCCCGAAAGACAAGCACGTGGTAAAAACGCCCTCCGTGGAAGATCGTATCTGGTGGGAGAACAATGCCGCAATGTCGCCCGAAGGCTTCGATGCGCTTTATGAAGATATGGCGGCACATATGCAGGGCGGCGACTATTTCGTGCAGGATCTCTATGGCGGGGCCGACCCCTCGCATCAGATCGATGTGCGGGTGATCACCGAACTTGCGTGGCACGGGCTGTTCATCCGCCACATGCTGCGCCGGCCCGCGCGCGAGGATCTCGATCGCTTCTCCCCCGATTTCACGATCATCAACGTGCCGTCCTTCAAGGCCGATCCCAAGCGGCACGATTGCCGGTCTGACACCGTGATCGCCATCAATTTCGATCGCAAGCTGATCCTGATCGGCGGCACCGAATATGCGGGCGAAAACAAGAAATCCGTCTTCACCCTGCTGAACTATCTGCTGCCCGAGAAGGGTGTGATGCCGATGCATTGCTCGGCCAATCACGCGCCGGGCAACCCGGTGGATACCGCGATCTTCTTCGGCCTCTCGGGCACCGGGAAAACCACGCTTTCTGCCGATCCCGGCCGGGTGCTGATCGGGGATGATGAACATGGCTGGTCCGACCGGGGCACGTTCAACTTCGAGGGCGGCTGCTACGCGAAAACGATCAACCTCTCTGCCGAGGCGGAGCCGGAGATCTTCGCCACCACCCAGAAGTTCGGCACGGTGATCGAGAACATGGTCTACGATGAAGAGACCCTTGAACTTGATTTCGAGGATGACAGCCTGACGGCCAACATGCGCTGCGCCTACCCGTTGGACTATATCTCCAATGCCTCGTCTTCGGCGCTTGGCGGGCATCCCAAGAACATCATCATGCTCACCTGTGATGCCTTCGGCGTTCTGCCCCCGATCGCGCGGCTCACGCCCGCGCAGGCGATGTATCACTTCCTGTCGGGCTTTACCTCGAAGGTGGCCGGTACCGAACGGGGGGTGACGGAGCCCGAACCCACCTTTTCCACCTGCTTCGGCGCGCCTTTCATGCCGCGCCGCCCCGAGGTTTACGGCAACCTCTTGCGTGAGAAGATCGCGCGGCATGGCGCCACCTGCTGGCTGGTGAACACCGGGTGGACAGGCGGGGCCTATGGCACCGGCTCGCGGATGCCGATCAAGGCCACCCGGGCGCTGCTGACCGCGGCACTCGATGGCTCGCTGGCCCGCGCCCCGTTCCGCAAGGATCCCAACTTCGGCTTCGAAGTGCCGGTGTCGATCGACGGGGTGCCCGATCTGCTGCTCGATCCGCGCCGGACGTGGGACGACCCCGCCTCCTACGACAGGCAGGCGCAGAAACTCGTGGCGATGTTTGCCGAAAACTTCGCGCAATACACGGCGTTTATCGATGAGGATGTGCGCGCCGTCGCCATCGGCTGATCCGTAAGGGCGCGCCCAGCGCGCGCCCTTCGCAATTTTCTCCAAAACGCTTGCGGTGCGCGCGTGTCTTCCGTAAGGAATGCCGCGCCCATGCTGGGGTGTAGCCAAGTGGTAAGGCAGCGGTTTTTGGTACCGTGTATCGTAGGTTCGAATCCTACCACCCCAGCCAGGCACTTTTCCAAGTTCCACCCGCCTTGCAGGGGTGCTGCACGCGCGCCTCTATTCGGCGCGGGAGGCGGTCAGGGGCCACTGGCGCTGCAAGCGGCGGCATCGGCTCACATGTTCCTATGGACAAGGCGCGCGCCTGCCTCGCAGGAATGCCGAGGGTCGTCGCCCCTGCCCTATGGTGTTTGCCCAAGCGGAACCGTCTTGCGGTAGGTGCCGCCCTTTTCAGAGGTGGACGTGATCGTCACCGCGGGCGCGGGCCCGGACGCTTTTACCAGCCATTCCACCTTTTTTGAGACGGGCGACCATTGCTGGCCCCAGTTGGAATAGGCATATCGGCGTTCGTTGCGGCCGGCGAGGTTGCCAAGCTTGACCTTGCCGGGGTTCATGAGACGTTCGGCATCGGTGCAGGAGAGGGCCAGTTCCACCGGTTTGGCCACGCCGTTCTTCACCGCCACATCCGAGAGATTTGTCGGCAGATACCCGTGGTTTGAGACCACCGCCGTCACCCGGTGCAGATCCGCCCCGAGAGCTTCGGTCTCCACACTATCCACCAACACCCTTGGCGCCGCCGCCGCATGGCGCAGGTTGAAGAGCACGTTGTTGTGGCAGATCTCCTCAAGCATATTGCCCGGCGGGTTTCGATAGCTCCAGATATAGACCATTCCGCCCACCTCGACGGGGCCGAGTTGCGGATGATCAAACGCCGTCCAGGGCCGAAACCCCTTCTCGCCAACGTTTTCGACGACCCAGTTGTGAACCAGCCGCTGGGTCGCAGCATCGCGCGGCCCAAGGTTGTAGTAGCCCTCTTTGGGCACGCCTGCCGTGCGCTCCAGATCCCAAAGCTCTGTCGCGAATGAGATGATGCCCATCTCTTCATAGGTCCAATCCGTAAGAGAGCCGTGGCGGGCCTTTGATTTGTCCGGCGTGAAATCCTCGTAAACAGAAATCGTGGGATAGCCCGTGAGGCGCTCGCCCACTTCCCCGAGGGCTTTGTAAAGCGACAGGTCCGGCGGGCTCATGGCGCTGTCAGGTTCCAGCATCGAAGGGCGCAGGATGATGCCGCCATGGGTGTGGTAGGCGCACATGCCGGTGATGTTGGGATGGCCCAGGATTACGTCGCGCATTCCCGCCGCTTCCGGCTCGCTGAAGGGATAGTCGCCCGCCCCGTATTCCCGCGGCGTCCAGTTCGTCGGGAAATTGCGGTTCATGTTCCCGTCCTGCTGCATCTCGATGTGAACGTGAACGCCGTCAAAATCGCGGATCATGCCTTCGGGGTAGAGGCGATAGTAGTCGCCCCCCTCCTCGCCCGGCTCGCGTTGCACCATGATATCGGGATTGTCGGCGTCTTTCTTCCATTCGCCCTTGGTATCGGGCACGCGCATCTGCACGATGTAGCCGTCCCCGGTAAGATCCTGGGGGATCAGCCCCTCGATGCGGTCTTCCCCCGGCAAGAACCGCCCGTTGCCGCACCAGGGGTGATAGGGGGCGGTCATCGCATACTCCGCACCGTCAGGATTGATCCGCGGTATGATGTAGAAAACCATCGTATCGACGAGGCGCGTGACCTCCTCGTCGTCGCCGTAATTCGTCAGCAGATACCAGCATGCATAGAGCGCGGTAGCACTGGTTGCGTGTTCCTCGGCATGGATCTGCGCATCGATGTAGAACCCCGGTTTTTCAAGCGCCGGCCCGGTATCGGGGTTCGTGATGGTCATGAACCACACATCCCTTCCGCGGAACGATTTCGCGATCGAGGTCAGTGTGCACAGCTTTGGGTAGGCATCCGCCAGTGCCTGCAGATGCGCGGTCATCGCATCGTAGCTATGGTAGGTATCGAAGGCGATCTCGACGGTCATGGAATGTCCTTTCAAACGGGCGTCAGCTGCGGCCGAAATGCTCCATGATGGCGGCGGCGTACTTGATGCCTTGGATGTACTTATCGACATGGATGTTTTCGTCTGGCGCGTGCAGGTTGCAGCCCGGATTGGCGAAGCCGGTCAGAACGCATGGGATCCAGACATGTTTCAGGATGGCCCCTTCGGCTGAGACGCCGTTAACGATGGGGGGCTCGCCATAGACCTCATGCGCCGCAGCGATGATGGATTGGCTGATGTCTTCACGGGCTGAGATCTTGTAGGGCTCTTCCACACGCGGCTCGCCGATCACCTCGATGTTGTGAAAGCCCTTCTCCTTCAGATGCGCCTTGAGTTTGGCCATGGCCTTTTCGGGTGAGATGTTGGGGATGAGGCGGAAATCCATCCGCACCCGCGCCTCGGCGGGAACGATCGTTTTGGTGCCCTTCCCGGTGTAGCCGCCCGTGATGCCCTGAATGTTGGCTGTCGGCTCATAGGTGCGCGCCCGCAACGCATCAACGCCGTCACGGCCCAGGGCAAACGCCTTCACGCCCATTTCATCTTTGAGCAAGTCGAAATCGATCCGGGCGGCCTTGTCTTCGAGATAGCCCATATCTTCCGGCGTCGGCTCATAGAGCCCCTCGGCCCAGTCCGGGATCAGGATGTTCTTCTCGCGGTCCATGATCGTGGCCAGGGCATGGACAAGATCCCAAACCGGGTTCGGCACCAGCGGCGCATTGAGCGAGTGTACATCCGTGCGCGGGCCCCGCGCGACCAGTTCCACAAAAAGCACTGATTTCAGGCCAAGCGAAACGTCAGGCACCTCAACGCCGATCTCCAGCGATCCGTCAAGGCAGTGCATGCCGTCCGCCTCCAGCATCTTTGCGTTCTTCTTCGCCCAAGGGCCAAGGTTCGGAGAGCCGATTTCCTCCTCACCCTCAATCAGCAGCTTCAATCCAACGGGCACTTCCCCGCGCACGGCCATGAAGGCCTTCGCCGCCTTGTTGAAGGCCAGAACGCCGGATTTGTTGTCCGTCGCGCCCCGCCCGTAGAGGATCCCGTCAACCACGGCGCCCGACCAGGGGCCACCATGGCTCCACGCTTCGATCGGCTCTGGAGGTTGCACATCGTAATGCGAGTAGCAGAGCAACGTTTTGGCGGATTTGGACTGTAGCTCGCCGTAAACAACGGGGGGGCCCGCTTCGAGTTCGTGAAACTCCGCTGGCAACCCGTCCTTATGCATCATGTCGCGGATCAGCGCGGCGCATTCCCGAAGCCCGATATCCTGCGCGGAGATCGATGGCTGTTGCACAAACCTTTGCAGATCACGCACGCATTCATCGGCATGGGCATCGATCCAATCGTATACGTCTTTCATCCCGTGCCCTCCTGCGCCATCTCCCAGGCATTGAGCCGCCGGCCGGAAAGCGCCATGTCGCGCCCTTCTGCGATCCGGGCAAACGCCGGGGCCAATCGGCTGGGATCGATCCACTCGGCTTTGAGTTCGGGCGGGTAATTGGCCTCCGACATCGGCGTATGCATGGCTTTGCCAGGCGTGATCGTGCAGGAGAGGATGCCATGCGCCGCACCCTCCAGCGCCAGGCATTTCGAGAAGCCCTCCAACGCATGTTTTGCAGCGCAGTAGGCCGTCTCATCGACAAAGCCTTTGATCCCCGATTGCGAGGAAACAAAAATCAGCGCCCCGCCGCCGCGCGCCTTCATACCGGGCCAGACCGCCTTGCTGAGCTGAAAGGCCGCCTGAATGCCCACATTGAGCGTGGCGCGGAACATCGCGAGGCTCACCGCCTCGATCGGTTCGGGGTGCAGGATCGCGGCGTTGTGGATCAGCGTATCGGCAGGCCCGTCGATCCGCGCAATCGCCTCTGCTGTGGCCGCGGCATCCGCAAGGTCAACCTCGATCACCTGGGCGCCGCCCACGTTCCAGGCCGGGGGCTCCCGATCCATGAGGATCAGGTCCGCGCCCCTGGCCGCAAAGACCTGCCCGATACCCGCGCCAAGGCCCTGGGACGCGCCGGTGATGAGAACGCGCTGCCCCGCCAGATCGGGCATCACACGGCCTCGTCCATGTTGAGATCTTCCCATTTCCGGCTGGCTGTCGAGGCAAGAACCGCGTCAAGCACCATCTGGTTGCGCAACCCATCCACAAAACTCGCGCCGCGCTTCAACGGGCGGCCTTGGGCAATGGCTGCGCAAAGCTCCTGCAACGCCGCCAGAACCGAGACGTTCCAGATGCCCCTGTTCAACCCCTCAAGTGACGCATTGGGATCTTCGACACTGATATCATTGAAGCTTTCCCCGGCCTTGGCGAAGTAGAGCTTCTCGTCACTGTTGCTGAGCGTGATGGTGCCCCTGGTTCCGAAGATCTGCGTTTCGTTGCCCATATTCGCCGCCGCAACGCCGCTCATGAAGATCTGGGCAAGCGCGCCCGATTGCATCTCCAACGTCATATGCGCCAGATCATCCGAGGTTGCCGTCCACGGCTCCCCGGTAATCTTGCAAACCCGGTCCGGTACGAGGGTCAGCGCCTGCCCCACCACCGATGCGGGTTCCCCCAACCACCAGCGCAGCATGTCAACCTGATGCGATCCGTTTGCGCCGAGGCGCCCACCGCCCATTGCGGCGTCAGACCACCAATCGCCCTTGGGGCGCGAGGCCGGATTGGCCCAGGACGCACCGATATTTGTGATGTTGACATGCCGGATCTCACCCAGATCTCCGCCATGGATGAGCTCGGCGATCCGCATCCGGGTTGGATTGAAGCGCAGCTCGTGATCGATCATGTGCAGCCGCTCTGCGGCGCGCGCGGCGTTGAGCATCTGCCGCGCCTCGGCGGCATTCATCGCGGTGGGCTTTTCGCAGAGCACATGCGCGCCCTTTGAAAGCGCGGCGAGGGTCATGGGCGCATGCATGACCGTTGGCGTTGCTATGCACACCAAATCCAGCGTCTGCTCCGCCAGCATCCGTTCCCAATCGTCATAGACCGCCTCGATCCCGTAGGGCTCCGCGGCGGCCTTGGCGCTTTCAAGCCGGCCAGAGGCAAGGGCCACAACCTTGGCGCTTTCAATATGCGCGAAGGCCGGCAGATACGCATCGCGGGCAAAACTAGCGCCAATGATGCCAACGTTGATCATGTGGTTTTCCTTCATGTGGTGAGCGCGCGCACCTCGTCGATCGTGACGGTGGCGCGGCGGTCGGATGCGAGGATGCAAGCCTCAAGCATAAGTAGCGATTGCAGGTGGTCACGCCCCGTGCATTCGAAGGGAACGGACCCGCGCAGCATCGCGACGAACCGGCCCAAGAGCGCCTCGGCATCGGTGATCCAAGCGAAATGTTCGGGAAGCGGAACTGGCGTGAGGCTCTTTTCCATCCGCTTGGCCCAGGCCAAACCGCCGAACATCTCCTGTTGCACAACGATCCCTTCGGATCCGTCTGTGCGCCAGTTGAAATTCATCGGCTCATGGCCCGATTGCCATGTGCCCTGGTAGGTCACATGGAAGCCGCCTTTAAAGCCGATCAGGGCGGCGACATTGGCGTCACTCGCATACATCGTCCATGACGGGTTGAAGGTATGCGCCTGCACATATTCCGGTTCCGCATCATAGACATATCGCATCAGATCGAAGTGATGGATTGACTGTTCCCAGAGCATCGGGTGCTGCATGGTTAGCGGGTAGGAGTTCAGCCAATCCTGCGTGCCGTCACGCCACCGCTCATAGATGAATCGCCCGAATTCGGGGCGGCCAATCGCGCCGCTATTCAGAAGCCGCCGCATCTCTTGTGTCACCGCAAGATAGCGGAAGTTGAGGCCGACAATCAGCGGGATCCCCGCCGCTTCCGCCATCGCCACAAATCGCGCGGCTGCGGCAACACTGTCGGAGAGCGGCTTTTCGGCAAGGATGGCAATGCCATGCTGGCAGCAAGCCTCGATCTGCGCATCCCGGTTGTCGGGCGGCGTGGCCAAAAGCGCCGCGTCCGCCCCTGTCGCGATCACATCCGTGATGTCGGCGCCGATCGGCAGATCCGGGAATTGTGCGCTGGCCTGCGCGCGCGCCGCAGGGTCGGGATCGCAAAGGGCAACGATGGTGATATCGGGATTGTCACCCGCGACCTTCAGCCAGGTGTGGGCCCGTGCGCCCAGCCCAACAACGATCAGGCGGATCGGCGTCATGTCGTGGCCTCGGCGTGTGTTAACAGATCAAGAGCCTCGGGAATGCCAGTCCAGGCAACATCGCCAAAGATGCTGGGATGCGCGCTCGCCATCGGGGGGCGGATGCGGTCATGGGGCGGGTGCGCCAACCGAATGGTGGCCCCCGGAACCCGCTGGGCCACTTGCCGGGCAAGATCGAGATCGGTGATCACCGGGGGGCTGCCGGCATGCAGAATGCGCGGGCCACGCGCAGGCACCGCCACAATTAGCTGTGCGATGGCCTTCGCCAGATCCGGCAACCATGACCATTCCCGCTCTGCCTTGGGGGTTTGGCATGAAATCAGCCCGGTGGTTCGCGCCTCTGTGAACATGCGCGACACCAGGCACAGCGTCTGGCGCGTCTGCCGCACAGCCTCGTGCGGGCCGAAGATGTTCCCAAGCCTGAGGCTGAGGGTTGTGAATTCCGCGTCCGCAGCCGCCGTGATAAGCAACTCCCCGGCCCGTTTCGCGGCGCAATATGCACAGGTCGCGGTGGGCTGCGTGGCTTCGGTGAACCGCCCGTTCTGGGGGCCGTCATCGGCCTCAAACACACCCATGGAACTGAGGAACAGAAAGCTCTTCGCGCCGGCCTCTCGCGCGAAAGCAAGCGTCGCGGTCAGCATGTCCACGTTACGGCGTATGTGGTCGGGCCGGCTCAGCCCCAACCGATCCGGCGGCGCCGTAATGGCAGCACCGCTGATCACGGACGATACGCGGCCAACCCGCTCAAGCACCCCGGCGCGGAGATCGCCTTCCACGCACCGGATGCCCCGCAACCGGCGCGTTGCCTCTTCATCGAAGCGCTGGTCAACGGCGATAACGTCCTGCCCGGCGTCCACAAGCGCCAGCGCGATCTCCGAGCAGACAAACCCGCCCGCCCCGGTGACGAGTATGGGCCCCGTGCCCATCACCCGCCTTGCGGGCCCGCGATACGCACCGCCTCGTCAATGGCCGCTGCATGGGCTTCGCCCACTTCGGTCAGCGGGGGCCGGACGCGGGCTAAACCGGCGTCGCCATGTTGCTTGGCGACTGCCGCCTTGATCGCTGGGATCAGCGGCAGGCCCTCAAACACCCGACGCACCGCGCTGACCTGCCCATGCAGGGCTTCCTGATCCGGCCCGCCCAGGCCATCGATCAGGGCGCGGATCGTCTTTGGGTTCACGTTGGAACTGGCGCTGATGCACCCCGCCCCGCCGGCAGAGACATTTTCGGGGATCAGCGACTCCGACGCAGAATACGTGTCGATCTGAGGAAAAGCCGCAATCACGGCCGCGGTATTCTCCCAATCGCCGGAACTGTCTTTTAGGCCCGCGATCTGGCCGCCGAACCGATTGATAAGCATCTCGATCAAAGGCAGGGTGATCGGTACGCCTGACATCTGCGGGATGTGGTAGAGGTAAACGCGAAGCTCCTTGCCAACCGCATCGATGATCTGCGCATAGGCGTCAAACACACCCTCGTCGCTCACTCCCTTGTAGAAGAACGGCGGCAGCATCAGAACGCCCCGGCAGCCGCGCGCCGTTGCGTGGGCCGAAAGGGCAATTGTATCCGCGGCCGCGCAACACCCGGTTCCCGGGATCAGCTGATTGGGATCGATCCCGCTTTCGATCAGCGCATCGAGTGCCGCCATACGCTCTTCCAAACTAAGCGAATTGGCCTCGCTCGTTGTGCCGAAGGGCGCAAGGCCATGGGCGCCTGCATCCATCAGCGCCTGCGCGTGGGCGACAAACCTGCCTGTATCCACGGAAAGATCGGCGGCGAACGGTGTGATTGCGGGAACAAAAAGTTCGATATTGCGAGAGGTCATGGCGGGCTTTCAGGTCGGGTCAACCAGGCTCCAGGAGGGTAAGCGGCGGTATGGTTCGGAATTCGTCATCCTGCTGCGGCCCGCCGCGCCACATCAGAACCGCGAAGTGGCCGGGGCGGTCGAGCACCGTTGCGCCCAAATGCCAGACGTTGGGGTTGAAGATCACACCAACCGTGCCGGGCATCAGAAACGCCAGCCCCCGCTCGCGCAGAGGATGGCCATCCGCATCGGAGGGAAACACAAGCACGGCGTAGCGCGACACATCGATGGGGAAGAAACACTGCGCCGCGTGGGGGTGCCGCTCTATCCCGCTGACATCCAGCGGCAGCGATGAGGCGGCAACATGGTTGACGTGCAGAACCGCTGCGCTTGCGGGCGGATGCGCCTGCAGCGTGTCGCTGAAAAACAGGCGCTTGCCGGGCTCGCTGGGCGGCAGAACAAGCTGCCCGTAGGGCGCAAAGGCAACCGGGTCTGGATGCTGCATCTGAAGAACCGGTCCGCTCATCCAGCGTGCACCGGCGGCACTGTCTCTCGCCAGTGCTCGGCAATCTGGTTTCTGCCGCAGATCCAAACGTCCTCGCAGGACGCGATGTGATCAAGCACCCGGATCAAGGCCGCCAGGCGGCCCGGATGCCCGATGATCCGGGCATGCAATCCGATCGACATCATCCTTGGTTTCGTTGCGGCCTCGGCACGCAGCACATCAAAACCGTCGATCAGGAAATCCGCAAAATCCCGGGCCGAGAACACATCGCCCGACAGGAACTTGGCGTCATTATTGACCATCGTGTAGGGCACGACGAGATGCGGCGCGCCGCCCACATCCGTCCAATACGGCAGATCATCGTTATAGGCATCGCTGTCATAGCTAAAGCCGCCATGCGCTGCGATCAGCCCCCGCGTTGCCGTTGATGCAGAGTAGCGGCTGTACCAGCCCTGGGGCGCGCGCCCGATCATCCGCGTGATCGTTTCGTGGGCCAGGGCGATGTGATCAGCCTCCACCTCCGGCGAAAGGTGGTAGTGTTCGATCCATCGGTAGCCGTGCGCGCAGATATCCCAGCCTGACGCGGCGATCGCCTCGGCGATCATTGGGGTGCGTTCCAGCGCCTGCGCGCTTGCAAAGATCGTAAGCGGCAGGCTGCGCGCGCGAAACAGTTCATGGATGCGCCAGAAGCCAACGCGGCTGCCGTATTCATACATCGACTCCGCCGCCAGATCGCGATCGCCCTTGGGCACGCGAGACGCGCGAACTTCGCTGAGCGCGCTCTCGGACCGGCCGTCGCCATCGCCGATTGAGTATTCCGAGCCTTCTTCGACATTGAGCACGAAGTTCACGGCAAGCCCCGCGCCGCCCGGCCAGCGCATGTCCGGGGGACGGGCGCCGTAGCCAGCCAGATCGCGGGGGCGGTTCACGCAGCCGCTCCCAAGCGATTGCCGCGATCAGTCACGCGGGCCCTCCACCTTGTTGAAGAAGCAGCACCAGTCGCCCCGGTTAACGTTGGGGAGCGCGCGCAGCCCGAAAAACATCCCGTCTGCCGGCGCATGAAGCTCGCCCACCTGATCGCCGAAGATGTTGATGATGGAGGCGATCTTGTCGCCCTTCTTCATCATGGTCAGGAAGTCCACGCCCTCTTCGGGAAGGAAAATCCCCGATGCCGGGGCAAGCAGCGCTTCCTGCTGGCCCTTGGTTGCGTCCGTGGGGTAGGTCGCAGTTCCGTCAAGCATATCATAGTGATAGCAGATGTTCAGGATCGATTTGGCCAGCTCCTCACCCACATAGCGGAACCGTTCGGGCGAGGTATAGGACCGCCCGCCAAGTTCCACCGTGATCCCAACCTTGCCCGCGTTGTTCAGCGCGGCCATGGGGCTTCCGGACTTGGTGAAGTTGGACATGATGCAACCCCAGCCCTCGCCCATCGCCATGGCGAGTTCAACGCTTTCGGGGCGTTCATCAACGAAGATCGCTTTGTCGAGGAACGAATGCGCCCCGCCGGAATGGATCGAGATCTCAAGATCCGCCACATCCTGCATGGCCTGCCAGTGAGCATCCGCCACGCGATCGCTGAAATACCCGTTGGGCTTGCCCGGATAGATGCGGTTCATATCGTAGGTGAAGGTATCAAGCGGGTTGCCCCGCTCGGCAGCAGAGAAGGCAAGCGGATTCACGCAGGGCACCATGACCACCGCGCCGCGCAGCTTCGCAGGGTCGATCCGTTTCGCCGCCAGGGCGCAGGCCAAAGGCCCTTCCGGCTCATCCCCGTGGATGGCGGCATTGACCCAGAAGGTTGGTCCGGGCCCGGCCCCGTTGATCACCACAACCGGGATCTCCACCGCCACGCCACCGGCCAGATCGCCCGCCGGGATCGCGCCGCGCATCATCTCTCCGGGGGCCGCGGTTGCCGAGCCCACGGTAACGCTGTCACCCGCCCCGGTGCTCATACCGCTTCCGCCCCGGATTTTTCGTAGGCCGCGAGCTGTTCGGGCGTGTAGACCTGCATGAACTCGATCTCGATGCCGCCGGCATCATTGTCGAGGAAGGCCACCCATCCTTCCGGATGCGCGTGGGATCCGGTCTTCTTGCAGGCCTTGCATTCGCGCAAGCTCGCGCCCTGCGATTGCGCGTGGGCCAGCGCGTCGTCGATATTGTCGACCTCGTAGCAAATGTGATGCAGCCCCTCCGCGCCCCGCTCCTTGATCCAGGCATCGAAGCGCCCGCCCTGCTCCGTTGATTGGCAAAGCTGGTATTCGATGCCCCCCAGATAGAAGAGCGCAACCTTGTTACCGGATTTGGGGAAATGGATGATCTCGGTTTCCGTGGGCACGTGGAGGAACTTGGTATAGGCCTCTAGCGCCTTTTCGACATCACTGACGGCAAACGCCATGTGCTTGATGCCTACAACGTTCGGATTGTCGGATTTCACGCTCATCAATCGCCCCTCATTCTGCCGGTTGGCTGTATTCGGCGCGAAAGCTGTCCACCACGCCGGCCATCCGTTTCATTGCAATCTCGATCCGGTCCACAGGCTGCGTCATCGACATGCGCACAAAATCGTCCGTGTGGTCACCGTAGATCGTACCGGGGTACATCATCACCCGGCCCTCCGCCAAAAGCCGTTCGCAGAACGTGCCCGCCGTGATGCCAAGCCCGAGGCTTGCGACATTGGCGTAGACGTAAAACGCGCCCTGAGGCTCGGCATAGCCCATGCCCATCGCATCGAGCCCCTTGCAGATCGCGGCGCGCCGGGCATCGTAAGTCCGGCGCATGTCTTCAACGCATTGCTGATCGCCGGTCACGGCGGCCAGGGCCGCATGTTGGCTGACCGCGGCGGTGGAAATGGCGAAGGCATGGTTCACCTCCGACATCGGCATGATCAGATCGCGTGGGCCGGCGAGATATCCGATGCGCCAGCCTGTCATTGCATAGGCCTTGGAAAAGCCCGAAAGCGTGATCGTCCGATCCCGCATACCCGGCAGCGCCGCCACCGGCTGCACCGTGTTGTTGCCATAGGTCAGGCGGGAATAGATCTCATCGGAAATCACGATCAGGTCGTGCTTCTTGGCGACCTTGGCGATCTTGCGCACCTCGGAGGGCGGGGTAACCGAACCGGTTGGGTTATTGGGGTTGATAAGCACGAGGATCTTCGATTTCGGCGTGATATGCGCCTCGACCATCTCTGCGGTCAGCGTGAAGTTCGTCTCCATCGTCATCCGAACCTTCACCACTTCCGCGTCGGACACTTCGGCCGCCTGCTGGTAGGGGTTGTAGCCCGGGCAGGGCACGATGATTTCATCACCGGGATCGAGAAGGGATAGAGCGATGATGAACATCCCCTGCTGCCCGCCCGGCGTGATCATGATCTCGTCAGCGGAGTAATCCGCGCCGCCATAGGCGCGAATGCTGTCGGCAATCGCTACGCGAAGCGGCAGGATCCCAAGGGGATGGGTGTAATGGGTCGCGCCATTGGCCAGCGCATCCTGCCCGGCCTTGATGATGTGGTCGGGCGTGTCGAGATCGGGGTCGCCGCGGCCCAGCTTGATTACATCCTCCAGCCCCTCCGCAATGTCGAGCATACGGGTGATCAGCGCGCCGTCCGAAAGCTTCACGCGCTTGGCAAGCCGGTCAGAATTGGGTGTGGTCATGAAGGGGTCTTTCCCGTTTAGGCCAGTGCGTAGAGATCGGAAAACTTCGATGTGAGGTAGGTGAGATAGGGTTCGGGATCGAGCGGCCGGCCGGTGGCCTTCTGCAAAAGCTCATCGCGCGAGAACCTGCGGCCGTGGCGCGCCACGTTCTCCGTCAGCCACGTGCGGAGCGGGGTGTAATCGGCCCCGTCCAGCGCCCTTTGAATGCCTGGGTTCTGCGTGGTCGCGCTGTCAAATAGCTGCGCGGCCATGATGTTGCCGATGGTATAGTTGCAGAACGTTCCGATCTGGCCGGATGACCAGTGTACATCCTGCAAAACGCCGCGCGCATCGTCCGGCACATCGACGCCCAGATAATCCTTCATCGCCGCATTCCAGGCATCTGGCAGGTCATCCACCTCAAGCGAGCCGTCCACCATTCGGGCCTCAAGCTCGCAGCGCACCATGATGTGGAAATCGTAGGTCAGCTCGTCGGACTCCACGCGAATGAACGAGGGCTCAGACCGATTGACGGCCCGGAAGAACTCTTCCTCGCTCACGTCGTCCAGCCTTTCGGGATAGGCCGCGCGAAGATCGCCCATGTGATTGGCCCAAAAGGCGCGGGAGCGCCCGACGTGGTTCTCCCACAGCCGTGATTGGCTTTCATGGGCGCCGAAGCTGACCCCGCCCACGGCGTAGAGGCTCACCAGATCGGTGGCCAGCGGCGTTCGCGTATAGGCCGTATCCACGCCCTGCTCATACATCGCATGCCCGGCCTCATGCAGCGCCCCGAAAAGCGCCGCGGGCAGGAAATTCTTGTAGACCCGGGTGGTGATCCGCACGTCGTCGCGGGTGAAGGATACTTCGAAGGGGTGAACGGTGGTGTCGAGCCGGCCGCGCTCTGTATCATACCCGATCCGCTCTGCCATCGAGAGCGCGAAGCGAAGCTGCGCTTCCGGTTCGAAATCGCGGTACAGAAAATCTGCGCGCGGCTGGTCCGCCTCGGCAATCGCGCGCACCAACGGGATCATGCCTTCCCGCAACCTGGCGAAGAGCTTCGTAAGGCCGTCTTGGGTTGTGCCAGGCTCAAACCGGTACATCAGCGCATCATAGGGATGCCCGTCAAACCCGATGGCCTGGGCCATTTCCCGGTTGATCTCAACCATCTCTGACAGCGCGGGCGCAAACAGGTCAAACGCCGCTTTTTCACGGGCCTCGGCCCAAAGCTGCTGCGCGGCGGACCCCAGTTCGGTTTTGCGACGCAACAGCGCCGGCGGGATCCGTTCATGGTAATCGATGGCCGTGCGCACCTGTGCCACGATCCGGGCTTCGGGGCTGTCTTCCGGCATTCCGGCGCATTCAGCCTCGGCGCCCTCCTGCGCGCGCTTCATCTCGTCCGAGCACAGCAGGTTGCGGGCCGCGACCGCGAGCGTGGCCAATTGCTTTGACCGGCTTTCTCCCCCGCCCGGCGGCATCATCGTCCGGGCATCCCACGATAAAACCGAGCCTGCATTGAGAAAATCGTTCACCCGCCCGGTGATTTCGATCAGGTCGCTGTAGCTCATCTCGGGGCGCTCTCCCCTCCGGTTTGCCGCGGACCTCGATCAGGTTTCTCGGAAACCAGCAGGCACGATGCAGGGTGCTTGACTATCCATTCCGCTCGTGTATCCCATTTCAACAAGCGCAATGTCGACAATATACTGATGGCAAGGAAGCCGCTGGCTGTCAAACCAAAACATTGCCTGATTTTGCCGCTTATGCCCGCAAAGGAAGCGCCGCCCGATGTCGAACCCAACAACGAATGAGCTTGCCCTCGTTGAGATGGCCGTGTCAGCCGTCGTCACCACACCCGCGGTTCGGCCCGGCCAGTATATCCCCTACCCCGATGGCACGGCGACGGTTCTTCCGGGCATGTATGGCATCACCTATAACGTGCGCTGCGGCGACCGCGCCTTCGGTTGGGCCGGCGATCACGTGGAGCCCGGCGTTTCGATCGATGATGACGGGAATTCCGGCCGCCACCACGCGCTGCACTACCTCAACTGTATCGGCAACGAGGCGATGGTAACCTCCGGCATGGCGGCCGGTGCCAGGGGGATCGTCGTCGGCGAACATGCTCGCATCCTCGTTCAGTTCGATGACAGCGCCTACGACGTGATGGCCCCGGGGGATCGCATTCAGGTCATGACAATCGGCCAGGGATTGGCGCTGACCGATTTTCCCGGCGTGGCGCTCAAGAAAATGAGCCCGCGCCTGTTCCACGCCCTGGGGATCACGCAAAGCGAGGGCCGCTTGCACGTTAACGTGGCGATGGAGCTTCCCATCAGGATCATGGGGTCGGGTGCCGAGCTCAATTCCGAATACGTGGACCAGGATCTGATGTCTGGCGATCGCGCGCTAATGGCAGACCTGGGGATCGATCAGATGCGCCTTGGCGATGTGATCGCGATCCGCCATGCCGATCATCACTGGGGCCGCTCTTACCGGGAGGGGGCTGTCTCGATCTGCCTCTGCATCCACGGAGACAGTGTGATGACGGGCCACGGCCCGGGTATCTTGACACTGATGACCGCGCGTAATGGCGAGATCGATTTCACGATCGATCCCAAGGCCAACCTCGCCACACTTCTCGATCTCTGAGGCCGATATGAGCATCCAAACCAACGCATCCGATATCGTTACCGTGTCCGTTGTCGGCCAGGTGGTGAACCCATCGCTCTCGGGGCTTCCGGCCGAACCCTATCGCCTGGATGCAGACGGAAAGGCGTTCCTGTGGCCCACATTCGGCGGCATCGTCTATAACGTCACAGTTGGCGACAGCGCCTTTGGCTGGGCCGGCGATTGCGTCCACCCATCCGTTTCCATCGCGCATCCAGATGCGAACAAAAACCGCGGGCTGAATGTGTTTGCCTGCGTCGGCAACGAGGCAATGATCACAAGCGGGGCCGCAAAAGGCGCGCGCGGCGTTGTAACCGGCAAATCCGGCCGGTTCTCAGATCAGGTCATCATCCATTTCGATGTTGAGACCCGCCGCAAGATTGCGGTGGACGATACGATCCTCGTGAAAAGCGAAGGCGTTGGCCTTGCCGTTCCGGGCTGCCCCGAAGTGGCCTTCAAATCCCTCTCGCCGGGCTTGTTCGACGTTCTTCCCAAGAAGCTGGAAGACGGCGCTCTGAAAATGGGCGTGGTGGCCACGGTGCCCCCGCATTTTGTTGGCGCGGGAGCGGGCCTGACCTCGGAGGGCGGATCGCTGCACATCCAATCGACGGACCGCGCGGCGCTGGCAGAGCACGGGCTGGATCAACTCCGCCTTGGCGATCTTGTGGCCATTCAGGATACTGACAGCCGCTACAATCACGGCTACCTGCGCGGCGCGATGAGCATCGGGATCGTCGGCCAGACAGACGGCCCCCGCGCGGGCTACGGCCCGGGCATGACCGTTGTGATGACGGCGCCGGCCGGGCAGCTTGGCAGCTATGACGCGCCCGGAACGAATATCGCCGATATTCTGGGGCTCAGCGCATGAGCCAAGCCATTCCGATGACCAATGTGGGCCGCGGGCAGTTGCGGGCCTTTGTGTCTGAGGGGTTCGAGGCGCTGGGGCTGACGGCGGAGGATGCCGGTATCTTCGCAGATGCCCTGATATTCTCGGAGCTTCGGTTTCACCCGGGCCAGGGCCAGGGCGTTGCCCGCCTGCGGCGCTATCAGCAGCGGATCGGTAATGGTGAGGTGAACCCGCGCGCGGGCTGGTCCGTCATCAAGGAGGGGCCAGCGCTGGCGCTCGTTGACGCGCATAACGGGATTGGCACCGTCGCCGCCTCAAAGGCCATGGCGCTGGCGATCAAGAAGGCGAAAGAAGGCGGGATCGGCACCGTCATCGTTCGGAATTCCACGCATTACGGCTCAAGCGCCGTGCATGCCTGCCAAGCGCTTGACCACGGCTGCATCGGCATCGCCTTTACCAATGCCGGGCCCGAGATGGCGCCCTGGGGCGGGCGCGAGGGCGTGACGGGCACCAACCCCTGGTCTATCGCCGCGCCATCCGATCAGGGGTTTCCCACCGTTCTCGACATCGCGATCACCACGGCCGGCAAAGGCATGATGAACTGGCTGATCCGCGAGGGCAAAAAGATGCCCTTGGATTGGGCCATCACGCCGGATGGCCATGAAACCGACGATCCGGCGGCCGCGCTGAAAGGCCCGCTGCTTGGGATTGGCGGGCACAAGGGCTATGGCCTGGCCTTTATGACCGAGGCGCTGACGGGCGTGCTTTCGGGCGGCGGCTTCGGGCTGACCCCCTATGCCGATCCGATGAAGCTCGACGTGAGCCATTACTTTCAAGCCATTGATATCTCTTGGTTCATGGAGACAGGCGACTACGCGGCCCGGATGGGAGAGTTCGTCCAGATGGCCAAAACCCGCGCCCTGCGCCCGGGCTTTGACGAGATCCTCGTGCCCGGCGAACAAGAGGCTCGCCGAACCGCAACAAAGGCGCAAAACGGGGTTCCTATCGATGATCTGGTGCTTGCAGATCTCTGGGAACTGGGCCGGGAGCTTGGGCTGAGCTCTCCGCTCGACAGTCTGGGCCCCTATACGGGCGAAACCCTGTGAGCCTGGCACCTCTGGATGCCGGCTTTTATTTCCGGGCGCGGCGTCGGCTGCGCGCGCGCGCCGCGCAGGCGGGCCTGGACGGGCTGCTTTTGTTGCGGGCACCCAACCTTGCCTACGCCACGGGCCTGTTTCTCTCGGCCAATGAGCGCCCCATGGGCGTTTGGTTGCCCGTGGAAGGCGATCCGATCCTGATGTTGCCCGATCTGGAACGCGAGAATGCCGAAGCGAGCGGCCTGGGCGATCTGCGCTTCTACGAGGAGTTCCCCGGTGAGGTTCCCGCGGTTTTGTGGATGCTTGGCCAGATCGGCGCCAAACGCATCGCGATTGATGCGCTGGACGCCTCTCTTCTTGACGCGGCACGGGCTCGGCTGACCGCGCTCGATCTGACCGACCACGCGATGCGCGCACGCCAGATCAAGGAACCCGAAGAGATCGCCCTGACGGTGGAGGCCGCCAAGTTCGCCGATCTCTTTCTGGCCCGGCTTCACGCGACGGCGGGAGACATCATTGCAGGCGGCGGAACCGAGGCCGATCTTATGGCTGATACCATGGGCCACGCCCGGAGCGCCCTCTTCGAGACGCACAAGCGGGCCTTCGCGGGAACGCCGATGGGCATCACCGCATCGGTTCACTCCGGGCCCCGCGCCGCCCTGCCCCACGGCGCCGTGCTGGAGCGAACCCCGCGCGCCGGTGAAACGCTGATCGCCGGGATCGGCGCCTCGCTCGGCGGGTACCACGCCGAAAGCGGCGTCACCCTGATCGTGGGTGAGATGAGCGCCGAGCAACGCACAATCATGGCGGCAATGGCGGCCTGCAACGACGCGGCCATTGCCGCGTGCGGAGCGCATGAGACATGCATGTCCGCGAACAACGCCGCGATGGATGCGCTCCGCGCAGCGGGCCTCGGCGAGGCGATCCGCCACCGGATCGGCCACGCGATGGGGCTGGAGGGGCACGAAGCGCCCTGGCTGGCGCCGGGCGATGCCACTCGGATCGAAACCAACATGGTGTTTTCCAACGAACCGGGCGTATACCGCCCGGGCCGCGACGGATACCGCACCATCAACACCATGATCGTTCGGGAAAACGGGGTCGACATCCCCTCAAGGTTCCAAGCCGACACCCCGATCGACGCCCGCACCATCCCCATCTGAGGAGCCGCGAGATGCCAGAACCCGCCGCCTGGAAATACCAGAAGATCACCAAGCCGATGTTTGAGGCCGAGGCCGTGGATTGCGTGTTCTTCGGCCGGGTCATCACCTGTGTCGGAGACGAGGTGATCGAAGACGGCTTCGTGCATCTCAAGAACGGCAGGATCGCAGATGTCGGAATGCGGGCGGACGCGCCCGCCGGAGCCGAAATCGTCGACACCGGCGGCAAAACCCTCATGCCCGGAATGATGAACAGCCACGCCCATCTTTCCTGGGACGGCATCCACGAGTTGAGCCAGCAAAGCATGTTCGATCCGCCCGAGATCCGCGCCTACAAGGCGGCGGGCAATATGCTGAAATCGCTGCGCGCCGGCATAACGCTGGTGCGGGATCTGGGCGTGCATGACGCCAACCTCTTTACCAAACAGGCCGTGGCCCAGGGCATATTTCCCGGCCCCCGCCTGCTGGTATCAGGTGAAAGCATTATTCAGACCGGGGGCCATACCTATTGGGTGTGCCGGGAAGCATCCGGCGCCGATGAAATGCGCCGCGCGGTCAGGGATCAGGTCAAGGGCGGCGCCGATCTCATCAAGATCATGGCTTGCCACGACACGCTGGAATTCACCGATGAGGAACTGCACGCGGTCATCGATGAAAGCCATCGCAACCGCCTGCCGATCACCGCGCATGCAACCTATAACGATTGCATCGCGCGCGTGGCAGAGTTCGGCGTTGATTGCGTGGAGCACGGCGGCTCGATGACCGATGAGACGATCCAGTTGCTGCTGGACAAAAAGCTCCCCGTCGTCACCACCTTCTCCGCCCTCGTCATCCAGGCCAATGAAGAGATCGCGCGCGCCTTCGGTATTCCGGAGTGGAAGATTGCAGAGCGTCAACGGGCGGTCGCCGACAAAACGCGGTTCGACGGGTTGGTGCGGGCCGCCAAGGCCGGCGTTCCGATCGTCTTCGGAACCGATGCCGGAAGCCCTGCCGTGGAACATGACAGCATCGTACCCGAGTTGGGCTTCATGGTTGAGGTGGGCGTTTGCCCGGACAACCTTGATGCGCTGCGCGCCATCACCGCGCGGGCGGCGGTTCTGAACGGGTTCGGCGATACGCTTGGCACGCTGGAGGCGGGAAAGCTCGCGGATATGATCGTGGTCGATGGCAAACCCGACGAGGATCTGAGCGCGCTTGAGAAGGTAGATATGACATTCATCGACGGTAAGAGGATGCACTGATCCATGATGCAATCTCTCCTGTTGCAGCGAACGGCCTCCCGCATCGTCGAAGAAGACGGGGCGTTCAGAACCGAAATGCTCGAAATCGCCTCCGGCCTCGATGGCGTCATCGCGCTTGGGCGCGGGGATCCGGACTTTCACACCCCTTCCCATGTGGTCGAGGCGGCCAAACAGGCGCTCGATGCCAATCAGCATCACTACACCGGCCCCACCGGCCTGCCGGAATTGCGCGCGGCCATCAGCGAAAACCTGCGGGCGGCGTACGGGCTCGACTATGCCGCCGATGAGATCATCGTGACCGCGGGTGTGCAGGAATCCATCATGCTCTGCATGCTCGGGCTCGTTGAACCAGGTGACGAGGTTCTGATCACCTCGCCGCGGTTTACCACTTACGACACCGCCGTTCACCTCTGCGGCGGCACGCCGATCCCGGTGCCGACCCATCAGCGGGACGATTTCGCCCTGGATGTTGATGAGATTGAGAAGCGGATCACCAACAAGACCCGCATGTTCGTTCTGGTCTCACCCAACAATCCCACCGGGGCGGTAACGCCACCCGATGTGATCCGCAAAATCGCCGATCTTGCCATTCGGCACGATATTCTGGTGATCGCCGATGAGATCTACGCCGCCCTTATCTTTCCGCCGCATGAGCATCTGTCGCTCGCCACGCTGCCCGGCATGAAAGACCGCACCATAACGCTGAACGGGTTTTCCAAGACCTATGCGATGACAGGCTGGCGCGTGGGCTACATGGCCGCGCCCGCCGATTTCGTGGAGAAGCTGACCGAACCGCGCCATACCCTTTCGATCAACACCTGCACCGTCTCGCAATTCGCGGCCCTTGCGGCGTTGACAGGCCCGCAGGATGATATGGCGGCAACCTTCCGCGATTACGCGGAACGGCGCGCCTACCTGATGGAGGCCCTGACAGAGGCCGGCCTGACCTACGGCGCGCCGGGAGGCGCCTTCTACATCTACACCAACATCTCGGCGACCGGCATGAAGGCCAAGCCCTTCTGCAAGGCGCTGTTGAAAGACGCCCGCGTGATGGTCTTTCCCGGCGACATGTTCGGTGAGCCGGAAAGCGATTTTATCCGGATATCCTACCTGCAGCCCCTGCCCGTCATCCAAGAGGCGATGGCCCGGATCAAGGCGTTCATCGATGCGCATAAGGGGGCGGCGGCATGAGCGGCATGAGCCCCGATCCCAACGAAAAATTCGTGGGCATTCAGGTCAGCCCGATCAGCTTTGTCGATGAAGGCGTCGATGGTGTGCTCGATACGTTGCAGCACCGTGTCGGAGTGAACGTGCTGATGCTCGGAACGGTCTCCTGGCTTGGGCTGAAGACGGGGCGCAGCATCAGCCATGAGCTGGATGGATGGCCCGATCATGGCGTGCCGGAGCCCTTCACGATGAAGGGCGGCGCCTATTTCAAGCCCGATCCGCGCTACTACACCAAAACCATCATCAAGGATTTCCGCGCCGCCGATGAAGAGATGGCGGATGTCGATATCCTCGATCTGGTCATCCCGGCGGCGCATGCGCGTGGCATGCAGGTTTATGTCGAACTGATGGAGCCGTTCTTCAAATACGCCGGTCACGGATCGGCCAGCGCCGTCGACATTCCGAACCTTGCCACCTGCATGGAGGTTGACGTTTTCGGCCGCCGCAAGGATGAGCCAAGCACATCAAACCCCGACTATCGCAACTGGATGCATGCGATCATCGAGGATCAGGTTCGCAACTACGAGATTGACGGGATCATGTGGTGCAACGAGCGGAACTCACCGCTCGACCAGATGATGCAGGGCCAGGCCCCGGGCGATTTCTCGGAACCCGCGCGGAACGAGGCCATCGCGCGCGGTATCGATGTGGAGGCCTGCCGCCGCGGCTGCATCGCAATGTATGAGTTCATGCAGAACGCGCTCTCGGGCAAAACCTTTGACGATGGCGCCTTCGTCACCTTCGTCCGAACCCTTCTGGAACACCCCGAAGTTCTGATCTGGGAACGGTTCTGGCTTGAACGGAACAAAGATCTGGATCGCGAGCTTTTCGGGCTTGTCAAATGGTGCAAGCCCGATCTGCCCTTCGGCCTGAACGTCTGGAACCGTAATCATTTCAACCTCTTCCGCCGCGCCCAATGGCCGTGGCACGAACAAACGATGTATGCCGACTGGGTCAAACCCATCACCTACCAACATCAGTCCGGTGAAATCTGGCACAAGGAATTTGGCTTCTTCCAAAAAACGATCCTGCGGGATTTCGATCCCGCGGCAGCCATGCAGGTTCTTGACGCCGTGTTGGGCATCAAGGGCGCCGGTCTCGACACGGTCGTGCAGGATGGGTTGGACCCCGATACCTATGTTTACGGCCAGTGCGAGGCGGCGCTCACCGGCGTTCACGGCAAGGCGAAGGTCTATATGGGCCTCGGCATCGATGCGCCGCGCGTGCGGGCCGATCAGGCGAAATGCACTCCGGAAATCGCCTACCGTTCGGTCATGGCCACCTATCGCGCGGGCGGTCACGGCGTGGTCCTGTCGCCCAACTACGCCTCTATGAAGCTCGACAACCTGGACGGTGTGGCCCAGGCGCTTACCGAACTGGGCCTGAAGTGAGCGTGCTCGATACGCTGATCTCGGGCGGCGATGTGCTGCTTCCCGATGGCCTTCACCGCGTTGATCTGGGCCTTGCAGGCGGAAAAGTGGCAGGCGTCTACCCGCCGGGCACTGCGCCTGAGGCCGCGCGCGTGATCGATGCGGGTGGCAAGACGGTTCTGCCCGGCATCGTAGACATCCATTTCCACGTCCGCGCACCCGCCTACCCCGAACGCGGCACGGTGCAGACGGAAACCCGCGCGGCGGCGGCCGGGGGCGTTACAACGCTGTTTGAGATGCCGATCTCAAAGCCCTGTTGTTCCAGCCCGGAGGAACTGGCCCGCAGGCGGGATCATTTTTCCGAAAACGCCGTGATCGATTTCGCCCTCTACGCCGCGCCGGGCGATCTGACCGAGGCCAGCCGCGACAGGATGGTGGATCTGGGCTGCATCGCCTGGAAGATCTTCACCACCCCCGCGCCGCCCGGCCGGGCCGACGAATTTGACGGGCTGGCCTTCCCCGACGAAGCCGATCAGTTCCGCGCGCTGCGCCTGCTGGCAGGCACCGATCTGCCCGTCGTCGTACATGCCGAAAGCGCGCAGTTGCTGGCGCATTTTGGCGATGCCGCCAAATCGCTCGATCCATCCGATGCCGCAACCCACAACGCCTCTCGGCCCGCCATCTGCGAATCCGTGGCGGTGGCCAAGCTTCTCACGATGAATATGGACGCTCAGGCAAAGCTTCATATCGCGCATGTAACAAGCGCGCGCACCGTTGAGGTGCTGCGCGCCTTTGCCGGAACCTCGGATTTCAGTGCCGAGACGTGCCCGCAATACCTGTTTGCAACCGAAGAGGATGTGGGCCGGGCCGGCATTTACGCCAAAGTCAACCCGCCGATCCGGTACCAG
Source organism: Paracoccaceae bacterium (assembly GCA_028285485.1). GTDB lineage: Bacteria > Pseudomonadota > Alphaproteobacteria > Rhodobacterales > Rhodobacteraceae > JANQPC01. The sequence goes on along the minus strand of JANQPC010000051.1, from coordinate 74,360 downwards.
CCGGATCAGGATGCGTTGTGGGATGCGATTGCGGATGGTGTGATCAACTTTGTCACAACCGATCACGCGCCGTTCGCGAAGGCCGAAAAGCAGGCTGCCGAAGGGAACTTCATCGCGGCCCCGCCCGGCGTTCCCGGCATCGAGTTCATGGTGCCCGCCATGCTTGATGCCGTGGCCCGTGGCCGGGTGAGCCTGAAGCAGGCGCATGATCTGATCTGCGCGAATGGTGCCAAGCGGTATGGCCTCTACCCGAAAAAGGGCGCGCTGTTGCCCGGCAGTTCCGCGGATGTCACGGTTGTAGACCTGAACGGAGAGACCACCTTCAGCCCCGCCACCATGCACAGCCATGCGCGCGAGGTCGCGCATCTGTTCTATGGGCGAAAGCTGCGGGGCAAGGTTTGTGAGACCATCGTCGCCGGGCGCACGGTGTTTCATGAGGGCGAAATCACCGGGCCTGCCGGCGCCGGGCGCTACATCACGCCCCGCTTTACATCCTAGCGCGTTATGCGAAAGACCGGATTCACCTAACGCTGCCTGAAATCAAAGATTTCAATGCGTTAAGTGATGGTGATGTTTCAGGAATGTCGTCAAACGCTCTAGCCGTTTTCCTTCAGGCGCGGGTCAAGGAAATCGCGCAGCCAGTCGCCGATGATGTTGAACGCCAGTACGGTGAAAACGATGGCCAGCCCCGGGAACACGGCCATCCACCACTTGTTCGAAAGCAGGTGATCGCGGCTTTCCGAAAGCATGCTGCCCCAGGTTGGAACGTGGGGCGGAACGCCGAGGCCAAGGAAAGACAGCGCCGCCTCCGAAAGGATCACGCCCGCCACGTTGAACGATGCAATCACGGTCAGCGGCGCGATGATGTTGGGAAGGATCGTCCGGAACAGGATTGAGAACGTGCTGTCGCCCATCGCGCGGGCGGCCTCCACATATTCCTTTTCTCGCAATGAAAGCGTTTGCGCGCGTACAATGCGGGCATAGGTGATCCACTGCCCGATCCCCAGCACTAGGATGATGTTCACAAGGCCCGGCCCCAAAACCACAAGGAACATGATCGCGAGTAGGATAAAGGGGAAGGCCAGCTGGATGTCGCCCAGCCGCATGATCACATCATCAACCCATCCACCGAAGTAGCCCGAAACGAGCCCGGCGATCGTGCCCAATGTGCCGCCCACGGCAATCGCCGCCACGCCCACCAGAAGCGAGACGCGCGCGCCATAGAGCAGGCGTGAAAGCACGTCGCGTCCCAGCTGATCCGACCCCAGCCAGTAAATCATATCCCCCGCCCCGGGCATTCCCGGCTCCCGCAGGCGCATGATCAGGTTCTGTCGGTTCGGATCGAACGGCGCGAGCCAGGGCCCGAATATGGCCACGAAGGTCACCACGATCAGGATGATCATCCCGATTAGCGCCCAGCGGCTGGCGACCATGCTTTGCATGGCGCGGCGAAACTCCTTGCGGCGGTAGGACACCGCCGCCCCGCTTGCATCCTGGGGCGAGGCGCTGGGAACGGATGTGGTCTCAGACATGCGGGGCGCCTCAGAGTTTCACGCGCGGATCGAGGCGCGCATAGATCAGGTCAACGATCAGGTTGAGCAGGATGAAGATCCCGGCGAGAAGGATGACCGAGGCCTGAACAACGGGGATATCCCGCTGATTGATTGCATTGAATACGAGGCGGCCAATGCCGGGATACGAAAATACCGTTTCCACCACCACCACGCCACCGAGCAAAAAGCCGAACTCCAGCCCGATCATCGTGACAACGGGCAACCAGGCATTCCGCATCGCGTGGTTGATCACCACCCGCCGTTCCGAGATGCCCTTGGAACGGGCGGTGCGCACGTAATCCTGCTGCAGAACCTCCAGCATCGACGAGCGCACCAAACGCGCATTCCGCGCCAGCGTGTAGGTGCCCACGGCCAGGGCCGGCATGATCATGTGAAGAATTGAATCCGGCAGGTTCGAAAAGGCCTCTGCGTATTCACCGTCAAACAAGGGCTCCAGGAAGGGCACGTGGCCGGAGATCGGGAACCACCCGAGATAGAGCCCGAAGAACATGAACATCATGATCCCCATCCAGAAATTGGGGATCGACTGGCCCAGCATGGCCACCGTCATGATGCCGCCATCCACCGGCTTTCCCCGGTGCAGCGCGGCGTAGATGCCAAGGGGCACGGAGAGCCCGATGGCGAGAATGAGCGAAAAGGCAGTCAACTCGATCGTCGCGGGCATCGCCTCAAGAACGATATCCATCGCGGGCTGGCGATAGCTTAAAGAATTCCCGAAATCGCCCTGAAGCACGTTCCAGATATAGCTGGTGTATTGCACATGCAGGGGGCGGTCGAAGCCCAGTGCCTTGCGCGCCGCCTCAATCTCTTCGGTCGTCGCGTTCTCGGATACGAAAAGATAGGTCGGGTCCCCCCCGATCTGCAGGGAGATGAAGCTGATCAGCGTCACGCCAATCATGACGATGACACTTTGCAGCAGCCGTCTGATAAGGAAGGTCCACATGGTCAGGCCCGGCCCTGACATTGCGGGCGAACCAAAACGGCCCACCCTGTCAAGGGTGCTGCGCAGATCACCACACCTGCCCGTTTATCGATCCAGGTATGGCCTTGGCGGGGGAACCCGGGTGGCGATGCTTGACAATCAATTCGATGTTCTTTCAGTGTGGATTACAGATTGTCGACAGTCGAACAATTAAGATCATGACGTATCAGATCGGTCAAGCAGTCAAGTTGGCGAATGCGGAAGCTGCGGCATCTCCGGCCAACGCGCATGTTGAGGGGGCGCAGGTGATGAAAAAGGCTGCATCTCGCGTACTGGGCAGGGCCATGTGCCATGGAAGCTGAGACGCCTCTGCTGGAGGTGCAGGATCTTCAGACAACCTTCGATCTGACCAAAACCCTGTCGATCCGTGCCGTGGATGGGGTGAGCTTCAAGGTCAATGCGGGCGAAACGCTGGCCATCGTGGGCGAAAGCGGGTCCGGCAAATCCGTTGCCAGCCTGTCAATCATGGGGCTTTTGCCAAAGGATGTGGGGCGCGTGTCAGGCGGCAGCATCAAGCTGAACGGGCGCGAAATCACAACCTTGAGCGATGCGGAGATGCGAGAAATCCGCGGCAAGGAAATCGGCATGATCTTTCAGGAGCCGATGACCAGCCTCAACCCGGTTCACACGGTTGGCCAGCAGATCGCCGAAATGGTCATCCGGCACGAAAAGGTCACCGCCGCCAAGGCCCGCGCACGGGCCATCGAGATGCTCGATCTCGTCGGCATCCCGGAACCGAAAAGCCGGGTGGATAACTACCCCCACGAGATGTCCGGCGGGATGCGGCAGCGGGCGATGATCGCGATGGCGCTGGCCTGCGAACCGCGCATCCTGATTGCCGATGAGCCGACCACGGCGCTGGACGTAACCATTCAGGCGCAGATGCTGGAGCTGATGCAAGACCTCCAGAAAAAGCTCGGCATGGCCATCATCTTCATCACCCATGATCTTGGCGTTGTTGCGGAAATCGCGGATCGCGTGGTGGTCATGTACGCGGCACAGGTTGTAGAGATGGCAAGCGTCGAGGACATCTTCGAAACCCCGCGGATGCCGTATACGGCGGGCCTGATGAATTCGATCCCGCGGCTCGGGTCATCGGTCAACAAGATCCGGCTGGAGGCCATTCCGGGCACGGTTCCCGCCTTGACAAGCCTGCCCGGGGGCTGCCGCTTCCATCCGCGATGCGCCCATGCACAGGCGCTTTGCAGTGCAACCGAACCCGCACTTGAAGCCGCGGAAGAAGGCCACATGATCCGTTGCGCCCGCTGGGCCGAACTGACCCTGGCCAAGCAGCCGGTTTCATGAGCGCCCCCCTCCTCTCCGTCACGTCGCTGAAGAAATACTTCCCGATCCGGGGCGGCGTACTTCAGCGCGAGGTCAACACGGTGAAGGCGGTAGACGATGTGTCCTTCGATATCCAACCCGGCGAGGTGGTGGGGCTGGTGGGGGAAAGCGGGTCGGGAAAAACCACCGTCGGGCGGACGATCCTGCGCCTTGAGCAGGCAACGGGCGGGGACGTGCGCTTTGACAGTGCCGACGTCATGAAGCTGAACGCCGCGGATCTTCGAAAGTACCGCAAGCGGATGCAGATCATCTTTCAGGACCCTTACGCCAGCCTGAACCCGCGCGAGAAGGTGCGCGAGATCCTTACCCATCCGCTGAAACTCCACAGGATCGGGACGGCACGCGAGCATGAGGACCGCGCGGCCAAACTGTTGGAAACCGTGGGGCTCTCGCGTGATCATCTCGACAGGTTCCCGCATGAATTTTCAGGGGGGCAGCGCCAGCGGATCGGCATCGCCCGCGCCCTCGCCGTTGAGCCCGAGTTCATCGTTGCCGATGAACCTGTCTCTGCGCTTGACGTTTCGATCCAGGCGCAGGTGATCAACCTGCTGGAAGATCTCAAAACCGATCTCAACCTCACGATGCTTTTCATCGCCCATGATCTGGGCGTGGTGGAACATATCTGTGACCGAGTGATCGTGATGTATCTGGGGCGGGTGATGGAAATCGGCCCGGTGGCCGATCTCTACACGAGGCCCAACCACCCCTACACAAAGGCCCTACTGTCTGCCGTGCCGATCCCCAAGCCCGGGCGCCGCCGTGACAGGGTGGTTCTGAAGGGCGATATCCCCAGCCCGATCAATCCACCTTCCGGCTGCGTGTTCCGCACGCGCTGCCCGATGGCGACGGCAGATTGCGCCCGGCAGGTGCCGAAATTGAAAGCCATCGGCCCCGGTCACCTGAGCGCCTGCATCCATACAACCTGAGCTGGCCGGCCATGCGGCGCTGCTCGCGCCGCCGGTGGGGCCGCGGCGCGCTACCGCCCAAAAACAGGGCATTCAGCGCGCCGCATTCAACGCCGATGGAAGAATGCTTGACAAGATTATTGCCGACGCATCATTGTCCACTTATGGATTGTCGACATTCCACAATAACGGTTCCCCGCCATTTTCATGGACTTGGGATCACGCGTTGTATCCTGTCGACCGTTGCATTGCCGAATATCATTGCCAGTTCTGGGTTGTCCGGTTCTAACCTCCGCCACCTTTCCGTTGGGCGTGCCGCCCGGCGGGGCAGTTGTGCAGACGCAACAGGATAGCAGCAATGACCGACGTAAAGGCGCCCCCGCCTGAGCAGAAACCGCACCTCATCGCGCCGATCGAAAACGTTCCGCTGCGCGTGCAGGTGGCTGACAGATTGCGGGCCGAAATCCTCAGCGGCCGTTTGCGGCCCGGCGCGGGTTTGGTGGAAACCGCCCTGGCCGAACAGCTCAACGTTTCCCGCGCACCGATCCGCGAGGCCATTCAGATCCTCGAAAATGACGGGCTTGTGGAAACCATTGCCTACAAGGGCAAGCGCGTGAAGCCGCTGACCGCGCGCGAGGTTGCCGAAACCTATTCGCTCCGAGAAGCGTTCGAGGTGATGGCGGTTACCCGGATCCTCGAAAACGGCGCGCCCCTGGATATCCTTCGCCAGCATTGCGAAGAGATGAAAGCCGCCGCAAAGGCCGATGACTTTGCCGCCCTCGTCGCCTCCGACGAAGCCTTCCATCACGCGCTAATCCGCTTGGCCGATCATGATCTGCTGATGGCGTCCTGGCGGAACCTTTACATGCGCATTCACCAGATCATGGCGCTGCGCAACCGCGATGAGCGGAATCTGGAGGAGATCGCGGGCAACCATCCCCCTATCGTTCAGGCACTGGCCGATCGCGATACGGAACGCGCCATCTCCCTGATCTCTGAACACACCCGCATTCTCGCCGCCTTCGACCCGGACGAAATTGTGGAAGCCATGTAGGCCGAGGTCATAACCAAGCGGGCTGACCCGCCTGAAGGATGATCTCGGTTTCGACCCGAACCGAACTGACGAAAACCAACAAAAGACCACCCAGCAGTTCGATGAGCATCATCCAACAGGTGAAAGGAAAGCCAATGCTAAGACCACGCCACGCGCTAGCAGTAAGTGCTGCGAGCCTCCTGTTAACGACGGGAGCGTTCGCGCAGCAAGATGACACACTTGTTGTCGGCCTGAGCACCGACATCAGCACGCTTGACCCCGCGCCGATATCCTCGCGCGACAACTCCAACATCGCGCGCCATATCTTCGCGACGCTCTTCACGATGAGCGGCGATGGTGAAGCGCTGCCGGTGCTGGCCAACAATCTGGAGATTTCGGACGACGGGCTGGCCTATGTCTACACCCTCAACGAAGGGCTGACCTGCCATGATGGCGAGCCGCTCACCGCGGAGGATGCTGCCTATTCGTTCAACCGCGCGGCCGATCCCGAAAATGCCTTCACCGGCAACACGCCCGGCTTCGTGTTCAGCTCGATTGATTTCCAGAGCGCCGAGGCGCTGGACGATCTGCGCGTTCAGATCAACATCGGGGCGCCGAACCCGATCGCGTTCGGCCTGATCGCCGAGGTCTTCATTCACTGCAAGGACAGCTACGAAGCGATGACGCTGGATGAAGCGGCCAGCAACCCCATCGGGTCCGGCCTCTACCGTCTGGCGGAGTGGCGCCGCGGCTCCGAAGTGGTGCTTGAAGCCGTCGAAGGGGCCGATGTGGGCTTCCAGAACATCGTCTGGCGGATCATTCCCGAGGCATCCACCCGCTCTGCCGAACTGATGGCCGGCAATGTTGACATCATCACCAATGTCGCACCCGATCAGATGGATGTGATCAACGCCTCGGGCGTCGCCGAAGTGAACCCGATCCAGGGCACACGGCGGATGTATGTGGGCTTCAACCTGTCCGACAGCATGGCGATGGAACCCGGTGGCGATGCCATTCAGGACCCTGCCGTGCGCCGCGCGCTGCAATATGCGGTGGACGTGCCCACGATCTGCTCCGCGCTTTTGAACTTCGAGTGCGAGCGGATGACCGGCATCGTGAACCCGCCCAATGCCAACAAGAGCATTGAGCCCTACCCTTACGATCCGGAAACCGCAGAGCGCCTGCTGGACGAAGCCGGTTGGCCGCGCGGCGATGATGGCACCCGCTTTTCCATCGCCTTCCAGGCAGGTCAGGGCCGCTACCTCAACGACGTGAACGTTGTGCAGGCCATCGCTCAGTACCTCAGCGATGTGGGCCTCGATGTCGATCTTCAGATCATGGAATGGTCCAGCGTCTATATCCCTATCATCCGGGAACGGAACGCCGGCCCGCTCTACTTCATCGGCTCGGGTGGTGCGCTGTGGAGCCCGCTCTATGACATGACGGACCTCGCTGCAGTAGACGCAGGCACCAACTACACCCACTGGGATGACCCGCGCTGGTTTGACCGCTGGGCAGACATTGCAGCAGCCGAAACACCGGAGGAAACCCGCCAGATCGTCGATGAGATGCTGCAGGTGTTCTACGATGACGGCCCCTGGCTGCACCTGTACTTCCAGCCGGACTTCTACGGTGTGAGCAACCGCATCAACTGGACCCCGCGCCCGGACGAGAAAGTCTACCTCTGGAGCGCCGGGCTTAACTGAGCCGAACGCACCCTAAGAACCTAGGTGCCCCGCTTCCTGCGGGGCACTTTTTTGCGCCCCTCAAATCGCACGGCGCGCCTGCCTCCGTTTCGGACGGGGCAGCCTTTTGCGCAGGGCCTTTGATCCGTTGGTCGTGGCGTGGCACACGGCCCGAGAAACCAGCCGCCACACAAGCCAACCGCCATGGGCGGGGCGCGACGATGCTCCCGACAGCGGCTCGTTTCGGTTTCTGCTGGCACTCAGTTGAAAAGCCCGGCAATTACCCCGTCACACAATTTGGGGAGGAGCTTCTGTGGTCGACCTCTGGGAAGGTCTCACACAGGCATTTTGGCTGATTGTCTCGCTGGACGCTGAGCTGGCGGAGATCGCGCTTCGGTCGCTGCGGATCACGTTCACGGCCCTGGCGCTCGCCTGCCTGATCGCCTTGCCTCTGGCGGCGCTTCTGGCGGTCCGGCGCTTTCGGTTACGCCGTACGGTGATCGCGATCATGAACGCGCTGATGGGGTTGCCGCCGGTTGTTGTCGGGCTCGTGGTCTATGTGCTGCTCTCCCGCTCCGGCCCCTTCGGCGCCCTGGGGCTCCTCTTCACGCCCACCGCGATGATCATCGCGCAGATGATCGTGATCGTGCCGCTGGTGGCGAGCATCGCGCAGCAATCCCTGCGCGAGCTTTGGCACGAATATCATGACCTGCTGATTTCGATGAATGTCAGCCAGGGCCAGAAGATGCGCACGCTTCTGTGGGATGCGCGGCGCGCGCTTCTCACCGCCGCGCTTGCGGGGTTTGGCCGCGGGATCGGCGAGGTGGGCGCGATCATGATCGTGGGCGGAAATATCGATAACGTCACCCGGGTTCTGACAACGGCGATTGCGCTGGAAACGGGCAAGGGCGAGTTTGCGCTGGCCCTGGCCTTGGGCTTCGTTCTGATCGCCCTCGCAATCTCCGTAAACCTCGCGATCCACTGGATCAGCCAGACCGAGCGGGAGGGGCGCTGGTGAGCGCGCTTTTCCCCCTTTCGGTGCGCGGCGCCACAACCCGGCGGCGCGGCAAGGTTCTGGTGGGCCCGGTGGATCTTGATCTCGATACCGAGGGGATCACCGTGGTGGTTGGGCCAAACGGCGCGGGCAAGACCTCTCTGATGCGCCTGTTGCACGGCACCGCGCGGCTTCATGCAGGCACGATCAACTGGGCGTGTGACGTCAAGACGGCGCGCAACGCCCAGGCCTTCGTGTTTCAGCGCCCCGTCATGCTGAGGCGTTCGGTCTGGGAAAACCTCGCCTACCCGCTTGTGATCCGCGGCGTGCCGCGCAGAGAGGCGAAGGCGCGGGCGCTCGATTGGGCAAAGCGGGTGGGTCTGGCCGGGATGTTCGACCGCCCTGCCCCGGTGCTCTCGGGCGGCGAGCAGCAAAAGCTCGCCATCGCACGCGCCCTGATATCGGAGCCCGAGTTGATCTTCCTCGATGAGCCTTGCGCCTCCCTCGAAGGCCGGGCCACGCGCGAGATCGAAGAGATCCTGATGGCGGCCCGCGATGCCGGCACGCGGCTTTTGCTGTCAACACATGATATGGGGCAGGTCCGGCGGCTTGCGGATCGGGTGCTATTCCTGTTGGCTGGCCGGGTACATGAGGATGCCTCGGCAAGTGAATTCTTCGCCGGCCCGAACACGCGCGAAGCGAAAGCCTTCGTCAAAGGAGATATCGTGGAATGATCCTTCGAGTTGTAGCTGTTGTGATTTCGGCCTGTCTGGCGCCTGCCCTGCACGCGTCAGAAACCATGCGGATGGCAGTAACCACGTCATTCCACAATTCCGGTCTGGCGGATGTGCTGCTGCCGCGGATCGCCGAAGACATCGATCTGGAGGTTCAGCTTCTGGTGGTGGGCACCGGTCAGGCGCTGAAGCTCGGGGAAGCCGGCGATGTGGATGCGATCCTGGTGCATTCACGGGCCGCGGAAGAGGCGTTTGTGGCCGCGGGCCACGGCCCGCGCCGCACTGAGATCATGTATAACGATTTCGTCTTCGTGGGCCCGGGAGAGGATACCGCCGGCGCATCGGGGGCGGCTTCCGCGACAGAGGTCTTGCAGGCCATCGCAGGGACGGAAGCGCTGTTTGTAAGCCGCGGCGACGATAGCGGCACGCATAAGACAGAGCTGAGCCTTTGGGAAGATGCCGGGATCGCGCCCGAAGCCGCGTGGTACCGGGCCGTTGGCGCGGGGATGGGCGCGGCGCTCAATACTGCCGTCGGCATGGGCGCCTACATCCTGTCAGATCGCGCTAGCTGGCTGAACTTCGGCAACAAGGCCGAACATGAGATCGTGTTTTCGGGCGATCCGGTGCTCTTCAACCAATACGCCTTCCTGCCGGTCAGCGCCGAGCGTCACCCGCATGTGAAGGCCGGAGCCGTCGAAAAGCTGGAGGCCTGGCTGATCTCCCCAACCGCTGCGGAACTGATCAACGGCTACGCGATTGATGGTGAGCAGCTCTTCACCTTCAATGCAGAGCCCGCCGGGTAGGGCCTTGGTCAGTGCGGGTCGTCCAGCGACCCGTGAATTGCGAACTGATCGAGGCCCGCATCCTGCGCCTCAATCACCCGGTAGGCCTCGCGCACACCTGCTTCGGTAAGCTCGCGCGCCACCGTCAGGAGCGTGTTGGGCGCATGGTCCTCGCAAAGCTCCGCCATCTGCGCGAGCTCTTCGCGGGCCACGGGCATCGCGGCCTCGGCTGACGGCGCGCCGTAATAGGTGACGAAATGCGCGGCCAGCATCCCGGCCAGCGCATCATGCTCCGCCGCCTCCATCTCGGTCACCGCCACGAAGGTCACGCGCCCGCCCGTTTCCAGCCCCAGCCAGCCATTGGCGAAGGCTTGACGCGCCTTGCCCGCAAGGTCGTTCTCCGTCCAATCGGAAAACTCGAAGCCGCCGGAGATACACCACTCGCCCGTCCGGGCCGGGTTGGCAAAAACCCTTTGGTCGCTCTCATCGAAGTGGATCGCGCGGGCCAGTTTCACGTCGGGCTCTCCTTCAGCAGCTCGGTAAGCGGAATGAGGTGGGTGGTCTCGTCGTCCCGCAGAAGCATACCGAAGTCTTCGTCCACGCCAACAAAGGTTCCGGTAAGGCCCGCCACCGTGGCCTCTTCGCCGATGCCATGGGCCAGGCCGCGCCATTCCGTGGCCAGCGCCCTTGGGCCGCCATCCTCCCAGCGGGTGATCCAGTTCAGCGTGTGCCGCGCCCAGGATTCCACAAGCCGCGGCGGCGCAACCTCGGCGCAGCCCTCGGCAAACAGCGTGGTTTGATCGGGCGTAAAGCCTGTGTCTTCGCTGGCCGGGATCAGCGGTATCACCCATCCAACCACCAGCCAATCGGGCACGACAGCGGGATCCTGCGTCGCACTCAGTACTCTGAATTGGCCGCAACCCGCGCCGTTCACCCGGATGCCGCCGCTCCATTCCAGATGCACCGCTACCTCGGGCGGCGCGAGCGCACCGAGCGCGTTCTGCAGGCCAACCCCGCAGAGCGGCAGCATCGTCATCGCCTGCGCAAGCGGCACTTCGGGGGCGAAGACCATCGCGGCTTCCACCCGGTCTGCGGCGAGGATGTAGCTCACAAGCCCCGCATCGCAGCCCAGGGCCGCACGCCGTGCTGCGTGGCCCAGCGCCTCTTCGGTGGCCGCCTCCCCCCAGAGAAGCGGCGGGAATGTCAGCGCCTCGCTCACGCCTTGCCGGCCTTCACAAGCGCCGCGGCAACATCCTGAAACGCGCGCGCCTGCCGGCTGTCTGGCTGGCTTACCGCAATGGGCGCGCCACCGTCCGAGGCCAGGCGGATCTGCAGATCAAGCGGCACCTCCGCCAGAAGCGGCACGCCTACCTTCTCCGCTTCAGCGGCCACGCCGCCATGGCCAAAGGTATGCTCCTCATGGCCGCATTTGCTGCAAATATGGGTCGACATGTTTTCGATCATCCCAAGGATCGGCACCTTGAGCTGCTGGAACATGTCGATGCCCTTGCGCGCATCGAGAAGCGCCACGTCCTGCGGGGTTGAGACGATGATGGCGCCATCCACCCGCGCCTTCTGCGCCAGTGTCATCTGCACATCGCCGGTGCCCGGCGGCAGATCCACCAGCAGCACATCCAGCGCGCCCCATTGCACCTGTGTCATCATCTGCTGCAGCGCGCCCATCAGCATCGGGCCGCGCCAGACGACCGCCTGATCCTCGTTTGTCATCAGCCCGATGGACATCATCGTAACGCCGTGATTGCGCATCGGCAGGATGATCTTGCCGTCGGGGCTGGCCGGGCGCCCGCTGACCCCCAGCATCCGCGGCTGCGAGGGGCCATAGACATCGGCATCGAGCAGCCCCACCCGGCGGCCTTGCTGTGCGAGCGCGCAGGCGAGGTTCGCCGAAACGGTCGATTTGCCCACCCCGCCCTTGCCCGAGGCGATGGCAACGATCCGGTCCACCCCGGGGATCGGTTCGGGGCCCGCAGGCTCAGCGGCACGGCGAGGCTTAAGATCCGGCGGCGGGGCCTTTTCAGTGTGGCCCGTCATCGCGATGGAGATCTTGCCGATCCCCTCCAGCCCGGTCAGCACGTTCTCAGCCTCGGCCTTCACCTCCTCATAGACCTTGGCCTGGCTCGGAGGGATCTCCATCACAAAGCGCACTGCGCCGTCTTCGGCAACGTTCAGCGCGCGCACCACGCCGCTGGCCATGATATCGCCACCGGCAACCGGATCGGCCACGGTTTTGAGCGCCGCGGTTACGGTATCCCGTGTAAGCGCCATCTAGTCCTCAGAACTGAGCGTGCCGGTGATCTCATGCGTCATGCCAAGCTCTTCAATTGTCACAACAGCCTTGATCGCGTAACTCTTGCCCTCGCTCTCGGCATCCCGCAGCGCCGCTTCGATGGCCTGCTGCGAAGTCACGCCCACCTGCTTGAGAAACTTGCGCATGGACATGTTGAAATCTGTGCTCATCTGGGAGCCCCCTTTCTTCGGATTGACGTGTGGATGCGCGCGGGCGTAGCGTTGGGCCCATGCCGTTGCGCGCGCTGGCACTTCTTTTCCTGATTGTCGTTCCGACACTTTGTGCGGCGGACGACAGGCCGGTTCGGCTTGCGGCGCCCCAAGCCCTGGTTGAAACCGGGCTTCTGAAACACGCATTGCCCCGGTTCACCCTGAAAACCCAGGTGCGCGTTGAACTGGTGGCCGTGGATTCTGGCGCGGATATGGTGTTGGGCGATGCGGGCCGCGCGCTTTTTCAGGGGCCGAACCAGCTTTGGCGGCTGGACGTTCTCACCCCCGATCACCCCGGCACCAAGCGCCTCGCGGATTGGCTGCTCTCTGAAGTTGGGCAGCGCACCATTGCGAGCTACGCGCCCGATGGCGCGCCGCTCTTCGGCCCGCCCGGTGCGGTTGAAGAGGTTGTCGTCGAGGTTACCGCCGACGAAAACGCCGAGCTTGGCCATGAGGTTAGCCTCAACAAATGCACCCGCTGCCATGCGGTGGACGCGGCCACCTCGGGCTGGGGTATCGGTTCCACACCCTCTTTTGGCGTGCTGCGCGCGCTGCCGGATTGGGAAGAGCGCTTTGCGGCCTTCTACGTTCTCAACCCGCATCCCGCTTTCACGCAGATCGAAGATGTAACGCCGCCCTTCCCGATCGACCGGCCCTCTCCCATCGCGCCGATGGAGCTTACGCTGGAGGAATTGCAGGCTGTGCTGGCATACGTCGCCGCGATGCCCGCCGCCGATCTGGGGCAGCCGCTGGCGCATCAGTGAACCCTTTTCTGCCCACTCGTGCCGCCGTTTGAGGGCGCATCGCCCTCGTTCAGATAATCGTCCGTTGTGCGCGGCCTCGGGCGCTCTCCCCCGGCGAAGGGATTGTTTTCGCTGTGGAACTGCGCGTTCACGCGGCAATCGTCGCACATCTGGATCATCCGCAGCTTGGCGGGATCGGTGAACATCGAATGCCCGGTCAGCTTTTCGGTAATGCGATCGATCGCAGATTTCGAGCCAAAGAGCGCACCGCATTCCACGCAAGGGAACGGCTCCTCTTCGTTCAGCACTTCCTGTTGTAGCGCGGTGGAGGTGAGATCCAGCCGCGGCTCGTAAGCGATGGCATCCTCGGGGCAGACGCTGGCGCAGAGGCCGCATTGCAGGCAGGCATCCTCCTGAAACCGAAGCTGCGGCTTATCGGGATTGTCGCCCAGCGCGCCGGAGGGGCAGAGTGAGACGCAGCTCAGGCACAATGTGCAGCTGTCGGTATTGACGATCACGGCGCCATAGGGCGCGCCTTCGGGCAAGGGGAGCGTTTCGGTTTCGGGATGCAGCGCGCGCGCCGCCTGCCGGGTGATCTGCCGCCGCGTGCCCATCGGGCGCACGGGCGTCTCGATGGGGGCCGGGGCCGTGCCGGCGTAGAGGGTCTCTGACATCGCATCGGGATCGGTGGTATCCAAGATGCCCACCCGGTCAGCCCCGCCGATGGCGCGGGCCAGCGCCACCTGGGCTTCGATCGCGGCTCGGTCCGCCCCCGGCCCGGGAAGGATGGTCACAGAGGCAAAGCCTGCCGCCAGCCCGGCCACCGCCTCGGCATGGCCAAAGGCGCCGATGGCAGACATCTCAAGCGGGATAACATCGGCCGGCAAGCCATTGCCATAGCGCGCAGAAAGCCGAACCATCTCGGCCCCGTGCGCATCATGAACAAGCAGGCGCGGGGCGGTTCCGCCCGCCGCAAGATAGGCCTGCGCCAGCGTCTGAACCCGCCGCATCGTAAGATCCACCGGCGGGGCATCGTAGCTGATCGCGCCGGAGGGACAGACGGCAGAGCACGCCCCGCAGCCCGCGCAGATCATCGGATCAACGCTGACATGTTCGCCTGCCGATGTGATCGCGCCGGTCGGGCAGAGATCGAGGCAACGGGTGCAGGCGGTTTGCTCGGCCCGCGAATGGGCGCAAAGCGAGGGCTCAAGCCGCACGTAAAGCGGTTTCTCGAAAGTACCCACGAGATGCGATGCGGCCATAACGGCCTTGGCCACCGAAGGCGGGTGCTTGGGATCGGCGCGCAGGTAGCCTTCGCGCTTTTCATGGGCGGAGAAAAGCGCGGGTTCCCCGGTAAGATCCAGAACGATATCGCACTCGGAAACCCCGCCGTCGCGCGGCGCTGTGAGATCGAACGCGCCGCGGCCGCCCGGCACAACCTGCTGAAGCGCATCGATCACCACGCGAAACTGGCCCAGCGCGCCCTCGGCCCGGCGCAAACGGCCAACGATTGCATCATAGTCGCGCCCGTCCGGCACATCCTTCGCGTCGCTCAGAAGCACCGTGACGCCCAGAAAATCCTTCAGCTGCTCGGCCGCATCGCGCGTTACGTCTGCGGGCCCGAGGATCAGGCACAAACCTTCAGATACCACGTCAACGGTTTTCTCAGCCGCGGCGGGCAGCTGCGCCTCTGCCAGAAGCGCCGCCATCTTCGGCAGTTTCGGCGCCTCATCGGCGCTCCACCCCGCACGATCCCGCAAATCGATCACAGCGGGCGCGTCCACCCCAAGCTCGTCGGCCAACGCCTCGAACCGGCGCTGTTCTTGCGCGCAGCAGATGATGGCATCCCCGCCCTGCAAGGCGGCAGCAGCTGTCTCTATCTGATCGGTGCAAAGCGCCTTGTTCACGGCGCTGACGGGCTGACCGGTGGCTTCTTCAAGCGCCTCCGCATCAAGCGGGCAACTTCCCATGCAGTCGCACAGAACCAAACGCTTGGCCAATAGTCTTCCCTCCCCGAAATGGCTATCGATCTTGGCTGATCCGGCGGACCGGCGCCAAGCTACACAAAAATGTAACCGGGAAACAAACGGTATTTCCGGGGCTTGCCTTCTGGGCAAGGCCGCAGCCGGGAAAATCAGAATCCGATCCTTCTGTCGGAAACGGCGGGCCCCATAAACCCATGTATTTTTGTCAGAAAAGCGAGCCCGCACCCGAACCGGCCCGGGGCGCACCGAGGGCTGCGTCACATTGACCGGATGGCGCCATTTTAGGCGGGAAACGGAATTAAGTGCTTTGCGTTTGACCAGACTGTGCGCGAGGCTAAGTGGAGGAGGATTTCGTGTTCAAGAACCCGCTTGCATACCGTGTTATGCCGGTCGGCGTCGTTCTGCGGCGCTCCCCTGGTGCAACCCGGTGGCAAAAATGGAGCTGGGTGGCCAGCAGCGTTCTGCCCGGCGCAGCCGAGGCGGATTGGCACGAGATCCGGCGCGTGGGCGACGTGGTTGAATACCATGCCGACACCCTTCCCCTGGAGCTTCATGGCGCCGAGGCCGAGGCCTATCTGCACGGGCTGACGGCGCAGGTTCCCTGCGTCTACATCGTGATGCGGCCCAGCGCGGGCCCGCACCCGCTTGATATCCTTCTTGTCACCGCATCGCCCTACGAAGCGCAGGATTACACCGACAGCGGGGAAGAGATCGTGGAGAAGGTGGCCATGCCGCCGATGCTGCGCGCCGCGGTTCAGGATTTCGTGGACGAGTTCTACCAGGAAGAAGCCTTCGTGAAGCGGAAGCGCGATAAGAAGCGCGTGGATCTGGTTCAGGACGGGATCGGCGATCCCCGGATCGGCAAGGCGGCGGATATCTACGCTTCGCCCGCCCAGATGCGGAGGCGGATGCAGTGACCGATTTCTGGGCCCGCCGCAAAGCCGCCGTTGCCAAAGAGGCAGAAGCCGAACGCGCCGCCCTCGCGGCATCGGAGGCGGCGGAGCGGGAGCAAGCGCTTGCCGAACGCACCGATGCCGAGATCCTCGAAGAAGCCCAGTTGCCGGAGCCCGAGGCGCTCGATAGCGCAGAGGCGGTGCGCGAGTTTCTCGCCTCAGCCGTGCCCCAGCGCCTGAAAACCCGGGCTTTGCGCCAGCTTTGGAAGCTGAACCCGGTGCTCGCCAATCTCGACGGGCTGATCGACTATGGCGAGGATTTCACCGACAGCGCGACGGTGATCGAAAACCTGCAAACCGCCTATCAGGTGGGCCAAGGCATGCTGAAGCATATCGAGGCCCTCGCCCAAGACACGCCGGATGAGCAAGACACGCCGAACCCGGACATGATCGCCGAACCGGAGCCCGAAGACATCCCCGTTGCCCATACCGAACCCGAGCCCGCGCCTGCGGATCCGGTGGAGGAGATCGCGGCGGCAGACCCGGAGATGCCCCTGCCGCCCGAGGCGGAGGAGTTTCCGCGCCCCTGCCGGCGGATGCAATTCCATTTCGAGGAACACGCATGACCGCGAAGCCAGCCATAGAGCCAGCCATGCAAAGCCAGGTCGCCGAAGAAGACCGCCTGCGTGCCGATCTCTACAACTATCTTGGCCTGATCCTGGCACGCCCGGCCGACGAAATGCTTCTGGCGCAGACAAAATCGCTGACCGGCGACGAAAGCGAACTTGGAAAAGCGATCAACACGCTCGCCAAGGTCGCTTCCCTTTCAAAGCCCCGCTCGGTTGAAAGCGAATATACCAAGCTCTTCATCGGGCTCGGGCGCGGCGAGCTTCTGCCCTACGCCTCGTATTACATGACCGGGTTTCTCAATGAAAAACCGCTCGCGCTTCTGCGGCAGGATATGGCCGCAATCGGAATGAGCCGTGCCGAGAATGTCTTTGAACCGGAAGACAATATCGCAAGTCTGATGGAGATGATGGGCGCGCTGATTGTGGGCCGCTTCGGGGCGCCTGCGGATCTCGACCGCCAGAAGGCGTTCTTCAACAAGCATATCGGCCCCTGGGCCGGGCATTTCTTTTCCGATCTCGAGGCCGCGAAGAATTCTGTCTTCTACGCGCCCGTGGGCACGCTTGGGCGGCTGTTCATGGAGGTTGAGATTGAGGGATTCCGCCTCGGCGGATGATGCAGACCGACTGTGCCGGCAGCCTGGCGCAGTTACCAAGGTGGCGGGCGACCGCTGCGAAACGGCAAGTAAGGAGACTTGCGACATGGCAAAGAAAGAACCGGTCAACCGCCGCGATTTCTTGAAGGCCGCTGCGACCACCGCGCCTCTGGCGGCTGTGGCTGCCGCGTCTGGCGCCACGGAGGTGGAGGCCGCAGAGCCCGACCTGACGCGTGAATCGATGCAGGATACCGCACATACGCGCGCCTATTACGAAAGCGCCCGTTTCTAGGCGGCGGCGATAAGACAACGCGTTGCCCGGTTTCACGCCGGACACGTTGAAGGGGTTTTTGGCGACTGGTTGCGTGACGCCCGACTGCCGAAGGCCAGACACATCACCAAGCAAGCGAGGGCCGCGGCCCAAGTGAGCAAGGAGGACAGCAATGCTTAGGAAAAAGACCAACGGGGTTGCGCGACGCCCCCAGCGGGCTTCGATCCTGTCCGAGGTGGCAAACACCTCGGTTGACCGCCGCGCCTTTCTGCGCGGATCCGGTCTGGCCATCGGTGGGCTTGCGGCGATTGCCGCAACAGGAGGCACCGTAAGCCAAGCGAACGCCGCGAACGCGATTACGGGAACGGTTGAGCTTAAGAAATCAGTTTGTACGCACTGCTCTGTCGGCTGCACGGTCGTGGCCGAGGTCAGCGATGGCGTCTGGGTCGGCCAGGAGCCCGGCTGGGACAGCCCGTTCAACCTCGGAGCCCACTGCGCCAAGGGCGCTGCGGTGCGCGAACACGCACATGGCGAACGCCGCCTCAAGTACCCGATGAAGAAAGAGGGCGGCGAGTGGAAGCGCATCAGCTGGGAACAGGCGATCAACGAGATCGGCGACGGCATGATGCAGATCCGCGAAGAAAGCGGCCCGGACAGCGTTTATTGGCTGGGGTCGGCCAAGCATAACAACGAACAGGCCTACCTGTTCCGCAAGTTTGCCGGCTACTGGGGCACCAATAACGTCGATCACCAGGCCCGGATCTGCCACTCCACCACCGTTGCGGGTGTTGCCAACACATGGGGCTACGGCGCCATGACCAACAGCTACAACGATATCCACAACTCCAAGGCAATCTTCATCATCGGCGGCAACCCGGCCGAGGCGCACCCCGTCTCGCTCCTGCACGTTCTGCGCGCGAAAGAGCAGAACAACGCCCCCGTGATTGTCTGCGACCCGCGCTTCACGCGCACCGCGGCCCATGCCGATGAATATGTCCGGTTCCGCCCGGGCTCTGACGTGGCGCTGGTCTGGGGTATCCTCTGGCACATCTTCGAGAACGGGTGGGAGGACAAAGAGTTCATCCGCACCCGCGTCTGGGGCATGGACCAGATCAAGGAAGAAGTGGCCAAGTGGACACCTGAAGAGGTGGAACGCGTCACCGGCGCGCCCGGCAGCCAGCTTCGTCGTGTGGCCCGCACCATGGCCAACAACCGCCCCGGCACCGTGATCTGGTGCATGGGCGGCACGCAGCACACCAACGGCAACAACAACACGCGCGCTTACTGCGTGTTGCAGTTGGCGCTGGGCAACATGGGCACCACCGGCGGCGGTACCAACATCTTCCGCGGCCATGACAACGTGCAGGGGGCAACCGACCTCGGCGTTCTCAGCCACACCCTGCCCGGCTACTACGGCCTCTCGGCAGGCTCCTGGGCCCACTGGGCGCGCGTCTGGGGTGAGGATCTGGATTGGCTGAAGGGCCAGTTCGCCACCACCACCGGCGCCGATGGGAAAGAACAGGCACTGATGAACAAGTCCGGCATCCCGGTGTCGCGCTGGATCGACGGTGTTCTGGAAGACCCAGACAACATGGATAACCCCGATCGCGTTCGGGCCATGGTGCTTTGGGGCCACGCGCCAAACTCCCAGACCCGCATGACCGAAATGAAAACGGCCATGGAAAAGCTGGATATGCTCGTGGTGATCGACCCGTTCCCGACGGTGTCGGCAGTGCTGCATGACCGCACGGACGGGGTGTACCTCCTGCCCGCGGCAACCCAGTTCGAAACCTATGGCTCGGTCACAGCCTCGAACCGCTCGATCCAGTGGCGCGAGAAGGTGATGGATCCGCTTTTTGAATCGAAGACCGATCACGAGATCATCGGCCTCTTCGCTCAGAAGTTCGGGTTCCATGACCGGATCTTCCGCAACATCGCGATCGAGGAAGATGGGGTCACACCCAACATCGAAGACACGCTGCGCGAGATCAACCGCGGCATGTGGACGGTGGGCTATACCGGCCAGTCTCCGGAGCGGCTGAAGCTGCACATGGAGAACCAGCATACCTTCGATCGCACGACATTGCAGGCGGTTGGCGGCCCGGCCGATGGCGACTTCTACGGCCTGCCCTGGCCCTGCTGGGGAACGGCCGAGATGGGCCATCCGGGCACGCCCAACCTCTATGACATGTCCAAGCCTGTCTCAGAGGGCGGCCTGACCTTCCGTGCACGCTTCGGTGTTGAGCGGGATGGCGACAACCTGCTGGCAGATGGCGTCTACTCCGTAGGCTCGGAAATCCAGGATGGATATCCCGAGTTCACGATGCAGATGCTGATGGATCTGGGCTGGGATGGCGATCTCACGGATGAGGAACGCGCGGCAATCGATGCCGTCGCGGGCGCCGAGACCAACTGGAAGACCGACCTCTCCGGCGGTATCCAGCGTGTCGCGATCAAGCACGAATGTGCACCCTTCGGTAACGCCAAGGCGCGGGCCGTTGTGTGGACCTTCCCTGATCCGGTTCCGCTTCACCGCGAGCCTCTCTACACGAGCCGGCGCGATCTGGTGGATGACTACCCGACCTACGAAGACAGGTTCGCGTATCGTCTGCCGACGCTCTATGCCTCGATCCAGAAGAACGACTTCTCGAAGGATTACCCGATCATCCTCACCTCCGGCCGTCTGGTCGAATATGAGGGCGGCGGGGACGAGACGCGTTCGAACCCCTGGCTCGCCGAACTTCAGCAGGACATGTTCGTCGAAATCAATCCGCGCGATGCCAATAACCTTGGTGTGCGGGACGGCGTGCAGGTCTGGGTTGAAGGCCCGGAAGGCGGCAAGGTCAAAGTGATGGCCATGGTCACCAACCGGGTGGGCGAAGGCGTTGCCTTCATGCCCTTCCACTTCGGCGGGCACTTCCAGGGCGAAGACCAGAGGTCCAAGTACCCCGATGGGGCCGACCCGTATGTTTTGGGCGAAAGCACGAACACGGCTCAGACCTATGGGTATGACTCTGTCACCCAGATGCAAGAGACGAAGGCGACTCTCTGCAAGATCTCAGTAGCGTAAGGAGGAAATGCTATGGCACTAGGAGGACAGGCACGCGCCAAGTTCCTTTGCGACGCTGAGCGCTGCATCGAGTGCAATGCGTGCGTCACGGCCTGTAAAAACGAGCATGAGGTGCCCTGGGGCATCAACCGCCGCCGGGTGGTGACCATCAATGATGGTGATCCCGGCGAGCGTTCCATCTCGGTGGCCTGTATGCACTGCTCGGACGCACCCTGTATGGCGGTGTGCCCGGTCGATTGCTTCTATCAGAACGAAGAAGGAATCGTGCTGCATTCGAAGGACCTGTGCATTGGCTGCGGCTACTGCTTCTACGCGTGCCCCTTCGGCGCGCCGCAGTTCCCGCAGGCCGGCAACTTCGGCAGCCGCGGTAAGATGGACAAGTGTACCTTCTGCGCCGGTGGCCCGGAAGAAACGCACTCGACCGCCGAGTTCGCCAAGTACGGGCGCAACCGGATCGCAGAGGGCAAACTGCCGATCTGCGCCGAGATGTGCTCAACCAAGGCGCTTCTGGCAGGCGATGGCGATGTTGTTTCGGCCATCTACCGCGAACGCGTTGTGGCCCGGGGCTTCGGCTCTGGCGCCTGGGGCTGGGGCTCGGCCTACGGCCAGCGCGACGGCTAAGGCCGCCAGAAGGGCGGTACGCCGCCCTTCGCCGCACATTGATGGCCGGATGGGCAAATGCGCCCGTCCGGCCGCTTTATCGAATTCTGACAGATCGAGATCCCCGAATGCGCGCTCTTCTCTGCCTTGTTTTTCTCGTATTCGCCGGACCTGCCATTGCGCAGGACAACCCGAATGTCCGCCTGGACGAAACCCCGGTTTCGCCGGTGGCCCCGCCGAAAATCGAAGCCCGCCCGTCAACCGGCGGTGCGATGACGCGGGAAGACATCATGGCGCGCCAGCGGGGCGAAGAGGTCGATACCACCTTCCGGCGGGAATTCGGCGATCCCGACAGCGCGGCGGGCATGGCGCAGCAGCTTGGAACACTGGGCGGCGCTTCCGATCCCGATCTCTGGCGCGCCCTGCGCTTCAATGAGGCCGATATCTCCGTATCCGCGGGCGGCGATGTTGCGAAGGTTCTCGTGCAAGACAGCGGCATGGCCTGGTACGAATTCCGCCAGGGCCCGCTGGCAACCTATGGGGGCTACCTGCTTCTCGGAACGCTTGGCCTGCTGCTGCTGTTCTTCCTGCTGCGCGGCCGGATCCCGCTTGATGAAGAGAAAACCGGCCGCACGGTCACGCGCTTCAAGTTCGTCGAACGGATGAGCCATTGGGTGATGGCGGGGTCGTTCATTCTGCTGGGGATCACTGGGCTTTTGGTGAAATACGGGCGTGAGTTCATCGCACCGCTTCTCGGCAAGGAAGCGAACGCCGTGATCCTGGAGCTGTCGAAGATCGTCCACAACAACGTGGCATGGGCCTTCATGCTGTCGCTCGTGATCATCTTCTTCATGTGGGTCTGGCACAATATCCCGAACCGCACTGACGTGACCTGGTTCGCCCAGGCCGGCGGGATCATCGGGAAAAAACACCCGCCCGCCAAGAAGTTCAACGCCGGGCAGAAGATCATCTTCTGGAGCTGCATTCTTTTGGGCGGCTCGATCTCCGTCTCCGGCCTTTCGCTGCTTTTCCCGTTCGAGCTGCCGCTTTTTGCCAAGACCTTCACGGCACTGAACAGCCTCGGGCTTCCGGCGCTCATCGGGATGGACCCCCTGCCCGAGGTGCTCACACCCCATGCGGAGATGCAGCTTGCGCAGGCCTGGCACGCCATCGTCAGTTTCGTGCTGATGGCGATCATCCTGGCCCATATCTACATCGGGTCGGTCGGCATGGAGGGCGCCTATGCCGCCATGGGATCGGGCGAGGTGGATGAAGCCTGGGCGCATCAGCATCACTCGATCTGGCTGGACGAGCTGAAGGCGAAGCAATCCAAGGCAGGCGGGCCTCCGTCGCAGGAGGCGACCCCCGCGGAATGATGCGTTGGGTGGCCTGCACGCTTCTTCTTGCGCTGCCTGCGCAGGCGGAGGACTTTACAACCTTCAAGGGCCATGGCGGGCCGGTCATGGCCCTCGATGTCTCCCCGACCGGGCAATTGGCGAGCGCGAGCTTTGACAACTCGGTGGGCCTCTGGCCCGGGCCAAACTGGCTCGAAGGGCATGACGCGGCGGTGACCGCGCTGAATTACGGCCTGGCGCCCCTTGTTCTGTCGGGCGGCGATGATTTCCGGGTCTTGCTGTGGCGCCCAGAAGAAGCCGGGCCCATCGAGGTTACGCGGCACCAAGGCAAGGTGGCCGATATCGCCGCCCATCCCGATCATGGCATCGCTACGGCGGGGTGGGACGGCTTCGTCAATCTGATGGCGCTGCCCGACGGCCCCGTGGAGGGCCCGCTTGAAACGCGCGTTCTGGAAGGGCACCGCTCAAGTGTGACAACGGTCGCGTTTTCGCCGGCGGGCGCGCTCTATTCCGCTTCGGCAGACGGCACTTTGCGCATTTGGGAGGGCGAGGCATCCCGCGTAATCGTCACCCACGGGTTCGGCATCAATGAGATGATCGTGACCGATGACTGGATCGCCTATGGCGCCGTGGATGGTGGCACGCGGATCGTGGATCTCTCGGGCCAGCAGATCGCGGATCTTACGCTGGAGCGGCGCCCCATCCTGGCGATGGATTTCCATCCCGAAACCCATCAGCTCGCCGTGGGCGACGGGCAAGGCTACATCATGATGGTCGATACAGAGACCTGGCGCATCACACGCGATTTTCGTGCCATGCGCGATGGGCCGGTCTGGGCCCTGGCGTTTTCCACCGATGGCGCCACGATCCAT
The DNA here is from genome assembly GCA_028285485.1 of Paracoccaceae bacterium. Lineage (GTDB taxonomy): Bacteria > Pseudomonadota > Alphaproteobacteria > Rhodobacterales > Rhodobacteraceae > JANQPC01. The sequence continues at coordinate 50,799 of JANQPC010000051.1, read as the reverse complement.
GCCGGCGGGATCGACGATGTGATTTACGCCTGGCCCGTGGCGCTTCTCGATCAGTTCGATCCGGTGGGCGACGGAACGCGCAGCTTCCTGCGCGACGCGGCCAGCATGCCGAATGGCGAGCGCCAGTTCATGCGGAAATGTTCGATCTGTCATGCGCTTACCGAAGGCGCCTCACGTAAAGCGGGGCCCACGCTTCATGGTGTTTTCGGGCGCCGCGCGGGCACCGTGGAGGGCTATCTGTATTCCGAAACGCTCGACGGATCGGAAATTGTCTGGTCTGAAGATACGATCGACCGGCTCTTCGAAATTGGGCCGGATCACTATATTCCCGGCTCCAAGATGCCTATGCAGGTCATCGCAGACCCGGCTGACCGGGATGACCTGATCGCGTTCATGGAACGCGCCACGACAGGGGAGACTGAGTGATGAAAGCCGTATTCGCCGGTTTCGCAGCCATAATTGTTATCAGCGTGGGCGCCTATTTCGGGCTGGAACAAGCCGGCTTCTCCAGCGAAGAAATCAACTCGAGCAGCAATGTGAGGCTCGACTAGCCAGGCTGGCCTGCTCCCGCTGGCGGCCCGAGGGTGGCGGACGCGATGGAGGAACAGCCCATGCCATTTACCCGGTTCGCAGATGCATGGCTGAGCGGCGCCCGGGCGCTGTTGCTTGGCCTGTTGCTGGCGATGCCCGCCCACCGCGCCGCGGCCCTTCCCCCTGATACGCTGAAGTCTGTCGTTTCGGTCTTGCCGGTATGGCCCGGCCGCGCCCAGGGCGGGGCGGGCGCGCCGCCCGGTACCGCGCCCGAAGGCAGCGGCGTGGTCCTGCGCCCCGGTATCGTGGCCACGGCATGGCACGTCATTGAACCCGCCGAGCGGATCGATGTGCGCCTGGCTGACGGGCGGATATTGCCCGCGCGCCTGATCGGGCAGGATGCCGAAAGCGATATCGCGCTGCTCGAAATTTCTGCGAACGTGCCGCCTTTTGCCATCGCCCCCCGCCCCGGTCTGGCCAACCCTGTTTGTGCAATCGGAAACGCCTGGGGCCTTGGGCTCTCGGTCACCTGCGGCGTGGTTTCGGCCCTCGATGTTACCAGCGCGGGCTTCAACCCGGTTGAGCATTTCGTTCAAACGGATGCCGCCGCGAACCCCGGTTCTTCGGGCGGCGCGCTGGTGGATGCCGAGGGGCGGCTTGTGGGCATGCTCTCTGCGATCTTTGCCTCCGAAGGCGATACCAATATCGGCGTGAACTTCGCGGTCTCGGCAGAGCTGCTGCTCCGCGTCGCCGATGCGCTCATCGAAACCGGCGCGGCGCGCTATCCCGATCCGGGCTGGCGGCTTGGGGCGCCCGGCAGGGCTCAACTGGCGATCCGGGCGGCGCCGGTTGTGCTTGGCACCGATGCGGGCGGGCCAGCGGGCCGGGCGGGGATCGCCCCCGGTGACCTTATCCTCGGGATCGGTGAGCGCGAAATGCGCACCCCGCGGGATGTGGGCGCCGCCCTCGCGCTGCTGCCCGAGGGCACACCTTCCGTCGATATCACGCTGGGCCGGGCGGGAGAGGAGCTTACCGTAGCGCTTCTGCTCGCCGAGCCGCCCCCGACCGCCGCTGCCGATCCTGAACCCTCCGGCGATTGCCCGTATCCAGAAGCGGTTTGCCAGATGCGGCAGGCCGTTTTTCCCATCTCAAGCTTCGATCCTCTTGGCAGCGCTACGCGGATCGGGCCGAACCTTCTTGTCACCAACCGCCATGTGGTGGGCGACCGCCCCGACGCCTTGGTCTTCACCCCCGATGGCCCGTTGGAGGGCCGGATCGTGGCCTCGGCCTTCCAGGGCGATCTCGCCTTGATCGAGGTTGGCGGTTTGCCCGCAGAGGGGCGCATCGCCCCCCTCGATGGCGATGGAACAAGCACCGGAGACACCTTTGCCATCGGCGCCGACATTGCGCGCCAGGAGGTTCGGGTCTTCGATCCCGGGCCGCTTATCGCGCCACCGGCCGAAGGGGCCGAGCTTGGGCGCATCCATGTGGAAGCCTTCATGCAGCCCGGGGTCAGCGGCGGCGCGCTTGTAGATACCGAAGGCCGCCTCATCGGAATCAGTGTGGGCGGCGGCGAAGGCCGCTTTGAGGCGATCCCCAAGGAACATGTCCGCACCCTTCTTGCGCTGCGGGACGACGCACTGGCGCAGGCGGTCACGGAACGGTTGGGAGCCGCCCTTGCCGCGTGCGCCGGGGCCATGGAGGCGATCGGCCCGCGCGCAGCAAGCCCCGATGATCTGCGGGCATTGGCCGATACTTGTTCTGCCACGCGCAATCCGGGCCAGCTGCTGGAAGCCGGGCGAATCCTCGCCATGGCGGGCGATTTCGAAGGTGCGATTGCCCTGCACGGCCAGGCCGTCGCGCAAGTTCCGAATTCGGTCAATGCGCGGGTCTCGCTGCTCGTCTCCCTGCAACTGGCCGCGCGGTTTGGGGAGATGACGGATCATGCGCGCCGGGTGATGCAACTGGCGCCCGGCGATCCGCAGATCCTGCGCTTTGCCATTCAATCCGGCGTCTGGGGCAATGAACCGGGCCTGGCCGAAACTGCCTACCAGGCGCTGCTGGAGGCCGATCCGATGCAGGCCCAGGCTGCGCGACGGTTCATCGATAACGCCCCGCCCGCGCCCGTGCGGCGGTGATCAATCCTCAAGCGGGTTGGGCAGCCAACCGGCGGCCACCACGCCTTCGCGCTCAAAAGGCGAGGGAGTGGCCCGCGCAAGAATGCGGGCCTTCAGCTCGGGCGTTGTAAGGCCGGGCTCCCGCGCGAGGATCCGCGCGGCCATCGCCGCAAGGCGCGGCACCGCGTAGCTCGATCCCGATGCAACGCCCGAGGCGCCGCGAAAATCCACGATGTCGAGGTTCTCGGCGGGCAGCATGAGATCCACGCTCTCGCCCCCCCAGTTCGATCCCTGCGCCAGCCGGCCGAACGCATCGGCAGAGGTTACGGTCAGGATCCGTTCCGAGGGAAGCGCCGCAGGATATATGGGATCGGCATCGATATCGCGGCCATCGTTTCCGGCAGAAACGATGGCAAGGATATCGTGCTCTGCCAAAGCCTCCTCGAAGGCGGCCCACTCGGCGCGCGACCGGCTTCCCAGCGGCATTGCCAGCACCCGAACGCCTGCCCCGGCGGCCCGCGCAACCAGATCGGCCATGCGCGCCATATCGGGGCGCGGATAGCGGAACGGAACGAGATCGGCCAAGGGCGCCTCGCGTGCGAGCACCGAGGCCACGGCGGTGCCGTGCCGAATGGGCAGGAACGGCCCGCGCGAGACATCCCCATCGTAGGGCCAGGGGTCGAGATCCCAGAAATCGTAGCCCAGGGGCTGGCCGCTTGGATCGCGCGCCAGGCGATCGCGAAAGATCGCAAGATCGTAGGCAAGCCCGGAATCGACGAGCCCAATCCGCACGCCGCCGCGGTCTTCCCCCTCCGGCCAAGGGGCCTGCAGCGTCTCGGTCCAGCGCAGGGTTGCCAGATCGCCGCCAAGCTGGTCGAGAAACCGCCAGGTTTCGCCCTCAGCCCGGATCTCGCGGCCGGATTGAACGGTGCAGGCCCCGTCTGCGATGGCCAGAAGGCTGGGCACCGCGCCCGCTGCCCCGGCCTGCAGGTAGGTTGCCCTGAATTGCCTCACCCGCCCGGCCTGCTGGCGCCGCTCGATAAGAAGCTCGTCAGCACCCGCCAGAAGCAGCCGCACGGTTATCCGCCGTGCCGGGCCGGCCTCGGGCTGGCGGCGCTCCTCCATAAGCCAGCTTCCGTCCAGCGCCGCCTGGGCATCAAGCCCGGTAAGATCGGGCAAGTTGCATAGCGCCGCGATGGCGCCTTGAAGGGTGGCAACCTGCGCGTCTCGGCGTTCCTCAGCGCAGGCGGCGGACGCCGCCATCACCAAGAAAACCGCAACAATCGCGCGCAGGTAGGCCATGCGCGACCGTCTCACGCCGAAGGGCTTGCCGCAAGCTTCCCGCCGGGCGGCGCGGCCCCTGCCCGGCCCTTCTTCAAGCGACGGCCCGACGGCCTGCCATGTTTACGGCGGCGCGCAGACCTGCGAAGCTCCCCCAAACGAACCCTGAGGCAGGGGGCAGTGTGCCGAAGACGGACACCCGACGCACGGTTGACAGAGCATTGCGGCGCGCAGCGCCGATTTGCCTGCACCCCGTGCCCCTTTCCGCCATTGCCAACCCGGCCTTCCCCGCGCCCCTCCCCTAGAGGTCTTTGAGAATGTTCCACTCGTTTTTTCCAAACCCCAAACGCTTTCTCCTATCTGCGGTGATCTGGGCGGCCATCTGCATCGCCTTCTGGCATGTGGAGTTCAAGGAATGGGAGGATCTTCTGGGCATCTCCACCCTCACGGGGTGGGAGCCCGGGCGCGTCTGGCTCTACGAATACACCGCCCTCTGCTATGGCGCCTTCGTTCTCTTCTGGCTGCGGCAAAGCGGGCATAAGTGGGCCAAATGGTCGGTCGCCGGATCCGCCCTGATCGTGTTCGCAACATGGTTCCAGGTTCAGCTCGATGTGATGATCAACGAGTGGTTCGGCACGTTTTATGACATGGTGCAGCAGGCGCTGGCCGAACCCGGCGCGGTGAGCGCAAGCGATTACTACGGCCAGCTTGCCACGTTCCTGAAGATCGCCATGGTGTTCATCATCACCGCGGTGGTGATCGCGTTCTTCACCTCGCATTACGTGTTCCGCTGGCGCACGGCGATGAACGATTACTACGTGTCGCTCTGGCCGAAGATCCGCCATATCGAAGGCGCATCCCAGCGCATTCAGGAAGATACGATGGCGTTCGCGCGTATCATGGAAGGGCTCGGCTCGCGGTTCATCGATGCGATTATGACGCTTCTGGCCTTCCTGCCCATCCTCTGGGGCCTCTCATCCTACGTTACCGAGCTTCCCGTTGTGGGCGAGGTGCCGCAGGCCTTGGTCTTCGTGGCGATCCTCTGGTCGGTCATCGGAACGGCGCTGCTTGGCCTTGCCGGGTGGCGCCTGCCGGGCCTTGAGTTCCGCAACCAGCGGGTTGAGGCGGCGTTTCGAAAAGAGCTTGTTCTGGGCGAAGATAACGAAGACAGGGCCCGCCCACCCACGCTCACCGAGCTGTTCTCGAATGTGCGGAAGAACTACTTCCGCCTCTACCTCAACTACCTCTACTTCAACGTTGTGCGGTATTCCTACCTGCAGGCCGGGGTGATCCTGCCCTATATCGCGCTGGGGCCCACGATCATCAGCGCTGGCGTGACCCTCGGGGTGATGCAGCAGATCCTGCGGGCCTTCCAGCGCGTGGAAAACTCGTTCCAGTTCCTCGTGATGTCCTGGACAACGATTGTAGAGCTGATGTCGATCTACAAACGCCTCGCCGCTTTCGAACGGGCCATCGCGGGCGATGAACAGGCAGCGATCGAGTTCGAAGCTGAGAAACCGGCGGCGATCTGAGGCAACGGCGCGGGCGTGAGGGGATTGGAAATGGCCATGAAAACTGCCGTCTTCGGATTGGGCGCCATGGGGTACGGCATGGCGCAATCCTGCCTGCGGGCGGGGCTTACCGTGCACGGGTTCGATGTGGTGGCCGCGCGCGTGGAGCAGTTTGGGGCCGAAGGCGGCGCGCCGGGCACGGTTGAAGACGCGGCGCCTGGCCTCGATGGCGCAATCGTCGTCGTCCTGAATGCCGCACAGGTGGAAGCCGTGCTTTTCGGCGATGCGGGCGTGGTGCCCCGCCTGCCCCGCGGCGCCGTCGTTCTGGGCTGCGCAACCGTGCCGCCGGAATTTGCGCGGGAGATGGAGCGGCGCTGCGCGGAACATGGCGTTTCCTACCTTGATGCGCCGATCTCCGGCGGGGCCGCGAAGGCCGCCACAGGCCAGCTCAGCATCATGGCATCGGGCCGCGCCGAGGCATTCTCCGCGGCAGAGCCAGTGCTGAGCGCCACGGCAGAAACCGTCTTCCGCCTCGGCGATGCGGCGGGCGCGGGCTCGGCCATGAAAGCGGTGAACCAGCTTCTCGCGGGCGTGCACATCGCCACGATGGCCGAGGCGCTCGCTTTCGGGATAACGCAAGGGATCGCGCCGGAGACATTCGTTGAGGTCATCACCAAATGCGCAGGCAACTCCTGGATGCTTGAAAACCGCGCGCCCCATATCGTGGCGGGCGATTACACGCCGCTCAGCCAGGTGAATATCTGGCCCAAGGATCTGGGCATCGTGCTTGAAGCGGCGCAGGCCGCAGGCTTTTCCGCCCCGATCGCCGAGGCCGCGCTTGCGCGGTATCAACGCGCGGTCGCCATGGGCCTCGGCGGCGAAGACGATGCTGCCGTCGCCAAGGTTTATGCTAGTGAGGCCGGGATCGAACTGCCCGGGGCCAAACGATGAAGCTTGGCTGCATCGGCGACGATTTCACTGGCTCAAGCGATCTGGCGAACACGCTCGCCAAGCAAGGCATGCGCACGGTCCAGTATTGCGGCATCCCCTCCGCCCCCGCGGCGCCGGAGGTAGAGGCGGGGGTTATTGCCTTGAAAACCCGCTCGATCGATCCTGCCGAAGCGGTCGCGCAATCCCTCGCAGCGCTCGCTTGGCTCGAGGCGCAGGGCTGCACGCAATTCTTCTTCAAGTATTGCTCGACATTCGATTCCACGCCCGAGGGCAATATCGGCCCCGTGGCCGATGCGCTGGCGGAAGCGCTGGGGGCCGAGCCCGTGATCGTCTGCCCCGCCTTTCCGGGCACCGGGCGGTCCGTCTACCAGGGCCACCTCTTCGTGAATGACCGGCTTCTGAGCGAAAGCGGGATGGAAAACCACCCGCTCACGCCGATGAGCGACCCGGACATTCGGCGCTGGCTCGCACCGCAGACGAAATTCGCGGTGGGACATGTTCCGGCAGAGGCTGTCTTTGCGGGCGCAGGCCGCATCACGGCCGAGCTTGAGGCGGAGCGCGCGGCCGGCAAGCGGCACATCGTCGTCGATGCCCTGCGGGATACGGATCTGATCGAGATCGGGCGGGCCGCGGCGGGCCTGCGCCTTGTCACAGGCGGCTCCGGCGTGGCGCTGGGGCTGCCTGCGAATTTCGGCTGCACGCCCGGTACGCCGGATTGGGCCGGGCAAACCGGGCCCGCGCTCGCGCTCTCGGGCTCCTGCTCCACCGCCACACGCGCGCAGGTAAGGCATCACAGCGCGCGCCACCCCGCCCGCGAGGTTCTGGCCGAAGAGATCCTCGAAGAAAGCATTACCCCGGGCGCCGTTCTTGACTGGGCGCTGGCGGCAGGCGGCCTGCCGCTGGTTTTCAGCTCCGCCGAACCCGAGGTCGTGGCCGCCGTGCAGGCGCGCTTCGGGCGCGACCGCGCCGCCGCCGCCATCGAAGCCTTCTTTGCAGATCTCGCCCGGCAGGCCGTGGCCGCCGGGTTCGAGCGGATCATCACCGCGGGCGGCGAAACCTCGGGCGCCATCGTCGAAGGGCTCGATCTGGAAGAACTCGCCATCGGGCCGGAAATCGATCCCGGCGTGCCGGCGCTGCGGGCGGGCCCACGGCTTGTGGTGGCGCTCAAATCCGGCAATTTCGGCGGCGAGGCGTTCTTTGAGAAAGCGGCAGGGGTGCTGGCCGGATGAGCGACGTGAAGCTCCGCGAGCAGATCTGCCTGCTCGCCCAATCCCTTTTCGATCGCGGGCTCACCCATGGCTCCACAGGCAACATCTCGGCGCGCACCGAGGATGGCGGCCTCCTCGTCTCGCCCACCGGCACCAGCTTCGGGCGCCTCGATCCCGCGCGGCTCAGCCGGTTCGATGCAGATGGGCGCCAGATCGAGGGCGATCCGCCCACCAAGGAAATGCCGCTCCACACCGCGTTTTACGAAACCCGCAGCACGGCAGGCGCGGTGGTGCATCTGCATTCCTGCCATTCCGTGGCGCTCTCGCTCCTGCCGGAACGCGATGAGGATAACTTCCTCCCGCCCTTAACGCCTTACGCGGTGATGCTCTTGGGTCGCGTGAAGCTTCTGCCCTTCTTTTTACCCGGCGATCCGGCGATGGGCGAGGCGGTGCGCGGGCTCGCAGGAAAGCGCGCTGCCGTGATGCTGGCCAATCATGGGCCGGTCGTGGCGGGCAAAACCGTGGAGGCCGCCTGCAACGCGATTGAAGAACTTGAGGCCACCGCCAGGCTTGCGCTCATGCTACGCGGCGTGGAGGTGACGGCACTTACCGAAGATCAGGTTGCGCGCGTTGTGACGAAGTTCAACGTCGATTGGGAGGCGTGATGAAATTCTCCGCCAACCTTGGATTTCTGTGGAATAGCTTGGCCTTGCCCGATGCCATTCACAGGGCGCATGAAGCGGGCTTCGAAGCGGTGGAGTGCCATTGGCCCTATGCCGTGCCCGCTGAAGAGACGCGCGCCGCACTCGCCACCACAGGCTTGCCCCTTCTCGGGCTCAATACGATCCGCGGCGCGCCGGGCGAAAACGGGCTCGCGGCGCTTCCGGGCCGCGAGGGCGAGGCCCGTGCCGCAATCACGCAAGCGATTCAATATGCAGACGCCACCGATGCCAGCGCGATCCACGTCATGGCGGGGTTTGCCGAGGGGCCCGGGGCGCAGCGGGCGTTCGAGGAAAACCTCCGCTTCGCCTGCGATCAGACCGGCCGCACGATCCTCATCGAACCCCTGAACCGCCACGATGCGCCGGGGTATTTCTTGCGCACCACCGATCAGGCGCGCGGCATCATCGAAGATCTCGCCCTGCCGAACCTGCGGCTGATGTTCGATTGCTACCATGTGGGCCGCACGGAGGGGGATATCACCACCCGGCTGACTGAGCTTCTGCCGATCATCGGCCATATCCAGATCGCCGCTGTTCCCGACCGTGGTACGCCCGACCATGGCGAGGTGAACTACACGGCGATCTACGCTCACCTCGAAACGCTTGGCTGGGCCGCGCCTCTTGGTGCGGAGTTCAAGGCGCCCGATGCCGCGATTGGCGCCTGGCTCGGCAACCTCAGGCGCTAGCGCCCTACTCCACCCGCGCGAAGCCCGAGGGCGTGCGGATCCGGTGCGAGATCGTGTTGGCCCGCCCCAGCGTTTGCTCCACGAAACATCCTTTCCGCGCCGCCTGGATCAGGCCGATCTGATCCTCAAGCGCCGAGGGGCTTTCCAGAAACACATCGATATCGAAGGATTTGGGGTGGGTCTCGTAGATCCGCCCCTTCGGCTCCCACCCCCAGCGCACGGTCGTCTCCACCCGCAGATCGGTGATCTCCACCTCCATCCGCTTCGCAAAGGCGCGCAGCTGGGTCACGATACAGCCCGTGAGCCCGCCCACGAAAAGCGCAAGCGGCGGCGGCGCGGTGGCATCGCCACCATGAAACGGGCCCTCATCGCTTGCCAGCGCAAACTGCTCCACCATCGGTTCGGTCATCTTCACATCAAGCTCATTGCGCATCTTGCCCACCGCCTGCCCCTTGCAGACGAAGGTTACGGTGAGCGGCTCCTTGGGTTGATCCACAGCCATCAGAACGCCACCCGATCGGCGCCTTTTAGCCCCAGCACGGCGCGCGCTTCGTCAGGCGTGGCCACCGCATTGCCCTGCTCTTCCAGAATGCGCCGGATCTTGGCCACTTGCTGGGCGTTGGACGTGGCAAGCTCGCCCCGCGCGATATAGAGCGAATCCTCAAGCCCCACGCGCACATGCCCGCCCATCAGCGCGCCCACCGAAGCCAGCTTCATCTGCTGCGCCCCCGCCCCGATGACCGACCATTGGTAGCTGTCGCCAAAGAGCTTGTCGGCGGTTTGCTTCATGAACATCAGGTTGTCGAGCTCGGCCGAGATCCCGCCAAGGATGCCCATCACGAATTGCAGGAAGATCGGCGCGTGAAAAAGCCCCCGATCCAGGCAGAACTTGAGGTTATAGAGATGCCCCACATCGTAGCATTCATGTTCGAACTTCACCCGGTGTTCCCCGCCGCCAAGCTGCTCGGCGATCATGCGGATATCGGTGAAGGTGTTGCGAAAGATGTTGCCTTCCGAGGCGCGGATATAGCCCTCTTCCCAAGGCTCTTTCCAGCTGTCGTAGCGCTCGGCCAGCGGGTGCAGGGCGAAATTCATCGATCCCATGTTGAGGCTGCACATCTCGGGGCTGAAGGTCAGCGCCGGCGGCAGGCGTTCGGCCACTGTCATCACCGGGTTGCCCCCGGTGGAGATGTTGATCACCGCATTGGTGGATTGTTTGATCCGCCCCAGAAAGGGCTCGAAATGCGCCGGATCCACCGAGGGCGCGCCATTCTCGGGGTTGCGGGCATGCAGATGGATGATCGCCGCCCCCGCCTCTGCCGCCGCGATGGCCTGTTCGGCGATTGTGTCGGGATGCACCGGCAGATGGTCCGACATGGTGGGCGTATGCACCGCCCCGGTGATCGCGCAGGTGATGATGGTTTTGGCCATGGTCTACTCCTCGAATATGGCCACGGCCCGGGTGAACCCGGCAGAGGCGCCTTTGATCTTGTAGGGGAAGCAGGACACCAGAAATCCGGTGCCCGGCAGCTGATCGAGATTGGCGATCTTTTCCAGGTGGCAATAGCCGATATTCATGCTGGCGCGGTGGCCCTCCCAGATCAGCCCCGCATCCCCGGTTTCGGCATAGCGCGCGGCTGTGATCGAAAACGGCGCATCCCAGCTCCACGCATCCGTACCGGTAAGCCGCACGCCTTGTTCCAGCAGATGCAGCGTGGCCGCCCGCCCCATGCCACAGCCCTTGGCGACGTAATCGGGCTTGCCGTAACGGGCCGCGGCAGAGGTGTTGACGAGCACGATATCGAGTGGCGAAAGCACATGGCCGATCCGCGCCAGTTCGGCATCGATGTCATCGGGGGTGACGAGATAGCCATCCTCGAAATGGCGGAAATCGAGCTTCACGCCGGGATTGAAGCACCATTCAAGGGGCACCTCATCGATGGTGATCGCGCGCTTGCCGCCATCCATCGTGGAATGGTGGTGATAGGGCGCGTCGAGATGGGTGCCGTTATGCGTGTAAATGTTCAGCCGCTCCACCGCCCAGCCTTCGCCCTGCGGCAGATCCTCCCGCGCAAGGCCGGGGAAGAACCCCATCACCTGCTCGGCGGTATCGGCATGGCTCATATATTCGATCTCGGGCAGCATGATCGGCGGGTCCGAGGCGATATCGGCCTCTAGCGCAACTGAGAGATCAACAAATCGTCGCGGCACTGGCGCCTCCTATCGGCCAACAAGCCCGGTGGCGATCACCGGGAAGGCAATCACCGCAGCCAGGCAAACAAGCATCATCAGCGCAAACGGCGCGGCACCCAGAAAGATATCGGCCAGCCGGATCTGCGCATCATCAAGGGTGGATTTGATCACGTAGACGGATATGCCGAAGGGGGGCGTGAGAAGCCCGATTTCCACCGCGATCACGGTGACGATCCCGAACCAGATCAGATCCACCCCCATCGGCTGCACGATGGGCAGCATCAGCGGCACGAGGATCAGCATGATGGAAGAACTGTCGAGGATCATCCCGAAGAGGATCACCACCAGCACATAGATGCAGATCAGCCCGATCAGCCCCAGTTCGAGCCCGGTGACCACCGCGCCGAAACTATCGGGCAGGCCCGAAAAGGCCAGCGTGCGCGAATACATCTGCGCCGCGATGATCAGGAAACAGACAGAGGCAGTCACCAGCCCGGTTTCCACCAGGATCCGCCAGAAGCCCTTGAGCGTAAGCGTGCCCTTCGCGAACCCGATCAGCAGGGCCGCCACGGTGCCCACCGCCCCGGCCTCCACCGGCGTGAAGAAGCCCGCATAGATGCCGCCCAGCACCAGCGCGATCAGCCCGGTGATCGGCAGGCCCTTGGCAAGAAGCGCGCGGCGGGATAGCGCCTCCTCGCTCTGCCCCAGCCGCTCGCCCACAAAGCCCGGCGCCAGATGCGCCATGACGATGGTGCCGATGCCAAACAGCGCGGCGAGCAAAAGCCCCGGCCCGATCCCGGCCAGAAAGAGATCGCCAATGCTTTGTTCGGTGAGTAGCCCGAAAAGGATCAGCAGAAGCGAGGGCGGGATCAGCATTCCCAACACGGAAGATCCGGCCACGACACCCACCGAGAACCGCGCGCCATAGCCATGGCGGCGCAGTTCCGGCACCGCGATTTTCGTGAACACGGCGGCCGAGGCAATCGAGATGCCGGTGATGGCGGCAAAGATCGTGTTGGCCGCGATGGTGCCCACGCCAAGCCCGCCCTTGATGCGGCGGAACATGGCATTGGCCACGTCAAACGCATCCCGCCCCATCCCACTTTCGCTGACAACAAAGCCCATCAGCACAAAAAGCGGCACGACCCCGAAGAAATAGGATGAGATCGCATCGTTCGCCGCAAGCCCCAGCATCTTCGAGGCCAGCACGGGCGATCCCTTGATTGCCCAGACGCCCACGAAGGAGCAGGCGATCAGCGCAATCGGCACGTAGAGGCCGAGAAGCACCAGTAGCCCCATCGCCCCCAGCGCCATCAATCCGATGTCAAACGGCGTCATCGGGCCCCCGGTAGCGGCGGATGATCCGCGCCAGAAACTGCAGCGCCAGAAGCGCGGCCCCAAGCGCCAGCATGGCCTTGACGGGCCAGATGGGCGCGGTGAAGTCGCCCACAGCACCCACGAAATCGCCCCGCTCCCAGGACCGGACGAAAATCGGCCAATGGGTGTAGAGGATCGCCGAGACAACGCCGATACCGATAAGGTCAAACACCGTCTCCAGCGCCCGTGCGAGGCCCGGAACGCGGGCATGAAGCGCATCGATCACGCCATCGCTGCGGGTAAAGCGCCCTGCCCGGAGCGCTTGCGGCGCTTGCAGGAACACAATCGCCACGATCGAGAGCGAAACCATCTCGGGCACGCCGGAGACCGCCGCGCCAAGAAGGTTGCGCCCTGCCACATCCGCCGCGATCAGGGCAACAAGCGCGAGGATCAGCGCCGATCCGGCCACATTGGCCCCCGCCGTCAGCGCATCAAGCGCCCTCAGGGCAATGCCCGGCGCGGCTGGCGCCGGGCGATCCGGCAGGCTCACTCGCGATCCCAATCACGCAGCGGGGTAGCGCCTGCATCGCGCATCGCGTCCATGTAAAGCGAAAGCACTTCCGAGCCCGGCACGCCCCGCGCATCAAGCTCTTCCGCCCAGGTCTTGGCCGCGTTCTCCATGCCTGTCGCCCAGGCCGCGCGCATTTCGTCACTGGCATCGGTGATCGTGGCGCCGTTCTCGCCCATCACGGTGAACGAGGTCTCCACCGCTGCTTCGAGTGCGGAAACATACCACTCTTCCGCGGCATCCGCGCCGGTGTGCAGCGCGGCCCGCACCTCTTCGGGCAACCCGTCATACCAATCCTGATTGGCGCAGAGCGCGCCCGCGAACTGGGCGCCAAGCCCTGCGCGCGTGACATAGGGTGCCACCTCGTAAAGCTTGCCCGGCAACGCTGCCGAGGCAAAAACGATCACGCCGTCATACACCCCCGATTGCATCTCGTTGTAATAGGTCGTCAGGTTGCCGGAGACACCTACGGCCCCCGTGCCCGACAGCCAGTTGATCGCCGGCCCCGGCGCCGCGATCTTGCGGCCGTCAAGATCGGCAAGGCTTTCCACCGGGAAGGTGGTCATCAACAGGTAGTCATCGATGCTCACGGGAGCGCCAAGATAGACAACGCCGTTTTCCGCGTAAGCCGCCGTCATCCGCTCGTCTTCCACATGCAGCCGATGCAGGAGGTCTGAGACAAGCCGCGGATCGTCGCTCACAAACGGGGTGTAGTAAGTGACGTTCTGCACCGAGAGCTTCGCCGGGTCGAACAGGCTCTGACAGATGCCAATCTCGGCCAAACCCGCCTCAACCGTTTCAAGCTCATCGCCCACCTTGGCGATGGCCCCGCCATATTGGCCATCGATGGTTACGCTATAGCCCGTGCCCTCCAGCGCGGTGGCAATGGCGGGTGCAAAGGCTTCATCCACCATCTTCACCCAGCGGAACACGCCGGGATGGCCGGCCGCCACGGTGGCGTTGAAATCTTGGGCCTGGGCTGCCGCGGGCAGCGCGAGGGCCAGCGACAGGGCTGCCGCCTTACAGGTCTTGTTCATTCAATCCTCCCTTGGTTTTTCGTTGTCTTTGCAATGGCTTCGGCGCCGCCCACGGCAAAATCCGTAAGCTGGCGCACAAGGTGCGTATCGTCGGGTTTGGGGGCGGCATCGCCGGCCAGCCGCTCTGCGCGCCCATCGCGCGCGATGACCGAGGCGAGAACGCCCAGCGCAAACTGGTAGATGCGCGCGGCATCCGTGGGGGCGAGGCCGGGCATCGCGGCCACGATGGCGCGAATGAACTCCTGCGCCGTGGGATCGTAGAATTCCCTGACCAGCGCCTGATCGCGCGCGTTCCCCGCGATGAGCCCCGCGAAAATCCGGGCATAGGCGCGCCCGCCGCCAAGCGGGCCAAGCGCGGGCACGAAGAGCGCCTCGAAGATCAGCGCAAGTGCGCCCTGGCTCTTGGGATCGATCACCCGCAGGCGGATCAGCCGATCCTCGTTGATCAGCCGCGAACGTTCGCAGATCACCGCGGCATAGAGGTTGTCTTTCGAGCCGAAGTGATAGTGCAACAGCGATTGGCTGACGCCAGCGCGCAGCGCGAGCGCCTTCATCCCGGCGCCTTCAAAGCCCTTCTCGGCAAACTCAACCTCGGCGGCGCGCAGAATGTTTGCGAGCGCGTCGCTGACGGCCGGTTCTGTCGCTTTCTCAGCGCCTCCCATGGGCGGGAAGATCACACTGACTGATCGGTCAGTCAAGCGCTTTGCCGGTTTCGGGGCGGCAGGTCTGGCTGCAGAACCCGGGGCCGCGGGAAAGCCCCGCCCTACCCCGCGCCCCGCAATCGCTCTGACCGGCGCCGCAAGATCTCCAGTGTCACCAGAAGCGCCATCGACAGCACCACAAGCAGCGTGGCCACCGCCAGGATCGTCGGGTTGATCTGCTCGCGCAGCCCCGAAAACATCTGCCGCGGGATCGTGCGCTGTTCGGGCCCGGCGAGGAAGAGCACAAGCACCACCTCGTCAAACGAGGTCACGAAGGCAAAAAGCCCGCCCGAGATCACCCCGGGCCGGATAAGCGGGATCACCACATCCCAGAACACCTTCACGGGAGAAGCGCCGAGGCTGAGCCCTGCGCTGAACAGCGAGCGGTCAAAGCCCGCAAGCGTGGCCGTTACCGTGATGATCACGAAGGGCACGCCCAGCGCAGCATGGGCGATGATGAGGCCCGGATAGGTGCCGACAAGCCCGAAATTGGTGTAGAAAAAGAACATCCCCGCCGCGATGATGATCAGCGGCACGATCATTGGCGACAAGAGCAGCGCCGTGATCAGCCGCTTGAACGGCATCCACGGCGAGGCAAGGCCCACGGCGGCGACCGTGCCCAGAACGGTGGCGAGGATCGCGGCGGCCACGCCGATGATGAAGCTGTTGCGGATCGCCAGCGTCCATTTCTGATCCGTCACGATCTCTTCGTACCAGCGCAGCGAATAGGCATCCGGATCCAGCGCCAGCATCCCTTGCGTGAAGGTAAAAAACGGCTCGGCATTGAAGGAAAGCGGGATGATCACAAGGATCGGCAGGATCAGGAAGCCCAGCACCAGATAGGCCATCAGGCGCAGCGCGTAGTGGCCCGCAATGTGCCAGATCGTGAAATACTCCGGAAAGCCCCGCATCGCCTAGCCCAGCTTGATGTTTCCGGCGCCCACGAACCGGTCATAAAGCCAGTAAAGCGCGATGATCAGGAACAGCAGCAGCGAGCCCAGCGCCGCCGCAAGCTCCCAGTTATTCGATTGCTGCATGTGGAAGGCGATGATGTTCGAAATCATCTGCCCGTCCGTGCCGCCCACCAGCGCGGGCGTGATGTAATAGCCCACCGAGATGATGAAAACGAGAAGCGCGCCGGCGGAAAGACCGGGCAGGCTCATCGGCAGGTAGATCCTCAGAAAGGCCGGGATCGGGCGGCTGCCCATGGACATCGCCGCACGCATATAGCTCGGGTCGATCCCGCGCATAACCGAATAGAGCGGCAGCACCATGAAGGGCAGCAGGATATGCGTCATCGCGATGATGGTGGAGAACTGGGTGTAGAGCATCTCCAGCGGATCGCGCGTGAGGCCCAGCGCCATCAGGGTGGAATTCACCACGCCATTGGTTTGCAAAAGCGCGATCCAGGAGGTTGTGCGCACCAGAAGCGATGTCCAGAACGGCAAGAGCACGAACACCATCAGGAAATTCGCGCGCGAGGTTGAGCTATGCGCCATGTGGAAGGCGAGCGGATAGCCCAGGATCAGCGTCAGAAGCGTGATGATGAGCGCCATCCAAAGCGTTTTGCCGTAGAGCTTGAGGTAGATCTGGGTATCGCGCTGCTGGATCGTGCCTTCGCGCGACATCTCGAGATCCAGCGCGGTAAGGTAGTAACTTGCGGAGTAAACCTGCCCGGCCTGCGTGAGCGCGCGCCAGATGCCGGGTTCGCCCCAGGCCTCGTTGGCATCGAGCAGCAATGCCGCCCCGCCGGTGGCCAGCGTTTCGTCTTCTGCCCGCCGCAGCGCGCGCGCGGTGGATTTCACCACGCTCGATGTGCCGGGCAGGAAGCGGTTGATTTCTTCGGCCAGCTGGCCCGATGTGCGATCATTAGCCAGGCGTTTGAGATCGATGGCGAACTGGGTGAGCACCGCCTCATCGGGGCGCCCTTCCCCATCCCAGCTTTCGATCGCCTCCAGGGTTGTGGGCACAAGCTCCGCCGCCGTCGGATTATAGGCGCTGCGGAAGAGCATCGAGGCGATGGGGGCCACAAAGGCGAAGAAGATGAAGGCCAGAAGCGGCAGCACGAACAGAAAGGCCCGCACCCGCTGCGCCCGCACCTCGCGCGCGGCGTTGCGCGCATCTTCCGGCCCAAGGCCCGAAGCGGTGGCCTGCGCTGCCAAAGCAGTCTCCGCCATGCCGAAACTCCCCTCTGGGGCCCCGCGCACGCGATCCGCGCGGGGCCTTCGTTCAAAGGCTTACTGCAGTAGCCACTCGTTGAACTTCTCGCCGAGCGACTCGCCGAAATCGGCCCAGAAAATGCCATCGGCCTTCAGGCCAGCATCAAGGTGCGCCGTGGGCAGATCCTGCTTCACATCTTCGGGCAGAAGCGCCTGGGCGGATTTGCGGGTGGGGCCGTAGGCCACATCCTGCATCCCCGAAAGCGGCACGGTCTGGGTGGCGAACTTGATGAAGTCGAGCGCCTGATCCATCTTCTCGGTGCCTTCCATCACGGCCCAGACATCCAGATCGTAAACATGGCTGTCCCAGACCATGGTAAAGGGCGCACCCTCATCCTTGATCGCGGCAAAGATCCGGCCATTGGCCGATTGCACCATCTGCGCGCCGCCATCGTTGAGAAGCACGGGCGCCTGGCTCCAGCTATCGTACCACACGATATCGTCCTTGATCGTGCCGAGCTTGTCGAAGGCGCGCTGCTGGCCTTCTTCGGTGGCAAGCACTTCGTAGACGTCCTCGGGCGCCACGCCATCGGCCATCAGCGCCCATTCAAGGTTCACCTGCGGGCGTTTGCGCAGGCCGCGCTTGCCCGGGAAGGCTTCGGTATCGAAGAAATCCGCGATCGTCTGCGGGCCGCCATCGGCATAGGCATCGTTGGCATGGGCGAAGATGATCGACCACACGATATTGCCCACGCCGCATTCATGCAGGGCTTCGGGGATGAAATCCTCGGCCGCCGGCGTGCCATCATCGCCCGGCGGCAGCATCGAATGATCGATCGCGGCCACATAGCCTTCCGAACAGGCGCGTTCGAGATCGATCACCTCGATATCCACGACATCCCACTGGATGTTGCCGGATTCGCTTTGCGCCTTCATCTCGGCAACCCCGCCGCCGTAATCCTCAAAGAGGATGTTCACGCCGGTCTCGGCCACATAGGGATCGATCATATGCTCCTGCTGCGCCGCGCCATAGGCGCCGCCGAAGGACGTGACGGTCAGGTCCTGGGCCGCGGCGCCTTGCGCGCCAAGGGCGAGCGCGCCCGCCATGGCCAGTAGATGGTATTTCATAGCAACCTCCATGTTTGCCCGGGAACGAACAGGGGGCCCCGGTTACCCCGCAACATCCGGCATTTCCCCGGGATGGGGAAACGCGATGCAATCTGAGGCCAGCCATTGCAGGCGGCCGTCCTCGCCCTCGCCAAACTCCGGCGCGGACAGATCGTTGAGAACCTTAACCACGATTTCCGAGCCGTTTTCGAGCCGGAAGTAATAGCGGATGAAATCGCCCACATAGATCCGCGCCACGAATTTTGCAGTGATCTCATTGTCATGGGCGTGGCTCGTGGGGTGGATGAACAGCTTTTCGGGCCGGATCGAAACAACGCAAGGCGCGCCCGCACTCAGCCCCTCGGCAGCCTCTGCCGTCACCGTGCCCTGGCCGGGGATCGTGGTCACCGCCCGGCCGCCCTCGATCCGATCCACCGTGCCTTCGATGAAGTTGTTCTCACCGATGAACTCGGCCACGAACGCATTCGCGGGGCGCTCGTAAAGCTCCGCGGGCGGCGCGCATTGCTGCACGACCCCATCGTTGAACACCGCGATGCGGTTTGACATCGAAAGCGCTTCGGCCTGATCGTGGGTGACGTAGATCACCGTAAATCCAAGCTGCTCGTGAAGCCGCGTGATTTCATATTGCATCTGCTCGCGCAGCTTCTTGTCGAGCGCGCCCAAAGGCTCATCCATCAGGATCAGCGTGGGTTCGAAGATCATCGCCCGCGCCAGCGCCACCCGCTGCCGCTGCCCGCCCGAAAGCTGGCCGGGATAGCGGTTGCCGAAAGCGCCCAGCTCCACCAGATCGAGGTATTCCGCGATCCGCTTGCGCTGCTCGGCCTTGGCCACGCCCCGCACGCTCAGCGGATAGCCGAGGTTCTCGGCCACCGTCATATGCGGAAAGAGGGCATAGTTCTGAAACACCATGCCGATGTTGCGCTTGTAGGGCGCGGTCTTGTTGATCGATTGGCCGCGGATCGAGATCGTGCCGGAGGTCACGCTCTCAAACCCGGCCAGCATCATCAGAACCGTTGTCTTGCCCGAACCCGAGGGGCCCAGAAGGGTAATGAACTCGCCCTGTTCAACTGCGATGTTGAAGCCCTTCACAACCAGATTTTTCTGATCGTAGCTTTTCTTGACTTCATCGAATTTCAGGAAGACGCCATCGTCCGTATTCGGCATCCTGTCTCGCTCCGCGCGCCATCTTTCTCGGGCGCGCCGCATGTGCCATGCCGGGCGCCCCCGCC
Source organism: Paracoccaceae bacterium (assembly GCA_028285485.1). GTDB lineage: Bacteria > Pseudomonadota > Alphaproteobacteria > Rhodobacterales > Rhodobacteraceae > JANQPC01. The sequence goes on along the minus strand of JANQPC010000051.1, from coordinate 31,460 downwards.
CTGACCGTCACACTAGGCACGGCAAACGCGCGCGCACAAGGGGGCGTTCGCGGGCGGGCCGCGCCAGCGCGGCAGGTGGTCGCGGGCTCGGGCCGCGCCCGCCCGGGCACCTGCCTACGCGGCAGGCGCCGCCGCAAGTGCCGCGCGGATCTCGGCGGCGGTGGCAAGCCGCCGCCCCTCCGCTTCGATCTGGGCCGCGGCGGCTTCGGTCCGCGCGCGGTTCCCGATCCCGGTGCCAAGCGGCGCATCTTCGAGGCCCACGCGGATATGCCCGCCCTGGGCCAGCGCGGCCTCGATCAACGGCGTGATTTCAACCCCGAGCCCCGCCACCATCCAGGGCGCGCCGGGCGCCCCTTCCGCAAGCAGCTTCAGATAGGCGTCTAGCGCATACGGCGCGGGCGGAAAGCCGAAGGCCATTTGATCGGAGAACATGAACCGGTAGATCGGCTGCGGCGCCCCGGCAAGGGCGCGATGAAGCGCCGCGCCAAGCCGCAGGAACCCCGGTTCGTAAATCGCGTAAGAAGGCGTGATGCCATGGGCGCGGGCCAGGGCCAGCCCATGGCGCACATGGGCTTCGGGATTTGCGTAGACAAACCCCGCGCGCCCCTCGGCAATGCCCGAGAAGGCCGAGATGTTGGTAGATCCGGGATCGATGACAGACCATTCGATCAGCCCCGTCTCGGCCAGTTTCTGAACCGCCGCGAACCGCTCTGCCGGGCCCTGCGGGGTGCGCGCATCAACGTCACCCGCAAATGGCAGGGTGCCGTAGCAAATCACGTCCCGCGCGTTGCGAATGCGCTCGATGATCGGCGCATAGATCTCATAGGCATCGCGCTGGCGGCCCGTGGCCTCGTCATAGGGATGAAAATGCACGATCGCGGCGCCCGCATCGGCGCAGGCAATCGCCTCGGCCACGATCTCATCGGCGCTGACCGGGATCATCGGCTGCCGGTCCCGCGCCCAGGGCCCGTTCAGCGCCGTTTCAAGCCAGACCGGGTCGGCCATGCCCGCCCCCTTCTCCACCCATCTCTTCGCGCCACGATTGCACCGCCGGGCTGCGCCGGGCAATCGGAATGCTTAGCGAAGGGCCCGCCGGAACGCGCCAAAACAAACCGGGCGGCTGCGTGCCTGACACACGCAACCGCCCACACTCGCTACGGCACACTGAGGGGGGAGCGCCGGGCCTAGTAGTCAGACCCTTGGTATGAAGGGGCGGCGCTGCCCGAAGAGGTTGCATAGAGGCCGCCCTGTTCACAGGCAGCAAGGCTCAGAACGGCCGCGAGGGCGATTGCAATACGCGTCATCTCTCGCCCCCCCTCAGCGCCGAACCACATCCCAGACACCGCCGACGCCATCGCCGGTGGCATCGCCCTGGGCGCTATCGCCGGCCCAGAAGTAAAGCGGCTGGCCGTTCAGCGTCCATTGCCGGGTGCCGTCGCGGCGCTCAATCACCCCGAGCGCGCCATTGGCCTTCGCGGCGTCGCCGGCGGTAAAGGGCGGCCAGGCCTGGGCGCAGTCGCCGTAGCAGTTGGAGGTGTTCGCGCTGTCATTGCGGAAGGTGTAAAGCGTCATGCCGTTTTTCCCGGCGGCGATCACCTCGCCGATATCGGTGTTGACGGCCACGAGGGTAGAGGCCGATGCGGCGGTGCCGGCAAGGGCAAGAAGGGCGGCTGCAAAAAGCGTGCGGGTCATGATGGGTCTCCTAGATCCGTTGGTTCGGTGTTGGCGTGGAGATTTCCTTCCCCACTGCCGGCTTTACGCCTCAGCCCCCGGGGTTATTCCCGCCGATCCGAAAAAAGTTGGAATTTTTTTGCGGCCCCAGGCGTAACCCCTTTGAAACACACGCCGAGAGGCCCGCCATGGTACATGCCGCCGTTATATCGCCCGCCCCCCAGCTGCATTGCATCGCCGGCACTGGCGGTGCATCAAAGAGCCCACGCGCCCGATATGCGGCGCGCCTGTTGCGAGAGCCGATCGTGTCCACCGATCTCAAGCGCGATCTGATTGCCCTGCTGCCCCGGCTCAGGCGCTTTGCGCGCACGCTCACCCGGTCTGTCGCAGAGGCAGACGATCTGGTGCAGGAGGCGTGCCTGCGCGCGCTCAGCCGCGCCGATCAGTGGGATCCGGCCCAGCCGCTCGACCGCTGGATGTTCCGCATCGCGCGCAATCTCTGGGTCTCTGAAATCCGCAAGCGCGGGGTGCGGGTGGGTCAGGGCCAGGTGCCTGCCGAAGAGGCGGTGGAACTTGTCAGCGCCGAAACGGGCGAGGCGCGGTTTGCGGCCCGCGAGCTTCACGCCCGCATTGCCGCCTTGCCAGAAGAGCTCGCCGCCGTGCTCTTGACGGTTTCGGTGGAGGGCTACAGCTATGCCGAGGCGGCGGAGCTTTTCGATATTCCGGTGGGCACCGTGATGAGCCGCATCCACCGCGCCCGCAAGGCGCTTGCTCAGGATCTTGCCGCGCAAGGGGGGGCAGCTTCATGAACCGCGATCCCGAACGCCTGAGCGCTTTTCTCGATGGCGAATTGCCCGAGGCGGAGGCGCGCGAGATCGAGGCGGCACTTGCCGCCGATCCCGCGCTTCAGGCCGAGCTGGAGGCGCTGATGGCGGCTGACCAAAGCGCCACGGCAGCCTTCGAGGCAATGCTTGAGGAACCTGTGCCGTTCGAGCTTGCCGCCGCGATCCGCAATGCGCCCGAGGGCGCTGCAAATGCGGTCTCGCCGCCCGCGCCTGCGCGGCGCTGGCTTGCGGTTGCCGCGGCCGTGATCGCCCTCGCCATCGGCGGGGCGGGTGGCTATTTCGCGGGCCTCTCCCAGGGCACGCAGGTGGCAGCGGCGCCGGGATGGCTGGCCGATATCGCCGATTATCACCGCGTCTATTCCGGGCAGACCCGCCATCTTGTGGAAGTGGGCGCCGAGGAGGCCGATCATATCGAAACCTGGCTTACCGCAACCGTGGGCGCCGAGGTTGCGATCCCCGACCTTTCCGCCCACGGGCTCACGTTCCGCGGCGCGCGGCTGCTGGTGGCGGCAGGCAAGCCGGTGGCACAACTGATGTTCACCGATGGGCAGGATCGGGTCGTGGCGCTCTGCCTGATTGAAACCGGCAGCCCGCAAGAGGGCTTCGCAAGCCGCACCATTGATGGGTTCGAGATGGTCACCTGGGGGGCAGCCGGTGCAAACGCGGTAATCGTGGGCGATGACGGCCGCGGCGATCTTCAGGCAATTGCGGAGACTGCGGCGGAAGCGTGAGACGCTGCGTGGCGCTTGGCAAGTTGAAGCCCAGCCGGGCGAGCGCCGGCCCATGGGGTGGCGCCGCAACGGATGGACGGTTCCCTTTATTCCAGCAAGCCCGCCTCACCTTCGCCCGCGGCGCGCGCGGTTAGCCAAAGCGCCAGCCCGTTGGGGCCGGCCGGCACTCGCCCGGCTGGGCTTCAAATTGATTCCGGGCGCGGGGAATAGGCGACCCGCTTGGGAACAAAAGCCCCCTACCCCTCCTCCAGCACCAGCCGCGACAGCTCTGCCGAGGCCGCCCGCAAGGCATTGAGATGCCAAAGCGCCCGCTCCAGATCGAAGCGCTGGGTCGGCGCGTGAAACGAAAGCGTGGCCATCAGCCGCCCTTCGGGATCGGCAATCGGCACCGCGAGCGCGATCATGTCGAGCATGAATTCCTCGCGGTCGAGCGCGTAGCCCTGGGCGCGGATCGCCTCGACCTCTGCCTTCAGCGCATCGGCATCGGTGATCGTGTTGCGGGTATGGTCGGTCAGGGGCGCGGCGGCCAGGTAGCGATCCAGATGCCGGGGATCGAGCGCGCTGAGATACATCTTGCCGCTCGCGGTGCAGTGAAACGGCACCCGGGTGCCCTGTGGCAGCTGAATCCTGAGCGGCCATTCCGTTTCGACCCGCTCGATGTAGATCATTGCATCGCGGTCGGGCAGCGCGATATTGCAGGTCTCCCCGATCTGCTTGCTGAGCCGCTTCAGGATCGCCTGCCGCGCCGTGCGGATCCGAAGCGAGGAAAGCAACCCGCTGGCCATCCGCCGCGCCCGTGGTCCCGGCGAATAGGTGCGCCCATCCAGATCGCGCTGCAAAAGCCCCTCTTCTTCGAGCGTAGCAAAAAGCCGGTGGATCGTGGGCTTCGGCAGGCCCAGCGCCGCATTCACATCGGTGGGCGTAACGGGAACGCCCGCGCGCGCAACCTCTTCCAGCACAATCAGCAGCCGGAGGTTGGTCGGGATCGTCTCGCGCGGGGCTTCCCCGTCCATCTCAAGGCGCTCACTACTGGTTGGGCAACAACGTTGTCGCCAATGACGGAACGAGCGCCACGATAATCCAAACCGTGATGAGCGCCACCAGATAGGGCCAAGTATAGCGCAACAGGCGGAAATAGGGCACGCCCGTCACCCCTGAGGCCACGTAGAGGTTCAGCCCGTAGGGCGGTGTGATGAAGCCGATGGAGGCGCCAACAAGGAAGACAACGGCAAATTGCACCGGCTCCACCCCCACCGAATGCGCAATCGGCGCCAGGATCGGGGCGAGGATGATCGTCACCGGCAGGCTTTCAAGGATCATGCCGCAGATAAAGACGATGGCCATCGCGGTGAAGAGCACCGCGTAATAACCGCCCATCGAGGTCACGAAATCGCCGATGAACTGCTGTGCGCCCAGCACCGAAAGGATCTGCTGCATCACCACAGACACCGCGATCAGCGGCGCGAGAATCCCGGTGATCTGGGAAGACCGCATGGTGATTGAGGGCAGTTCGAGCGGCCCGAACCCCTTCACGATCAGCATCTCCGCCACCGAGCGGTTGTTGATATCCTCATCTTCCTCATGGTTCGTCAGCTTGTTGATCGCAAGGCAGATGAAGCCCACGAGCACGCAGAAGCCCACTGTAACCCCGGCGGCCTCGGTGGGTGAGAACTTGCCGGTATAGATGCCCCAGAGCACAAGCCCGATGGCGAAAAAGCCGAGCCAGGCGCCAAGCCCGGTTTTCAGCACCCGAAGCGGGTTCAGCGGGATCAGGTAGCCCCAGCGGTTGATCGTGCAGATGATCCAGCAGGCCACCATCATGCCGGCCACCATCAGCGCGCCCGGCAGAATGCCAGCCACGAACAGATCCGAGATCGGCAGGTTCAGAAGAAAACCGTAGACGATGAAAATGATCGAGGGCGGGATGATGATCCCCACGGTGCCGCCCGCCGCGGCAGTGGCCGCCGAGAAGCGCTCATCATAGCCGCCCTTCACCATCTCGGGATGCAGCATCGAACCGATGGTGGCGGTGGTGGCAGAGTTCGAGCCGGAGATCGCGGCAAAAAGGCCGCAGGCGCCAAGCGAGGCCATCGCAAGCCCGCCCCGCACCCAGCCAAGGCAGGCATAGGCGAAATCCGAAAGCCGCCGCGCGATGCCTGAACGGTTGATCAAATCCCCCGTCAGAATGAAGAGCGGCATTGCAAGCAGGGCGAACCCGTCGGTGAACACGTCCGAAAGCGCGGCGCCGATGTTGTCCAGCGGCAGGCCCAGAACGAAAGACATCCCGATCACCCAGTAGCCGATCACCAGGAAGACGGGCGTGCCAAGCATGAAGAGGATCGTAACCCCGATCGAAATCAGCGTGATGAGCGTGCTGTCAGCCATATCAATCCGCTCCGATCACAGCTTGTTCGATGAGGGGCTCGCCCTCCCGGTAGTTCTTCAGATCCGTCAGCCAGTTCTCGATCACCCGGCCCGCGAGCATCATGAACGCAATCGGCACCGAGATCAGGAACCACCACTGCAGCACATTGTCGGTGCCCAGCATGATCTGGAAGTTGGCGGCTGAGTTGGCGACAAGCCGGAAGGTGGTCACGATCACCACCCAGGAAAAGCCTAGCCACAGGATCGCATCCATCGTCAGGCAGGCGAACTGCCCGCCCCGTGGCATCGCGCCCCGGAATTCGGCAAAGGCCAGATGGGTGCGCAGCTTCACGTTATAGCTGCAGCCCACCCAGGTCATGATCAGAAACAGGAAGGGCGGCAGGGTGGTCGACCACGGCGCCTGCACGTTGAACACAAAGCGCCGGATCACCTCCACAAAGATGATCCCGCCGATCATCAGGTATGAGGTCACCATCACCGTCGATTCAATTCGCCGGTCCAGCCAGGGCACGAAGCGGTAGAGAAAGTAGAACAGAAGCCCGCCAAGGATGGTTACGGCCAATCCCAGCGGCCAGGATGCGGGTTCGCGCAGCGCCTGGCGCAACATGAAGGAATCGTTCGAAAAAAGTGCCGCGAATATCTCGCCCGCACCGGCAAACCAGTCAGCCATGTGGCCCCTCCCGTTCCTCTGTAAGGGCCGGGCACGCCTCGTTTCCCCGGGCGGCCTCGGCCGGTTGGGCGGGGAAGGCGCACCCTCCCCGCCCGGTATTGTACCAGCCTATGCGGCGATCAGGCCGAACGCCACCAGCGCCGCGGCTCGACGTTTTCGGCCAGCGTGTCGACCGGGATCTCGCGGGCCACGTTGTAGATCTCCTGGTAGGTGTCCGCGCCACCCTGCCAGCCGTTGATCCGCTCGCGCCACTGCTCCCAGGGCCCCGGATTGAACTCGGGCGAGCACATCTCTTCGGCCATCTTGATCTGCGCGGCATCAAGCGAGGCCACGCGCACATCGTTCTCGGCGAAGATCGTGCCGGGAAGCTGCGGGTTCGAGAAGCCCACGGTGTTGACGAGCGCGGCCTCGTTGGCCGCCTGCACATGCACCTGCGTGAGATAGGCCGATTCCATGATCGCGTCCTGCAGGTTGGCCTCAAGCCCGTCGAACACCTCCGCTGACATCGCGGTGTGCTCGGTGCCGCAGAAGAACTTGAGGTCCACCGACTGGCTGACCACCGGGCTCATATTGGCGTAGGCCACGGCAGAGGCCCAGGTTTCGGCCCCGTCGATCAGGCCCTGGCGCAAGCCGTCGAGTGTTTCTTCCCAGGCAATCGGCGTGGGGTTGAGGTTGAGAAGCTGCATGGCGATCCGGCCAAGCTGGGTGCCCGTCACCCGGTTGCGGGTGCCGAACAGTTCCTCGATCGAGGTCACCGTCTCCTTATCGGCAAAGGCCTGGCCCAGCTGGATCCCGCGAAGCTCTGCGTGGCTGAAGAGGAACTTCAGGCCATGGCGCCGTTCCATCGGCTCGCGCAGCATCGCCATCGAGGCGGGGTGGTAGAGGAAGTAGTACTGCGCCGCGCGGCTGGGGAACATGTAGGCGTAATCGAGCACATTGAGATAGGGCACGGCGCCGGCGGAGTTCTGGGTTGAGGCGGCGTACATGTCGATCACGCCGTTCTGCGTTTTCTCGGCGCAGTTTAACTGCCCGCAGATCTGGTTATCGCCAATGAATTCAACGCGAATTTCGCCTTCGGTGCGCTCCTCAAGATCGCGCAGGAACTCCAGAACACCCGCCCGTTCGATCAGCAGGTTGCGCTGGTTGAAGCCGGCCGCGCCCATCTTGAGTGTGTGCTTGGGCTCATTGGCGAAGCGTTTCTCGTAGGTCGATTCTGCGGCCTTGGCGAGCGACCCGAGGGTCACGCCCCCGGTGAGCGATGCCGCGCCCAGGATGACCGACGACATGCCATATGTGCCGGACAGCCTGAAGAAATCCCGGCGCGAGATATTGCTGAGCACGCGAGATGCTTTCATTAGAGTTCCTCCCTGAACTGCAATTTTGATACTTGCAGTCTCAATAATGGTCATCATATAGGCGTGTGCGCAAGTGAAATCTTGAGCCGTTTGCGCGTGTGGGAGGTGCGTTCGGGATATGTCAGATCTGGCAGCGGATTACGTGATCGTCGGGGCTGGTTCCGCCGGCTGCGTGCTGGCGAATCGCCTCTCCGCCGATCCCCAGACCAAGGTCCTCCTCCTCGAAGCTGGCGGGCGCGATTGGAACCCGTGGATCCATATTCCCGTAGGCTACTTCAAGACGATGCATAATCCAAAGGTTGATTGGTGCTATCGGACAGAGCCTGATCCGGGGCTGAACGGACGCCAGCTGGATTGGCCGCGCGGCAAGGTGCTGGGCGGCTCGTCTTCGCTGAACGGCCTGCTCTATGTGCGCGGCCAGCCGGAGGATTACGATCGCTGGCGCCAGATGGGCAATCCCGGCTGGGGCTGGGAGGATGTGCTGCCGCTGTTCAAACGTTCCGAAAAGCAGGAACGCGGGGCGGACGAATATCATGGCGATCAGGGCACGCTCTGTGTCTCAAACATGCGGCTCCAGCGCCCGATCTGCGATGCCTGGGTCGCCGCCGCACAGGCCGCGGGCTACCCGTTCAACCCCGATTACAACGGCGCATCGCAGGAAGGCGTGGGCTACTTCCAGTTGACCGCCGATCGCGGGCGGCGCTGTTCCGCGGCGGTGGCGTTCTTGAAACCCGCGCGCGGGCGCGAGAACCTCACGATTCTCACCCATGCGCAAACCGAACGGGTGCTGATCGAAGGGGGCCGCGCGGTGGGCGTGGCCTATCGCGATCGATCGGGCACCCTGAAAACGGTGCGCGCCAACGCGGAAGTGATCCTCTCTTCCGGCGCCATCGGCTCGCCCCAGATCCTGATGTGTTCGGGCATCGGCGCGGGCGCGGAACTTGCCGAACACGGGATCGACGTGCGGCGCGATCTGCCGGGCGTGGGCAAGAACCTGCAGGATCACCTGCAGGCCCGCCTCGTTTTCAAATGCAACGAGCCCACGTTGAACGATGAGGTGCGCAGCCTCTTCAACCAGGCCCGCATCGCGCTGAAGTACGCCATGTTCCGCGCCGGGCCGATGACGATGGCGGCAAGCCTTGCCACGGGCTTTCTGCGCACCGGGCCCCATGTGGAAACGCCCGATATCCAGTTCCACATCCAGCCCTGGTCTGCCGATAGCCCCGGCGAGGGGGTGCATCCGTTTTCGGCATTCACCGTCTCTGTCTGCCAATTGCGCCCTGAAAGCCGCGGCGAGATCCGCCTCGCCAGCCCCGATATCCGTGTCTACCCCAAGATCCACCCGGGCTACCTGGCCACCGAAACCGATTGCCGCACGATCGTTGAAGGCGTGAAGATCGCGCGCCGGATCGCGGAAACCGCGCCGCTTTCCTCCAAGATCGCCAGCGCCTTCCGGCCGGGCGACGATCTGGCGATGGAGGATTACGAAGGCACGCTCGACTGGGCGCGCGACAATTCCACATCGATCTATCACCCCACGGGCACCTGCAAGATGGGCTCCGGGCAAGACGCGGTCGTTGATGCACGGCTACGGGTGCACGGGGTGGCCGGCCTGCGCGTGGCAGATTGTTCGATCATGCCCGAAATCGTTTCGGGCAACACCAACGCCCCGGCTATCATGATCGGGGAACGGGCTTCTGACATTATCCGCGAGGATGCCCGCGCGGGCGCCGCACTCGCACCCGCCTGAGATGAGCTTCACACTCTAGACAGATGTAAAGACGAAGGAACACGCCGTTGAAGATGACAACCGAAGAAGCGTTTGTGAAGGTTCTGCAAATGCACGGGATCGATAATGCGTTCGGCATTATCGGCTCCGCCATGATGCCGATCTCGGATCTGTTCCCGGCAGCCGGCATCACGTTCTGGGATTGCGCCCATGAAACCAGCGCCGGGATGATTGCCGATGGCTTCACCCGCGCCAGCGGCAAGATGTGCATGGCCATCGCCCAGAACGGCCCCGGCATCACGAATTTCGTGACCCCGATCAAAACCGCCTATTGGAACCATACGCCGATGCTGCTTGTTACCCCCCAGGCGGCGAACAAAACCATCGGCCAGGGCGGGTTTCAGGAGATCGAGCAGATGCGGCTTTTCGCCGATATGGTCTGCTACCAGGAAGAGGTGCGCGACCCCGCGCGCATCGCCGAAGTGCTGAACCGGGTGATCGAAAAGGCGTGGCGCGGCTCTGCACCGGCGCAGATCAACGTGCCCCGGGATTTCTGGACCCAGGTGATTGATATCGAATTGCCGCAGGTTGTGCGGCTCGAACGCCCGCAGGGCGGCCGCGCGGCGGTGGCCGAGGCGGCGCAGATCCTATCAGAGGCAGAGTTTCCGGTGATCCTGAACGGCGCGGGCGTGGTGCTGGCCGGGGCGATCCCCGCCTCCGCCGCGCTGGCCGAACGGCTCGATGCCCCGGTGTGCTGCGGCTATCAGCACAACGATGCCTTCCCCGGCTCGCACCCGCTATCCGTGGGCCCGCTCGGCTATAACGGATCGAAGGCGGCGATGGAGCTGATCGCCAAGGCCGATGTGGTGCTGGCCCTCGGCACGCGGCTCAACCCGTTTTCCACCCTGCCGGGCTACGGCATCGATTACTGGCCGCAGGATGCCAGGATCATCCAGGTCGATATCAACTCCGATCGGATCGGGCTGACCAAAAGGGTCACCGTGGGCATTCAGGGCGATGCCAAGCTCGTGGCCGAGGCGATCCTCGAACAGCTTGGCGGCACCGCGGGCGATGCCGGGCGGCAGGCGCGCAAGGATCTGATCGCGCAGACGAAATCGGCCTGGGCGCAGCAGCTATCCTCGATGGATCACGAAGATGACGATCCGGGCACCAACTGGAACGAACGCGCCCGCACGCGGGAGCCCGATCGCATGAGCCCCCGCCAGGCCTGGCGCGCGATCATGCAGGCAATGCCGAAAGATGCGATCATCTCCTCTGACATCGGCAATAACTGCGCGATCGGTAACGCCTACCCGTCTTTCGAGAAGGGCCGCAAATACCTCGCGCCCGGGCTGTTCGGACCCTGCGGCTATGGCCTGCCCTCGATCCTCGGCGCGAAGATCGCCTGCCCCGAGGTACCGGTCATCGGCTTTGCGGGCGATGGCGCCTTCGGCATCTCGATGAATGAGATGACGGCTTGCGGGCGCGGCGACTGGCCGCCGATCACCATGGTGATCTTCCGCAATTACCAGTGGGGCGCGGAAAAGCGAAACACCACGCTGTGGTTTGACGACAACTTCGTGGGCACCGAGCTGAACCTTGGCGTGGAATACGCCAAGGTGGCCGAAGGCTGCGGGCTGAAGGGCGTGCAGGTGCGCTCGATGGATCAGCTGACCGACGTGCTCAATACCGCCATCCGCGAACAGATGAACGAGGGCGTTACCACCTTCATCGAATGCGTTCTGAACCAGGAACTGGGCGAACCCTTCCGCCGTGACGCGATGAAGAAACCCACCGAGGTGGCGGGTATCTCGGCCAGCGATATGCGCCCCCAGATGCACGCCTGACCGGCGTGCCCCTGGCGGAAAAGTTCACGGCGCTCCTTCACCAGAAGAAGGGGCGCCTGCAGGCCCTGTGGCCGGGCGTGATCGTGGCCGTTCTGGTGGCGATCGCGGCGCAGTTTCTGTCGGATCACTACGGCGCGCCCGCGATGCTGCTGGCGCTGCTTCTGGGCATCGCGCTCAATTTTCTGGGCGAGCCCGGCAAAGCCGCGGAAGGCATCGGCTTTACCGCGCGCACGGTGCTGCGTTTCGGCGTGGCGATCCTTGGCGCGCGGGTCAGCGCAGAGCTTCTGATGTCCCTTGGGTGGGAGATGATCGCGCTTCTCTTGGCCGGCACCGTGGCCACCATCCTTTTCGGCGTGGCACTTGCCCGGGTGATCGGCCAGGGCCCGCGCTTTGCGATCCTCACCGCAGGCGCCGTGGCGATCTGCGGCGCCTCGGCGGCCATGGCCATCGCCGCCGTTCTGCCGAAAGATGAGCGTTCGGAGCGCAATCTGCTCTTCACCGTGCTGGGCGTTACGGTGCTCTCCACCATCGCGATGATCGCCTACCCGATCCTCACCACCGCGCTTGGCTTTGATGACGTCACCGCCGGCGCCTTCATCGGCGCCACGGTGCATGACGTGGCGCAGGTGGTGGGCGCGGGATTCTCGATCTCCGATACCGCCGGCGAGACCTCCACGCTCGTTAAGCTTATCCGCGTGACCTTCCTGGCGCCCATCGTCGTGCTGATCGCACTTTGGTGGCGGCATCAGGCGGCAGAGGGCGAAGGCGGGCGCCCGCCCCTGATCCCGGGTTTCGTGTTGGGGTTTCTCGCGCTCGCCACGCTCAATTCCTTCGCGCTGATCCCCGAAGGCATCGGCGGCTTTCTTGCCGCGCTGTCCGGCTGGGCGCTGCTGGCCGCAATCGCGGCGGTGGGGATGAAAACCGATCTCAAGAACGTGCTCAGCCTGGGCCCCGGCCCGCTTGTGCTGATCACCGCCGAAACCCTGTTTCTCGCCGCCCTCGTGCTGGCCGGAATCAGCTTTCTGGAGCTTCAGATGTGACCCAAGCGGCGCTTATCCTCAACGCGGGCAGTTCCTCGATCAAGTTCGCCCTCTTTCCCGCGGAGGGCGGAGACGCGCCGCTCCTCACCGGTTCGGTGGAGTGGCGCACAGACCGCGCGGTTCTGCACCTCGCCCCGGCAGGCGCCGCGCGCGAGATCCGCGCAATTGACGCGCCCGATCACCCCGCCGCGCTTGAAGCCATCGCGGCGGCGCTTGGGGATCGTCAGATCGCCATGGTGGGCCACCGCATCGTGCATGGCGGCCCGGACTTCACCGCTCCCGCCCCCATTGACGATTCCGTGCTCAGCGCGCTGGAGGCTCTGGTGCCCCTCGCCCCCCTGCACCTGCCGCAGGCCATCGGCGGCATCCGCGCCACCCGCGCGCTTTACCCCAACGCGCGCCAGGTCGCGGTGTTCGATACCGCCTTCCACGCCGAAAAACCGTGGCTCCACAACGCCTTCGCCCTGCCGGGCGAAATGTATGATGCAGGCATCCGCCGCTACGGATTTCACGGGATTTCCTGCCAGTCGATCCTCCGCACGCTCGGCACGGAAGGGTTCGAGCTTGCCGGTTCCAAGCTCATTATCGCCCATCTCGGCAATGGCTGTTCGATGACAGCGGTGCGCGATGGGCGCTGTCACGCCACCTCGATGGGGTTTTCCACGCTCGACGGCCTTGTGATGGGCACCCGCTCGGGCCGCATTGATCCTGGCGTGATCCTGCATTGGCTGCGCGCGGGCAAGACGGGGGCGGAGATTGAGCGCATCCTTTACTACGGCGCGGGGCTTCTGGGGCTATCTGGGATTTCCAACGACATGCGCGAACTTGAGGCGAGCGAAACCCCCGAGGCCCGCGGCGCCATCGACATGTTCGTGGCCCGCGCCATCGAAGAGGCCAGCCGCCTTGCGGGCACGATGGGCGGGCTCGATCACATCGTGTTCTGTGGCGGTATCGGCGAGAACGCAGCAGAGTTGCGCGACCGGATCATGGAGGGGCTCGCCTTCCTACCCGGACCAAATGGCCAAAGGCCAGGGATGCTGGTGCGCGCCACCCGCGAAGAGCATGAAATCCTCTGCGCCCTGCGCGGCGCGGCCTGAGCGCTCACGCCAGGTAACGCCGATCTCGCGGGATCGCGCATTCCCCCGCTCTTGCGTTTCGCGTATGGGCTCTGCCCATGTTCGATGCCCGCCTCCGCCCGCTGATTGACCCTGTGCTAAATGCCCAGGGCGCCCGGCTTGCGCGCTGGGGGCTCACGGCCAACCAGGTCACGCTGGCGGGCCTTGCCTTCGGCCTTGCCGCCGCGCTGCTCGTGGCCATCGGCGCGCCGGGCTGGGCGATCCTGCCGCTGCTGCTCGGCCGGCTGGCCGACGGGCTCGATGGCGCCATCGCCCGCGCGACAGAGCCCACCGCACTTGGCGGCTACGCCGATATTCTGGCCGATTTCGCCGTTTATGCCGCGATCCCCGCCGCCTTCGTGTGGCACGATCCGGCGGCCACTGGCGCGGCAGGGGCGTTTCTTCTGGCCACGTTCTATCTCAATGCTGCGGGGTTTCTGGGCTACGCGATCCTCGCCGAACGGCGCCGCATGACCAGCGAGGCGCAGGGCAAGAAATCGATCTATTTTGTGAATAGCCTCCTCGAAGGCACCGAAACCATTGTTTTTCTTGTTCTGATCTGCGCCGTCCCGGGATGGTTCGCGCCGCTGGCTTGGGCCTTTGGAGCCGCCTGCCTGCTCACCGTTGCCCTGCGGTATGCAGAGGCGCGGCGGCGCTTCCTCTAGGCTCCGCCACTCCGGCATCCGCGAGGGCGCGGGGGCGGGATCGGCGCCCGTAACCGCCATCTTCCCAAGCCCCGGCGATGCCCGCTACACTTTGCCAGGAACTGGGGCTCGCACCAATGCGCAGGGCCCCGAGGGAGGGATCAGTGCGCACGCAAGTGGCCATCATCGGCGGCGGCCCGTCGGGCCTGCTTTTGGCCCAGCTTCTTCACACCCGCGGCATCGAAAGCATCGTTCTGGAACGCCGCACCAAGGATCACGTTCTCAGCCGCATCCGCGCGGGCGTGCTGGAACAAGGGCTTGTCCGGCTGATGGAGGAGGCGGGCTGCGCCGAGAGGCTCCACGCCGAAGGCTTTGCCCATGACGGCACGCTGATCGCCTATGGCGATGAGATGTTCCGCATCGATTTCCGCGATCTCACAGGCACACCGGTGATCGTTTACGGGCAGACAGAGGTCACCCGCGATCTCTATGCGGCCCGCGAGGCGGCGGGCGGGCAGATCGCGTTCGAGGTCGATGACGTGGTGATCCACGGCGCCGATACGGAGGCGCCCACAGTCACCTACACGCAAAAGGGCAAGGCCTACCGGATCGAGGCCGCGTTCATCGCCGGATGCGATGGGTTTCACGGCGTAAGCCGCCGCAGCATTCCCGAGGCCCAGCGCCAGGAATACGAGAAGGTCTACCCCTATGGCTGGCTCGGCGTCCTTTCGGAAACCCCGCCGGTGAACGATGAGCTGATCTACGCCAATTCGCATCGCGGTTTCGCGCTCTGCTCGATGCGAAACGAAAATCTCAGCCGCTACTACGTGCAATGCGCGCTGTCCGACAGCCCGGAGGATTGGACGGATGCGGCCTTCTGGGCCGAACTGAAGGCGCGCCTGCCAAGCGAAACCGCGCAGGCGCTGGTCACCGGCCCCGCCATCGAGAAATCCATCGCGCCGCTGAGATCCTTCGTCTGCGAGCCCATGCGCTGGGGGCGCCTGTTCCTGTGCGGCGATGCCGCCCACATCGTGCCGCCCACCGGCGCCAAGGGGCTCAACACCGCGGCCTCGGACGTGCACTACCTCTTCGAGGCACTGGCACAGTTCTACGCCACCGGAGAAACCGAGGGGATCGAGGGCTACTCCGCCCGCGCCCTCGCACGCGTCTGGAAGGCAGAGCGGTTCTCGTGGTGGTTCTCCTCGCTCATGCACCGCACGGCGGATCAATCGGAGTTTGACCATAAGATGCAGATCGCGGAGCTGAATTTCCTCCGCGCCAACCGCGCCGCCCAGATGGCAATGGCGCAGAATTACGTGGGCCTGCCCTATTAGGGGGCGCGCGGGACAATACGAGGGGGAACGGCTATGGGAGATTACTATCAGCGCGATTGGGGCCAGCACCCCCCGGCGCTGAGCCCAGATTACAAAACCTCTGTCGCGCGCTCGCCAAATGCCGCGCTTTTGAGCCTGCCGCAGGGGGTGGGCGAGATCACGGGGCCCTGCTTCGGGGCGGGCGATGCGGGCCCCGAAGACCGCGATCTGATCCACAATCACGCACGCCCCGGCGAAAGCGCCATTGGCGAGCGCATCGTGCTCTACGGGCGGGTGATGGATGGCGATGGCCGCCCCCTGCCCCGCACGCTGATCGAGATCTGGCAGGCCAATGCCGGCGGGCGCTACCGGCATCGCAACGATGGATATTTGGCGCCGCTGGACCCGAATTTCGGCGGCACGGGCCGCACGCTCACCGACGAGGCGGGGCACTACGCCTTCCACACCGTCAAACCCGGCGCCTATCCCTGGCGGAACTGGGCCAATACCTGGCGGCCCGCGCATATCCACCTGTCGATCTTCGGGGCGGGCTTTGCGCAACGGCTTATCACGCAATGCTATTTCGAAGGCGATCCGCTGATCGCCCATTGCCCGATCGTTCACACCGTGGCCGATGAAGAGGCTCGCGCGGCGCTGGTGGCCGCGCTCGATCTCAACGCCACGATCCCGTTTGACAGTATCGCCTACCGTTTCGATATCGTCCTGCGCGGGCGGCGCAGCACCCCGTTTGAAAACCGGCAGGAGGGCGCGTGATGGCCAAGCCCCTGAATTACCTGAAGGAAACACCTTCGCAAACCGCCGGGCCCTATGTGCATCTGGGCCTTGCGGCCGGGGCGGCGGGGCTTACGCAGGCGCCCGCCGAACTCGGCACCGATATCGCGGGGCCAAAGGCGCAAGGCGAGCGCATCCGCATCGAGGGGATCGTGCGCGATGGCACCGGCGCGCCGGTGCGCGATGCGCTGATCGAGGTCTGGCAGGCCAATGCGCAGGGCCGCTACGCCCATCCCGAAGGCGGCGGGCCGGTGGAGCCGGGCTTTCGCGGCTGGGGCCGCGCCCCGTGCGATTTCGAAACCGGGCACTGGGCGGTGGATACCGTCAAACCCGGGCCCGTTCCCTGGCGCGGCGGGATGCGGCAGGCACCCCACCTATCGCTCTGGATCGTTGCGCGGGGGATCAATATCGGGCTCTCAACCCGGATGTATTTCGGCGATGAGGATGCCGCCAATGCCGCCGACCCGATCCTGGGCATGATCGAGCAGGCGCAACGCCGCGCCACGCTGATCGCGCCGCGGGAAGATGGCAGCCCGCCCACCTACCACTTCGATATTGCCCTGCAGGGCGCTGACGAAACTGTGTTTTTTGATTTCTGAGGGATCCATGACGAAACCCTGCATCATCTGCGTTGCGATCACCGGATCGGTGCCGAAAAAGGCCGATAACCCCGCCGTGCCGATCACCGTGGCCGAACAGGTTGAAAGCACCCATGCGGCGTTCGAGGCGGGCGCGGCCATCGCCCATTGCCACGTGCGCAACGAGGATGAGAGCCCGACGAGCGACCCCGAGCGCTTTGCGCGGCTGAAAGAGGGGATCGAGGCGCATTGCCCGGGCATGATCGTTCAGCTGTCCACCGGCGGGCGTTCGGGCGCGGGGCAGGAACGGGGCGGCATGCTGCCGCTTCGGCCCGATATGGCCTCGCTCTCGGTGGGGTCGAACAACTTCCCCACCCGGGTCTATGAAAACCCGCCCGATCTGGTGGCCTGGCTCGCGGGAGAGATGCGCGCCCATGATGTTGTGCCGGAGATAGAGGCGTTCGATCTCAGCCATATCCATCAGGCGGTGGCGATGCACCAGAAGGGCCTCCTGCCCGGCCAGCTTTACGTGCAGTTCGTGATGGGCGTGAAAAACGCGATGCCGGTCGATCGCGATGTGTTCGATTACTACGTGCGCACCATGGCGCGGCTGGCGCCCGGGGCCGAATGGTGCGCAGCGGGGATCGGCGCGGGCCAGATCACGGTGAACGAATGGGCCATCGCGGCAGGCGGGCACACGCGCACGGGGCTTGAAGATAACGTCCGGCTTGATCGCGAAACGCTCGCGCCCTCAAACGCCGCGCTTGTGGCCCGCACCGTGGCGCTTTGCGAGAAGCATGAGCGCCCGGTGGCCTCCTGGCGCGAGGCGCGGGAGATCCTGGGGCTTCGGGCCGCGTGAGGGGCCGAGGCCGCTCTAAGGCGAAACGCCTCGCGTGCCGCGAATGCCTGGCGGGCGCAGGCCCGGGTGCGGGCCGGCACCCGCGTGGCGCCTCAGGCACTATCAAGGTGCGGGGAACCCGCGTTGGGAAGCCGAAACCCGGCTCAATCCGCCGGGCTTGACCCGTCATCCCCCGTACCGCCCTCGGAATCGTCGGGGTTGGCGCCGGTGAAGATCACCTGCGGCGCCGTGCGGGGCGTGGTGTAGACCATGTAGCTCATGGTCATCTCATCGAGCGTGGGCGAGAAGAGATCGAAGCTCAGCGGCGGCTCCCAGAACATCTCCGTTTCCACCACGATAAGCGAGTCGCCCGAATTGAGCATCGGAATGTCATCTTCCAGCGGCGCCAGAGAGGCATGTTCCTGCATGTCGCCCGTGGCGCGCGACCAGCCGAACTGTTTCACGATCGGCGCGTTTTCGTCGACCTGGGTATACTCGATCACCGTCACCCGCAGATCTTTTTCCGAGGTATTCTTGATCAGAAAATCGTAGATCTGGTCGAGCCCGTTGAGATAGGCCTGATCCAGCGGATCTTCCTCGCGGCTGATCAGATCGGCCAGCGTATAGGCGGCTTTTACGTTGTTGTTATGCGTCTTGTAGGCATCCCAGTAGACGAACATCGCGCCAATGGCCCAAAGCAACATCGGCAGCACGATGATCGCTTCCACCGAAAGCGCGCCGTCCTGGCTTTTGCGGAACGCGGCGAGGCGGTTTTTGAACAGCATGGCGCGGGCTCCTTTAGGTGGGCTCGTTCACGAAGGCGGCGGTGACGATGAGGGCATAGTTGCCATCCCCATCGGCAGGCATCCGCATCCCCCAGCCCGTGGGTGCGAAGAGCGGCTGATACAGCGCGCAGACGCGGATCAGCATCAGCTGGTCAGACCCGCCCTCGGTGAACACCGTCTCATCCAGCGGATTGGTGGTGTTCGTCTGATCGATGCAGCGGCTGTTGAGATCGAGGATGTTCCAGCTCGCCTGATCCACCGGCTCCATCTGCACCTGCACGATCTCATCGCATTCCGCGGGATCGATCAGCATCGCACCTTCGCAGATGAGATCCTTGGTGTTGTCGTAGCGGGGCGCGGGCACCGTGCCGAGCCGAAGCTCGCGCACCGCCAGTTCCACGCCGCGCTCCAAAAGCACGTTGCGCACCATCATCATGCCCGACTCGTAGGCCACGAAGAGGATCGCCAGGAACCCGGGGAAGATCAGCACGAACTCTACGGTCGAGCTGCCCTTCCGATCGCGGCGAAAGCGGGAAAGGAGGTTTCTCAGCATTCCGGTTCTCACTGGGTCAGGCGCAGCGCGGTGATCGCGCCGGCGATGGTATCGAAGGCCGTGGCAAGGCTCTGGTCATCGGCCGGGAAGTAGAAGGCTTCATCCTGCGCGCAATCAAGCATCGCATCGCGGCCTTCCTGCGGCGCGGAGAAGGCAATCGTGAAGATCGTGATATCCCCGCCTTGACGGGCCGCGGCGCAAAGAGCGCTCAGCCGGTCATCGGCTTCCGAGGCGGTGGTGACGGTTGTCACGCTGTCGCGATAGGCGTTGCGCGTATCATTGTCGTGCCCCTGAAAGAAGAACCGTCCGATATCCTCTTCCGCAAAGCGGTCATAGAGCTGCTGGTTGGTAAGCTGCACCGCATCGTCGGGCAGTTCGGTCGCGCCGTATTTCACGCTGTCAGTCGTGGGATGCGGCTCATGCACCCGCAGGAAGCGCTCGCTTTCCGGGCGGTTGGGCATCTCCACATAGTAGGCGTCATACCATTCCTTGTTCCGGTCCGGGTTGCCGTTCTTGTTGGCATCCACGATGTAGCCGGGTTCGTTGTTGTCGCCGGCCTTGGCCGAGAACCACACGCGCGAGGGGCCATTGAGGAACTCGGGCTTGAGGTTGCGCTGCGAGGTGTTCTTCCCGTCCGTCATCAGCACGATGTACTTCTTGGTCTTGGTCGGGTCGTAGCCACCGGGCCGGTTGCGCACATCCTCGGGCAGCAGATCCTCATCCACCATATCGTTCACGATCGGGCGGAAGGCCGGGTCAAGCAGAGCCACCCCCCACTTCATGCCGTTCTCGATCGCGGTGCGGCCATCGGCGCGCAGCGACATGATGTAGGTATCAAGCTCCGAGATTTCGGTTTCGTGCACCAGGATCTGCGCGCGATCGATATCGCATTCACGCTGCACGTTCGAAGGGCGGTTGTAGCTGTTGGTGCCGCGCTTGAAGTGGCCAAGGCGCGTGAGCGGCGTGTTGGGCCCGATCGACCGCAGGTTGGCGAATTCGAGATCAAGATCCGTCCACTCAAAAGCGTTGTCTTCAAAGCGCACGCAGCTCGCGTTGGCATGATCGGTGGGATAGGTGACCAGCGAGCCGGTATAGGGCTTCACAGGATCCACATTGGCCATCGCGCCATCGGCATCGAGCCGGGCGATCAGATCGTTGCCCACCACCACGGTGTGGTTGTAGGGGATGATCGAGATCGAAGTTTTTCCAACCGTGCGCTCTTCATCGATCACCTTGCGGAAGAACTTCTTCGCTTCTTCCTTCAGCTTGTCCATCTTCGCCCCGTCCATCGAGCCGGAGATATCGACGATCAGCGAAATCTCGACGTTCTGCGAGCCCTCCGATGCCGCCGAAACCGGGCGCGTGCGCAGCTGCGGAACGCCCGAGAGATGCATGAAATACGTCTTGAGATTGAGGTTGCCCTGGGCGCGCACGGTCCGCGCAACCAGCGTGCCGGGGTTATCGTTATCGGGGTCGGCGCCCACAAGATCAAGCTGCGGCGTGGTCACAACCACCGTATCGGGGTCGATCCCCGCCTTCTCAACAAAATCCCGAACCAGTGTTTCGGAGTCGATGTCCTGCTCCAGATTGGCCGCAGCGAGCACCGCAGAATCGATGGCGTTCTGCATTTCCATCCGCCGCGTTTCAAAGCGCATCAGATCCACGGCCATGCCGCCGATCACGAGGATGCCCAAAAACAGGAACAGCGAGAAAATCAGGAACGCGCCTTCTTCATCGCGCTGAAAGGCGCGGGCAAGGCGAAGAACGTTCATCGTGCGGAGGCGACGGGGCGCGCGGGGGCAATCGGTCATCTGCAACTCCTCGCCCCGGCCGGACCAGGCGGGGCTTACTGGCTACGAAATACAAAAGGGGCCACTCGTGCGGCCCCCGTGAGTCTTCTATCAGATACGCGGAGAATTCTGCCCAAATTCCACAAAAATACCTTATTCCACAAACGGTTCGCGAACAGTCTTGGGTTGGGAGCAAGGATCGGCGCCGGGGCCGGAACAATCGGCCCCGCGAATCAAGTTAACGTTTGGTTAATCGCTTTTGACCGTGATCCGGCGCGGGCCCGACACGCGATGCGACCGGTCGCCCACGGTGGGCAGGTTGATGACGCGGGGTTTGACAGAGGTTTTCGCCTCGCGGCTTTCCTCGGCGGGCATGATGAGTACGGCGCCCAGCGCCAATAAGCAAAGCCCTGCAAGGATCATCTTGAGTTTGAAGCCGAAACCGGCGGTTGCATCGCTCATCGAAAACCCCGTTGTCCGAACCCGAGCGCCCGTGCCAGGCGCAACACCGCACATGCACCCTTCGTGCCACGCGAAGGCGCCGGGAATGGGGAACGAATGTGAAAAACCCTTGGCGCTACTCGGCGGCGGCGCGGTGGGTTTGCCGGGCAAGGGTGGAGAGGAAGCTCTCCGTCCACCAGGAGATATCGCGCGCCAGAAGCTCTTCCATCATGCCCGCGTGGCGGGCGCGCCGGTCTGCCAGCGGCATCTCAAGCGCGGCGGCGATGGCGCGCGCCATTTCGCCTGTATCGTAAGGGTTTACCAGAAGCGCGCCGCCCATCTGCTCTGCCGCGCCAGCGAAATGCGACAGGATCAGAACGCCCGGATCATCGGGATCCTGCGCAGCCACATATTCCTTGGCCACAAGGTTCATCCCGTCAGCAAGCGGGGTGACAAGCGCGGCGTTGGCGCGGCGGTAAAGCCCGGCCAGCCGTTCGCGCTGCACATTTCGGCGGATGTAGCGAATGGGCGTCCAATCCAGCTCTGCATAGGCGCCGTTGAGCGCCCCGGCGGTGGTTTCCAGTTCCGTGCGAATCTCGCGATAGGCTTCCAGTTCCGCCCGGCTTGGCGGCGCGATCTGGATCAGCGTGGCGCGGGGCGCATCCTCGGGCCGGTCGGCAAGATAAGCCCCGAAGGCTTCGAACCGGTTCACGATGCCTTTTGAGTAATCCAGCCTGTCCACCCCGATGAGCAGCCTTTGATCGGGGGCCAGCGCCAGCCGTTCGGCCCCGTCCGAGGCTTCGGCCTGGGCGATAAAGCTTTCCACGTCGATCCCGATCGGAAAGGCCGCGGCCAGAAAGCTGCCATGGGCGGTGTGCACCCCGCCTTCAAGATCGAAGATCGCGGCAGGATCGGCGCGGAAATGTTCCTGCAGTGCCGAGACATCGCGTTCGGTTTGCAGGCCGACAAGATCGAAAGCCGCGAGCCATTCGGGAAATTCATCGCGCTCCGGCAATGCCGGGATATCGGCAGCCAGCGGGAAGGGTGTGTGCAGGAAGAACCCGATCCGGTTCGCCACGCCCAGCGCCCGCAGCGCCCGCGCCACGGGCAGGAAGTGATAGTCATGCACCCAGACCAGATCGCCCGGGCGGATCACCTGCGCCAGAAGCCGCGCGACGCGGGCATTGACCGCCGCATATGCCTCCGCATAAGCGGCATCGAAGGCAATCAGGTCACTCCGGCGGTGAAACAGCGGCCAGAGCACCGAATTGGCGTAGCCGAGGTAGAAATTCTCATGCTCCTCGTGGCTGAGATCAAAAGCCAGGCGGCGATAGGGGCCGCTGCCGATCTCGGTCAGCTCTTCATGCGCAACATCCTGCGGTTCGGCGGATGAGCCGATCCAGATCCCGCCCTGGCGCATGAGGCATTCGTGAAGCGCCACGACAAGCCCGCCCGCAGGTTCCGCCTCCGTCGGGATCCGGTTTGAAAGAACGATGAGCCGGCTCATGGCGCCGCCTCCGCCCAGCCCGCAAGAAGCGCGTGCACATCCTTGGGCGCAGCCACACGGTAGGGCGCGCAGCTTTCGCCCGGCCCCACCTTGATCGCGATCCCGCCCGCGCGGGCCACCCAGGCAAGCGCGGGCTCATCGGTTGTATCATCGCCCAGATAAACGGGCATGCGCCCGGCAAACGGCGCATCGCCCATCAGCGCCTCAATCGCGTGATCCTTGCCGATGCCGGGCGGGCGCAGCTCAAAGGCGCCTTTGGCGGGATGCAGCTCAAACGCCGGGCGCGCGGCAGTGAAACGCGCAAGCTCCACCTCAAGTTCGGCCGCCAGATGCGGCGCGGCGCGGTAGTGGAGCGATACGCCAAGGGGCTTTTCTTCCACCAGAAGCCCCCGATCGCGTTCGGCGAGCGCGGCCACGAAGCGTTCGGCGGCGCGCAGATCGGCGCTGCCCGCAAGCGGATGCGCCGGGCCGCCTGCACGTTCGGCGCCATGGCTGCCAACCGCCATCTTCGGCACGTCCGGCAGATAGCGGCGCAGATCGGCAAGCCCCCGGCCCGTTACGATAGCGGTTGCCCCGCCCGTGGCCGCCTCAAGCCGGGCCATGAGCGCCGGAAGAGGGGCCGGCACGGTGATCGCATCGGGCCGCGGCGCAAGATCGACAAGCACTCCATCGAAATCGAGAAAGAGGGCGGCACCGGAAAGCTCTGCGGCAGGCGGGCGATCGATAAGCGTGGCGGCGGAGCCGGGCATGGGATGCGTCTTTGGTTGCGGGTACCACTGCATATAGCGTGTGGGCGGGCGAAAAGAAGCGCGGAGCAGGGGCGCATACGTATGAAGTTTTTCTAAAGGCCGGTGCGGGCAGTGCCCGGGCGGAATGCTGAAAAATAAGGCGGGTTGCGGCCCGCGCAGGCGGGCAAACCCCGCGCGGCGAGACGCGAACGGATCGCCCGCGCGCCTTGCCTGGAACGGGCCAAAAGCACCGGGCGCATGCTGCGACGTTCGGCGGGTTTGTGCGCCCTGCGCCCTATCCCGCCTCCAGCAACCCCCGAAAATACGCAATCGTGGGCTTCAGCCCCTCGGCCAGCGGCACCGTCGGCGCCCAGCCCAAGAGCTTTTCGGCCATGGCGATATCGGGGCGGCGCTGGCGGGGATCGTTTTCAGGCAGTTCCTTGTGGATGAAGCCGCCGGTGGCACCGATCTGGGCCACAACCTCTTCGGCCAGCGCACGGATCGTGAATTCCGCCGGATTGCCGATATTGATCGGGCCCGTCACGTCATCCCCGGTTTCCATAAGCCGGATCATGCCCTCGATCATGTCGTCAACATAGCAGAAGCTGCGCGTTTGCTCGCCATCGCCATAAAGCGTGATCGGCTCGCCCCGAAGCGCCTGCATGATAAAGTTGGACACCACGCGCCCATCTTCGGGATGCATCCGCGGCCCGTAGGTATTGAAGATCCGCATCACCTTGATGCGCAGCCCGTGCTGGCGGTGGTAATCGAAGAACAGCGTCTCCGCACAGCGCTTGCCCTCGTCGTAGCACGATCGCGGGCCAATCGGGTTCACGTTGCCCCAGTAGCTTTCGGGCTGCGGGTGTTCGATGGGATCGCCATACACCTCTGATGTCGAGGCCTGAAGCACCTTCGCCCCCACCCGCTTGGCAAGCCCCAGCATGTTGATCGCGCCGTGAACGGAGGTTTTCGTCGTCTGCACCGGATCGTGCTGGTAATGGATCGGCGAGGCCGGGCAGGCGAGGTTGTAGATCTCATCGACCTCCACGAAATACGGGAAGGTCACATCATGGCGCGCGAGCTCGAAATTCGACTTGCCCAGGAGATGCGCGACATTCGCCTTGCGCCCCGTAAAGAAGTTATCGACGCAGAGCACGTCATGGCCCGCCGCAACCAGCCGGTCGCAGAGATGAGAGCCGAGAAAGCCGGCGCCGCCGGTGACGAGGATGCGTTTTGCGGTGAGTGACAAGGGTTTTCGCTCGTGTTGCCTGTGCCGCGGTTCGGGCCGCGGCCTGTTTCCCCTGCCCTAGCGGCTGCCGGGGCGCTCGGCAATCGCCCTGGCCCTTTCGGGCCGGATGGGGGCTATTTTATCCGCCGGGCGTTGCGCGTGGCCCGCAGCATCAGCGGGAAACGCACCAGCGCCCGGGCGCTTTGAAAGCTGCGCGCGCGCCAGAAGCCCAGGCCCTGACGCAACCGCCAGCCCGCATTTGGCGGGGCCTGCTTGAGCGCGGTATCCACGATGGCATCGAGCCCCGCCTTGCGCGCGGCCGCATAGGTTTCGGCATGGGCGGCCGCGGCGGCCTTCAGCGCGCCAATCCGTTCCGCCGCCTCGCAAATCGCCGAGGCCAGCGCTGCCGCATCGTGGCGCGCAATCGCCACGGCGCGCCCCGCGTCTATGGCGGATTCGGCGAAGGAACAGCCCGCGGTGGCCAGAACCGGAATGCCCGCCGCCTCGCATTCATTGAAAATCCCCGATCCGCGATCGCCGTAGGTGCGCGGATCGTAGGGCAGCATCACCGCATCGGCGCGCGCAAGCTCGGCGGCATAGCGCGCCGGATTCAGCTCTTCCCGCAGCATCGTCACGCCCGGCGCGGCGGACTCGATCGCATCGAGCAGGTCGGCCGATTTGCGCGCCGAGGTGGCGTTGACCGCGGCGTGAATCGTAAAGCGCAGCGCCGGGCGTGACCCCGCCGCCGCGGCGATGGCATCGGGGAAAAGCTCATAGCCCTTGCCGTCCACGATATGGCCGAAGGCGGAGAAGCGCGGGCCCTGAGCCTCGTCAATCTCGGCCAGCGGGCGCTCGATCGCCGCGGTGGGCGATGGCGCCACGGCAATGGGCGAGGTGAACTCCGAGGCATAAACATCTGCCATCGCTTGTGTTTCTGTGAACACATGCAGCCGACCGGGCCCCAGCGCGGCCTCAAGCGCGCCGTAGCCGCGGCGCGGATGGGCGGGGCCCTCGGGCGCCGACATCCGTGCAAAATCGCGCGACAGGAGCAGCCAGGAGATCACCGGGGGCCGCGCCTCTTCCGGCGCGCGGGAGAGAAAGCGCGCCACCGCCTCGGCCAGGGCCGCATCGCAGGTGGGCAGGATCACCAGATCGGGCATCCGCCGGTCGGGCCCCGCGCTTGCCAGAAGCCCATCGAGCGTGGCGCGCACATGGGTTTCGAACTTGCCCTGGCTGTAGGGCCCGCGGGAATAGACATTGTTGGTGAAGACGGCCCGCGCGCCCGCGCCTTCCAGCGCGGCCTGCGTGGCAAAGCGCGAGCCCAGCACCCGCACCGAAACGCCGCGATCGGCCAGCACCTCTGTCAGCGCCAGCGCGGCAGCATAGTGATGGCCCGCAACGCTGCGCAGCCCCGGATCAACGATCAGCGCCTCGCTCATGGCCTGCCTGCCCGGCCGGGGGCCTCGCGCGCCCCCCGCCCCTGGATCTGCCCCATGGGGGGTATCCTTCCCTCGTTTGCGCGAGGCTATACCAGCCCGCCCCGGGCGCTCCAAGCACCGCTTGGCCCCGCCTCCTCAATTGCCGGGCGCGGGCGTTGCCGCTAGGCTTTCGGCGATGCCGCGCCCCGTGCCCCTTGCCCCCCGCTGGCCACGCCTGATCGGGCCAGCGCTTCTTGCGCTTGCCGCGCTCGCCCCGGGCGCGGCGCCGGGCCCGGCCATGGCCCAGGCGGCGGCCGACTTCACGGTCACCAACGAGGTTCTCACCCCCGATCTGGGCGCCTTCACCGCATCGGCCGCCTATCTCGGCAATGGCGCGCAGATGGTGCGCGGCGGCGGGTTCGAGCCCATCGTGATCCGCACCTGGTTCGTGGCCACCGAAGGCGCAGACAACGCCGTGATCACTGGCCCGAAAGCTCTAACGAAGAATGAAATCTGGCGCGAAGGCGCGTTTGACGGGGCGGAAATCGAGGTGCTGCGGCTGGAAGGCGGGGCGTTTCGGCGGGTGCGCGTGGCCGAAGTGCCCGGGGGCGGGCATGCGGCCAGCGGCTGGTGGCCGGTAGCCGAGGGGCGGATGGTGCCGCGCAGCACGCGGCGCTTCACCTATACCTGGCCCGCCGCCTATCGAAGCGGCGCGCGCGCGTGGTTCACCGTGCGCGCGGTGGATCGGGCCGGGCGGCTCTCTGCGCCTGCCAAGGCCGTGATGGCCAATCGCCCCGGGCCCCAGGGCACGCAGCTTCGGGCCCGGCCCCGCAATACGCTCCGCGCGCATGATCTGGCCGAGGGCGCGGCGGATCTGCCGGCCCCGCGCGGGCTGAAGGCAGAGCCGCGCCCGGATGGCACGCTTGCACTGTCCTGGGCCCGGGTGCCGGGCGCGGCGGGCTATGCAGTCTATCGCTCCGAGGGCCCGCCCGAGGCGCATCGGGGCTTTTCGCTGGCGCTCGATGGCACGGGCCCGCCCGTGCGCGCAGGCGATCTTGTGGTCCTGCGCCACACTTATCTGGCGGGCGCGGGCGCACAGCTCCTCTCCGATCACGCGGCAGGCGCGCGTCGGGCACGCGCGCTGGTGGGCCACCGGATGATCCCGGGCCTGTCCGATGAGCCGGGCAGCGGCGGCTGGCATCTCGTGCCCCACGGGCCCGAGGTGCCGGTGCCCGATGCGGGCGCCACGCATTTGCGCCTGACCCTTGAAGCAGGCGAAACGCTTACGCTTGAGATGCCGAACTACGCAGGCGCCGATCAGGCCTTCTACCCCGTGCCCCAGGCGGGCGAGACCTATCTGCTGGAAGCCTGGCTGCGCGGCGATGCAGGGGCGCGCGCCGAAGTCTCCATCACCGGCCCGCTGGCCGAAGACGTTACCGCGGCCCCATTTCAGATCGGGCCGGGGTGGCGCCGTTTTCGCGCCGAACTCACCATCCCCCGCACGGCTGGGGGCACGGATGTGGGCGCGATCGGCCTGCGCCTGTCAGGGCCCGGGGAGGTTGATCTCGACAATCTGCGCCTCACCCGCGCCGATGCGCCCTACCTGTCACTTCTGCCGGAAGAGGCGGCGCTCCTCGGCACCTCCGGCATGGCCGCGATCCGCACCCACGGGCTGATCAAAACCGGCGAGGCCACCTATGATCTGGAACAGCTTACAAACCCCGGCGGCGCGATCCGAACGGCGCGGGGCAACACACTGCATCAAACGCTCACGATCCTGCGCGATCTCGGAATCGATCCCTGGCTTCAGATCGAACCGCATCTTTCGGCGGAGGAATGGCTGGGGCTGGCGGAATATCTCGCCGGGCCGGCGGATGCGGGGCCCTTGGCCGCAAAGCGCGCCGCCCAGGGCCAGCGTGCGCCGTGGACGGACGTTTTTGGCCAGATCACCTTCGAGATCGGCAATGAAACCTGGAACCGGCTTTTCAGCCCCTGGGTTTTTCCGGCGCTCCCCGATGCGGCCACGGGGGCAGAGGCCAGCGCCGGGGCGGTTTACGGCGCATATCAGGAATATGTGCTGGCCACGCTGCGCGGGAGCCCCCATTGGCCCGCGCTGGAGCCGCTTTTTCGCCCGGTGATCGGGGGGCGGCTGGTCAGCGATTACGGGCTTCAGGCGGCAGCGGCCTCGCCCTCCACCCCGCTTCTGGCCCATGCGGCCTATAATGGTGGCTGGGATATCGGCGATGGCCCAGTGCGCCCCACCGCGCAGGGCTTTACCTCGGTGCTGACCCATAGCGTGCAGGCTGGCGCCCCGCGGATGGCAGAGATCGCGCAGGCTGCCGAAGCCGTGGCGGCGGCGCGCGGCGCGCCGCTGGCGCTGGGCACCTATGAGGCCGGGCCCGGCTACGCGCTCGCGGCGCGCGATGGCACACGGCTTTCGCCCGAGGCCGCGCGCGCGCAGGAAGAGGTGATGAAGAGCGTCGCGGCCGGGGCCGCTACGCTCGATGCGTTTCTCAGCCACGCGGCCCTTGGCCTTGGCACGCAGAACTACTTTCTGTTCCAGCCCGGCCAGCGCTGGGCCTCCCACGCGCCCGCCCATCGCGGCAGCCACCCCTACCCGGCCTGGGAGGCGCTGACCCTTTTCAACCGGTTCGGGGCGGGAGACATGCTGCGCGTCATCCCCGGCGCTGTGCCGGCGGCCGATCTGCCTGAGCTTCGCCGCCGCCCGGCGCAGCGCGCCGCCCCCATGGTGGCCACCTATGCCACGCGATCGGGCGATCGGCTGACGCTTTTCCTGATCTCCCGCCGCGTGCCGGCGCCGGGGGATGACGGGGAAACGGAGGTGCAACTCACCCTGCCGATCAGTGGGGCCGCGCGGCTCACCGCCTATGAGCAGCGCGGGCGCTTTGACAACCATGCGGTGGAGCGCGCCGCAACCCGGTTTGAGAGTGCCGCGATGCCCGTGCCCGCCACCTTGCCCGCCTTCACGCCCCCGCCGCTGCCCCCGGGCGAAGCGGTGATTTACGTGTTCGAGGGGGTCGAGTAAGCGCCCGTGCAAATCGGCCACGCCACAGGGCTTTGGCCCGCATCCCGCCCTGATTGTGCCGGAAAACCTGTGTAAACGTGGCGCCCGTACACAGGGTTGACGCCCCCACGTGCCGCGCCTAACCCCACAGCGCGCGCAAAACAGAGCAGATGCGGCGCGCAACACCGCGCCATGACAGGACAGCGAATGATCGGTTCCTACGCCAAGATGCTCGATCTGCTTGATGGCCGCGAACGCCGCAGGCTTATCGTGCTGCTGCTCATCATGGTGCTGATGTCAGCCTCGGAGGTGTTTGGCATCTCCACGCTGCTGGTACTGCTGAACCTGCTCTCCGACCCGGCCGAGGCCATCGAGGGCGGGCTCTTGGGCTGGCTTTACCAGAGCCTCGGCTTCGAAAGCCTGTTCCGGTTCCAGGTGGCGCTCGCGCTGGCCACGCTTGTGGCTGTGATCGCCTCTATCGGCGTGCGCGCGCTTGGCACCTACGCGATCGTGCGGTTTTCCAAGATGCGGGGCTTCACGATCTCCAGCCGGCTTCTGGAGAGTTATCTGCACCAGCCCTACACGTGGTTTTTGCAGCGCAACAGCTCGGAAATCAGCCGCAACGTGTTGCAGGAGTCCGAGGGGCTGGTGAATCGCGTGATGATCCCGGGCCTGCAGATCATCGCAAGCGCGCTTCTGGCGGTGTCCATGGTGATCTTCATGCTAGCCGTCGATCCGATTGTCACGCTGGCGGCCGCGGCGGGGATCGGGCTGACCTATTTTCTGATCTTCGGCCTTGTACGCCGGGTGCTGCGCACGATGGGCCGCGCGATCTACGAGGCCAATGAACGCCGCTTTCAGCTGACCCAGGAATCGATGGGCGGGTTCAAGGAGATCAAGCTTCACAACCTTGAAGGCGCCTATAGCGAACGGTTTCGGGAACCGGCGCGGATCAAGGCGCGGCTTGAAGCGCGCACCCGGGTGATCGAGGAACTGCCGCGCTTCGCAACCGAGGCCGTGGCGTTTGCCGGAATGCTCGCGATGATCCTGGTGTTCCTCTTCCGCAACGATGGCAACCTGCTCTCGGCGATCCCCACGCTGGGGGTATTCGCCTTTGCCGCGTTGCGGCTGATGCCCACCGCACAGATGATTTTCCGCAGTGTCGCGGCGCTCGAAAACTCCCGCACGATGCTGCATGACATCCACGAAAACTATGTTGCCGCCCGGGCCGATCAGGCGCGGCGCGCACTGGCGCCCTTCAAGGGCGCGCCGCTGGAGCTCGACAAGGTTCTGGAACTGCGGGATGTGAGCTTCGGCTATCCCGGGGCGCAAGGAACAACGCTGAACGACTTCTCGCTCTCGATTGGCGCGCGCACGACTGTGGGGCTCGTGGGCGGCACCGGCGCTGGCAAAACCACGGTGGTGGACCTCATTCTGGGCCTTCTGCCGCAGGCCGGGGGATCGCTGCTCGTGGACGGCACCGAGGTGACGAATGCCAATCTGCGCAA
Source organism: Paracoccaceae bacterium (assembly GCA_028285485.1). Taxonomy (GTDB): domain Bacteria; phylum Pseudomonadota; class Alphaproteobacteria; order Rhodobacterales; family Rhodobacteraceae; genus JANQPC01. Next base: position 924 of record JANQPC010000051.1, on the reverse strand, counting down.
CTGGCAGCGTTCCATCGGCTATGTGCCCCAGACGATCTATCTTGTTGACGATACGGTGGCCCAGAACATCGCCTTCGGCGTGGCGCCGGAGCAGATTGACCGCGCCGCGGTGGAACGCGCGGCGCGCGCGGCCTCGCTGCATGATTTCGTAATGTCGGATCTGGCACAGGGCTATGACACAATCGTGGGCGAACGCGGCGTGCGGCTTTCCGGCGGCCAGCGGCAGCGGATCGGGATCGCCCGCGCGCTATACCGCGCGCCCTCGCTTCTGGTGATGGACGAGGCCACTTCGGCGCTCGACACGATCACCGAACGGGTGGTGATGGAAGCGATCGGCAATCTGCGCGACGATATCACGATCATCCTGATCGCCCACCGGCTGAGCACGGTGCGCAATTGTGATGCGATCCATCTTCTGAACCGGGGGCAGATCGTGGCCTCGGGCACGTATGACGAACTGGTGGACGGCAGCGACGAGTTTCGGCGCATGGCCAGCGCGGGGTGATCTTGCGGGCGGTGGTGTGCGCCCGGTTTCGATCTCGGAACGCCCTACGCAAGCCGCGCGGGCGCAGGCCCGTGGGCTGGCGCAACACCGGGAGGTTCGGTGCGCTTTATCCCGGCAAGCCCGCCAAACCCTTTCCCGCAACGCGTGACGTCAGCCAAAGCGCCGGCCCACCGGAACGGGCCAGCGCTCGCCCGGCACCTTCCGCTTGTTCCGGGCGGTTTGGGAAGGGGCGCTCCGGCGCCCCAACGCCTTGCGCCCGGCACTGCCAAAGGCAGCCCGGGGCAAGACATCTCAAACGTGGATAGGCGGGCCCGCCCGGATGCGGCGTGACCGGCGGGGAACCCCCGCATGTCCTACATGTACTCTTACGGTACGGCGGCCTTCGGACAGCCCCTTTCGGGGCCGGAAACCACTGGGAT
>JANQPC010000045.1 GCA_028285485.1 Paracoccaceae bacterium | reverse complement strand
CGTCATCAGAGAAAACGGGATTTGGCGTTTCCACGAGCGCATGGGGCGGCAGCGTTTTGGTGTGGAGCCCCAGCGCCACCTTGATCAGACCGGCAACGCCGGCTGTGGATTTCGTGTGGCCGATCAGCGTTTTGACCGATCCGATTGCGGCGGAGCGCGGCGCGGCCCCGCAATCCCTGAGCACGGTTGAAACGGTTTCAAGTTCCGCCTTGTCTCCGGCCACCGTGCCGGTGCCATGCGCTTCGAAAAGCGCCACGGTGTCCGGCGCATAGCCAGCCTGGGCATAGGCGCGATGCACCGCGCGCATCTGCCCCGCGGGCAACGGTGCCGTCAGCCCCTTGGCGCGCCCGTCGCTGGAGGCGCCCACGCCGCTGATGACGGCATAGATCCGGTCACCCGCCGCCTCGGCATCCGCGCGCCTTTTGAGCGCAACTGCAGCAAGGCCCTCGGAGATCACAATTCCATCCGCCCGCGCATCGAAGGTATTGCAAAGGCCCCGGGGCGAAAGCGCGCCTGTTTTGGCGAAACACAGATAGCCAAAGGCCGTCATCTGCGTGTCGACGCCACCGGCAATGGCCATATCAACCCGCCCGGTCTCTAGCTCCAGCACGGCTTGATAGATCGCCGCGAGCGAAGATGCGCAGGCGGCATCCACAGTTACATTGGTGCCACCGAAATCGAAGCGGTTGGTAACGCGGCCCGCGGAAACGTTTGGGAGCGTGCCGGAGAAACTGTCTTCCGTCCATTCCGGAAGGCGTTGGAGCACCTCCTCGGGCACGTCCGCGCCGAAGAGCCGAAGAAGCTCCGATCGCGCCACGTATTGGCCGCCGGTTTCCCCAATGCCGCCGGAAAAGCCCAGCATTACCGAAACGCGCTCGCGCTCTTCCTTTGCCAGCGCGACGGGCTGCGCATCGCCGATCACATCCGAGACGAGTTCCAATGCGAGAAGCTGCATCGGATCGATAGAGCCAAGCGCCGAGGGCGGAATCCCGTAGGCCAGCGGATCGAAGGGCACATCTTCGAGGAAGCCACCGCGCGCGGAATACACGCGGTCGCGCGCCGTACGGTCGGCATCGAAATAGGCATCCGCATCCCAGCGGTCTTCCGGGATCGGGCGGATGGCGCTTTCGCCCGAGAGGATCCGCCGCCAATAGGCATCGAGCGTCTGCGAACCGGGCAGCAGCGCACCCATGCCAACGATTGCGATATCGGCGGGCGGCGGTGCGGCCACTGTCGCCGGGGCGCGCGCCACGTGGCCCGCAACCGCATCCAGATAATCGACGGCGCCGGCGGTGACGGCGTCATGCAACTCGGCGATCGTGCCCACCTCGTCGCGCAGCGCGGCCACCTGGCCGATCATATACATGCCTTCGCGGTGGCGCTGCTCCGGCCCGATTTCGGTAAGCGCCTTGTCAGGCCCTGTCCGCGCCAGCCCTTTCGTCGCCATGCGCAGCCGCCCAAGCGAGATCTCTTCCAGCGCTTCGCGCACCTCGGTGGCGCGCGCGCCCTTTGCCTCCAGATCGCGCCGGGTTTGCCGGAACTCCTCGGCAATCGGGGTCACGGCGCAGCGCGAGGCAAACCCCGGCCCTTCCCAGAGCGATTGCGTGCCATCGCAGGCCAGCGCCACCTCCTGGTAATCGGGTACGATTGCCCCGGCCTCGACGATCTCTTTGGTGAAGAGATAGCCGGTACCCATAAGAATGCCGATTGAGACCCCGCGGGCCGCGAGCGGTTCGCCAATGGTGGCGGCCATTGCGGCGGAGGCGGCATCATGGATGCCGCCTGCAAACACGATCTGCATCTTGGCCCCCTCCCGCACGACCAACGGGTGGTCGCGCAGGGCCTCGACGATGGCGCCCCATAGGGTGAAGGAGGTGAGAGGGCCGATATGCCCCCCGCATTCGCGCCCCTCCACAACGAAGCGGCGCATCCCATCCTCGAGATGGCCCACGATGATGCCTGCGGTGGAGGCGTGAACGAACGCGGGGATGCCGCGGTTTTCGAACCATTCAACCTGGTTGATGCGCCCGCCCGCCACGATGGCGAAGTTGGGCCGCGTGCGGTCAACGGCATCGAATTGCGGCTTGAGCACCTCTTTGGGTGCGAAGCCAAGCATGCCCACGCCCCAGGGGCGGCCAGCCATTTGTTCCTGCGTTTCCGCGAGCAGGGTTTCAACCTGCGCGCCCTTGAGCAGCGCGAGCGCCGAGAAGGGCAGTCCGCCCGCCTCGCCAACCTTCGCCGAAAAATCCGATACGTCGGAGACCCGCGTCATCGGCCCCTGCATGATCGGGTAGCGGGTGCCGAAGATCTGCGAGAGCGGCCCGTTCTCGGCCAGCGCGCGCCGCTCGGCGGCGGCGGCAGGCAACGTCTCAACCGCTGCGCGGATCGCCGCGATCAGGCGCCCGACCGTTCCGTATTGATCGGCGAGCCCGCGCGCGAGAGTCAGGCCCTGCCCGCCCGGCATCAGCGCCGAGTCCGCCGCCCAGGACAGTTCAGCCGCAATCGCCTCGATCTCGGCGAGCGGGTCCGCCGCTTCGGCCAGACGCGCCGCAACGCGATCGGCAGCCTTGGCGCCAGGCCGGTCCAACGCGCGAAGATAATAGTAGCCCTGGGGGTGTTCGACCTGCAGGGTCTCAGACCCAGAAAACCCCGCGATGCGTTTGCGGATCGCGGGATCGGGCAAGCCCGCCTCCGCCATCAGCAGGATCTGATCGTCGAGCACAACGCCCGCCGCGCCGCCAACATGCGCTGCAGCCGCCGTTGCGGGCGTCACCCCGCCCCGCACGAAAAGCGGCAACTCGGTCGCGCGCCGCGCGGTTTGCAAGAGCACAAAGCCCGTATCCTCGCTGACAAGCCCGGCGCAATCATGGCCCTTGAGCACGTAGCCATCGACGGATGCGGCAAGTTCCGCCGCTGCCGCGCCCCACTGAATAACCTCACAGAGGATCTTGCATCCGCCATCGCGCAGCGCCGCGGCGGCTGGCGCGGCGGCCTTAAGCGCGCTTGGCGCGGCAATGACGATGGCCGGAGGGCTCGCATCCGCGGCAAGCGCAGTCAGCACCGCCCCGTTTGCGGCCAGCACACCCGCACGCTGCCCGCCAGCGGCATGAAAGGCGGCGAGATCGGCGCCAATGGCCCCGGCCTCCCCGGTTGCGATGCCGATGCCCCCTGCGCGCTCGGCGGCCCGCAAGACCCTGGCGCCGGGCAAACCCGCCGGTGCCAATACCAAACACTCAAATCCCGCGCCGAGTCCGACACTCTCGCAAGACGAAACACGCGTCATAGAGAGCCTGCCTTTTCCTAGGGTTCAACATGAAGGCTATACGGAGCCGCGTTGCGGCTCTGTGCGCTCAGCTACCGATACGCCCGCACAGGGGCGGAGCTCAAAGATCCCGGACTCGTGTTCCGAAATTGCTTTTGAGTTTCTCGGTTCGCGTAGCGAGCAACTGAAGTTTCTTCACACTGGCACCCGCGACGGCATCCTCACCGTCTTCGGCCGACAGGAACTTGACCATTCTGCCGGCAACTTTGCCACCAGCGCTGGTGGTATCGCCGGCCCTCTGGCCAAGCCTCTCCATCATGCGGGCGACACCGGCCTGCGTGAACGGGGTGTCGGGCACCATACCGTCTTTATCCGCAGGCGTGTTGACCAGCACCGCATGGAGTTTTGCGGCAAGCTTCAGGCGGCGGTTACGCTGCTCGCCCGAGCCGGAAACAATGCGTGCACGGGCTTTGGTTGCCCGCCCCTTGGCATCGCTTAACTTGTCTTCTATGTTCTTTGAAGAAAGGTTAATGGCGCGCTTAATTTGCATCGCCTTGGCCTTATTGCCGCGGCGAGCCGTCGTGCTCGCCTTTGTCGTTGCTTCTGCCACCACAAACCCCCTTGTACATACACAGCCAGTAGCCAACCGCGCCAGACTACTGTAAATACTAAAAAATGTCTATCCCTGCTGCACCTGCACAATGGTGTCACGGCGGTGGGAGGTAGCCATATGCCGAATCGCGAGTTTCGGTCAGAGTTCAAAATGTGGTGAACAGTTAACAATTATTAAGGTAACTGGTGAGTTATTCCGCCTACAGCCATGCCCCCGCAAACCGGCGTTTGGAACCGGCGGATTCACGCCCTCGCGCCCCTTTCACCTGGCCCTGGCTCGACCCGGCGCGCATGTTTCGCGCCTCGGCAGCCATCCTCTCCCCGGCCCGGTTCCTCACGCGGCTCATCTGGCCGCTAGCGATTCTCGCCGCCCTCGGCGCCATCTTCAACTGGTATGATCTTCTCGCGCATATAGATCGTGTGCTCGGCACGCTCTCGTTCTGGCAGAAGCTGCTGATCGGCCTCCTTGTTACAAACCTGCTCAGCAAGCTCGCGCTCGGCACGGTGATGGGATATTTCCGGGCCGATCCGCGGGAGTTTGGCATGCGCCTTCTCCTGGGCGTTCTTCCGAAATTCTATGTGGACCGTGCGCCGATCCGCGAGCTTGATCTGCGCACCCAACGCACCTGCTACGCAACTCAGCTTCTCACGAAGCTCGCGCTCTTCGCCGTGGGCATCTTCGTCTGGAACATGCTGCGGCGATCGGGCACGGGCGCGGCCGACATGTTCCTCGCCCTCGGCATCTCGGGGCTCGTGTCTTTCCTTTTCGTGGCCAACCCGCTTCTGCCGCTTGATGGGTGCAAATGGGTCTCGGCCTGGCTCGGGCGGCCGAAACTGCGGCGGGATTCCTTCAAGCTCACCTACCTTCTCGTCACCCGGCGCGCGGTACCGCCGGGGCTTGGGCAGAGCGAGGCGAGCGCGATGGTTTCTTACACCGTTGCATCGATCCTGTTCACCGCGTTCCTGATCTACGTGGTCTTGGCGACATTGGCCTTCGCGCTGGAGCGGCAGCTTCAGGGGACGGGGGTGTTGATTTTTTGTCTTGTGCTGGCGATGCTTACGCTCTTCGCCCTCAGCATGCGGAGTTGGCGCCTCAGAGGCGGCAACCGGGCGGCCAGACGGGCGGGTACTGGCGGGCGCCTTGGGAGCATGCCTGCGGCAGTACCGATGATCGCAGACGGCCGCAGACGTCTGGTGCAGGAAAGTGATGAGTATGCGTATGGGGTGGCAGCGATGTCAGAAGATGGGAATGCGGTAGACGGCGGAGCACGCGACGAAGGGCCCGGACACGGGCAAGGTGGCTCGGAATCCAGCGCCGGAGCGCGGGCGCCAACGCCCAACACGGGGAGAACGCCGCCGTCCGGAGGATCCGGCCCCGGGCGCGAGCCGCCGAAGAAGAAGCGCGGCGCGCGGGAAACACCCCCAGGGAAAGAGAACGAAACGGATCGCGCCACCGCCGAGATGCTCGAAGCGCTTCTGGCCTTCGACGAGCAGGTGGAAAAGAGCGAGGATCTCTCGGAGTTCCTAGAAGAGCTTCTGGGCGACAACGATACGGACGAGGCCCCTACGGCCAAGGGCGATGCGCCAGGCGGCACGAAGGACGATACGCTCGTTCTTTATCCCGAACTGGTGGAAGACGGCGCCGTCACCCCGGTAGACGATCTCGATGAACAGACGGGTGGGAAAAACCAGCGCCGCCGCGGATCGATCCCCGAAGCCATGAACACCGGCCAGCGTGACGCCGCCTTCTCAGAAGATGCAGGGGATGCGCGGGGGCCGGAAAGCGCGGCAGGTCGCGGCGCCGCCAAGGCGAGGGCTGGCCAAAACGCCCAGCTTCCCGTTCTGCGCAAGCCCGCGCCCTTGCCCGGAAGCGCACCCGCCAATCGGCAGTCCGACGATCTGGACCGCGTGCTGCGTATGGGCACCCACAAGCCACGGCCCAAGAACGTCTGGCTGCGCCGCTTCTTCTGGGCCGTGGTGATTGCGGCCCTCATATTCGTTGCGTTGCGGCCCTACCCGTTCGAGGTGGGGGGCGAGTTTATCGTTCAGCCGCATGATCGCGCCGAGGTGCGCACGCGCACCGATGGCGAAGTAACCGAACTTCTCAAGGCGGAGGGCGACTGGGTCTCGCAGGGCGAAGTCATGGCTGTTCTCTCGAACTGGGACGAACAGCGAGACATCGCCGTGCGCGAGGCCGATCTCGCGCGGCTTCAGGCGGAACTTCAAAGCCTGATCGACGGGCCCACGCCCGCCGAGATCCGCGTTGCCGAACAAAGGGTCACCACCGCGCAGATCCAGGTGGAGATCGCCGCTGCCGAACTCGCGCAACAGGAAAAGCTGTTCGAAACCGATACGATCAGCCGCAGCGCGTTGGAAGATGATCGCGCTGCGCTGCGCCTGGCCGAAGCAACGGAAGCCGAAGCGGTCACGGATCTTGAACTCGTGACCTCCGAAGCAACGCCCTCGGAGATCGCGGCGGCCCGCGCCGAGATTTCCAAACATGAGGAGGGGTTGGCCTTTGCGCGCCTGAAGCTTGAGCAGACCTTTGTGCGCGCCACTGTCGACGGCCAGGTTGTCAGTTCGATGTCTGCCGTGCCGGTTGGCACCTTCCTGCCCGAGGGCGGGCTCTTTGCAGAGCTGGAGGATAACCGCACCGTCATCGCCGAGATCGAGGTGCCAGAAACATCGATCGAAGAGGTTGAGATCGGCGCGCAGGTCGAGCTTCGGCTCTGGTCAGACACTGCGACCAGCGTCTACGGAACCGTCAAGCGCCTTGCCCCGCGCGCCGAGGAGCGAGAGTTCGGACGGGTTATCCGCGTTCTGGTCGAAGTCCCGAATGTCGAGGGCAAGCTATCCGCAAACATGACGGGCCATGGCAAAATCGATGCGGGTATCCGCCCGGTTTGGGAAGTGTTCACCCGGGTCATCGTGCGGTTCCTCGAGGTGGAACTCTGGTCCTGGCTGCCCTGACGAGCTGAGCAAAACGCAACGCACACCGGGGGCTGCCGCCCGAAAGCTGGAGAATGGGCGGCGCCTGGCCGCCGGCTAGGTGGCGACCCTCAGCCGCACCTTGCCCCCGGCCAGGCCCGCCAGCAGCAGCCCTTCATCGAATGCCGCAGCCGCCACCAGCGGATGTGGGAGCGCGGCCGCCTCCACAAACGTTTCGCCCGCATCCTCTGACCGCCAGATCCGCGCCGCGCCGGGCTCCGGCAGGCCGAAAGGGCGCGCGCTTTGCGGCGTAGCGGCGAGAACTGCGGTGATCGTGGCGCCGTCGCGCAGGATCGCACAGATCCGCGCGGTCTTCACCCAACCGAACCCCGGGCCCTCCAGCGCGGCGGGTACCTTGAAGCCCTCTGGCGTGAAACGCGGCTCACCTGCGATGAGTTCCCAGCCTGTCGCGGGATCGAGCCCGAGAAGTTCAGGCGGTTGCGCATCGGCGGGAAGATCTGCCGCGGTCGGTGCCGCCCCGCCGGAGCCGAGAAGAAGCTCGCCCTCGCCCGCCGCACACGCCGTCAGCGCGGGGCTTGCCACATGGCGGTGTGCGCCATCGACAATCCGCTGTTCCCAAGCGCCGTCCTCACCCGCCTGCCAAAGCTGGAAGCCGCGTGCGGGGTTAACGGTTCCGGCAAGTAACGTGCCATCCAAAACGGTGAGCAGTGAAATCGCCACATTCCCGGGATCGCCGAAACCGGGTTCTGACAATGCCGCCCATGTGCCAGAGCCGTCATCCGCCTCGATGAGAAGCTCGGCAGACCCTATGGCGCCCACAAGGGGCGCGGCTCGGCCCGCGGCCGCAACGAGCCGGCCGCCCCACAGGGCAAGCGGACCGATCCAACGGCGCGCGGCCTCGCCCAGACCCGGCTCGGTGACCGGCGCAAAGGCGCCCGCGCCCGCTTTCGCCTGCAGGATCAGCCCACCGCCCGGTGCCGCGAGCGCGGCGTAAAGCGCGGGCCCGGCATCGCTTGATCCATCAAGAGCGGCGAAGCCCGTTACCGCGGAACCCTCAGGGCCTTCATAGACCGGCTCTACCGCGCCGCCGCCCGGCCAGGGCAACCGCAGGATCCGTGCATGCCCGCCCTCGCCCGCCCCAGGCGCTGTTCCGATGTAAAGCGCGCCCTCCCACACAATCATGGCGCCGGGCAAGTCGCCCGCGCCGGCCGGCAGCGTGGCGAGGACAGCATCGGTTGAGCAAAGGGGGGGTGTCAAAGGCGCATCTTTCATTGGCGCCTCAGCGGTAGCCGTAGGCATGCGCGTGGTGGCGCGTATCCGGGTGAAACTCCGCCTGCGCATCCCAGTCAAGCGGACCGTCCAGCGAGGCTTCCGGTATGTTCGCAAGGCGGTCGAAATCCAGCGCCGGATTGGCCAGAAACCCGGGATTCGCACCGTACCGGGCCCTTGTGGGACCGAGGCAGGCATAGGGGCTATCTTCGGGCCGTAGCATCGCAGCCAGGGCCTTTGCATCCGCTCGGATGCCAAGCCACTCACAGATCTGGGGCAGATACAGGCGCAAGTCGCGCAGCAAGTCCTCCCCACGAATGCGCATCATCTGCCCCAGTGACAGTTCGCGCGCCAACGCATCGATCATCTTGTGGGTGCTGTGCCACTTATACTCCACGTCCGGCGCCGGGCTGCCCATGGCATCGATCATCACGCGCTTGATCCCGGCCTTGGGGTAGTGGGCAGCCATGTGGCTCTTTCCTCGGGTGCGCGGGTGGCGCAGAAGCTGAAGGTAACTGGCCCGCGGATAGGCGCGCACGATCTGGCCAAGCACCTTTGGATGCACCACATTGGCTGGACTTTTATCCACCAAGATACGGTCGCCGACCTGTTCCTGAATGTGGGCCATGACCGCCGCGCCGCTCCAAACGCGCCGTTCCGCGATCCAGGCTTCGGCTTTCTCGATCGTCTCGTCCGTCTGCACCCCGTCGTGAAGCTGGGCAAGCGTGCGCTTCAGCCCCTGCAACGGGTAGGTGCTGCGGGTGGCATCGTTATCCCAGCACTCTCCGAGCGACCGGCCAATGAAGATATTGAGTTCGGGAAGCCCGTAGCATTGGGGATGCTGGCCAATGACGGTCGACACGACCGACGAGAACGAGCGGCCTGGGCACAAAATGAACAGCGGCTCGGGCAATCACTACTCCGGGGCACAAGTTAACCCTTTTTTTCTAGGCCCGGCGCCCGGAGCGGTCAAGCGCCACCGGATTGCCTGGCACGCCGCGGGTACGGCGCGCGGGCCCCGGCATGCGAATGGGGCGGCGTCCGCGGCCATGTGCGAGGCCAAGCCGGATCAAGGCAGGGCGAGATCCCCGCGGGCCGCCTGCGCCAGCAGTTTGAGATCAGATGTTCATCTTACTTGAATTGCTCTCGGCTCTCCCCAACGCGCGCCCGCAGCTGGCCCGATCACATTCCCAAAAGCGCGACCAGGCGGGCCCATGTCGCGCCCGTTCCAAACACCGCCTGCATCACCCCGTGGCCAGCGACACAACGCTATCCACATGCTGGCTGCACAAGGCCCGGCCCGCCAGCACCTCTTCGATGGGCCACCAGCGCGCATCGCTCACGTCGTCCTGCGCGATGGGGTCGCCCGAGACGTATTCGCAAAGCACCGCGGCCAGCAGGAAGTGAAACCGCACCGCCCCGGTCTCCCCCTGTTCGATCACATCGATATTGGTCAGATACCGGATCGGGCGGGCGATAAGGGTTGTTTCCTCACGCAGCTCGCGCACCGCCGCATCCAGCGCGGTTTCGCCCATATCGACATGACCGCCCGGAAACCCCCAAAGGCCGGCATCGGGCTCATTGCGGCGTTTGACGAGAAGAACCCTGCCGCCGCGGATCACAACAGCAAGGGCCGCAAGCTTCGGGCGCTCGGTCATTGCGCAGGCCCCCCGGGGCGCGGGAGGGACAGGATGCCGGCGGCCACGATGATCGCGATGCCTATCAGCGCCAGGGCGCCCGGCATCTCGCCAAAAAAGATGGCGCCCCACATCAGGCTGAAAACGAGGTAGCAGTAATCAAAGGCCGCAACGGTGGCCGTGGGGCCGTTCTGATAGGCGATGGCGGCCCCCACGCTGCCGATAAACACCACGGCTGCCAGCATGGCCACAACGCCGATTAGCGCGAGATCCAGGCTTTGCCAGGGCCCGAAAACAAACGATCCCTCGCGCCCCGCAAAGATGCCGAGCCCGGCGCCCGCGATGATAAAGGCGATGTTCAGCGCCAGAGCCAGTGCGAAGGGATCATCGTTGCGGCATTTCCGAGCCGTCAGCACCATCGCGCAGGCGTAGAGCAGCGCCGCCAGCAGCGGCAGAAGCGTGGCCAGATCGAAACCGGAGGCATCGGGGCGCAGCACAAGCACCACCCCGGCGAAGCCCATGAAAATCGCCAGCAGCACTCGGGGCGCCGGCCAGCGGCGCGCAAGAGCGGCTGCGATCACCGTGATCAGGATCGGCGCCGTGTAATAACCCGCCGCCGCAAGCGAAAGCGGCATGAGCGGCAGCGCGGCATAGTAGCTGAGCCACATGATCACCAGGAGCGCGCTGCGCAGCACAACCCAGCCAGGCGCCCCAAAGCCGCGCGCACCGTTTCGGCGCGCCAGCCACCAGAGCGGCGGCACCACCAGGGCCGAACGCAGAATATACATCTGCCAGAGCGGCAGATCGAGCCCGGTGGACTTGATGATGGCATCCCCGAGCGACAGGGCCAGAACGGCACAAACGATCGCGGCAACGGCAAGCCCCGTTCGATAGGCTGGCATATCCCCTGTCACCGTTCCACGGCCTTTCCTGCCCCAGCCGCACGCCTTCCAGCGTGGCCCGGATCGCCAGAGAGATGGGGATCACGGGGCCTGCCGCCGCAGGGCTGCATCATCCGGGCGACCTTCATCGATCCGGCCCCGAAAGACAAACGGGGCCGGCGCGCCACCTTTGGCCATGCCCACCCGCAATGGATCGGCCGGGGCCCTTGCCACCGGCCGCTGCGGCGGCAAAAACGGCGGCAGATGAAGCACCCCGCACCTCCCGGCGCCTGCGCCGCCCTGCGCGGCCGCCCGGCAGGTACAATCTGGAGAGGACGATGCGCTATCCGCCAATCTACGTGCTGCGCCATGGGGAGACGCAGTGGAATGCCGAGGGCCGTCTGCAGGGGGCCCGCAACTCCCCGCTCACCCAGACCGGGCGGGCGCAGGCGGCGCGTCAGCGCGCGCTGCTGGCGGGGCTCGATCTTGCCGCCTTCGATATCCGCATCAGCCCCCAGGGCCGGGCCATTGAAACCGCCGCCATCGCGCTTGCGGCAGAGGCGGACTATCTGCACACCGACGCGCGGTTGCGGGAAATCGGGGTTGGGGGCTGGGCCGGGCTTCGCCGCCCCGAGATGCAGCCCGCTCCGGTTACCCCCACCGAACACACGCCGGACGGGCCACTGGCCCTCTACGATGCCGCGCCCGGGGGCGAAGGCTTTACCGCGCTCCGCGCCCGATGCCTTTCATTTCTGGATAGCCTCGCGCGGCCCACGATCTGCGTGACCCACGGGATAACCTCACGGATGCTGCGCGCCACGGCGATGGGGCAGCCCGGTGCGGCACTCGGGGATTTGCCGGGAGGCCAGGGCGTTGTGCATGTGGTGGAAGACGGGGCGCACCGAACGCTCGGCTGAAGGGTTGCGCGCCGCGGGCAACTTCATCTAAAACGCGCGCGGTTCGGGTGATTAGCTCAGTTGGTAGAGCGCTTCGTTTACACCGAAGATGTCGGGAGTTCGAGTCTCTCATCACCCACCA
>JANQPC010000031.1 GCA_028285485.1 Paracoccaceae bacterium | reverse complement strand
CGCCAAGCGCGGCCAGCGCCCAGGCCATATCCCCGGCCCCGAGCGGCGCACAGCGCAGTTCCCGGCAACGGGAGCGGATCGTGGGCAAGAGTCGCGCGGGCTGGTGGCTGACAAGCAGGAGAACGGCGCCTTCCGGGGGCTCTTCGAGCACTTTCAGCAGCGCGTTTGCGGCGCTCACCGTCATCTCGTCGGCCGCATCCACGATTACAACGCGGCGCCCGCCATCGGCTACGGAAAGCCCGAAAAAGGATTTCAGGCCGCGCACCTCATCCACTCCGATCTGCGCCTTGAAGCGCTTTGCCTTGGCATCCCAGGCGCGGCGCAGCAGGTAGAGCCGCGGCTCAGAGCCCGCGCTGACGCGCCGGGCGATGGGATGATCGGCGGGAATGTCGAGCGTGGTGGCGGCAGGGGACGCGCCGAAGAGCCCGGCATCGGCGGGGGCCTCGGCCAGAAGGAACCGCGCGATGCGCCAGGCAAGCGTGGCCTTGCCCACCCCGCGCGGGCCGGTGATCAGCCAGGCATGGTGCAAGCGCCCACCGGCATGGGCGGCAAGGAATGCGGCCTCCGCTGCGCCTTGCCCGAACAGTTCCCCGGTATCGCGCGGGTGGGGGGCGCCCTCTATCCGATCGGCCTCGGGCGCGGGGTCACTCACCGTGGCGCTCCAGAACGGCTGCGCTGATCTCCCGGGCAATCACGTCAATATCGCGCGCGCCATCAATGACCCTGACGCGTTCGGGGTGATCGGCGGCAAGGGCAAGAAAGCCGTCGCGCAGCTTGTGCTGAAACCCTGCGCCGAAGGTTTCAAACCGGTCCTCGCCGGAATTGCGGGCAAGGCCGCGCGCCAGCGCCTGATCGGGATCAACGTCAATCAGAAACGTCAGATCCGGGTCGCGCGCGATCATCTGGGCATGTAGCGCATCGACAAGGGCGCGGAGCGCCCCGCGCACGGCGCCCTGATAGACGCGGGTTGAATCCGCATACCGGTCGCAAATCACGGTGCGGCCCGCGGAAAGCGCAGGCTCTATCGTTTTTTCAAGGTGATCCCGGCGCGCGGCGGTGAACAGCAGGATCTCGGTTTCGGGCGACCAGCGTTCGGGCGCACCTTCCACCAGCAGGCGGCGAATTTCCTCGGCGCCGGGCGACCCGCCGGGCTCGCGGGTCAGAACGGCCCCATGGCCCGCCGCCTCAAGCGCCCCGGCCAGGCGGCGCGCCTGGGTGGATTTGCCTGAGCCGTCAATGCCCTCGAACGTTACGAAAAGGCCGCGGCCCATCTTGCACCTTGTGTCAGAGCATCTCGCCGGCCTGACCCAGCGCCTGGCGGAATAGCACCAGAACGGCTGAGCGAATGCGCGGCAGGAACCCGCCGCGGATCACTTCGCGATCGGCGACAAGCGGAATGCGCGCTTCCTCCAGCCCCTCGCGAGGGATGATGAGTTCGGCCACTTGCTGGCCCTCCTCGATGGGCGCCTCGATCGGCCCGCGGTATTCCACGCGCGCGTCGGCAATCCGGGCGTTGGTGGCGGGCATGAGCACCTGCGTGTCTTCCGGCACAACAAGGTCAATCGCCGTATGATCGCCCATCCAGACATCGGCGCGCGAGATCACCTCGCCCGCCTCCGCCACCGGGCGCTCCACGAACTGACGGAAGGCCCAGGCTACAACGCGTTCGCTTTCCTCCGCGCGGGCGGCGCGGCTTTCGAGCCCGGTGATCACGAACACCACGCGGCGCCCGGCCTGCATCGCCGATCCGGCAAGCCCGTAGCCCGCTTCCTGCGTGTGGCCGGTTTTCAGCCCGTCGCCGCCAATGCCGCGCCCGAGGATCGGGTTCCGGTTGAAGCGGTTTGCGGGCGAGCGGCCGTCGAAATCATACTCCGTCATCGCGAAATAGCCGTAGTATTCGGGAAACTCGGTGATGAGCTGCGTGGCGACGATGCCGAGATCGCGCATCGTCATCCGGTGGTTGGGGTCGGGCCACCCTGTTGAATTGGCGAAGGTGGAGCCTGTGAGCCCCATCGCGGCGCCGCGTTCGTTCATCAGCCGGGCGAAGGCATCTTCCGATCCCGCAAGCCCTTCGGCCACGACCACGCAGGCATCGTTGCCCGATTGCACGATGATACCCTTGATCAGCTCCTCCACCGTCGGGCGATCGGTTTCATCGAGAAACATCGTTGATCCGCCCATGGTGCGGGCCTTGGTGGAGACGGGAAACTGCGTTTCAAGCGAAACACGGCCATCGCGCAGGGCCTCGAAGAGCATGTAAAGCGTCATCAGCTTTGACATTGAGGCGGGCGGCAGCGGCACATCGGCCTGCTTTTCCAGAAGCACGGTTCCGGTTGTTACATCAAATACGTAGGCGGCGGTGGCGCGGGTCTCAAACGCTGCGGCGGCGGGTAGCGCGGCAAGCCAGAGCGCGGCGGCGGCAGTGAGCAGTCGGGAAAAGAGCATGGGAGAAAGCCTTTCCGGGATCAGTTGGTCACAAAGTAGGCGTCGCTAAAGCCCAGGTCGCGCACCTGGCCGAGGATGGTGCGCCGTTCCTGCGCGTTCGTTGTGGGCCCCACGATCACACGCCAGAAAGGTTTCCCATTGCTTTCCTGGCTGAGAACCGTGGGCACGATGCCGATGTTTCGCAGGCTTGCGGCGGTATTTGAGGCGTTTTCTTCGACAGAGAAGATGCCGATCTGGATGAAGGGCTTGTCGAGCCCGCCGCTGGCGGGTGCCGGGGCTGGCGTGGGGGCTGCGGCAGGGGCGGCAGCGGTTTCCACGGGCGCGGCCTCTGCCGGCGCCTCGGCAGGCGCTGCTGGTGCGCCCTCCAGGGGCGCGAGCGCCGTTGCTTCAATGCCTGCGCCCGCATCCGCGGCCCCAGGCGCAGCGCCATCTTCGGCAGGCGGCGCGGCAACGGCCACATCCTGCCGGCGCAGGGCCACCACGCTCAGTGTGGCGGGCTGGCCTGCCAGCATGCCAAGCGTTTCTGCGGCATCGGAAGATACCTGGATGCGCGGGCCGGGATTATCGCGTTCGCGCCGGAAGAGCGCGCCGATCACGAAGCTTTCGTTCTCCGCATTGCGGATGATCACGCGCTCGGGCTCTGTCACATCCGGGTGCGCCACCCAGACGCCGCCAAGCGAGGGGCGGCCATCCCAAAGGCCGGGCTCATCCACCGAAAACACCTCCGGCGCCTCGACATCGCGCTGCACCGTTTCGCCGGGGATCGCGGCGGCGACTTGCGTCTCGCCCGTTTCTTCGCCCCCGAACGGTATCAGAGAGTCGATGCCAAGCTGTTCGCAGCCGCCGAGAAGCAGGGTGATCGCCCCCGCCGCCAAGATGCGTGAGTTCACTCTCGCCATACCATGCCTCTCCGCCACACCCCGCGGCGATTGTTATGCCGCTTTGCGGCCCTGCTCATCCGGCATGCAGATCGCCACCGGTTGGGGGGAACACTAGCCCGTTCCGCCCAGTATGGGAAGGCCCCTGCCCGCGCCGGAGCCCAGAGTAACTTCGCAGCAGTGGCTTTACAGCCGCGCCCCATTCCCGGTAGGGAACCGCACGATCGGAGAGGTGGCAGAGTGGTCGAATGCGGCGGTCTTGAAAACCGTTGAGGTGTAACAGCCTCCCAGGGTTCGAATCCCTGTCTCTCCGCCACGCTGCGTTGGCCACCGCCAGGGAAGGATCGCGCCATCGAGCCCCATGAGTTCTGGCAGGATTTTGAGGCAGCGCCGGCGACCATCCGTGCCCCTTTCAGCGATCGCTATCCTGCGGCCCTTGCCGTGGGCCGCGTGCTGGTTCTGCCGATCCGGCCCCTGGCCGGCACCGATACGGCGATTGCATCGCTGATCCTGAATCAGGCCAGTTTTGCGGTTGAGGCAGGACTGGCCGATGATCTGGCAAAGAAGGTTGCGGAGGTGCGGCCCGACATCATCGTTGGCCTGCCGACGCTAGGGCTTTCGCTTGCCCGGTTGGTGGCCGAGCGTTTGGGGCATAAGCGCTACGTGGCGCTCGGCACATCGCGCAAGTTCTGGTACGATCCGGCGCTTTCCGTGCCGCTGACCTCGATCACCAGCCCCGGCAGCGAAAAACGCCTCTACCTCGATCCACGCATGCGCCCGCTTCTGGCGGGGCGGCGCGTGTGCCTGATTGACGATGTTGTCAGTTCCGGCGCCTCGATCCGCGCGGGCATGGATCTGCTTGCCACGGCGGGTATCAGCCCCGTGGGGCTGGGCGCAGCGATGCTCCAGACCCGGCGTTGGGCAGAGGCGCTTTCCGGTGCGGAGATACCCGTGATGGGCGCCTTCGAGACGCCGCTTCTGCAGAAGGCGGAGGGCGGCTGGGTTCCCGCAGGCTAGGGCGCCATCAGCCGCTCCATCAACAGCGCCAGCGCGCGCGAGCCATCAACTCTGCGCGCAACCCGAACCGGATGCGGGCCTTCGAGAAGTGCGCCGCCGGCACGCGGTGGGGAAAGATCGACAGAGAGGTGCATATCTTCGCAGCCGAAGAGGGCGGGCGCCTCTTCAAAAAGCATCACGCAGGGATCGTGCAGCGGGCGGCTTGCGGGAATTTCGCCGCCATCGGTGGATTGGAAATAGGCTTCGATCAGCGCTGCAGCGGCGCGGGCGTCTTCGCGCAGGCTGGCGGCGAGCTCTGCCACTTCGCAGGGCCCCGCGCGCACCTTTCGGGTGACATCAAGCGGGATCAGCGTAAGCCGCAGCCCGGCGGCGAAGACCGCTTCGGCGGCTTCGGGATCGGCGGCCATGTTGAACTCGGCCCGCGGGCCCACATTTCCGGGCTCCGCGATCGCGCCGCCCATCGCCACGATCCGGCGCACCCGGCGGGCGGCATCCTCATCTTCGCGCAAAAGAAGGGCGATGTTCGTCATTGGGCCCAGCACGAGGAGGTCAATCTGCCCCTCAGGATGGTCACGCAAGGTGCGCGCGATCCAGCCCACCGCATCCGTGCGGGCCGGCGCGCGGGGCGGAGGCAGCGCCACGCCGCCCAATCCATCGCCCCCGTGCACATCAGTGGCCGCGAAGGGCGCGCGAACGAGCGGCCGATCCGCGCCGGAAACCACGGGCATGTCGGCACCCGCGAGCGCGAGAATGCGCCCGGCATTCTCGGTTGTTCGGGCGAGAGGGATGTTGCCCGCAACGGTGGTCAGCCCCAAAACACGGAGGGCGGAGGATTTGAGCGCGCAGAGGATCGCCACGGCATCATCGATGCCCGGATCGGTGTCTATGATAACAGGCGTGGTCACGCGGTATCCTTCAGGGTTGCGGCGGTTCAGTATCTGACCGATCCTTCCGCTTCACAACCGGACCTGGCGCATGCCCGCAGACCTGCCTGACGACCTGCTGATCAACGCGCGGGCGGAAACGATACTCCGCCGCGACTTGGTTCAGGTGGCCCTCGCGCGGGAGCCCGCTGATTGCGTTTTGCGCGTGGGGCAGCTTTTCGAAGCGGCAACGGCGCAATGGGTCGAGGATTCCGAGATCGTCATCCGCGGTAGGCGGATCGCATTTGTGGGCCCGGCGGGGGCGTGGCGCGGAGAGGCGGAGCAGCGTGTTCACCGCCCTAAGTCCGCTGCGGTGCCGGGGTTTGGCGAGGTGCACAAGCATATCGAAAGCTCGCACCTGACGCCCGAATATGAGGCCGCGCTCGTTCTGCCACGCGGGAACACCTGGACATGCGAGGCCAGCCATGAGCTTTCCAATGTAAACGGTGCGGGCAATCTCGATTTCTGGCTGGCCGCGCGGCGGGCGGGATCGCCCCTGAAGATCTTCCCGCTTCCCGGCTCGGCCACGCCCCCCACGGGCTTCGAGAAATCGGGTGGGCATTTCGATCAAGCCGCACAGGCAGATTTCATGCGTGATCCGATGGTGGCAGGGCTGGACGAGGTGATGGATTGGCCCGCTGTTACCGATGCCACCAATCCCGCCCATGAGCGGCTATGGGGCATGATCGAGGCCACCTTTGCCGCGCGCGGGGTGGTGGAGGGCCATGGCGCGGGGTTGCGCGATCTGGCCAGTATCAACGCCTTTGCCGCGGCGGGCCTTGCCTCTGACCACGAAGCTTGGACGGCCGAGGAGGCGTGGCACAAGCTGACCCACGGCCTTTTCCTCGAAATCCGCCCGCATTCGATGCCCGAGATCATCGGCGGCCTTCTTGAACGCGGGCTCACGGATTGGAGCCAGATCGCCTTCGCAACAGATGATCGCGGCGCTTCTGAGACCCTCGCCATCGGGGCGACGGATCATAACGTGCGGCTGGCCATCGAAAGCGGGCTGGCGCCGGAGATTGCGTTGCAATGCGTAACGCTCAACCCCGCCCGGCACATGCGGCTGACTCCCTGGGTGGGTGCGCTCGCCCCGGGCCGCTACGCCGACATCGTGCTGCTGAGCGATGTCGCGGGGATTGAGATCGCCGAGGTTTGGGCCGATGGGGCGCCGGTTTCCGTGGGGCCGCGCTACACCGGGCCGCTGCCCAGCGTTGACTGGCCCGCATGGGCGAAATCCAGCGTGCGCCTGCCGCGCCCGTTGAGCGCGGAGGATTTTGCCATCGCCGCCGAAGATGGCCGGGCCGAGATGAACGCCGCGGTGCTGCGCCCCTTCCACTGGGAGGATGCGTTTCTGACCGAAACGCTCCCCGTGAAAAATGCCTGTGTTGAGCGCGAACCTGCGCGCGCGATCACCAAGATGGCGGTGATCGACCGGCATTCGGGCGCAGGCGCGCTGGCGAAGATGTTCTGGCGCGGCACGGGCCCGGCAACGCCGGATACGGCGGTGGGCTGCACCGTGGGGCATGACAGCCACAATCTTTGGATCGTGGGATCTTCCGATGAAGCCATGGCGCTTGTTGCCAACCAGATTGCAGAGCAGCAAGGCGGGTGGGCGCTGGCCTCCTGCGGCGCGATCCGCGCCACGGTGCGCTATGAGATCGGCGGGTTGATGACGGCGCGCCCGGCGCGCGATCTTGATGCCGATTGGCGCGCCTTTCTGTCGGTGGCCGAAACGGTGGACTGGCACTTTGAGCCCAGCTCATCGCCCCGCTGGGGGCCGGGCTTTCCCGAACGCCTGCAGTTCGCCACGCTCACCTGCGCCCCGTGGCGCTGGGTGCTGGTTGCGCCGAACCCTGCGGCGCCGACCGGGCTTGTGAATGTGGCAACCGGTGAGAGCCACCCGGTGGTGTGGTAGCCTAGCCCGCGCCGTTTGCGAATTTGTCGAGGATGCGCACCCAGGATCGGGTGCCGCGCACGTAGCTCGACAGATCGTATTTCTCGTTTGGGCTGTGCACGCGGTTATCGAACCGGGCGAAGCCCACCAGGAGCGCATCCATCCCAAGCCGTTCGCGAAACTCGGCGAGGATGGGTATGGATCCGCCCGTGCCCGCCACCGCCGCCTTGCCCCATTCATCGCGCAGCCCCTCCAGCGCCTGGCGCAGCATCGGGCTATCGGTTGGCATCATCACCGGGGCCGCGGCGCCAAGGCGCTTGAACGAGACAGTGCAATCCCCGGGCAGCTGCGCCTCGACATGGGCGCGAAAGGCCGCGCGCACCGCTTCGGGATCCTGATCGGCCACCAGCCGGAAGCTTACTTTCGCATGCGCCTCGCCCACGACGATGGATTTGAAGCCCTCGCCCGAATAGCCACCCCAGATGCCATGTACCTCAAAGGTGGGCCGGGCCCAGACCTGTTCCAGCACCGAACGATCCGCCTCGCCGGCAGGGATCGAAAGCCCGACGCCGCCCAGAAACGCCGCATCATCAAACGGCAGGCTGGCCCAGATATCGGCGGTCTCCTGCGGAAGTTCCGCCACATCGGCATAGAAGCCCTCGATGGCCACTTTGCCATCCGGCCTGCGCAGGCTGGCCAGAACATCGGCCATGACTTGTAGTGCGTTGCGCGCCGCGCCGCCGAAGATGCCCGCATGCAGGTCGCGGTCCGCGGAGCGGATCGTGAATTCCTCGCTCGCAAGCCCTCGCATCATCGTTGTGATTGCAGGCGTCTCGCGATCCCACATATCGGTATCGCAGACGAGCACGGTATCGGCCTTCAGCTCGCCCTGCGTCGCCTCCAGGAACGGGCCGAGCGAGGGGCTGGTGATCTCTTCCTCGCCCTCAAGAAGAATGCTTACGCGGCAAGGCAGGGCGCCCGTTGCCGCCTTCCAGGCCCGGCACGCCTCAACAAAGGTCATCAGCGCGCCCTTATCGTCCGACGCGCCGCGCCCGGTAATCCAGGTTTCTCCATCGGGCTGGGGCAGGAGTTCGGGGGTGAAGGGATCGGCGTGCCACAGATCAATCGGATCTTCGGGCTGTACATCGTAGTGGCCGTAGAACAGCACATGCGGCGCGCCGCTGGGCGCGCCTTGATCATGGGCAACAACCATCGGGTGCCCGCCCGTGGGCCGCACGGAGGCCTCGAACCCCATCGAAGCCAGATCGGCGGCCAGCCAATCCGCGGCACGGCGCACATCGCCCACACGCGCAGGGTCGGCAGAGACAGAGGGGATGCGGATCAGCTCGAAAAGCCGCGCCAAGCCCGCCTCTACCCCGGCATCCGCCGCGTCGAGCGCCGCGTTCAGATCGCTCATTGCCCAACCTCCCTGGCCCGATCGATCTCTACCATCTCGGCCCGGAACCGCGCCGCGATCTGGCCGGCATCGCGCAGAACCTTGGCTCGTTCCAACGTGCGTACCTGGCGATCACGCATCAGCCATTGACCTGCCACCATCACATCCTGCACGTCATCCGGCATCGCCGCGAAAACGAGCGTTGCGTAGATATCGTAGATCGGCTGCATTCGCGGCGCGGCGGTTGAGATTCGGATCAGATCTGCGGCCTTACCGGCCTCCAGCGTGCCGATCTCGCCCCCAAGCCCAAGCACCTCGGCGCCCTCGCGGGTGGCCATCGCAATCACGTCCACTGCGGGCATCGGCGCCCGGCTCTGGCCGCGCAGCTTGGCAAACATCGAAACCGGGCCGAATTGCGAGAAGAGATCAAGGGTGTTGCCGCTCATCGGCCCATCGGTGGCGATGCCAACGGGAATGCCCGCCTCGCGCAGCGCAGCAACCGGCGCGATCCCCCGCCCGGCCTTGGCGTTCGAGCGTGCGTTATGCGCCACGCGAACGCCGGCCTCGGCCAGCCGCGCAATCTCTGCGTCATTGAGGTAGAGGCAATGCGCCGCGATCAGGCCCGGGGTGAGAAGCCCCGCGCGATCCACAACTTCCACCGGGCGGCAGCCATGGGTCTTCTCGGCCCAGGCCATCTCGGTACTCATCTCTGCGAGGTGGATCTGAACCGGCACGTTCGGGTGATCGGCCCCCCAGTGCGCGACGCGCGCCATCACCGGAATGTCGGTGGAATAGGGCGCATGGGGGGCGATGGAGGCATGGATGCGGGGGTGGCCCGAGAATTCCGCCGCCAGCGCCTCTGTCAGATCGAAGCCTTCATCGATGGTTGTGTGATCCGGCGGGTCGAAATCCGCAATCGTCTGGCCCACCACCGCGCGCAGCCCCGCGGTATCAAGAACCCGGCCCACTTCGGTTTCGTGGTAGTACATATCGGCGATGGTGGTGACACCGCCGGCGATGCTTTCCCAAGCGCCAAGCGCCGTTCCCACGCGCACCATCTCGGGCGAGACGAACTTGCGCTCCATCGGCAGAACGTATCGGAAGAGCCTGTCATCCACATCTTCGCCCAGGCCCCGAAAAAGGGTCATCGGGATATGGCAATGGGGGTTGACCATACCGGGCATGAGAATGTCGCCGCCCAGATCGATTACCTCTGCGCCCGCACCCGCCGGGGGATCACCGGATCCAACCGCGCTGATCCGCCCGTTCTCAACCAGCAGGTAACCGCCCTCGATCACCGGCATGCCCGTTGTGCAGGGCAGCAGGGTCGCGTTTTTCAGAAGCGTGCTCACGCGGGCTCCGCCGGCAGGATGCAGCATTGCTCTGCCACGGGCGTGAGCCAGGCGCGGTCACCGGGGCTAAGCGGCTGGGTCAGCGGGCCCGAAGCGGTAAGCGCACCCACCGCCGTTTCCGCCTGATAGTGATAGGTGCGGCCCAGATAGGTGCGCAGGCCGAGGGTACAGGGAAGGCCGGTTTCTTCGGCCACCACCCGCAGGCCCTCGGGCCGCGTAGCGAGAATGAAATCATCGGGGATCTCGCCAAGCGCCTTCTGGCTCAGTTTCAGGGAAACGCCCCCGGCGCCTGAAGCTTCGATCATTTCGCCATCACGGGCGGTTACGTTCAGGGGGATCAGGTTTTCGAACCCCACGAACCGGGCGACGAAGGCATTGGCCGGGCGCTGGTAAAGCACCTCGGGCGTATCGAGCTGGCGGATGCGCCCGGCATCCATGATCGCCACCCGATCAGAGATGGAGAATGCCTCTTCCTGATCATGGGTCACGAACACCGATGTCGTGCCATTGGCGCGTTGCAGTTGCCGGATCTCCACCCGCATATCCACCCGCAGCTTGGCATCGAGGTTTGAAAGCGGTTCGTCGAACATCAGAAGCGGCGGCTCGATCACGAGCGCGCGGGCCAGCGCAACCCGCTGCCTCTGCCCGCCGGAGAGGGCGCTTGGCAGCCGGTCGCCGAGCGCCGTCAGGCCAACCCGTTCAAGCATGGATTTGGCGGCGCGCGTCCGCTCGCTTCCGCTCATCCCGCGCTGTTTCAAACCGAAGGCCACGTTTTCAAGCACGCTGAGATGCGGGAAAAGCGCGTAGTTCTGGAACACCAGCCCGATATTGCGCTTGTGGGCGGGCAGGGCGGAAAGATCCTGCGGCCCCAGCCGGATCGTTCCCGAGGTGGGCTTCAGAAATCCCGCGATCAGGCGCAACGTCGTTGTCTTGCCGCAGCCCGATGCGCCGAGAAGCGACACAAGCTCCCCCGCGCCGATATCGAGCGAGAGGTCGTCGAGCACCTTGGTTTTTCCGTAATGCGCCGTGAGGTTCGCGATTGTGAGGGGGGCTGCCTGGGTCATCGGATCACTTCGCCAGGAACGTCAGGCCAAGCGTGCGTTCGACGATCACCATGACGGCGACGGTCAGGAACATCAGCAGCACCGAGACCGAGGCGATGACGGGATCGAAGAACTGCTCCACATGGGCAAGGATCTGGATCGGCAGCGTGGAGATTCCGGGGCCCGTGAGGAACAGCGCAACGGAGACATCGTTGATCGAGGTGATGAAGGCGAGGATGAAGGCGGCGATGACGCCCGACTGCACATTCGGCAGAACGATGGTGAAGAAGGTTTTGATCGGCGGGCTGCCCAGCGAGATCGCCGCCTCTTCCACGCTGAAATCGAAAGAAGCGAGGCTCGCCGAGATCACCCGCACGCAATAGGGAAGCACGATCAGCGTGTGCCCGATCAGCAGCGCGCCGAGCACCGGCACGCCGGCGCCCACCTGGATCGAACGCAGGATCGAGAAGCCCAGCACGATCTCCGGCACGAGCACCGGCAGCACGAACAGGGTTGAGAGCCAGGCCGGTAGCGTGATGCGGTAGCGGTTGAGCGCATAGGCCGCCGGGATGCCGATCAGAAGCGCAATCGTTGTTGAGGCAAAGGCGATCTGAAGCGAGGTGACCATCGTGCGCCGGAAGGCCGACATTTCGAAGATCTTCTCGAACCAGCGCAGCGACAGGCCCTGCGGCGGGAAGGTGAGAAACGTGGTATCGGAGATCGAGGCGCCGATCACGATCACCAGCGGGCCCAGCAGGAACAGGTAGACCAGCACCGTGAAGGCAATGAGGAGGGGGCTGATGCGACCGGTCATCTCAGGTGGCCATGGGGTTCAGGCGCCGTGCGATATGCGTCATCGCGCCCACAACGGCCAGTGTGACAACCACCATGATGGCGGAAACCGTGGCGGCACCATCCCAATCAAACGCAACCATCGCGCGTTGGTGCAGCAGGGTGCCCATCATCATCTGCTGATCCCCGCCCAGAAGCTGCGGCGTGGCGTAGGAGGTGAAGGAGCCGGTGAAAACCAGCACCGCCCCCACGATCAGCCCGGGCACGGCCAAGGGAAAGATGATCTGCCGAAAGATCGCGGCTTGCGTGGCGCCAAGCGATGCCGCCGCCTCGATCAGATCATCGGGGATGTTTTCCAACACGCCCACAAGCGTAAGCACCATGAGCGGCACGAAAAGGTAGATCATCGCGATGATCACCGAGCCTTGCGTGTAGAGCATCGGATAGGGCGCGCCTTCAAGCCCGAGCCAGACGAAGAAGGAATTCGCGATTCCGTTCCGCCCCAACACGATCAGCCACGCAAATGAGCGCACCACGACGCCGGTGAGAAGCGGGAAAACGGCGAGGATGATCAGAAGCGAGCGCCAGCGTGCGGGCGCGCGGCTGACCACATAGGCCGTGAAGAACCCAACGATCACCGACACGGCGGTGGTCACGAGCGCAACTTCCAGCGTTCGCAAGAGAACGCGCATGCGGAAGCCGCTTTCAAAGAACGCCTGATAAAGCGCCCAGGGCCCCTGGCCCGATTGGAACGTGGCCGCGATGGTCGCGGCCACGGGGCCGATCAGGCACAAGCTCACCAAAAGGGTGGCGGGCCCCGAAAGTGTCCATCCGGTCAGGCGGTGTGCCACATCTGTCGTCCGTCAGGGAAGCCGGGCGGGCGCTTGCGCTCCCGCCCCATTGCGTGCCGGCAGCTTTAGCCGCCGAACACCTCGTTCCACATTTCGATCCAACCGGGCTTGGCGGCGTTCATCGCGGCATAATCGATCCGCTTGAGGCTGCCCACCTGTTCGGCCCCGTATGTCCAAAGCGCAGCCGCCTCGGGTGTAAGTTCCACCGCTTCCACCGCCGGGGCATCCACGCCGTTTTCGGCCAGAACGCGCTGAAGCTCCGGATCGAGCACGAAGTTGATGAACTCGTGGGCGCGTTCCACATTCGCTGCCCCTGTCGGGATGTTAATCGTGTTGAGCGTGGCGATATCGCCATCTTCCAGATCGGCCCAGACCACCGTGGGCACGGCATCCTGCAACCGCCCGAGCGCGAAATCCTGCGCGAGGCTGACGGAGATCTCCCCGGTCGAGAAAAGGTTAATCATTTCCGAACCGGTGTTGTAGTTCTTCAGCACGTTCGGCTTGATCGCCTCAACCTCCGCAAAAGCGGTATCGGCATCATCGAAGGCGCTGACCCCGGCGCGATCGCCCGCCAGCATCACCACCATGGGCCCCGCCGTGGTTGTGATCCCCGGCAGCGAGACGGAGTTGGCAAGATCTTCGCGCCAGAGATCGTTCCATGACGTGATCGGTTCGGAAACCGCCGCACTATCGTAAACGATGCCCACGCGGCCCAGCGTATAGGCCGGGCCGTATTCACCTTGCGGGGCCTGCGCAAAATCGTAGAGCCCTTCGATATTGGGGATCTTCGAACGGTCGATAGGCTGGAAAAGCCCAAGCTCGATGCCTTGCTGCGCAAAGCTGTCCGGCAGGTAGATCAGATCAACGCCCGAGCCGCCCCGCACCTGAATCTTGCCAAGACGGTCGGCGCTGTTGCCCGTTTCAAAAACGATCTCGCACCCGCATTGTTCCTGGAACGGCTCAACGATGAACTCGTTCAGCTTGTCGCCATTGAAGCCCCACCAGGAAATCACGAGCGTTTCGGCGCTGGCCACGGAAGGAAGGGCCGTCAGCGCGGCGGTGGCCGTTGCGGCAAGCGTGGATTTTTGGATGGTCATGGCGGTTCTCTCCCCACAGAGTTTCGGTGTTTTGGGCCAAAGGGGGCTGCCCCTCGTGCTTGCCGAAAGCTTAGTCATTCGCCTCGATAGCATGCAAGAGCCGCCGGGCGCTTGCCGGGGATGCGCTTCGAATTCCCGCATCTCGGCGCGTTCGCTCAATATTTCAGCGGTGTATGCCCTGAAATTGGCGGGTGCTGCATGCCGCCAATGCCGGCCAACGCCCGAGTAGGATGCCGCCGGAACAAGCGGCAAGGGCCCGCGTGGCGGGCCCTCTCCAATTGATTGGCAGCCAGCCGGATGGCTGCGGGGATTGCGGCGCGCGCCTACTGCGTGGCGCTGAAGTGGCTGGCCATTACTTCCGACGCGCGCGTCACATCCTCGGGGTTATCGTAAAAGTCGAACTGGGTAACTTCTTCGAGCATCTGGAGCGTGGCATCACCAAGATAGCCCTCCAGGAAGGTGCGCACGCCCTGCGGGATGGCCGCTGCTTCGGAGTGAACAATGGCAAGCGGCTTGTCGAGGCGCTGCCCGTTATCGGCGGGGTGATAGGTGAGCCAACCTTCCCAGCCGGCATTGTTCCACTGGTTGTCATAGGCCGGAACCGCGCCGCGATCTGCCTCGAAGTAGTAGCCCCCGATCGGCATGAGCACGCCCTCTTCGCCCACATCGCCCGCAGCGGGGATGATCTGGCCACCGGCGGCTTCGGCGGCGCGGCTTACCTCGATAAGGCCGCGCACGCCCTCCTCGCCGCCATAGACGGCATTCACGATCTCTTCGTTATGCAGCCACGGGGCGACAAGGCCGATGCGGTTGACCAGATCGTTGCCGGAGACGGCATCCACCATGTAGCCGGCGGAGGCGCAGATGCCGAGGCCGTTGATGCGGCCCGGATCAACCTCGGGCAGCGTGGCCACAAATTCGAAGGCCGCACGAATGTCTGATGTCTTGGCCTCGGGGCTTTCGACGAAGCGCACATCCTGCGGAAGGTCGCCGGATTTGCCCCAGCCGCGGAAATCGAAGGTGAAGGCCGCAAAGCCACGTTCGACCATCTGTTCGGCATAAACGCGCGGCATCTGCTCTTCGACGCTCGTCCATGCCCCGGTGACGACCACTGCGGGAAGCGGCGCGCCGTCATGGCCTTCAGGCAGATAAAGCGTTCCGGCCAGCGTGGCGCCTTCGTTTTCAAACGTCACAGTACGGGTTTCGACCTGTGCGAGGGCGGCGGTTGAAGCCATCAGGGTTGCGGCGGTGGTGAGGGTAGGCAGGTTCATTTTCAGTTCCTCTCAAGTGTTGGATGTTGGGTGCGTTGTTGGCGGTGGGTTCAGCTGCCGGGAGTGTTGCGCACGAACGCGCTGCCGCGTTCGGCGGTTGCGGTGAAGGTCATGGCCGATACTTTCCAACCGGCATCGGTGCGGGAAAACTCGTGCACATAGGTGCCCCAAACTTCCCAAAGCGCTTCGCCGCCGTTTTCGGGCAGCGCGCCCGCTTCCATGCGGTTCCAGGCATAGCCGTGGGAGTGCATGGTGGCGCTGTCTTCCCCGGTGAACGCGATGCGGTGGTTGCCGCGCAGGTGGAAGCTTTGCTTCTCTGCGGTGAGGTTGGACGACCAGCCCTGGATCAGAGCATCGGCAGGGATCGTTGCCGGTTCGCCGCCCAGGAGCGACGTGAAGTCAACGTCAATCGTCTCGGTGAAGAAGCTCCGCGCCTGATCCCAGGCCTTGGCATCCACGGCGGCGTCAAGCGCATCGGCAATGCGGATCATCTCGGCATGATCCACCAGTGTATCTGCCGTGATGGCATCGCCGCTGATGAAGGCGGCCTGTTCGGCCAGCGCCGGCGCCGTGGCGGTGGCCAGAAGCGCTGCGGCGGAAAGGGCGGTGATTTTCATTTCGGTCTCTCCTGGTTTCGAGGTCATGGGCGCCTGGGCCCGATGGCAGGAGAGATACCGACGGGCGCGCGCGCTTACTTGAAGCCGCTTGCGGGGTTTTTGAAGGATCGCGCTTTTTGGGAGGATATTGCCTAAGCGGCGCGTGCGGCGCGCCAGGCGCGCGGGGTTTCCGCCGTGACCTGCTTGAAGCTGCGCGAGAAATGCGCCTGATCGGCAAATCCGCAGGCCAGTGCGATATCGCCAAGGGGCCGCGCGGCATCTTCCATCATCTTCATCGCCTGTTCGATGCGGTAGGCCAGCACGTATTGCATGGGCGTTGCCCCAAGCGTTTCCTTGAAGACGCGGCTGAAATGCGAGGGGCTCATCCCGGCTTCGCGCGCCAGCTCGTCCAGCGTGATCGTGCGGTCAAGCCGAGCGCGGATGAAGGCCAGCACCCGCCCGTAGTGATCCGAGGAAAATCGCGCCGAAAGCGACACGTCTTCGGCGCGCCGTTTGCCGTAGCGCTGGAGAAGCTTCACCAGCAGCACCCGGCTCATCGCCTCGAACATCACGCCCGAGGTGATATCGTCATTCTCCAGCGCATCGCGCAGGATTACTCCGGCATTGCAGAGATCGGGGTCGGAAAAGCGGGGTGTGTCGCGAAACTGCTGCGGGTCGAGCAGCATGGAAAGCTCAAGCTGGGCAAAGCGCTCAACCTGGGCCGGATCGAGGGTAACGATGATCACATCCGAGGTTCCAAACCAGCGCCAGCCCGAACGCATGCCTGCGGGCGTGACCACGATATCGAATTGTTCGATCTCATAATCATGCAGCACCCCGTCACGCGTGTTCTGCACCCGGTGGGTTTTGCTTTGCAGGTTCAGCACCACGTGGTGTTCGGCGAAGATGTCTTCCGGCATCCTGTCGGGCGCGGCCTGGAAGTAGCGCACCGACATCAGCGCAGCCGCCGAGGAATGCTCGCGCTGATCGCTGTTGAGAAGCGGGAGCGACGGGTAGATCTCTTCATAGCGTC
Organism: Paracoccaceae bacterium; assembly: GCA_028285485.1. Taxonomy (GTDB): domain Bacteria; phylum Pseudomonadota; class Alphaproteobacteria; order Rhodobacterales; family Rhodobacteraceae; genus JANQPC01. The sequence continues at coordinate 32,497 of JANQPC010000031.1, read as the reverse complement.
GCGGCAATGGCGGTATCCTTTCCGCGCGAGATAGGCCTTTGGCGCGCGAACTCCAAGACGGCGCGTTGAGCGGCCCTTTGGCGCGCGATCAGATTTTACTTGAATTTATCATGATGAATTGCTCCCCTTTCGCGATGGGTGCGCCGTTTTCGTGCTGCCCCCGGACAAAGGAACACATTTGAAACGCAAGTCAGATCCGCCCCAGCGCAAGAAATCGCGCCCCTATCAGGTTGCGGAAGCGATCAAGTCCTGGGTCGTGGAGCGCGGGCTGCAACCGGGGGATCGTTTGCCCGGCGAGGCCGACATGATCGCGCGCTTCGGCATGTCAAAGGGCACAATCCGGGAAGCGATGCGCCTTCTACAGGCCCAGGGGCTGGTGGAAACGAAGACAGGGCCGGGCGGCGGCAGCTTTGTGGGCGAGGTCAGCGCCGACCGCGCCCATGCGCTTCTGGCGAACTATTTCTACTTTCGGAACGTCTCGATTGACGACATCTACCAGGTGCGCGTGCAGCTTGAGCCTGAGAATGCCGCGGCACTTGCCGGGCGGCTATCTTCCGAACAGATCCAGGAGCTGCGCGCGATCATGGCACGTTACCAGACGCCCGCGGAAACAGCCGATGAAGAGCGCGCCCAGCACGTGGATTCGCTTCTGTTTCACGCAAAACTCGCCGAGTTCGCCGAAAACGCGCTTCTTGGGTTCATCATCGGGTTTCTCGCCCAGATCCTGACCGAGCTGACCGTGTTCAAGCAGCTCTATGCCGAGCCGAACCACAAGCTCTGGCGCGAGGGGCGCGATCATCAGACCAATCTGATCGAGGCCCTCCGCGAGGGCGATCCCGACCGCGCGCGGGAGGTGATGCTGGAGCATATGGAACTGGCGCGTCGGCTCATGGAAGATCAGGAAGCCGTCGTCATGAAGCGCTTTATTGCGGAGTGAGGGGGCGGGCGTTGGCCCGCTACACCGGCTGGCCCGCCGTTTCGCGATAGGGCGTGGCGCGCTCCGGCTCTTCAAGCGTTGGAACAAGGGCCGCCCATTCAGCGTAAAGGCCCGTGGTGGCCGAGTGGTGCAGGGCGCGCAGATCGGCGAGCGGGGCGGCGGACTTATCGATCCGCAGGGAGAGCGGCGCTTGCGCGCGATTCACGATCAAGAGAGCAGCCGAAAGCAGGCCGCGGCTATCGCCCCCGGCCTTTGCAGCGGCATCAAGGGCCGCCATCAGGCGTTCGGCCAGCGAGCCCTTTGCCGCCACGTATCCCTCAAAACAGGCATCGATCACGCCTTCGGTCTCAAGAAGGTTGCCCGCAACAATCAGGCCCGGGCCCGCCCGGCTTCCGGCTGCGGGAACGCTTTCTTCACCGGTAAACGCGAAGGCCCCACCTGCGGGATCCAGCGCCGCAAGCTGCCGCTGATGGCGGCCGGAATCCGCCCCCACAATGCCGAGAACGGCCTCTTCGGCCGATTTGCCCGCCTGCATCGCAGCAAGCACTTCGGTTCCCCAGAGGGTGGACGGAAGCGATCCCTGCGATGCCGAAAGGCCCGATTCTGGGGTGCCGCGCAGCACCCAGCCGCCCACGCACAAGCTTCCCGTCGCCGCAGCGCCCCCGTAACTGCCTGTTTTTCTATCATGTACGAGGATCGAGATTGTCATTCGGGCACCTCCCATCGTGCGGGCTTGAATTTATCATGAAAATTTGCCCAGATAGAATTTATCATGAAAAATAACTTACGAACATCACAGCGGAGGTAAAGCGAATGTCGCTCTTTTCTTTCACACGCCGGACAGTTCTGGCTTCGGGTGCGGCCCTTGCGCTTGCCCTCGGCGCCGTTGGCGGCGCGGCGGCGCAGACACCGCCGGGCGTGCTAATCGTTGGCCAGATCGCCGAACCCAAGGCGCTTGATCCCGCAGCCGTGACGGCGGTGAATGACTTCCGGATCCTGATGAACGTCTATGACGGGCTGGTGCGCTACAAAGACGGTACCCTTGAGGTTGAGCCCGCGCTTGCCACAGACTGGGCGATTTCAGAGGACGGGCTGGAATACACCTTCACGCTGCGCGAGGGCGTGAGTTTCCACGACGGTAGCGCGTTCAACGCCGAAGCCGTGAAGTTCAACTTTGACCGGATGCTGGATGAGAGCCATCCGTTCCACGATACCGGCCCGTTCCCGCTGGCCTTCTTCTTCTCGGCCGTCGAGGCGGTGGAGGTTGTGGATGACCTGACCGTCAAGTTCACGCTGAACGCGCCTTACGCGCCCTTCCTCTCTAACCTCGCCTATCCCACCGGGCTGATCGTTTCACCTGCCGCGGTGGAACAGCACGGTGCCGACTTTGGCCGGAACCCCTCGGGCACCGGGGCCTTTACCTTCGCGGAATGGCGCTCGAACGAAGCCGTGGTTGTTGAGGCCAACCCCGATTACTGGGATGGCGCACCGGCGCTGGAGGCGGTTGTCTTCCGCCCGATCACCGATGCAAACACCCGCACGGCAGAGATGCTTGCCGGTGGGATCGACCTGATGGTGGAAGTGCCCCCGGTGGCGCTGAGCCAGTTCCAGGGCGAACAGTACACGGTGCATGAGCAGGCCGGCCCGCATGTCTGGTTCCTGATCCTGAACGCCAAGGAGGGCCCGTTTGCCGATGTGCGCGTGCGCCAGGCGGCAAACTACGCGATCAACAAGGAAGCCATCGTGAATGACGTGCTGGAAGGCACGGCCGATGTGGCCGCGGGCCCCACGCCCCCGGCGTTCGCCTGGGCCTACAACCCGGAACTTGAGCCTTATCCCTACGATCCCGACAAGGCGCGGGCGCTGATTGCCGAGGCGGGTGTGGAAGGTGCCGAATTGACCTTCTACGTCACCGAAGGCGGATCGGGCATGCTCGATCCGGTCGCGATGGGAACGGCGATGCAAGCCGATCTGGAGGCCGTGGGCTTCGACGTCACCATCGAAACTTATGAATGGAACACCTTCCTTGGCAACGTGAACCCCGGGCTCGAAGGGAAGGCCGATATGGCGCAGATGGCGTGGATGACGAACGATCCCGATACGCTGCCCTTCCTCGCGCTTCGCACGGCAGCCTGGCCGGAAGAGGGCGGCTTCAACTCCGGCTACTACTCGAACCCTCAGGTTGACGAGCTTCTGGAAGCGGCGCGCGCCGTAACCGATCAGGACGAACGCGCCGCGCTCTACAAAGAGATGCAGACGATCGTTCAGGAAGATGCACCCTGGGTCTTCGTTGCGAACTGGAAACAGAACGCGATCACGAGCGATCGGGTGGAGGCATTTTCGCTCCAACCCTCGTTTTTCCTGCTGCTCGACGAGGTCGTAAAAAACTGATCCTGTAAAGGGGGTGGGCCGCCGGGCCCGCCCCACACCTCTCCACGCGCAATCGCTCCGGGGGGCGGCAGATGACCGGCTATATTCTCAAACGTGTGCTTTCTGCGATCCCGGTGCTTCTGGGCATTACGGTGATCGTTTTTCTGATCATGGCAATGATCCCGGGCGATCCGGCCACGGCGATCCTTGGCAGCTACGCGACGCCCGAGAACGTTGAAAAACTCAACCGTGATCTCGGCCTCGATAAGCCGCTGGTGCAGCAGTACTTCATCTGGCTCGGCAATATGCTGACCGGGGATTTCGGAACCTCCTTCGCGCTGAACCGCCCCGTGATTGATGAGGTATTAGAGCGCTTCAATGCCACGCTCATCCTTGCAGGCACCGCGTTCGTTCTCTGCTCGCTGCTGGGCGTGGCCGCAGGCGTGATATCGGCCGCAAACCAGTATGGCTGGGCGGATAAGGGGATCACCTTTGTGGTGCTTCTGGGCATTTCGATCCCCTCGTTCTTCCTTGGCATGATGATGATCCTGCTCTTTGCGGTGAACCTGCGCTGGTTCCCGGTGTCCGGCATGTGGCCGATCTATGGGGATCGCGATCTCGGCGCACTGATCTCGCACCTCACGTTGCCGGCCATCGCGCTGGCCGTCGTTGCAACGGGCGTGATCGCGCGGCTTGCCCGGTCGGCAATGCTGGAAGTGCTGCGGCAGGATTTCATCCGAACCGCCCGCGCGAAGGGCGTGGCCGAACGCGGCGTGATCTGGCGGCACGCGCTGAAGGCCGCCATGGTTTCAATCATCCCCGTGCTGGGTATTCAGGCGGGCTTCGTGCTTTCGGGCGCGGTTTACATCGAGATCGTGTTTCAATGGCCGGGCGTGGGCCGAATGCTGGTGGACGCCATCCTGAAGCGTGACATTCTGCTGGTGCAGGGCGGCGTTGTTTTCGTGGCCGCCTGCTACGTTCTTTTCAACATCGCCGTCGATGTGGCCCAAAGCCTGCTTGATCCGAGGATCAAGACATGATCGCGTTTGTCAGGCTTCTCGCCCGAAACCGCCTGGCCCTGGCGGGCGGCATCGTGCTTTCGCTCGTGATCCTGCTTGTACTGCTGACGCCTATTCTGCCGCTGGCGGATCCGGACGTGACCGATACCGCCAACCGCTTCAAACCGCCCTTCTCGCAAGGCGCGCTGCTGGGCACCGATCATCTGGGGCGCGATCTACTTTCCCGCCTGCTCTGGGGCACGCAGCTTTCACTGGCGGTCGGCTTTGCCGCGGCGATCATCGCGGCCACGGTTGGGGCGGCCATCGGCATTGTCGCTGGGTTCTACGGCGGGCGGACGGATAACATCATCATGCGCGGCGTCGATATGCTGATGGCGTTTCCCTACATCCTGCTGGCGCTGGCCATCGTGGCCGCGCTAGGCCCAGGGCTTTTCAACGCGCTGATCGCGGTGGCCGCTGTCAACGTGCCGTTCTTCGCGCGCAACATCCGGGGGGTGACCGTTGGGATTGCGCATAAGGAATTTGTCGATGCGGCGCGGCTCGCTGGCATGTCAAACACCCGCATCATTTTGACCGAGGTGCTGCCCAATGTGATCCCGGTGATCATTATCGCGATGTCTACGACCATCGGCTGGATGATCCTGGAAACCGCCGGGCTGTCTTTCCTGGGCCTCGGCTCCCAGCCGCCGCAGGCCGATCTGGGATCGATGCTGGGGGAGGCGCGTTCGGCCCTGATCAGCAACCCGCATACCTCTATCGTGCCGGGCGTAATGATCCTGATCATCGTGATGTCGATCAACCTTCTGGGCGACGGGGTGCGCGATGCGCTGGATCCGCGGCTGAAATCCGGCGCGCTCTCCCGCCCGATGGCGGCCACCTTGGTGAGGCGCGCGGGGACGCCCCCGCCGCCGGCGGGCAGAGGCCTTCTGGAGGTGCGGGAGCTGCAGACCCAGTTCCATGTGAAGGATCGGGTCTACCGCGCGGTGGGCGGCGTTTCGCTTCACGTGGAAAAGGGTGAATGCCTCGGTATCATTGGTGAATCGGGGTCGGGCAAATCGGTTACGGCGCTCAGCGTGATGGGGCTTGTCGCCTCGCCGCCGGGCGTGATCACCGGCGGTGCGGTGCGCTATGACGGCACCGATTTGATCGGCGCGCCCTACAGGCAGCTCCGCGATATGCGCGGGCGGAACGTGGCCTATATCTTTCAGGATCCGCTGGCCACGCTTCACCCGCTCTACCGCGTAGGCGATCAGCTGGTTGAGGCGATCCGGTCGCACCGGCCCATCGGCAAGGAGGAGGGCCGCGCAAAAGCGATCGAGCTGCTTGCGGCGGTGCGTATCCCGAACCCCGAAAAGCGGATCAGCGACTATCCCCACGAGATGTCGGGCGGGATGCGCCAGCGCGTGGGGATCGCGATGGCGCTGGCAAACGACCCCGATATCATCATCGCCGATGAGCCCACGACCGCGCTTGATGTCACCGTGCAGGCGCAGATCCTCGCGCTGCTTGATGACCTGCGCCGCAGCCGGGGGCTGGCAATCGTGTTCATCACCCATGATTTCGGCGTTGTGGCCCAGCTTTGTGACCGGGTTGCGGTGATGTATGCGGGCCGGATCGTGGAAGAGGGGCACACGCGCGAGATCCTCGAAACCCCACGCCACCCCTATACCACGCGGCTGATGGCCTGTGTTCCGGAGCTGGGGGAAGGCAAGCGGCGGCTCGAAGCCATCGCGGGCCTGCCGCCGGTGGTTGACAAGCTGCCAGCCGGTTGCGCCTTCGCCGAACGGTGCCTGAAGGTGCAGGAGGTGTGCCGCCAGGGCGATATCCCGCTTGAAGGCACAGGTGGCCGCGCTGTGCGCTGCCTCTTCCCCGAAGCGCCAATCAGCGAGGCCGCAGAATGACCGCCGCCCTCAGCTTCGAAAACCTTTCAAAAACCTTTCCCGTGGGCCGTACGCTTCTTGGTGCCTCGAGAGCCTCGGTAAAGGCCGTGCATCCGATCACGCTAACGGTCGAAAAAAACGAAACGCTGGGGATCGTGGGGGAATCCGGCTGCGGGAAATCCACGCTCGCCCGGATGCTCGTGGGGCTGCTGGAACCCACCACGGGCGCCATCCAGATCGAAGGCGCGGCCCTCGACACGGCCGACCCGGCAGAATTCGGAAAGCGGATCCAATACGTGTTTCAGGATCCGATCTCCTCCCTGAACCCGCGCAAGACGATCCGCCAGATCATGGACGCGCCGCTGAAGCTGCTGCACGGGATGGGAAAGGAGGAACGCGACAAGCGGATCTCGGAGATCTTTGAAAGCGTGAACCTGCGCGAGGAGTTTCTCGAACGGTATCCGCATGAGTTCTCGGGCGGTCAGGCGCAGCGGATCGGGATCGCGCGGGCTTTGGCGGCGAACGCGCGCATCCTCATTCTTGATGAGCCCGTTTCGGCGCTTGATGTCTCCGTGCAGGCGCAGGTTCTGAACCTGCTGGCCGATCTGAAAGCGGCGTTCGACCTCACCTATCTGTTCATCAGCCATGATTTGGCGGTCGTTGAAGCGGTGAGTGACCGGATCGCCGTTCTCTACTTCGGATCTGTGGTGGAGCTTGGGCCGGCGGAGAAGGTGTTCGCCAATCCGCAACATCCCTACACCAAGCTTCTGGCCGAAAGCGCCCCGGTTGTGGGGCGGCCTCTGACGGCGCCCGAAGCGAAGGGAACCGAGCTTCCCAACCCGCTCGACCCGCCTCCGGGATGCGCCTTTGCCGCGCGCTGCCTGCATGCGACGGATCGGTGCCGTGCGGAGGTTCCGAAACTGACGGAAGGCGCGCAAGGCACCTCCGTGGCCTGTTTCCACCCATTGGGCGGCGCTGAATAGCGCTGGTGGCTTTCGGCGTATGCTACCCGGCTAAGGTTTGCCCGGCGGGCCGAGTGATCCGCGCATCACGATCCGCGTTTCCAAGGCCACGCTCTCGCCGGTGCCGCCGGACAGGAGCCGCGCAATCAGGCTGGCGGCTTCGCGGCCCATATCGGCATGGGGCACATGCACGGTTGTCAGCGCCGGATCCGCAATCTGCGCAAGTTCGATATCGTCAAAACCGGTGATCGAGACGTCGCGCGGCACGTCGAGGCCAAGGGCCCGCGTCCGGGCAAGCGCGCCCACCGCCAGCACATCGTTGCCGCAGAGCACGGCGGTGGGGCGCGGGGTCTGCGCCATCAGATCGGCCATAGCGCGCGCGCCGTTTTCAATCGCATAGGGGACTTCGACGATGGAGATTGCCGCCCCTGCGCCATGCGCCGCAGCCGCCGCATCCTGCACCGCCTCCACCCGTTCCCGCGCCCGGTCGTTCTGGGCCACAGGGGCCGAGATCACGGCAACTGCTTCATGCCCGAGCGCAAATACCTTATCGGCCAGAAGGCGCATGGCCGCGCGGTTATCGAACCCCACCGCGAGGGGCCCGCTGCCGCCGCGATGCGCCCAGGAGATAACGTAGGGAATGCCGCGCTTTTCGAGATAGTCGTAAACCCCCTGCGCGCGATCGAACCCGATCAGCAAAAGCGCATCGGCCCCGCGTGCGATCAGGGTCCGGATCTGCTCTTCCTCCAGATCGGGCTGGTAGGAGGAACTGGCGACCAGCAGCGTGAGCCCGTGCCGCGCAAGTTCCTCCTGAAACGCCTGAAGCCCGCGCGCGAAGATCGCGTTTTCCATCGTGGGGATGATCGCGCCGATTGTGTTGGTGCGCTTGGCGGCAAGGGCCTGCGCGCCGAAATTCGGCGCATAGCCCATCTCGCGCACCACGCGCAGCACCTTTTCGCGGGTCTTTGCCACCACGCGATCGGGCGCATTTAGGCAGCGCGAAACGGTGGCCGTTGAAACGCCCGCAGCCGTGGCGACATCCTGCAATGTCGGGGAAGGGGGGCGGTGGCGGTTTGCCTGGCTCACCTGCGCATTGGCCTTTTGTAGCAATCGGGCCTCGCCCGTCACGCGAGGATAAGCGCTCGCACCGCATATGAAAAGCGCAGTGCGAGGGCTCTTGCGCCGACTAATGTAAGCGCTTACAAGCATTGCGACTCGGCGGGCAAGGGAGGGCGCGCCGGCACCCCGCGCCGCAACTTGCGCCCGCCATCGCGCCCCCGTTGATCTGCCGCCATATCCGCAGACAGGATCCACGCCATGCCGCGCGAGTATCTCAAGAAGGCCACTCTCACCTCGAAAAGCGATGCCACGGAAACCCAGGCCATCGTGCGGGGCATCCTCGACGATATCGAAGCGCGGGGGGATGCCGCGGCGCTCGAATACGCGGCGAAGTTCGACAAATACGATGGCAACGTGCTGCTGACCGAAGAAGAGGTCGCCGCAGCCGTTGCCAAAGTGCCCGAGAAGCTCAAGCGCGATATCCAGTTCGCCCATGCCAATGTGAAGCGCTTCGCGGAAGCGCAGAAAGGCACCATCGCGGATTTCGAAGTGGAGGTTGTGCCGGGCCTGATCGCAGGCCAGAAAAGCATCCCCGTGGCCGCGGCGGGCTGCTACGTGCCGGGCGGGCGCTACAGTCATATCGCCAGCGCGATCATGACGGTGACAACCGCCAAGGTGGCGGGCTGCGAACACATCGTGGCCTGTTCGCCGCCGCGCCCCGGTGAGGGCATTGCGCCCGCCATCGTTTACGCCGCCCATATCTGCGGGGCCGACCGGATCATGGCCATGGGTGGCGTTCAGGGTGTTGCGGCGATGACCTTCGGGTTGTTCGGCCTGCCCAAGGCCAACATCCTCGTGGGGCCCGGCAACCAGTTTGTGGCCGAGGCCAAGCGCATCCTCTTCGGGCGCGTAGGGATCGATATGATCGCGGGGCCGACCGATAGCCTGATCCTGGCGGACAGCACCGCCGATCCTATGATTGTGGCCGCCGATCTCGTGGGCCAGGCGGAGCATGGCTACAACTCGCCCGTCTGGCTTGTGACCGATGATCGCGCGCTTGCCGAAGAAGTGATGCGCCTTGTTCCGCTTCTGATCGAGGATCTCCCGGATGTGAACCGCGACAATGCCACGGCGGCCTGGCGCGACTATGCCGAGGTGATCCTGTGCCCGGATCGGGAGGAGATGGCGGCCACCTCCGATGCCTATGCGCCCGAACACCTGACGGTGCAGGCCGCCGATCTTGATTGGTGGCTGGGGCGGCTTTCCTGCTACGGCTCGCTGTTTCTTGGGGAAGAGACAACCGTGGCCTTTGGCGACAAAGCCTCTGGCACCAACCACGTTCTTCCCACCTCCGGGGCAGCCAGTTACACCGGCGGCCTTTCGGTCCACAAATACATGAAGATCGTGACCTGGCAGCGTTCCACCAAGGAAGGCGCCAAACCCATCGCCGAGGCCACCGCGCGGATTGCGCGGCTCGAAGGGATGGAGGGCCACGCCCGCACCGCCGATATCCGCCTCCGGAAATACTTCCCTGACGAGACATTTGATCTGACAGCCGATGGCTAGCCTTGCCGCCCCCGCACAGCTTTTTGATCTGACCGGCCATGTGGCCTGCGTAACAGGCGCGAGCGCGGGCCTGGGGCGCCGGGCGGCGGAGGTGCTGGCGGCAGCCGGTGCAAAGGTTGTGGGCGTGGCGCGGCGGCTCGCGGCGCTTGAGGATCTGGCGGCAGGCGGAGCGGGGAAGATTGCGGCGGTGCCCTGCGATCTCTCCGATCGCGGGAAGATCCCCGATCTTGCCCGCGATGTGGCCGCCCCTTTTGGGCCGCCAGATATCGTTGTGCATGCCGCGGGGCTCAACACCCGGGAAGCGGCGCCGGACGTGACAGGCGCAGGGTGGGATGCAACGCTTTCGATCAATCTCGCCGCCCCCTTCTTTCTGACCCAGGCGCTGGCGCCGGCGATGGCCGCGCAGGGCTGGGGCCGGGTAGTGACCTTTGCCTCGCTGCAATCGAGCCGCGCCTTTCCGGGCGGGCTGGCCTATGGCGCCTCCAAGGGCGGGGTGGTGCAGCTGACGCGGGCGATGGCCGAAGCATGGTCCCCAAACGGGATTACGGTGAACGCGCTTGGCCCGGGGTTCTTCCGCACCGAGCTTACGGCACCGGTTTTCGCCGATCCCGCCCGCGCGGCGCGGAATGCCGAGCAAACCTGCATCGGGCGGAATGGCGAGCCCGAGGATATCGACGGGCCGCTCCTGTTTCTGTGTTCCGATGCCTCGGCCTATGTGACGGGCCAGCTTCTGATGGTTGACGGGGGGTTCACCGCGAAATGAGGGCGCTGGTTTATAAAGGGCCCGAGAGGCTGGATTACATCGAATATGCCGATCCGGCGCCGCAACAGGGCGAACACCTGATCTCGGTGGAAAGCGTCGGTATCTGCGGATCCGATATGCACGCCTTTCTCGGCCATGATGAACGCCGCCCGGCGCCGCTGATCCTCGGCCACGAAGTAGCCGGAACCGTGCGGGCCGATGGCAAGAGGGTCACGGTGAACCCGCTCGTCACCTGCGGGATCTGCGCCTATTGCCAGGAGGGGCGCGATAACCTTTGCGCCACGCGGCAGATCATCTCGATGCCGCCGCGCGAAGGCGGGTTTGCCGAAGCCGTGGTGCTGCCCGAACGCAATCTTGTTGACCTGCCCGATCACATTCATGCCGATCAGGCCGCGTTGGCGGAGCCGATTGCCTGCGGCTGGCACGGCACGCGGCTGGCCCGCGAAGTGGCCGAGGGCCGGGCGCTGGTGATCGGTGGCGGTGCGATCGGGGTGGGCGCCGCGCTCAGCCTTGCCGCGCAGGGCGTGGCCGATGTGCGCATTGCTGAGCCCAATGCGGGGCGGCAAGAGTACTTGCGCCGCACCTGCGGCTTCGAGGCGCTCGATCCCGGGCGCCTTTCGCCGGAGGATCAGTTTCCCATCGTGGTTGATGCGGTGGGGTTTGATGCAACACGCGCGCTCGCCTCGGCCCACGCGGCGCCGGGCGGTGTGATCCTGCATATTGGGCTCGGGAGCCCCGAGGGCGGGCTCGATATCCGCCGGATGACCTTGCAGGAGATCACGTTTATCGGCACCTACACCTATACCGCGCAGGATTTTCGCGATACCGCACAAGCGATGTTTGATGGCCGCCTCGGCGCGTTGGATTGGATCGAAACGCGCCCCCTTTCAGAGGGCGCGCGCGCTTTTGCCGATATCCGCGCCGGCCGCGTGGCCGCGCCCAAGATCATACTCAAGCCCTGAACGTCAGGAGACACCGATGGCTGAAACCCCGCACCTTCTTGTTCACGAACACGCCGATAACGTGGGTGTCGTGGTGATCGAAGGGCTCACCGCCGGCACCGATATGCTGTGCTGCGTTACGCATGATAATTCGACCTTTCGCCTTACGGCGGGGGCCGATGTGCCGATCGGCCACAAGATCGCGCTGAAGGATCTTTCCGAAGGGGATACGGCCATCAAATACGGCGAAGACATTGGCAAGATCATCGCCAATATTCCGCAGGGCGGGCACGTGCATACCCATAACTGCAAAACGAAACGCTGGTAAGGATCCCTCCCATGGCATCGAAATACTCCAACATGACCGTCAAGGCCTACCGGCGCGAGAACGGCCGCGTGGGCGTGCGCAATCACGTTCTGATCCTGCCTGTAGACGATATCTCGAATGCGGCCTGCGAGGCGGTGGCAAACAATGTAAAAGGCACGCTTGCGATCCCCCATGCCTATGGGCGGCTGCAGTTTGGCGAGGATCTTGAGCTTCACTTCCGAACAATGATCGGCACGGGCGCCAACCCCAACGTGGCCGCCGTGGTGGTGATCGGGATCGAACCGGGCTGGACGAAGCGCATCGCCGACGGCATTCGCGAAACCGGCAAGCCGGTGGCGGAGTTTTCCATCGAACAGAACGGGGATTTTGAGACGATCCGCGCCGCCAGCTGGAAGGCGAAAGAGTTCGTTCACCAGACCACTGAGTATCAGCGGGAAGAATGCAATATCTCCGAACTCTGGGTTTCCACCAAATGCGGGGAAAGCGATACCACCACCGGCCTCGGCTCCTGCCCTACCGTGGGCAACATGTATGACAAGCTTTTGCCCGAGGGCATCACTGGCTTCTTTGGCGAGACGTCGGAGATCACCGGCGCCGAACACATCTGTCAGAAACGGGCAATCAACGAAGAAGTTGGCGCGCGCTGGTACAAGATGTGGAAGGCGTATCAGGACGAGGTGATCTTCGCGCACCAAACCGACGATCTCTCCGACAGCCAGCCCACGAAGGGCAATATCGAGGGCGGGCTGACGACGATTGAGGAAAAGGCGCTGGGCAATCTCGAAAAGATCGGCCGCACCTCGCAATACATCGATATTCTGGAGCCTGCGGAAGCGCCGAATGCCGGTAGCGGGCTGTATTTCATGGATAGCTCCTCGGCCGCGGCGGAATGCGTTACGCTGATGGCGGCGGGCGGCGCCGTGATCCACACCTTCCCCACGGGGCAGGGCAACGTGGTTGGGAACCCGATCGTGCCGGTGATCAAGATCACCGCAAACCCCCGCACCGTACGCACCATGGGCGAGCATGTGGATGTGGACGTTTCCGGTATCCTGCGGCGGGAGATGACGATTGACGAGGCGGGCGATGCGCTGATCGATATGATCTGCCGCACCGCCAATGGCCGCAACACCGCGGCAGAGGCGCTGGGGCATCGCGAGTTTTCGATGACGAAGCTTTATCGAAGCGCGTAAGGAGCTTTTGGGGCCGCCACATCCGCGGCCCTCAATCCCCATGTCCGGAACCGAACGTCTTACCCTTGCCGATGCGCGCGACCTGATCGCGTGCGCCTTCGTGGCCATCGGTGTGCCTGGGGCACAGGCGAGTTCCGTCGCACATGCCCTCGTGGCGGCGGAGGCAGAAGGACAGGTGGGCCACGGGTTCTCGCGCGTTGCGGACTACGCCGCGCAGGTGCAAAGCGGCAAGGTAATGGGTAGCGCGGTGCCAGCGCTGAGCGCGCCCGCGCCGGCGGCGCTGGTGATCGATGCGGGCGATGGTTTTGCCTATCCCGCGCTCGATCTCGCGCTGGAGGCGCTGGTGGAGGCGGCGGGCACCTACGGCACCGCAACGGCCTCCATCCACCGCTCGCACCATTGCGGGGCGCTCTCTGTGCAGGTGGATCGGATCGCCCGCGCGGGCCTCGTTGGCTTGATGGTGGCAAACGCGCCTGCGGCGATGGCGCCCTGGGGGGCGAACACCGCGGTTTTCGGAACCAATCCCATCGCCTTTGCCGCGCCGCGCAAGGGCCAGCCGCCCCTTGTGATTGACCTGTCGCTCTCGCGCGTGGCGCGGGGAAAGGTGATGCATGCCAGGAAATCCGGCACGGCCATCCCCGAAGGCTGGGCGCTCGATGCCAGCGGGGCCCCGACGACAGATCCTGAGGCGGCACTATCGGGCACCATGCTGCCAATTGGGGAAGCAAAGGGCACCGCGCTCGCGCTGATGGTGGAAATCCTCGCAGCGGTATTCACCGGTGCCCAGACGAGCCGCGAGATGAGCTCTTTCTTCACAGCTGATGGCCCGCCCACCGGGGCCGGGCAGTTCCTGATGGCCATGAAACCTGCAGCGAATGGATTCGCAGAGCGGCTCGAAGGGCTTCTGGCGGTGATCGAAGCGCTTGAGGGCACGCGGTTGCCCGGCAGCCGCCGCGCGGCTGCGATTGCCGCGGCGGAGGCCGATGGCATCGAGGTGCCGACAGCCTATCTGGATGCCGCGCGGGCCATGACGGCGGGCTAAAAAAAAAATTCGAAAAAAATTTTCCGGCCTGTCGATTGAAGCGATGGCCGCCCGTCATGGGGGTGAAGACGCAGCTTGGCGCTTCACACCATGAACGAGGAAAAAGAGATGACCATCGCTTCAATCGCCACGTACACCGCCCTGGGCCTCGCGGCCCTGACCGCCGCCACCTATGCCTTGCCGCGCCACGTGAGTGTGGAACGCACCGCCACGGTGGCCGCCGCGCCCGAGGCCATCCTGGCGCTCGCGGCATCAAATAGCGGCTTTCAGGTGTTCAACCCCTACAAATCTCGCGACCCCGCGCTGAAGATCGGCCTCTATGGCCCCGAGGCCGGCGTAGGATCGGGCTTCACCTTTGAGGGCAAGGAAGGCAAGGGTCGGCAAACCGTTGCTGAGGTGAGCCCTGATCGCGTGGTCTACACCATCGATATGGGGCCGATGGGCCAGCCTACACAGCTGATCGAGGCCCGCCCCACGGCCGAAGGCACCCAAGTGACCTGGCGGGTGGAAAGCGACATGGGACTGAACCCCATCTTTCGCATCTTCGGCCTTTTCATGGATGGCATGATGGGCCCGACCTTCGAGTTGGGGCTTGAGAACATCAGAAAAGCCACGGCCTAATGCGCTCAGCCAACAGGAGAATTTCCATGCGTTATACCTTTCTGCTTTACTCGAACCCCGCCGATTTCGCCCATATGACGCCAGAGGACTGGGCGCGGGAGAAAGAGGTTTATGGCGCCTATATCGGCGCACTGCAGGAGGCCGGCGTTTTCGTGGATACCGATTGGCTGCATCCGGCAGAAACCGCCACCACGATCAGCCTCAAGGATGGCGAACGGCGGGTGCAGGATGGGCCTTTCGCGGACACCCGCGAAACCCTGGGCGGCTTTTTCGCCATCGATGTGCCCGATCTTGATGCCGCGCTGGCCTGGGCCGAAAAATGCCCCGCCGCCCGCACCGGCAAGATCGAGATCCGCGCCTCGGCCATGGGTGACTATTGAGGGGGCAACCAAGCCCCGCGGCGCGCGCCGAGGATGTGGCGCGCGCCGCCTATGGCAAGCTGCTTGCCATCCTCGCCAGCCGATCGGGTGATATCATGGCGGCGGAAGATGCGCTCTCAGAGGCCTTTCTCGCTGCACTCACCACATGGCCCGAGCGCGGCATCCCCGATAACCCCCAAGCCTGGCTGCTTACCGTTGCGCGTAACCGCCGCATTGATGCGGCGCGCCGCGATGCCCGGCTTCTGATCACCGATGAGGTGCCTGAGATGGCCGATGTTGCCCTGATTGCCGATGACGGGCTCGACGAGCGCCTGAAGCTTCTCTTCGTTTGTGCCCATCCTGCGATTGACGAACGCGTGCACACGCCGCTGATGCTGCAAACGGTGCTGGGGCTTGAGGCGGAAGAGATCGCGCGCGCCTTCCTTCTCTCTCCCACCGCCATGGCGCAGCGGCTGGTGCGCGCCAAGCGCAAGATCAAGGCGGCTGGCATCCCCTTCACTGTGCCCGACCCCGCGGAATACCCCGCGCGGATGGATGCGGTGCTGGAAGCCATCTATGGCGCTTATGCGGTGGATTGGATGGCCGGCGCGGGCGATCTTTCGCATGAAGCCTTCTATCTCAGCACGGTGCTGGCCGATCTGGCCCCGGAGAATGCCGAGGCGCTGGGCCTTACAGCGCTGATCGGGTTCATCGAGGCGCGGCGGGCGGCGCGGCTCAAAAATGGCGTGCTCGTACCGGTGCCCGAGCAGGAGACTGGCCTTTGGGATCAGGCGATGATCGACCGCTCCGCGACCCTTTTGGGGCAAGCCGCCCGGATCGGGCGCATGGGCCGCTTCCAGCTTGAGGCGGCGATCCAATCGGTGCATGCCGCCCGCGCGGTGACGGGGCGTACCGACTGGCGCGCGCTCTCTCAGCTCTATACGGGGCTGACCCGCGCCTATCCAACGATCGGCGGCGCGGTTTCGCATGCCGCGGTGGTGGCCGAAGATGCCGGGCCCGCAGAGGCGCTTGCGATGCTGGATCGGATCGCGTTCGAGGGGCTGGAAACCTACCAGCCTGCTTATGCGGTGCGCGCCCATTGCCTGGCCGCGCTGGGTCGGGTGGCCGAGGCGGCCACAGCCTATGACCGGGCGATTGCGCTTTGCACCGATATCCCCAGCCGGCGCTGGCTTGAGGCGCGCTATGCCGCGCTCAGGGCCCGATCAAGTTGACGCGACTTATCCCCGGTTTTTTCATTTTCTCGCCGAAACTTTGAGGACGATGTATAGTGAGTGTCACACGTCTGAATCATGCGTGGGCACACCATGACGGCTTGGTGAAGGATCAAGATGCGGCCAGGTTCGGGCCGCCGGAGGCAAGGTAACGTGGCACAGGGCCTGGGGCAGCAAACAGCGGCGCTTCCGCTGACATGGGACCGTTCCGGCCAGATGCAGGTTCTTATGGTCACCTCGCGCGATACCGGGCGCTGGGTGATGCCCAAGGGCTGGCTCATCGATGGCAAGAAGCCCTGGGCCGCGGCAGAGATCGAGGCGCTGGAAGAGGCGGGCGCCCGCGGCTACATCGCATCGGAAAAGATCGGCGAGTATCACTATCCCAAGGGCCTTGGGAACGGCAAGACCCTGCGCTGCCGCGTGCGCGTCTACCCGATGATCGTGGAAAAGCTCAATCGCAACTGGAAAGAGCGCGGCGAACGCAAACGCCGCTGGTTCACCCCAAAGGCGGCTGCAAAACGCGTGAACGAGCCCGAGCTTGCGGATTTGCTGCGCCAGATCGCCAAGAACCCGCGCAAGCAGCCAGTGATCCAGGACCT
Organism: Paracoccaceae bacterium; assembly: GCA_028285485.1. GTDB lineage: Bacteria > Pseudomonadota > Alphaproteobacteria > Rhodobacterales > Rhodobacteraceae > JANQPC01. Next base: position 15,626 of record JANQPC010000031.1, on the reverse strand, counting down.
GCTCAAAGCGTCGTAACCCCGCCGCAGCCACGGGCAAATTCACCGCTTACTTGGCCTGGCGGGTTGACCGCCTCGCCCAGTGCCGCCTTCATGGATCGGTGGCTTTAGAGGGCGGCTTGGATGCGGGGGCCCGATCCGGAGACAATCGATGCGGTGGCCGATCAGGTGCTGGCTTTGCCGGACGCTGCGGTGCGCCACCGCATATGCGTGGCCGGTGCGCCGGGATCGGGGAAATCCACCTTTGCCGAGGCGCTTGTGCGCCGCCTTGCGCAGCGCCGGGCGGTTGCAGCGCTCGTGCCGATGGATGGTTTTCACCTGGATAACGCGGTGCTGGAACAGCGCGGGCTTCTGGCCCGGAAGGGCGCGCCGGAGACATTCGATGCCCACGGGTTCATCGCGATGGTGGAACGCCTTGGGCGGGACGAAGAGGTGTTCGTGCCCGTTTTTGACCGGGCGCGCGATATTGCCATTGCCGGAGCCGGCGCGATTACCGGAGAGACCGGCATCGCGGTGATCGAGGGCAATTACCTGCTGCTTGACGAGGCGCCGTGGTCGGGGCTGCATGATCTGTGGGATCTGTCGATCTATCTCGATGAAAGCGAGGATATCCTGCGGCGGCGCCTGATTCAGCGTTGGCTGGACCATGGGCTGAGCATCGACGCGGCCCGCCGGCGTGCCGAAACCAACGATCTGCCCAATGCCCGACGGGTGTTGGAAAACAGCCGGGCGGCTTCGATCACGATCTAGCGGGGCTTAGGCGCTTCGCGCGAGGCGTAGAATGCCGCAAGCCCGTGGGGCAGATCGGTCATGATACCGCGGATCCCGGCATCGAGAAGCGTGCCCCATACCGGCCCCGGATCGGCTTTCGCGCGGGTATCTGACAGCCCGGCACAATGGGCCTCGTCAAGCGTATAGGTCGTCAACACCGGCCCGGCGGCAGATGCCGCGCGCGCAAGCTCGATCTCGGGGAACCAGATCTCTGCCGCGGCCACCTCCGCTCGGGCGATCTTGCCCAAAAGGTGGATCTGATCGGGCCCCTCAACATCCACTTTTGCCATTACGGTGATCCCGTGACGCGCTTCGAGCGCCTGAAGGGCGCCGATATCCTCCGGGGTTCGGGTTGCAACCTTCAGCGTTGCGCGGCTTCTGGCCGGATGGCGTTCCATCCACGCGGCCACATGCGGGATATCTTCCGCGCGCTTGACGTCGAGATCGAAGATCGCATTCGGCCCTCCGGCTGAAAGCGCCTCTTCCAGCGTTGGGAGCGTATGATCGGTGGGCGTGGCCGTCGCCCCTCCGGCCCCGGCCAGAAGCCGTGCGCCCTGGCGGTCGGCCTCCGCAAGCCCGTCCGCCGCAAGGGGCATACCGATCATTCGGGCAAGCGTATCGTCATGGATAAGGTAGGGCGTGCCGTCTGCCATCAGACGCACATCAATCTCGATCACATCGAATGCCGCCGCCGCGGCGATGGCCGCCGCGGAGTTTTCCGGCAATGGCCCCCAACACCCGCGATGGGCGATCACCAGTGGGCCTTCGGCGGCGGCCGCAAGCCGCGCCCGCGCCTCGGTCTCAACGATCATGGTCAGACCCGGGCGCCGGTATCCGGATCGAAAAGGTGGGTATCCTGTTCGTTGAACGCCAGCATCATGCGGCCATCGGGGGGCGGAAGTTCGGCATCCTGCGCGACCGTGACCTCATGATCCCCCACGCGGCCATGGATCAGGCGATGGGCGCCAAGTTCTTCGATCACGCCGATTTCCACGGCAAGCCCGCTAGCGGCCCCGTTCATATGCGCCCGCTCAGGCCGGAAGCCGAAGGTCACGGGCCCCGCATGGGCGGAATTCATCGGCATCGAATGGGCGCCGATATGCAATTGCCCCTTGGAAAGCTCGCCGGGGATCAGGTTCATCGGCGGCGCGCCAATGAAGCTTGCCACAAAGGTTGTGGCCGGGCGGGAATACACCTCGGTCGGCGTGCCGATCTGTTCGACCATCCCGTTGTTCAGCACCACGATCCGATCTGCCAGCGTCATCGCCTCTACCTGATCGTGGGTGACGTAGATCGCGGCGGTATCGAGCCGGCGCTGAAGCTTCTTGATCTCCAGCCGCATCTGGTTGCGGAGCTTTGCGTCGAGGTTCGAGAGCGGCTCATCGAAGAGAAAGATCGCCGGGTTTCGCACGATCGCGCGGCCCATGGCAACACGTTGGCGCTGGCCGCCGGATAGCTGCGAGGGCTTGCGATCGAGAAACTCTGAAATCTGAAGAAGCGCACCCGCCTCTTCCACTTTCCGGTCAATCTCGTCGGACGGTGTGCCGCGGTTCTTCAGCCCGTAGGCCAGGTTCTTGCGCACGCTCATATGTGGGTAAAGCGCGTAGTTCTGGAACACCATGGCGATGTTCCGGTCGGCCGGTTCGAGGTTGTTTACCACCCGCCCGTTGAGCTCGATCTCGCCATCGGTCACTTCCTCCAGCCCTGCGACCATGCGCAGAAGCGTGGATTTCCCGCAGCCCGAGGGGCCCACGAAGACGACAAGCTCGCCATCTTCCACATCTACCGATACGCCCTTCACCGCCTGCGCGCCGTTGGGATATTGCTTGATTGCGTTTCTGATGCGCAGCGTTGTCATTTTTCCTGCTCCACCAATCCTTTGATGAACATGCGCTGGAAAATGATGATCACCAGCGCGGGCGGCAGCATGGCGAGCATCGCCATGGCCAGGGCTTCGTTATACTCGGGGATGTCAGCGCCGATCATCTGCTGCATGATGTTGCGGATGCCGCGCACGAGGGTGAAGTAGCCCTCCTCCGTCGTCATCAGCGTGGGCCAGAGATACTGGTTCCACCCGACCACGAACATGATGATGAAGATCGCCGCCATCATCGTTTTCGAAAGTGGCACGAGAATATCCCAGAAGAATTGAACAGGCCCGGCGCCATCGATCCGCGCGGCCTCCATCAGTTCATTCGGGACGGACTTGAAGAATTGCCGGAAGAAGAACGTGCCGGTGGCCGAGGCAATAAGCGGGATGATCAGCCCCGAATAGGTGTTCAGCATCCCAAGCTGCTGGACGACCTCGTAGGAGGGCAGGATGCGGACTTCGAGCGGGAGGAGAAGCGTCGTGAAGATCACCCAGAAGGAAAACGTGGCCAATGGGAAGCGGAAGTAAACGATCGCGTAGGCCGCAAGCATCGAGACGACGATCTTTCCGATGGCAAAGCCGAGGCCCAGGATCAGGCTGTTCTGGGTCATCAACAGCCCCGTTACTTCGCCGGTGAAGCCGCCCTCCTGGTAGAGCACGTTCTTGTAGGTTTCCACGAACTCCCCACCCCAGCCGAACTGCATGCCTTCGCGGTGGATTGTGACGTGATCGAAGGTGGAGGTTGTGAAGGCCACGATGATCGGGCCCATCATCAGAAGCACCCCGAGCCACAGGACGACGTGATCGAAGATCTTCGTCTTGCGGCGCGGGCGATTGTCGGCCGATGCGGCCTTTGTGGTGCCCGAGGTTTCGGCGGAACTGTCGATTTCTGTAACGGCCATCGCGCTGCCTCCTCAGGTATAGTGAATCCGGCGCTCGATCAGGCGGAACTGGGCCACCGTGAGCGCGAGAACCAGGATCATCAGGATCACCGACTGGGCCGAGGATCCGCCGATATCGTTGCCGCGGAACCCATCGCGGAACACCTTGTACACCAGCGTAACCGGGCTGTTGCCGGGCTGATCCTTCACGATCTGGTCGATCATCCCGAAGGTTTCGAACATCGCATAGGTGATGTTGAGGATCAGCAGGAAGAAGGTTGTGGGCGCCAGGAGCGGGAAGGTGATCGTCCAGAACCGCCGGGTTTCCGAGCGGCAATCGATGGCCGAGGCTTCCTTCACCGATGTGGGGATCGATTGCAGGCCCGAGAGGAAGAAGATGAAGCAGTAGGGCACCTGCTTCCACGTGGCGACCACGATCATGGCAAAGCCGGTATCCCAGTAATCCACCCCCACCTGCAGATCCCAGCCGAAATAGGCCACAAATTCCACGAGCGGGCCGATATGCTGATCAAACAGCATTACGCCGATCAGCCCTGCCACCGGCGGCGCGATCGCGTAGACCCACATCAGCAGCGTCTTATAGCTGCCCTTGCCGCGCAGCACCCGGTCGGCCGAGACCGCGAGCATCATGCCGATGCCCAGAGAGATCAGCGATACGAGTACCACGAATACGAAGGTGAACCAGGCGGTGCGCTGGTAATCGGACGCGGCGAAGGCATCCGAGTAATTCTGAAGGCCCACGAAGGTGGCCGTGCCAAAGAACGGGTCTTCCAGGAAAAACGAGGCCCGGATGGCTTCCGCCGCGGGCCAAAGAAAGAATATCGCGATGATGATCATCTGCGGCGCAAGCAGCAGATAGGGCAGCCACGGCGAGGTGAACTGAGCCTTTTCCATACGTCTTCCCCCGAAACGTCGAACGAGGGCGCGGCAGGCGCGCCCTCGCGATCTTGTTCAGACCGGCTTAGTTGGTGGTCTGGGCGAACCGCTCCAGAAGGCGGTTGCCTTCTTCTTCGATCACCGCGAAGGCGCTTTCGACATCGGTCTCACCGGCGAAGATGCGGCCGTATTCACGGTTCATCACGTCGCGGATCTGCACGTAGAAGCCCATGCGGTAGCCTTTGTTCCAGTCAGCCGCCGCTTGGGTAAGTTGCAGGGTGCCGACTTCGGCCTGGGGCGTTTCTTCGTAGTAGCCCGACTCTTTGGTCAGATCGTAGGCCGCCTGGGTGATCGGCACGTAGCCGGTTTCCATGTGCCAGAACTTCTGCGTTTCGGCAGAGGCAAGGAAATCGAAGAACGCGGCAACGCCAGCATTCTCGCCATCTTCATGGCCCGACATCGCGAAGAGCGCAGCACCACCGATGAATGTGGAAACGGGCTCGGGCGTGATCGCTTCCCAGTAGGGGAGGAAGGTTGCGGAGAATTCGAAGTCGGTCGAGTTCCGGAGGCCGCCGAACGAGGCCGAGGAGCCAAGCCACATGGCCACTTCACCGTTTTCGAACGGGGTCTGGTTGTCGCCCCAGCCAGCGCCGTAATAGCCGTACCAACCGGCATCGAGCCATTCCTTGAGCTTGGTGAAGTGGGTCTTGATCGCATCGTTGTTGACGAGGATCTCGGTGCCTTCGGCGCCGTCGAACCCGTTATTGTTCGTCGCGAATTGCAGGTTGTGACGGGAATGGAAGTTCTCCGTCATGATCCAGGGGCTGTGCGATTGAGCGAGCGGCACGAAGCCGGCCTCAACAAGCGCTGGCGCGATTTCCTCGAACTGCTCCCAGGTGACCGGCGGCTCAACGCCAGCTTGGTTCAGCGCTTCGACGTTGTAGTAAAGAATTGGGGTCGACGAGTTGAAGGGCATGCCCACCATCTTGTCGCTCGAGTCGGCGTAGAAGTAACGCACGCCGGGGATGTAATCGTTGGCATCGAAGGCAAGGCCCGCGCCCATGATCAAGTCTTCCGCCGGGATCACTGCGCCCTCGGCGCCGATGATCGTTGCGGCGCCCGCATCGAACACCTGCACGATGTTGGGTTGTTCGCCCGCGCGGAATGCCGCGATCGTGGCTGTCAGCGTATCTTCATATCCGCCTTTGTAGACGGGCGTGATCGCAAAATCCGCCTGTGCCTCGTTGAACTGCGTGGCGAGCGCGTTCACCGTTTCGCCGAGTTGGCCGCCCATGGCGTGCCACAGGACGATCTCGGTTTGGGCATTTGCGGATCCGGCGACAAGCGCCGCCGTGGCCGCTGACAGAAGGGTTGTTCGAAGCATGATTGTCTCCCCAGTTTGCTTATTGTTGTGGGGCGATAATGGCGGCATGTAACAGGTTTGTGAAGGTTTTATGAAAGCTTTAACGGCCTCGTGAAACGCACCTGTGGCGCGAAATTCACGGCGGCGACATGCTCATTCCTCATTTCGCGGTAAGCTGATCTTGAGACAATTGCGCGAAACACCGGAGAGAGACACACGCCGAAGGAGACAAGCTGATGTGGAGCCGTTTGGCGGGGGCGAGCGTGATGGCTTGTGCTGCGTCTGCCACTGCGGCCACCACCGTGTGTTATCCGCGTGACGAGATGCTGAGCTTCATTGCGCGGGATTACTCTGCGGCAAAGGAAGCGGTTGGCATCATCCGGCCATTTTCTGTGATGGAGATCTGGGTTTCGCGTCGATCCGATGACTGGCTGATCGTTTCCACCGATATCAACGGATCAAGCTGCATCATCGCCTATGGGGAGGATTTCGCGGTTGCCGCGCCGACCGCCCCCGTTGTGGCAGAAGATGACAAGAGCTAACGGCCGGTTTCTTGCCTGAACTGCGGCCCTCGCGCATTAAAGACGTGCCCGCAGCGGATGAGGACGCGCGCCATGTCAGACGGATTCGTTGAGTTGATCGACAGCTCGAACGTGTTCTTCAGCGAGCTTTCGAAGAACAATTCCAAGGGCTGGTTCGAACCGCAAAAGGCCCGCTACATCGATGAGATCAAGAAGCCCGGAGAGCTTCTTGCGAACCTCTTCGCCGAGGATCTCGCGCGGCTTTGCGGGGCGAGCTTCAAGCCAAAGCTCTTCCGCATTTATCGCGACGTGCGTTTCTCGAAGGACAAAACGCCCTACAACGCGCATCTTCACATCTCCTGGATGCAAGGCGGCGATGCGGTGAAGCCCGGCTGGTTTTTCGGCTCGGCGCCCGATTACATCTTCCTGTGCACCGGCATCATGGGCCTCAAGGGCCCGGCGCTGACCCGGTTCCGGGCGCTGGTGGATCGTGAGGGCGATGCGCTGCAGGGCGCGCTGGATGCCGCGATCTCGGGCGCGGGGGCCGAGATTTCCTCCTGGGGACCCGAGCCGCTGAAACGGGTGCCAAAGCCTTACGAGCCCGGCCACCCCCATGCCGAACTGCTCAAGCGCAAGAACCTTGTTGTGGTTGCGCCGCCCGCAGAAGGCTGGCGCGACACGGGCCTGATCGCAGGGCTCACCGAGACGGCGAAAGCGCTCTTACCACTGTGGCAGATATTGGAAGAGGGGATAGGCTAACGGCGGCCATGGGCATCAAGCGCCGCGACCACGGCCTCTGCCCAATCCGGGCATTGCGCCACATAGCCGTCGCGGCGTCGGCGCATCTCTTCCATTGGCACGGTTAGCGCGGCGTCGATCGCAGCGATCACGCTGTCGGCGCCCGCCGCGCGCACTTCGGTCAGCAACCCCGCCCGGGCGAGATCGCCGAGGTAGCCCGGAAAATCTCGGCCCGCATAGAGGCCGGGCACGCCAAGGATGGCGGCCTCGGAGGCCATCGTGGCGCTTTCCCCCAGCACCATCCGGCAATGGCCCATCACGTGATGCACCGCGTCTGTGGGCCCTCGATACCAGTAGCGTTCGAAACGCTCCGGCAGCGGCCGCTCGCTGGAAAGGATCACGCGGCCCCGGGCGCTGAGATGTTCGATGACGGCGCCGAGCATTTCGCCGCTCCACCCCGCCTTGCCGATATCATGATTGGCGCGCCAGGCGACGACGCGCAGAAAGAATGTGTCCCCCGCCTCGGCCACGCCATGGGCCTGCGCGATATCGCGGTCGGGCTGGAAGGCGGAGGGGTGCAGGAAGGAAAGCTCTTTCGTACCTGGCCAGCGCGTGGTGCGGCCTTTCGGCACCGGCCCGCCATAGGCTTCCGGCACATAAAGGTGGGTGATGAAGGGCCAGGTGATGCGGGTTTGAAGCGTTGCATTTTCGCTGTCGTAAACGCTGAGCGCGGGCACGCCCGTCACCCGCCCGGCATGGGCGATGGCCACGCCGCCGAACCCGATCATCACGTTTGGCCGAAACCGCCGGATCGCGCGCCAGACCGCCAGATCGCGCCTCGCCAGTTCCATGGCCAGCGGCAATGTTCCCGTTGCGGCGCGGGAGACAGGGGTGTGGGTAATACCGAAGCCATCGAGCAACTCGCAGGCCACGTCTTTTTCGCGGGAGAGCACGAGGATATCGTCACCCCGGGCGCGCAGCACGTCCATCGGGCGCTTGAAGAACAAAACATCTGCGGGATGAACGATATCTAATAGAACGCGCACGTTTCCGGGGCGGCTGGGGATCGGGCCTCAGCCTTACGCCATCCCGAGGCTGCGCGCCAGCGGCGGCACTGGACAGGCTTGCGCCCACCTGCGAAAGAGCGCCCGCAGCACCGGAGGGCCGGCCGAAGTGACTACCGTTTCCGTCATCATACCCGCCTATGGGCCGATGCCGTTCCTCGATGCCGTTCTGAGTGCGCTGGAAGCGGGCACGCGGAAGCCGGACGAGATCATCGTTTTCCACACCGGGCCCGATGATCCCACAGAGACAGTTGCCAAAAGCCACCCCGGCGTAACGGTGCGCCATGCGGAAGATCGGATGCGCGGCGGCGCGGCCCGCAACATGGGGGCAGAGATCGCAACGGGAGATATCCTGGCTTTTTGCGATGGCGATGTGCGGCCCGTGCCTGGCTGGCTCGCGGCGATCGTGGCGCATTTCGAAGCCCGGCCGGATGACTTTATCGTGGGCTCGGTGGGTGTGGCCGAGAGCGGCGGGTATTGGGGCATGGTGAACTGGCTGAGCGAGTTTTCGGAGCAGGCGCCCTGGCACCTGGCGAAGGAACAGCTTGGCGGTGCCTCGTGCAGCATGGCCGTGCGGGCGGAAGACTTTCGCGCCATCGGCGGCTTTGATCCCGAGATGCAGCCCGGGGAAGACACCAAACTGATGGCCGCGCTGCGCGCGCGCGGGCGGCGCCAGTGGTTTCTGCCCGATGCGCAGGTGGATCACTTCAACCTGCCGGGTTACGCCAATCTCAAGAAACACCAGTTTCGCCTCGGTTATCACAGCGCGCAGGTGCGCGAGGCGCTGAACCTGCCCGGTGCCATTGCCGTGCGCTTCAAAGCGCTGGCATTCATCCTTTTCGCGCCGCGCGCCCTGCGCGTCTTCTCCCGCACCCTGGCGGGCGATCCGAAACACTGGGCCATGGGCCTCGGTCTTCTGCCCGGCATTCTGGTGGGCGCGGTGATTTGGAACGCCGGGTTTCTGGCCCGCGCCTTTGGCCGCCCGCTTAGCTAGGGACCATCATAAGTCCACCGATATCCCGGCGGGGTCGGCCCTTTGTTGCGCCCGCCCTGTTCCATCTGCTCCCAGGCATGGGCGAGGATGCCGACGGAGCGGGAGAGGCAGAAAAGCCCGCGCGCCAGCGGCGGGGGGAAGCCAAGCTCGGCGAAGATCACCGCGGTTGCGCCATCGATATTCATGGGCACCGGTTTCCCGGCGCTGGCCGAGAGATGCGCTTCGACCGCGCGCCCGATGGCGGCGAACCGGCCGGAACAGGTGCCGTCAGCCGCAGCCGCCTCCGTGAGCGCCAGAAGGCGCGGCGCGCGGGGATCGGTGGGCGTGTGGAAGCGGTGGCCAAAGCCTGGAACGTATTTACCGTGCTTCTTGCGCCAGTTCTCTACAGTAGCCGGCGCGGCTTCGGCCCCACCGGCAGCATCGATGGCGTGGTAAAGTTCCACCGCCTGCTCGCCCGCGCCGCCATGCACATCGCCCAGCATGTTGACAGCGCTGGCCATCGCGTTGTTGAGCGGCAGGCCGCAGGTAACGGCCATCCGCGCCGCGGCGATGGAGGGCGCCTGCGGCCCGTGATCCACCCCGGCCACAAGTGCTGCCTCAAGCAGATGCGCCTCTGCCTCTGACGGCATCGCGCCGCGGGTCATCAGCCAGATCGTTTGCGCAAAGCTCGCGGTGCCGATGATTTCTTCGATGGGGTGGCCGCGCAGCGCAATGCGCCCGGGCTCCATATCGATGATGGCTGTGCGCCACCAATCTGCCACGTCGCTCATATTACACCCTCCGCTGCCAACCGCTCCAACTCCTTCTCCCCAACACCGAGGCTGCCCCAGATTTCTGCGTTATCCTGCCCAAGCTCGGGTGGCGGGCTCTTCACGGCGGGCGCGGCGCCGTCAACCTTCACGCCGGTGCGGAGCACGGTGATATCCCGTCCCACGCCCGGCGCATCGGGGAACTCTGCCAGCATCCCGCGATTGGCAATCAGGGGATGGGCCAGGATGCTTGGAACCGTCATCACCGCGCCCGCTGGCACGCCGATCGCGTTCAGCTCGGCCGCCCATTCCCGCGCGCTGCGCTCGGCAAGGGCCGCCTCCAGCACTGCCTTCAGAGCCTTGCGATTGCGCTTGCGATCCTCGCGGCTGGCGTAATCGGGATGATCGAGCAGGTCGACCCGCCCGAGGTGCCGGGCGAGCGCCTGCCATTGCTCTTCTTTATTGGCGGCAATGTTCAGCAGCCCCTCGGCTGTTTGAAAGGCGCCCGAAGGGGCTGAGGTGAGGTTTTCGTTGCCAGCGGGCACCGGATCGACGCCGGCGATCAGGTGGTTCGAAACCGCCCAGCCCATTGTCGCGATCACAGCCTCTAGCATCGAGATATCGAGAAATGCGCCGCGTTCGGGCGCGTTCAGCGCAGCACAGATCGCCATCGCCGCGGTGAGCCCGCCCACCGTATCGGCCACCGGGTAGCCCACGCGGAGCGGCGCGCTTTTCGCATCGCCGGTGATCGACATCACGCCGGACGCGCCCTGGATGATCTGATCATAGGCCGGGCGATCCACCCACGGCCCCTCTTGCCCGAAGCCGGAGATTGCGCAGTAGATCAGGCGGGGCTGCGCCTCCTTCAAAGAGGTGTATCCCATGCCCAGCCGATCCATCACCCCGGGCCGGAAGTTCTCCACAACCACATCGGCCGTGGCCACGAGCCGCTTGGCGAGTGCCACACCGCGTGGATCCTTGAGATTCACGGTGACGGACTGCTTGCCTGCATTTTGCGCCAGGAAAGAAACACCCATGCCTGCAGCGTTCAGCTGCGGGTCTGCCCCAAGGCTGCGCGCTAGGTCACCGCGCCCCACGGCTTCAACCTTGATGACCTCGGCGCCCAGATGGGCCAGCTGGTGGCAGGCGAATGGCCCTGCGAGCACATTCGTAAAATCCAGAACCCGTGTTCCCGCCAATGGTCCGACCCCAGTTGCCGACACTGGCCCCTCCCGAATTGTGTTTTGCCGGAACGCTACAGGCGGGCACCCGGGAAGCGCAAACCGTAAGAAGCGTTGACGCCCGCCTGCGGGCCCGTGAAACTTGGGCGAACCTTTGGGAGGAGGGGCTGATGAAACGCAAGGTGATCACCGCCGCAGCGGCTGCGGAGCTTGTGGCGGACGGCGATACCGTCACCACCTCCGGCTTCGTTGGCATCGGTGTGCCAGAAGCGCTCCTCATCGCGCTCGAAGAGCGGTTTGTGGAAACTGGCCATCCGCGGGATCTGACGCTCTTCTTCGCGGCAGGGCAGGGCGATGGCAAGGATCGCGGGCTCAACCATCTGGGCCATGACGGGCTTCTGAAATGCGTGATCGGCGGGCATTGGGGGCTGATCCCGAAAGTGGCTGCGCTTGCCGTAGAGGGCCGGATCGAGGGCTACAACCTGCCCCAGGGCGTGATCAGCCACCTCTATCGCGATATCGCCGCCGGGCGCCCGGGTGCGATAACGAAAGTGGGGCTTGGCACCTTTGTTGACCCCCGCCTGGACGGCGGCAAGATCAACGCGGCTTGCACGCAAGACCTTGTTGAACGGATGGAGATTGGCGGCGAGCAACATCTCTTCTACAAGGCGCGGCCCATCAACGTGGCACTTCTGCGCGGCACCACTGCGGATCAGGCCGGGAACGTGACGATGGAGCGTGAGGCGCTTGTTATCGACAATCTCGCCCAGGCGATGGCGGTTAAAAACTCCGGCGGCGTGGTGATCGTGCAGGTGGAGCGCACCGTTGCCCGCGGCGGGCTGAACCCGCGGGATGTGGAGATCCCTTCGGCGCTGGTGGATGCGGTTGTGGTGGCCGAGCCCGCGCAGCATATGCAAACCTTCGCCACACCCTACAGCCACACGTTTTCCGGCCGCTACCGCGCCGATATCGGCGATATGCCCGCAATGCCGCTTGATGCGCGCAAGGTGATCGCACGGCGTGCGGCGTTCGAGCTGCCCGTCAATGGCGTGATCAACCTCGGGATCGGGATGCCCGAGGGCGTTGCGGCGGTTGTGGGCGAAGAGGGGCTTTTGGAGCACTTCACACTCACCGCCGAACCGGGCGTGATCGGCGGCCAGCCCGCCTCTGGCCTCGATTTCGGCGCGGCGGTCAATACCGATGCGATCATTCCGCAAAACGCGCAGTTCGATTTCTACGATGGAGGCGGGCTCGATCTGGCGGTGCTGGGGATGGCGGAGCTTGATGGTGCGGGCAACGTGAATGTCTCGCGCTTCGGGCCGCGGCTGGCGGGGGCGGGTGGCTTCATCAATATCAGCCAGAACGCGCATCGCGTGGTGTTTACCGGAACGCTCACGGCGGGGGGCCTTGGTTTTGAGGCGGGCGGCGGCACCGCCCGGATCACGCAGGAAGGGCGGATGCGCAAATGCGTGGCGAAGGTCGGGCAGATCACCTTCTCCGGCGCCCAGGCCACCCAGATGCGGCAACCGGTTGTTTATATCACCGAGCGCTGCGTCTTCCGGCTGACGCCTGACGGCATCGCGCTTACCGAAGTGGCGCCGGGCATCGAAATCGAACGCGATGTGCTGGCGCATCTCGATTTCACGCCGATTGTGGGCGAGGTGGCGGAGATGGATGCGCGCCTCTTCACCGATCAGCCCATGGATCTCAAATCCGAGCTTCTGCACCTGGATCTGCCGGATCGCATCGCGCTGAACGAAGAGGGCACCACGCTGTTTTTGAACTTCGAGAAACTGCGCGTGCGCGGCACGGCCGATATCGAGGCGATCGCGGCGCGGGTGGAAGAGGTTCTGGGGCCGCTGGGAAAGCGGGTGGATGTGGTGGCCAATTACGATGGTACGCATATCGATGAAGAGATCGAGCGCGACTATTTTGCGATGGTCGATGCGATGACAGAGCGGTTCTACAACACGGTGACCCGTTACTCGGGCTCCGCCTTCATGCGCCGCAAACTGGGCCAGGCCGTGGCACGGGGGCAGGCCGATCATGTATTTGAAACGCGGGAAGAGGCGCGGCGCTATCTTGAGCGCGGCGCATAGGCTGGCCAAAGCGCGGGCAGCACCTCGCGCGCGCGGCCATAATTTCGTGACATTCCCCCTCTAGGTCTTGTGCCTGAACACGCATCTGTGCACCATTGGCGCAGGCACCCGAGGACGGAGCATTATTTGGCCATCAGCGCGCTGACCCAGACGCCCCTCACCGAAGACGTTCACGAAACGCTTCTGGAATTTCCCGACAATCGCCTTCTGATCGATCTCTGCGGAGAGTTCGATCGTAACCTTGCGCAGATCGAACACGCGCTTTCAGTGCAGATCCTGCGCCGCGGCAACCAACTGGCCGTAATCGGCGAAGACGGCGCGCGGGAACGGGCGATTTCCGTGCTCGAAGGGCTTTACCAGAAGCTCGAAGCGGGGCGGGAACTTGACGCGGGCGATATTGACGGTGAGATCCGCATGGGCGGGTCTGATGCCGAAACCGGCGCGCGCCGGGGCGATCAGATGGAGCTTTTCAAGGGCGGCCGCGTAGAGATCAAAACCCGCAAGAAACTGGTTGAGCCGCGCACCGAGGCGCAGAAAGCCTATGTGCGCGCCTTGTTCTCGAACGAGCTCGCCTTCGGGATCGGGCCTGCGGGCACCGGGAAAACCTACCTGGCCGTGGCGGTGGGCGTTTCGATGTTCATCGAGGGCCATGTGGATCGGATCATCCTCTCCCGCCCCGCCGTGGAAGCCGGTGAACGGCTGGGCTTCCTGCCGGGGGATATGAAAGACAAGGTCGATCCCTACATGCAGCCGCTCTACGATGCGCTGAATGATTTCCTGCCCGGCAAGCAGGTGGCCAAGCTGATCGAAGAGAAGCGGATCGAGATTGCGCCGCTGGCCTTCATGCGCGGGCGCACGCTGTCGAACGCTTTCGTAGTGCTCGATGAGGCGCAGAACGCCACAGCGATGCAGATGAAGATGTTTCTCACCCGCCTCGGCGAGGGCAGCCGAATGGTGATCACCGGCGATCGCAGCCAGGTGGATCTGCCGCGCGGGGTGACCAGCGGGCTGCACGATGCCGAGCGGCTGTTGGGGCGGATCGACAGCATCGCCTTCAACTACTTTACCGCCAAGGATGTGGTCCGCCACCCGCTGGTTGCGAAGATCATCGAGGCCTATGACGCCGACGTCACTTGAGCGTTGACGTGCTGATCGAAGATCCGCGCTGGGAGGAGGCGGGGATCGCGCGTATCGCACCCGTTGCCTGCGATGCGGCGCTCACCCAACGGGGACTTGACCCAGAGGTGTGGGAGATCACGCTTCTGGCCTGCAACGATGCCCGGATCGCGGAACTGAATGCCACGTTTCGCGGCAAGCCGGCGCCAACCAATGTTTTGTCGTGGCCGAGTGTGGAGCGGAGGGCGGCAGAGCTCGGCGCGCATCCGGCGCCGCCCGCGGGGCCCGAGGCGGAGTTGGGCGATCTCGCGCTGGCCTTTGAAACCTGCGCGGCAGAGGCTGGTGAAGCGGGGATCACACTGCCGGATCATGCAACGCATCTGATCGTGCATGGGGTGTTACACTTACTGGGCTACGATCATGAAAGCGACGGCGATGCCGCGCTTATGGAACAGTTGGAGATTGAGATACTTGCCAGTCTTGGTATTGCGAACCCATATTAGGGCACGGCGCCACGGTGGCGCGCATTTTGGATAGGATTGATGGGCGACGCGCAAGACGGGTCTTCTAGCGCAGCGCAGGGCGCGCAAGACGGCGGCATAAAGCCGGCAGATACCGAAGCGGCAGGGGAGCAGACAGCGGGCGCGGGCCTTTTGGGCCGCCTGATCTCTGCCATCACGGGCAACGACACACCCGAAGAGGCGCATGCCGAGGCCGAAGACCGGCCGGTGAATGGCGCCGCGCAGCCCCCGGGCCTGCGCAACCTGCGGCTGATGCGGGTAGAAGATGTGATGCTGCCGAAGGCCGAGATCGTGGCCGTACCGTCCGACATCAAGAAAGATGATCTGGTGGAGGTGTTCCGCGAAAGCGGGCTGACGCGGCTTCCTGTCTACTCCAGCACGCTCGACAGCCCCAAGGGCATGGTTCACCTGAAGGATTTCGCGCTGCGCCACGGGTTCAACGGCGGCGGCGGGCGCTTCAACCTCGCCAACATGACCCGCGATCTGCTCTACGCTCCGCCCTCGATGCCGATCGGCGTTCTGCTGCAGAAGATGCAGAGCGATCGCATCCACATGGCGCTGGTGATCGATGAATATGGCGGTGTGGACGGGTTGGTTACGATCGAGGATCTGATCGAACAGGTTCTGGGCGAGATCGAGGATGAACACGATATTGCCGAGGGCCTCTACTGGACGCAGGAGAAACCCGGCTGCTACCTCGCCCAGGCGCGCACGCCGCTTGAAGAGTTTGAGGCCGAGATTGGCCGTAAGCTCGTCAATGGCGAGGATGAGGAAGAGATCGATACGCTGGGCGGGCTTGTCTTCATGCTTGCGGGCCGGGTGCCGGCGCGGGGCGAGATGATCCACCATCCTGACGGCCCCGAT
>JANQPC010000024.1 GCA_028285485.1 Paracoccaceae bacterium | reverse complement strand
AGGTGCCGCCCGGCTTCAGCACCCGGCGGATCTCGCCAATGGTGCGCAGAAGGATGTCTTCATCACCGTGGTAGATCACGTTCCAGCTGAGCACATGATCGAACGCGCCATCGCCGAAGGGCAGGCTGTGCATCCGCGCCTCAACCGTTTCAACGCCGCCTGCCTTCGCGATCTCGGCCAGCCCCTCGGGCGCGGCATCAAGCGCCACAACATCGAACCCCTGTTCTGCCAGCCAAAGCGCGTGGCGCCCCACGCCGGCGCCGAGATCGAGAATGCGCGCGCCCTTGGCCAGCGTATTTGACCAGGCGATCACATCCTCTTCCGGGCTCAGCCATTTGCTGCCCGCCTCGATCCCCGCCCACTCGGCGTTCCAATGCTGATCTGCCGTATCCGTTTTCACCGCTCATCTCCGATAATCTTCGTGCGGGCCCAGCCGCTGAGGTATTCGATGCCAATCACCACAACCGCGATCATCAGGATCACGGTCATCGCGGTGGGGTAATCAAAAAGATCGAAGCCCACCTTGAGCTCGATCCCGATGCCCCCGGCGCCCACAAGGCCGAGGATGGTTGAGGATCGCACGGCCTTCTCCAGCGCGTAGAGCGAGGTGGAAATGAAGGCAGGCGTGGCCGCCGGGATCGTGGCGCAGACGACAACATCGGTCTTCCGCGCGCCCGTGGCGGTGAGGCTTTCGGCAGGCCCCTTGTCGGCGGCCTCCATATCATCGGCAAAGAACCGGCCGCAGAAGCCGATGGTATCCACCATGATCGCAAGCATGCCCGCGAAGGGCCCAAGCCCCACGGCCACAACGAATACGAGCGCCCAGGCGATATCGGGGACCGCGCGAATGAAGCCGAGGATTGTGCGGATCACCTGGCTGATCCAGGGCGCGGCGATCAGGCCGCGGGCGGCCAGAAGCGCGATGGGCACCGAGAGGATCACCCCCAGCACCGCACCGGCCAGCGCGATCTGAAGGGTTTCCACCATCTTCCAGCCCAGCCGCACCAACGTGTCGGGTTCCAGATTGGGCGGGAACGCGCGGTCGATAAAATCGGCAAAGCGCGGCGGGGCCGTGGCCATCTTTTCCAGCGAGAACCCCGCACCAGCAAAGCACCAGACGATGATCACAATCCCCGCGGCATAGCCCAGAAAGGCGATGGCAGAGGGGCGTTCTAGCCGGGCAGGGGCGGCAAAATCAGTCATAAAGTCCTCGCAGGTCCGATGCCGCGAGCGAGGCGGCGGTCGCGTCAAGCTGCAGCCGCCCATGGGCGAGGCCAAGGACCCGATCACCGTATTTCAAAGCGTGGTCGATGTTGTGGGAGGTGAAGACAACCGTCACCGCCTCATCCCGCACGAGGCGGAAGAAAAGCTCCATCACATCCTCGCCCGCAGCCGGATCCAGCGAGGCGCAGGGCTCATCGGCGAAAAGAAGCTCTGGCCCGCCCACGATGGCGCGCGCGATGGCCACGCGCTGCGATTGCCCGCCCGAAAGCCTGTCGGCCCGGCGCAGCGCGAATTCTTCGAGGCCAACCTTGCGCAGCGCGGCCATCGCGGCGTCCCGCGAGGCTCCGGGGGCCACCACATGGCTCCAATGCCGCGGCCCCGGATGGCGCCCGAGAAGGCCCTGCACCACGTTCGACAGAACGCTCAGCCGGGGCACGAGGTTGTGCCTCTGGCTCACCAGGCCGATCCGGGCGCGCAAGGCGCGCAGCTCGGCAGTGCGCGCGGCGGCCACGTCTTGTCTCAAGAGCCGCACCGAACCGGAGGTGACGGGGATCAGCCCCATGAGGCAGCGCAGAAGCGTTGATTTTCCGGTGCCATTGGCGCCCACAAGCGCCACCGCCTCTCCACGTGCCAGCCGAAAGCTCACATCGGAAAAGATCGGGGTTTCGCCGAAGGATTTTCCAACGCCCAAAGCCTCTGCATCCACAGGGGAAACCGGGGCAACTGGTGCCCCGGCCGCATCCGGCTGCGCCTGGCGCGCAACCGGTTCTTTCAGATCGAGATCACTCACCGATGAAGTTGTCGAACTGCGGGAAGCCCGCATTCGTGTACATGGAGCGTACGTAATCGTAGGCGCTGTCTTCGATTGCCACGAGATCCATGCCGACATACTTGTCGTTCTCTTCATGGGCAGTGATGCCAGCGATGATGGCATCCTTGTTCTCAAGGATCGCGGTTTTCACCATGTCGGCGGCTTCTGCCGGCACATGCGCGCCCACCATGATCATGTCATTGGGCAGATCGCCCGAACGCGCGATCATCTTGAAGAACCCGTAGGGAAGATCGGTTTCCTTGTTGCGCACGTTGAGCCAGCTTCCGGCGTTGGAGCCCAGCGCATCCACATCGCCCGCCTTCAGCGCCTCATGGGCGATGTTGCGGCTGGTATGCGTTTTCTCGATGTCGTTGATCGGGTCGAGCCCGTAATCGGCCAGCACCTGCATCGGGCAGAGCATGTTCGAGGTGGAGCCGATATCGCCAAAGGCAATCGTCTTGCCCTTGAGATCCTGCACCGTGTTGATGCCGCTATCGGCGCGCACCACGATGGCGCAGTGGTAATCCGGGCGGCCAAGGCCCACCAGCGGCGTGGCATTGGTGAGCTTGTTGATCACCACGTATTCGGCGGGGCCGGAAACAACGAAATCAACGGTTTCGCCGCGCAGCGCTTCGGCGGCGGCGGTGCGGGAATTCACGGCATAGAACTCAAAGCTTTCGCCCGTGGCCGCCTCAAGCGCTTCCTTGAAGGGGCCCCATTCGAGCTGCAGCCGCTCCATCCCCTCAACATCCGTCACGGCAAGCTTCCAGGTTTCCGCTGCCACCGAGGCGGCCGAAAACGCGGCCAGGCCAAGGCCCAGTACGATCGACTTGAATTTCATCAGACCCTCCGTTGGAAATTCATTCGGATGAATGCGCGGAGGTGTGGCGTGGCGTTAAAGCTTGTGTGAACCTTTGTTGAAGATCGCGGGCGGATGCGCCCGGTTCTCTCAAGGTTTCCTGCGGATGGCCTCGCCCAGCATCTGAGCCACCGGCAGGCGGGCGCGCAGGCGGCTGGCCAGAAGGAAGATGCCCGCGAACTTGCGCTGAAGGTAGAGCGCGTCCATCGGCAGGGGCGGTGGCACGAAGCCGTCTTCCGCCAGCGCGCGGCCAGCCTCGTTCATCCGCCGGGTCAGGCCCGGATCGGCGAAATCGAAAGTCTCAGACGCACGTAGCGCCTCGAACACCATCACGATCATCGATATGACCGCCCGGCCGTGGCGGGCAGGCATCTCTTGCGTGACAAAGCCGATTTCTTCGGCAGCCGCTGCGGTGGCGGCCTCGTCCCCGGCCAGCCCCGCGGCCATGAGGCGCCGGTATTGCGCGGCAACCATGGGTGCAAAGCGCCGCGTGGCCCCGAAATCCAGCAGCACGATCCGCCCGTGTGCCGCATCGTAGCGGTAATTGGCGAAGTTCGGATCGGTTTGCATGAGCCCGAAGGCAAAAAGCTCATCCAGCACCAATGCGATCAGGTGTTCGGCCACACGGTTGCGCGTGGCTGCATCGGCGGCTTCAACGGTCTCGATGGGCGCGCCGGTCACGAAAGTCATCGCCAGCACCGCGGGCGTTGTGAGCTCCTCAACCGCTTCCGGCAGCGTGAAGCGGGGATCGCCCTCAAGCAGGCTGCGGAACGCGGCCAGGTGCACGGCCTCCTGCGCGTAATCGGCCTCTTCGCGAAGCTGCCGGCGCGCCTCTTCAAGATAAGGCGCCAGATCGAAGCCTGTGGGCAGAAGGCCCGAGAGGCGGATCAGCGCGCCGACATTCGACACATCGCTATCGATGCTCTTGGCGATCCCGGGATACTGCACCTTGATCGCCAGCACCCGGCCATCCTTCAGCTCTGCCCGGTGCACCTGGCCGATCGAAGCCGCCGCGATGGGGCGCACATCGAAGCGCTGAAACCGCGCCAGCCAGCCCGCGCCCCAGGCGCTTGTCAGCACTTGCTTGAGCTGCCGGGGCGGCATGAAATCGGCCTCCGCGCGCAGGCGGGCGAGGATGTCGGCCAGTTCCGGGGGCAGGGCGTCGCCGGTATCCATCGACATCAATTGCCCGATCTTCATCGCCGCACCGCGCATCTGGGCGAGCTGATCGGCCACGCGGCGGATATTGGCGGGGGTCAGGATCAGGTCGCGCGCGGTTGGCCGCTGCCCGCCCGCCCATTGGCGCAATCCGTTCACCGCCATGTTGCCCGCCACACCCGCCGTCATCGCCCCGAGGTGCGTGAGGCGCGAGACGCGGCCCGCAGGCACGGCTATGGGCCGCGGCACGGGGCGGGAAGGTGTGTTGGGCATGGGCCTGCTCGCGTTCTTGCAGGCCAGAGGTAACGGGCGGGCGCCCGAAATCAACGCGCTGGATCAACGCGTGCGGGCTAAAGCGCGGCGCGCACGCGGGCGAGCATGTCCGTCAGCACGCCCTGCGCGCGGGCGGGATCATCGGCCTCGATATACACCCGGCATTCCGGCGCATTGCCCGAGGGGCGCAGGTGAATCACCAGCCCATCGCCGAAGGTGGCACGGAAGCCATCGGTGTTGTCGATCTTCGCGGGCGTGCCGTAGGGCGCGAATAGCGCCGTCGACTCTGCCTGCCCGGCGCGGCAGGCGCCGATCAGCGCGGCAGAAGCGGTGGTTTCCACCTCCGTGAGCCGGTCTGCCGCTGTAAAGCGCGGCGGCAGGCTGGCCGAGAGCGCGGAAAGCGATAGACCCCGCGCCCGCGCAAGCCCGAGCGGCGCAATGATCGGCAACACGCAATCGCGCGTCATCAGGGGCGGCAGGCGCCGCCCGCCATGTTCGGCGGTAAAGCCCGTCAGAAACCCGCCATTGGCCTCATAGCCCACAACTGCAGCGCCTTCCGCCGCCTCCATCCCGGCGATCACGTAAGGCGACCCGATGCGGGTCAGGCGCACATCGAAAGCCGGCATCTGCGCCACGAGCGTGTTGGAGGATACCGGGGTCACAATGACGTTCGCACCCAAGGCTTCCGCCGTCAGCGGCCCCAGCCGATCACCCGGAATAACATGGCCATCCGCATCGGCCACCATCGGGCGGTCGGCATCGCCATCGGTGGAAACGATGGCATCGAGCCCGTGTTCCCCCGCCCAGCCTGCCAGCATCGCGCGCGTCTCGCCATCAAGCGCCTCTGTATCCACCGGCACGAAATGGTCGCTGCGCCCCAGTGCCACGGTTTTTGCCCCAAGCGCTTCGAGGATCTCTGGCAGAAGATCGCGGGCGGTAGAGCTGTGCTGATAAACGCCGATCTTCAGCCCGGCCAGGTGATCGGGCGGGAAGAACCCGGTGTAGCGCGCCACGAACGCTGACCGGGCGGTGGTGTCTTCCGCCATCTCCGCCGGGGCCACGGGCCGTTCGGTGCCCAGTTCCGCCACCCCATCGGTGATCGCCGTTTCATCGGCCTTCGTGATCTCGCCATGGCGGGTGTAGAATTTCAGCCCGTTCCGATCATCGGGGATGTGGCTGCCCGTCACCATGACGGCCGCGGTGCCCCGCGCCTCGGCGGCAAGCGCCAGCGCCGGGGTGGGCAGAACCCCGCAATCCACCGCTTTCAGCCCCGCTCGCGCCGCGCCGCCGGCCACCGCTGCGGCGATCCGGGGCGAACTGGCGCGAAGATCGCGCCCGATCAGCACCGTGCCATCGGTTTCCGCCCCACGCAGAAAGGCCTCGGCATAGGCGGCGCAAAGCGGATCGGTCAGTTCCGTCACAAGGCCCCTCAGGCCGGATGTGCCAAATTTCGGTGCCATATCGGGGCCTTTCCTCAGGGCGCGCTGCGGGTGAAGATTTGCGCCGTTTTGGCCGCCATCAGCGGCCCCGCCGCCGCATCGAAACGGGCGAAGTGCGCGGTTTGCTTATGGGCCTGGAAGGCGGCCTCATCGTCATACACCTCATAGAGCATCACGAAATCCGCCCGATCCCGCGCCACGCAAACGTCAAACTGGTGGCAGCCCGGTTCTTCTGCGACCGAGGCGCGCGCGTTGGCCGTGACAAGCGGCAGAAACGCCTCCATCTGGCCCGCGGCTACTTCAACTTTCACGATTACAACGAACATGCGCCACCCCTCTCTTGCCCGGCCTGCGTTCTGCGGCCTGGCCCGGCATCCGTCAAGGCACCGCACCGCGCCCCGGAACCGGCCACATCCTTTGTGCGCAATTGCAGATAGGTTTCCGGGTTCAGGGGGTTTATGTGCACATCAACGCAACAATAGGAGATGGCAGATGAGTTGGAATCCCGCGCTTGATCCCGATTGCCCCACCGGCGATGCCGTGGATGCAATCGAAACCGTAATTATCCCCCGCGCCCGCGATCTGGGCGCGCTAGAAGTGCGCCGGGCGCTGCCCGCGCCGCGCCGCCAGATGGTGGGCCCGTTCATCTTTTTCGATCAGATGGGGCCCGCTGAATTCCTGCCCTCTCGGGGGCTTGATGTGCGCCCGCATCCCCATATCGGGCTTGCCACGATCAGCTATCTCTATCGCGGGCGGATGCATCACCGTGACAGCCTTGGCACAGATGCCTGGATCGAACCGGGCGCGGTGAACTGGATGGTGGCCGGGCAGGGGATCACCCATTCCGAGCGCACCGATGATGAAACCCAGAAGGATCCGATGCCGTTTTTCGGGATTCAAACTTGGGTGGCGTTGCCCGAGGCCCATGAAGACCGCGCGCCCGAGTTTCATCACGCGCCGAAAGAGGCGCTGCCCTTCATGCAGGGCGAAGGCAAGGAGGTGCGGCTGATCCTTGGCAGCGCCTATGGCGAAACCGCCCCGGTGAAAACGCCCTCGGAGATGTTTTATGCCGATGCGGTGCTGGCGCCCGGCGCCAAGCTCCCGCTGCCCGACAATCACGAGGATCGCGGCGCCTATGTTGTTGAAGGCGAGGTGACGATCGCCGGAGATACCTTCGAGGCGGGCCGCATGATGGTGTTCCGCAGTGGCGATCGGGTGTCGATGACCGCCGGGCCGAATGGCGCGCGGGTAATGCTTCTGGGCGGCGAAACGCTCGAAGGCCCGCGTTACATCTGGTGGAATTTCGTGGCGTCTTCGAAAGAGCGGATCGAAGAGGCGAAGGAAGCCTGGCGGAAAGAGGATTGGGGCGATGGCCGCTTCAGCCTGCCCCCGGGCGATGACGCCGAATTCATCCCGCTGCCCGCGAAATAGGCGCATTCGGATGAGGGGCCGCTCACGGCTGCGTGCGGCCCCTTTTGCCACCGCCCATTCGCGCTATGCTCCCCGATAGCGCCTCTGGCCCAAAACCCTGGGAGGATTTGAATGCGGATACTCGCAAGCGCGGCCCTCGCCGTTGCCAGCCTCGTCACCCCGGCCCTTGCGGATGACGATATCATCACCAGCCACGGCATCTCTGCCTTTGGGGAGCTGAAATACCCCGCCGATTTCCCGCATTTCGATTACGTGAACCCCGACGCGCCCATCGGTGGCACGATGAGCTTCCGGGGTACCGCCGCCTCGCGCACCTTCGATAGCCTGAATTTCTTCATCCTGCAGGGTGAACCCGCGCAGGGCCTTCTGCGGCTCTATGACCGGCTTCTGGTGCGCGCCTGGGATGAGCCCGATAGCTACTATGGCCAGGTGGCGGAGACGATCGAGTACCCCGCCGATAGAAGCTGGGTGATCTTCAACATGCGGCCCGAAGCCCGCTTTACCGATGGCGCGCCGATCACAGCCGAGGATATCAAGTATACGATTGAGACGATCAAGGCCGATGCCTCGCCCCGCTTCCAGATCCTTTTCGATGATGTGGTGGATGCCGAGGTGCTTGGCCCCCACCGGGTCAAAGTAAACTTCAACCCCGAGGCGCAAACCCGCGATCTTATTGCCGAAGTCGGCAATTTCCCAATCCTGCCCAAGCACTATTACGAGACGGTGGATTTCACGCGCTCCACCCTGGAACCGCCGGTGGGATCGGGGCCTTATGTGGTGGCCGATGCCGATCCGGGCCGCTCCGTCACCTATTGCCGGATTGAGGATTACTGGGGAGCCGATCTGCCGGTGAACCTGGGCACCGAAAACTTCGAATGCTTCCGCTACGAGTACTTCGCCGAGAACACCGCCGCCTTTGAGGCGCTGAAATCCGGCGGCTATCTCTTTCATGAGGAATTCACCTCGGCGATCTGGGCCACGGGCTACGATTTTCCCGCGCTCGATCGCGGCTGGGTGATCCAGGAAGTGCTTGATGACAATCGGCCCTCCGGCGCCCAGGGCTTCTGGTTCAACCTGCGCCGCCCGCAGTTTCAGGATATCCGCGTGCGCCAGGCCGTGGGGAAGCTCTTCAACTTCGAGTGGTCGAACGAAACGCTGTTTTACGGGCTTTACGGGCGAACCGACAGCTTCTGGGAAAACTCCGATATGCAGGCCGCGGGCCTGCCGGAGGGCGCGGAACTGGCGTTTCTCGAAGAATATCGCGATCAGCTCGATCCCGCGATCTTCACCGACGGAGCCTTCGTGCCGAATATCAGCTCCAACCGGGTGCTGGATCGCACCGCATTGCGCGAAGCCTCGGCCCTTCTTGATGAGGCGGGGTGGATGGTGGGCGACGATGGCCTTCGTCGCAATGCCGAGGGCGCGTTGCTCCGGGTTGAAATCGTGGATGACAGCCCGGCCTTCGAACGCATCGCAAACCCGTTTGTGGAGAACATGCGCCGCGCGGGGATCGATGCGGAATGGATCCGGATCGACAGCGCGCAGATGCAGCAGCGGCAGGAAGAGTTCGATTACGATATCGCCATTGCGCGGTTCGTGCTGGGGCTCAGCCCTTCGGCAGAACTGCGCACGCTATTTGGCTCTTCCGCGGCGGACCGGCCCGGCTCCTTCAACCTGTCCGGCGTGGCCGATCCGGTGGTCGATGACATGATTACACGCATCATCTCTGCCGATAGCCGCGAAGTGCTGACCGCGCGCGTGAAGGCGCTCGACCGGGTTCTGCGCGCCAAGCATATCTGGGCCCCGCAATGGACGAAGGGCGCGCATTGGCTGGCCTATTGGGATGTGTTCGGGCGGCCCGATACCAAGCCTCCCTTCGCGCGGGGCGAGGATTATTGGTGGTGGGATGAGGAAAAGTACCAGGCGCTCCGGGCAGAAGGCGCGCTTCGCTAGCTTTCAGGGTGCCGCGGCACCTCAGGGTTCTGCGGCCCCGCGCCTTCCGTGCGGGGCCTGCGACAATCCCGCTTGACGGGGCAGGGGGGTGCGCCTAGAACCGCCTGCACGTCACGCAGCGCGCGGTTGTAGCTCAGTTGGTTAGAGTACCGGCCTGTCACGCCGGGGGTCGCGGGTTCGAGCCCCGTCAACCGCGCCAGCGCTGCCAGACGTGAGAGACCCCGCGCGGTTGTAGCTCAGTTGGTTAGAGTACCGGCCTGTCACGCCGGGGGTCGCGGGTTCGAGCCCCGTCAACCGCGCCATTTCCACCCGAACGCTGATTGAACGGCAGGCGCTGTGCGCTCAGGTCATCGCGTCGAGAATACGCGCCCAGCTACGGATACCGCGGTGGAAGCTTTCGAGGTTGTATTTCTCGTTGGGGCTGTGGATCTGATCATCATCCCGCCCGAACCCGATCAGCATCGAATCCACGCCAAGGATCGATTGGAAATAGCCCGCGATGGGGATTGACCCGCCCGAGCCGATAAAGGCCGCGGGCTTCGGCCACTCCGCCGAAAGCGCCTGGCGCGCCTGCTCAAAGGCCGGGTTTTCGGTGGGCATCACGCTTGCGGGCGAGGCGCCGTGATCGAGAAATTCCACCGTGCAATCTGCCGGAACCTGTGCGCGCACCATCTCGCGAAACGCCGCGCGGATCGCGAGCGGATCCTGCGTGCCCACCAACCGGCAGCTCACCTTCGCGCTGGCTTTTGAGGGCAGAACGGTCTTGAATCCGTCGCCCGCATAGCCGCCGCTGATGCCGTTAAATTCGCAGGTCGGGCGCGACCAGAGCATCTCCAGCGCCGTGCGCCCGGCCTCTCCCGCGGGGTGCTTCAGGCCCACGTCGCCCAGAAACCCATCGGCATCGAAGCCCAGCCCATCCCACTGCGCGCGCAGGGTTTCGGGCAGTTCGGGCACCCCATCGTAAAACCCGGGGATCGTCACGCGGCCCGTTTCATCATGAAGCCCCGCGAGGATGCGGGTGAGCACGCGGATCGGGTTCGCCGCCGCCCCGCCATAGGCGCCCGAATGCAAATCACGGCTCGAGCCCGTGATGATGATCTCTTCACCCAGAAGGCCCCGCAGCATGGTGGTGATCGCCGGCGTTTCGGGATCGAAGAGCCCGGTATCGCAGATCAGGCAGAGATCGGCCTTCAGCCGCTCGGCATGGTCTTTCAAAAACGGGATCAGTGAGGGCGAGCCGGATTCCTCTTCGCCTTCGAAGAAAAAGGTCAGCCGCGCGGGCAGGGTGCCATACACCGCCTTCCAGGCACGGCAGGCTTCGACAAAGGTCATCAACTGGCCCTTGTCATCGGCTGAGCCGCGGGCGCGGATCACCTTGCCCTGATCTGTCTCTTCCAGCGCCGGATCGAACGGATCGCGGTGCCAGAGATCGAGCGGATCGACTGGCTGAACATCGTAATGCCCGTAAAACATCAGCTGCGGCCCGGTATCGCCCGCATGGCCCACAACCATCGGCTTGCCCGGCGTGGCATGGGCCGCCGCCTCTGCCCCCAGCGTTTTGAGATCGGCCACCAGCCAATCCGCCGCCTTCTGGCAATCGGCATGATAGGCGGGATCGGTGGAGATCGAGGGAATGCGCAACAGTTCCATCAATCGTTCCAACGCGTTGGGCAGATCGTCATCGATACGGGAAAGAACGGCGTCGAGGCTCATGGGGGGCTCCAGTTTCAGGCTGGCCGAACCGTATCAGCCGGGGCCCCACTGTCCAGATGCCGCACCGGTTTCGAATTGATCTAAGTCAGGGTGCCGTTATATCCGGGGTTGCTAGGAAAACGGGCAGAGATGTGACCAAGCGGATGGGGAAGGGAGAGCAGTCGGTGGACTACACCGCGGGATTGGATCAGGCCCTGCAGCGCCTGCATGACGAGGGGCGCTACCGCACCTTCATCGATATCGAACGCCGGAACGGCAATTTCCCCCATGCGATCTGGCGCAAGCCCGATGGCACGGAAACCCCCGTTACCGTGTGGTGCGGTAACGATTACCTGGGGATGGGCCAGCACCCCGCCGTGCTTTCAGCGATGCATGAGGCGCTTGATGCCACCGGTGCAGGATCGGGCGGCACGCGCAACATCTCCGGCACCACCGTCTATCACAAGCGGCTCGAGGCCGAGCTTGCGGATCTGCACCGCAAGGAGGCCGCTCTGCTGTTCACCTCGGCCTACATCGCCAACGATGCCACGCTGTCCACGCTGCCGAAGCTGTTCCCCGGCCTGATCATCTATTCCGACGCGCTGAACCACGCCTCGATGATAGAGGGCATCCGCCGCAACGGCGGCCAGAAGCGCATCTTCAAGCACAACGATGTGGCGCATCTGCGCGAATTGCTTGCGGCGGATGATCCCGCAGCGCCAAAGCTCATCGCCTTTGAATCGGTCTATTCGATGGATGGCGATTTCGGGCCGATTGAAGAGATTTGCGATCTGGCGCAGGAATTCGGCGCGCTGACCTATATCGACGAAGTGCATGCCGTGGGCATGTACGGCCCCCGCGGTGCGGGAGTGGCTGAGCGTGATGGGCTGATGGGCCGGATCGATATCATCAACGGCACGCTCGCCAAAGCCTATGGTGTGATGGGGGGCTATATCGCCGCCAGCGCAAAAATGTGCGATGCCATAAGATCTTATGCGCCGGGCTTCATCTTCACCACATCGCTGCCGCCCGCTGTGGCGGCCGGCGCCGCGGCCTCGGTGGCACATCTGAAAACCGATGCCGCGCTTCGCGAACGCCACCAGACCCAGGCCAAGATCCTCAAGCTGCGCCTGAAGGCGCTTGGGCTGCCCTTCATCGATCACGGCAGCCATATCGTGCCGGTGATCGTGGGCGATCCGGTGCACACCAAGCAGATCTCCGACATGCTGCTGGATCAGTTTGGGATCTACGTGCAGCCGATCAACTTCCCCACCGTGCCCCGCGGAACCGAACGGCTTCGCTTCACGCCCTCGCCGGTGCACGGGCCCAAGGAGATTGACGCGCTTGTCAGCGCAATGGACCAGCTTTGGTCACATTGTGCCCTCAATCGCGCCGAGCTTAGCGCCTAAAAAACCCGGGTATGCAGGTACTTAGTGCCTGTGTTAACTTGTTGACACTATGCTCGTGGCGATTCTGGTCGCCTGGGGACGGGTTTGTAATGGGGCATGGATCATGAGCGGGCGTGAAGAAACGCCGCAAGACGAGGGTGTCGAACGGCTGAAGTCGTTCGACGATTACGATATGCGCCTCGGTGATCTCATGCGGGGCGAGCGCGCCACCCTCGGTAAATCCCTGCTTGACGTCCAGCGCGATCTCAAGATCAAGGCCACTTATATCGCGGCGATCGAGAACACAGATCCTACCGCCTTTGAGAGCCCCGGCTTTATCGCCGGCTATGTGCGCTCCTATGCCCGCTATCTGGGGATGGATCCCGAATGGGCCTACAGCGCCTTCTGCGAGGAAGGCAATTTCACCCCGCATTCCAGCCTGTCGGAGCCCGCAAAGGCGAAATCCAAGGGCAAGGCGCGTCTTGGCGCCAAGGGCGGGGCCGGGGCCGAAGCGCAGACCGTGGCGCGCGATGCGCTGGCAAGCCCCAGCGTGGCCTACCTGCCGAACGAAAGCGCGCCGCTCGCGCGGATCGAGGCGGGCGCGATCGGTTCTGTCGCAGTGCTGGCCGCGCTTGTGGCCGGCATCGGCTATGGCGGCTGGGCGGTGCTTCAGGAAGTGCAGAAGGTTCAGTTCACCCCGGTGGAGGAAACGCCCATCGTGTTGTCGGATCTCGATCCGCTCGATGCCGCGGTGCTGCCCGAGACGGAGCTTGAAGAGGATGTGGCGGTTGCCGGATCGAGCGAAAGCTTCGATCGCCTCTACCGCCCGCAGGCGCTGGAAGTGCCGGTGCTGACGGCGCGCGACGGGCCGATTGCCACGATCGAGCCGGGTTCGCTTGGCGCGCTGGCCCCCGATCCCTTCGATACGCGCGATGTGGCAGAGGCGCCGCCGATCTTCGTGCCCGCGCCGGTTCAATCCGCCGATTTGATTGGCCCGCCCTTGCCGGCAGGCGCAGGGGAAGGCGATGCGCCGGTGCAGGTGGTGGCCGATGGCCCGCCCGAGGTGCAGCTTGTGGCCGTGCGCCCCTCCTGGGTGCGGCTGCGCGCCGCCGATGGCACGATCCTCTTTGAAAAAATCCTTGATGCGGGCGAACGCTATGTGCTGCCCGCTACCGAAGAACCCCCGGTGCTGCGCGCCGGGAATGCCGGATCGCTCTATTTCATGGTGGGCGAAACCGCCTATGGCCCGGCGGGCCGGGGCGCTTCGGTGATCCGCGATGTCACCGTGTCCGCCGAGGCGGTGACGGGTGAATACGCGGTGGCCGATATGGCGAGCGACGATGATCTCGCGCGTTTCGTGGCCGTGGCCGAGGCGCAGGAATAACCGCCCCAGCCGCCGCATCCGGGGCCGCGCCCCACGCTGTCGCACCCGTTGCCACCGCCGCCGCGAAAGCCTATTTCTGATCCAACCGTTACCGCACGGATGGCCTGGCCCGATGTCGATCAATCACGTCCGCCCCTGGCGCAACATTTACCGGCGCACGTCGCGCCAGATCCAGGTGGGCCCGGTGCCGGTTGGGGGCGATGCGCCGATCACCGTGCAAACGATGACGAACACCGATACCACCGATGTGCGCGCCACCGTCGATCAGGTGCTGGCCTGCGCCGAGGCGGGCGCAGATATCGTGCGCATCTCCACCCCCGATGAGGCATCGACCACCGCGCTGAAGGAAATCGTGCGCGAAAGCCCGGTGCCGATCGTGGCCGACATCCACTTTCACTACAAACGCGCGATCGAGGCGGCAGAAGCGGGCGCGGCCTGCCTGCGCATCAACCCCGGCAATATCGGTGATGAGGCCCGGGTGCGTGAGGTGATCAAGGCCGCGAAGGATCACGGCTGCGCCATCCGGATCGGGGTGAACGCGGGTTCGCTCGAAAAGGATCTTCTCGAAAAATACGGCGAACCCTGCCCGGAGGCGATGGTCGAAAGCGGGCTCGACCATATCAAGATCCTCGAAGACAACGATTTTCTGAACTTCAAAATCTCCTGCAAGGCGTCTGACGTCTTTCTCGCCGCCGCGGCCTATCAATCCCTCGCAGAGGCCACCGATGCGCCCCTGCATCTGGGGATCACCGAGGCGGGCGGCCTTGTCTCCGGCACCATCAAATCCGCCATCGGGCTTGGCAATCTGCTCTGGATGGGTATCGGCGATACGATCCGCGTCTCGCTCTCCGCCGACCCGGTGGAAGAGGTGAAGGTGGGCTACGAGATCCTGAAATCCCTGGGGCTGCGCCACCGCGGCGTGAACATCATCTCCTGCCCCTCCTGCGCGCGGCAGGGCTTCGATGTGATCAAGACGGTCGAGATCCTCGAAAAGCGCCTGGAACACATCAAAACGCCCATGAGCCTTTCGATCATCGGCTGTGTGGTCAACGGCCCGGGCGAGGCATTGATGACGGATGTGGGCTTTACCGGCGGCGGTGCGGGCAGCGGGATGGTCTATCTCGCCGGCAAGCAAAGCCACAAGCTTTCAAATGACGAGATGATCGATCACATCGTGGAACAGGTCGAAGCGAAGGCCGCGGCGCTTGATGCCGAAACCGCTGCTGCCGATCAGGCTGCCGAGTAAACCGGCCCGGCCCTTCATCTTGGCTCAAATACTCAATGGCACGCGGTCGGCCTATTGCGCCCGCACCTCCGCCACAGTGCCCCGCATCTCCTCAAGCGGCAGGTAACCCCGCACCATGCGCTCGCCCACCACGAATGTGGGCGTGCCGCCGATCTGCAGCCGCTGCGCCAGGGCGCGGTTCTCCTCTATCACGGCGGTGACCGCAGGCGCATCCATGCCGGCCACGATCGCCGCGCCGTCAAGGCCAAGATCGGTGCCCATCCGCTCCAGCGCGCCGCGCTCGAAGCTGCCCCGCCGCGCCATCAGCGCATCGTTAACGGCTTCATAGGCCTCGGGGCCCGCCACCTGCAGCGCCGAGATGGCAAAGCGAGAGGCTTCCACGGACTCGGGGCCAAGGATCGGAAACTCCTTCACGATCTTGCGGATATTGCCGTCGCTTTCCACGAGCTCATCCATCTCGGGATGGGCGCGGCGGCAGAAGCTGCAGCGGTAATCGATGAATTCCACCACGGTGACATCGCCCTCGGGGTTGCCGCCGATGAACGAATGCCCGTCATTGAAGATCGCATCGGCATTGTCGCTCACCATGGTCAGCTCCGCCGTCGCCGCCTCGGCCGCTTGCTGTTCTTCGAGCACCGCGATCGCTTCCATCAGCACTTGCGGGTTTTCCAGCAGGTAGTCCCGCACTGCCGCGCCGAAAGCCGCGCGCTCGCTGTCACTCATCGCATCGAGATCCAGCGCGGCGGCGGGCCCGGCAAGGGCAAGCGCCGAGGCTGCCGTGATCGTCAGTTTGCGCAGCATCGCGCCACTCCCTCACTTATCGGCGTTTTCGAACGCCCTCAGAATATCGTCGGCCCGGCGCCAGGCCGGGCTGCCCTGCGGCAGCGCCCCGGCGGCCCGTGAGGCATGCAGCACCGCATCCGTGCCGCGCCCGAGTAACGCATAGCGCTCCGCCGTTGCCAAGGAGGCCATCGCGTTCTGCCCCAGCCGGGCATGGGCCACCGCGAGATCGCGCATCATGCGCGCATCGCGGGGATCGCGCGCGCGGGCGTCTTCCAGCACCCCAAGCGCGCGGCGTGTGCTCGCGGCATCCTCGCGGGTCAGAAGCGCGCGGCCGAGCCCGGCAAGCACCAGCGCGTTCCGGGGCGCGAGTGCTGCGGCCTGCTCATAGGCGGCAATTGCGGGGCCGAAGGCGCGGCTTTCCAGAAGGATCTGGCCCTTCAATTCATGCACGAACGGGTCTTCGGGCCGCGCCGCAACAAGCTGGTTGATCGCGGCGCGCGCGCCTTCGGGATCGGGCTGACGGTGCAGCGCCACCGCGCGGCGCATCATCGCGATATCGGAACCGGCTTCATCGCCGAGGCGCCGCAAGGTCCAGCTCGGCGCGCGCAGGAAGGCGCTGGGCTTGCCCTGGGCGCGGGCAAACCAGTAATCCGCCCCGCCATCGCCGCCGGGCCGCACCGGCAGGGCGGCGGCCAGCCCCTCGACCGCACGGATCCGGTCGCGCGTCAGCGGATGGCCGCGCAGATAGGGGTCTTGCCGATCGATCGAGAGCGCCTCCTGGCCCCGAAAGCGGCTCAGCACGTCGGCGGCCGCCGCGGGATCCACCCCCGCATCGGCCATAAACCGCAGGCCCGAAGCATCTGCCGCGGCCTCTTCGGCGCGCGTATGGGTTAAAAACCGGCGATTGGCGGAGTTTGCCGCGCCAACCCCCAGCGCCGCCCCCGCCGCCCCTTCGCCCGCAAGCGCGGCGGCGGCGCCCAGTGCCACGGCGATGCCGCCCACCGTGCTTGCCGCGCGCCGGTTCGTCATCCGCCGCGCGATGTGGCCGTTGGCGATATGGGCCAGCTCATGGGCGATCACCGCCTGAAGCTCCGCCGCCGTATCAAGCCTGAGGATCATTCCGGAATGCAGGAACACCGCCCGGTCGTTCACGACGAACGCATTCATCGAATCGTCGTTGATCACCAGAACGTCGATCCGGTTGGCATTGAGGCCCGCCGCCGCAATGAGGGGCTGTGCGAGCCGGGCCAGCGCATATTCGATATCGGCATCGCGGATGAGGCTGCGCGCCGCAGCAGGCAGCGCCGCGGCTAGCGCCATCGCCGCAGCCAGGCACAGGGTAAGAAGAAGGGATCGTGGCATTGACTGTTTTCGGCCCGCCGTGCACGTCTCAACCGCCAACATAGGGGAGGGGCGATGCAGGTCTCAAGGCGAAGCGCCGTCGATCCGTTCATTGTGATGGATGTGATGGAAGCGGCGCGCGCGGCCGAGGCGGCGGGCCGCCACATCATCCATATGGAAGTTGGCCAGCCCGGAACGCCCGCGCCGCAAGGGGCGCTGACCGCGCTTACGGGCGCCATGCAGGGCGATCCCCTGGGCTATACCGTGGCGCTTGGCCTGCCGGCTTTGCGCCAGAAGATCGCCGCGCGCTACCGCACACGCCACAATGTGGATCTTGATCCGGCCCGCGTGATCGTAACCGCAGGTTCTTCGGGCGCGTTCCTTCTGGCCTTCACGGCGCTTTTCGATCCCGGCGCCAGGGTGGCCCTCGGCGACCCCGGCTATCCCTCCTACCGCCAGATCCTGCGGGCGCTCAGCCTGGAGCCGCTGGGCCTTGCCACGGCACAGGATCACCGGTTGCAGCCGGTGCCCGAAGATCTGCCCGACGCGCTGGACGGGCTGATCGTGGCCTCACCTGCGAACCCCTCGGGCACCATGCTCGATGCCCCTGCGCTCGGCGCGTTGATCGAGGCGGCGGCGGCGCGCGGGGCGGCCTTCATCTCCGACGAGATCTATCACGGGATCGAGTATGAGCGCCGCTCTGTCTCGGCCCTGGAACTCAGCGACGACGTTTATGTGATCAACTCGTTTTCGAAGTATTTCTCGATGACGGGCTGGCGCGTGGGCTGGATGGTGGTGCCTGAGGATCATGTGCGGATGATCGAACGGCTGGCGCAAAACATGTTCATCTGCGCGCCCCATGCCGCGCAGGTGGCCGCGCTGGCCGCGATGGATTGTGAAGAGGAGCTTCAGGCAAACCTCGCCGTTTACGCCGAAAACCGCCGGCTGATGCTTGAGGGCCTGCCAAAAGCGGGGTTCGGCCATTTCGCGCCGCCCGATGGGGCGTTCTATGTTTATGCCGATGTGGGCGCGCATACAGATGACAGCCGCGCCTTCTGCTCCGAAATCCTGGCGGAGGCGGGCGTGGCGGTCACGCCCGGCCTTGATTTCGATCCCTTGCGGGGCCACCGGACGCTGCGCTTTTCCTACGCCCGCTCAACAGCGGATATTGCCGAAGGGCTCGAACGGCTGGCGGCCTTCATGGCGCGCCGCTAGGGCCCCATGCGATGGCGCGGCGGGTTATAGCCGCAGTCCGCGCGGCCCGGGGCAACCTGCCGGTTCCCCGTTTCGTTTTCCGCACGCCCCGGCTATAGTTCAAAAAAACAAACAGACCGGGGCCATGAGCAGCTTCCGACCGCTGATGATGATCTGCGCCGCGCTTGCGGCGGCGCTTTTTGCTGGCTCCGCGCGCGCGGATCTGGGCGCCCTTGCGCGGGTGAGTGACGAAAGCCGTATTGTGGAGGCGGACGGCGGCGCCGAACTGGTGCTGGATCTCAGCCAGCCGGTGCCCTGGCGCGTGTTCCTCCTTGATGCGCCCCGCCGCGCGGTGATCGATCTCAGCGAAGTTGTGTGGCCAGAGACGATGCTTCTGGGTGCACTGGCGGTGGAAGATCTGCGCATGGGCGTTTTTCAGCCCGGATGGTCCCGCATGGTGATCGATCTGGCCGCCCCGCATATCGTGGCCGAGGCCGAGATGGCCACAGGCGCCGCCGATGGCACGACCCGGCTTCGCATCCGCTTTGCGGAAAGCGATGCCGATACCTTTGCCGCCCGCGCGGGCACGCCTGACGACGCCCGCTTCCGCCTTGCGCCCCGCAAATCCGCGCCCGCTTCGGAGGGCGACGGGCGGCTTCACGTGATGCTTGACCCTGGCCATGGCGGCATCGATCCCGGCGCCGAGGCGGGCGGGCTCGTGGAGGCCGATCTGATGCTGACCTTTGCGCGTGAATTGCGCGAAGTGCTCCTGCGTTCCGGTGAATTCCGGGTGTCGATGACCCGCGATGGTGATGCCTTCGTGCCGCTGGAAACCCGGATCAGCCTGGCGCGTGAAGCGGGGGCGGATGTGTTCCTGTCACTCCACGCCGATGCGCTTCCTCGGGATGCGGGGCAGGCAAGCGGTGCCACGATCTACACGCTGTCAGAAGATGCCTCCGATCTCGCCTCGCAGCGGCTGGCCGAACGCCATGATCAGAGCGATCTTCTGGCCGGCGTCGATCTCACCGGGCAGGGCGATGAGATCGCGCTCGTGCTTATGGAGATCGCGCGGCGCGAGACAGAGCCGCGCACGGCCCGCCTGGCCGAGGGCCTTGTGGCGGGGCTGAGGGGTGCCGAGGTGGCGATGAATTCGCGCCCGCGCCGATCGGCGGGGTTTTCGGTGCTGAAGGCGCCCGATATCCCCTCTGTGCTGATCGAGATCGGCTTTCTCTCCAGCGCCAAGGATCGCGAGAACCTCGCGCGGGCGGAATGGCGCAATTCCGCCGCCGGGGGCATCCGTGATGCGCTGCGCGCCTGGGCCGCGGAAGAGGCGCGCCGCGCTGCCCTTCTGCGGCCGTGACACGGAGGCGCGCGGCACTTGGCAACCGGGGTGGCAAAGCCCCGCCCGCCGCTTTGACCGGGTCTGGCGATACGCGTATAACGCCCTCCAACAGAACAGGGTTTCACACCGTGCTCAGGTTTTTCTTCTCGGTCCTCGGCGGTTTCTTCACGCTCCTGACGATGGGCGTGATCTTCGCCGCGCTTGGCGTTGGGGCCATCTTCTATATCTATGGCCGCGATCTGCCCGATCACGAGCAGCTTGTGCAGTACACGCCGCCCACGATCAGCCGCATTTATTCCACCGAAGGCCGGATCATCGATGAGTTCAGCGAAGAGCGCCGCCTCTTCACCCCGATCGAGGATATCCCCGATCTGGTGAAAGCCGCCTTCATCTCTGCGGAAGACAAGAACTTCTACCAGCATGACGGCTTCGATCTGCGCGGGATTGCAGCCGCCGGTGTCGAGGCGATCCAGACAAGGGGGGAACGGGTGCGCGGCGCCTCCACGATCCCCCAGCAGGTGGTGAAGAACTTCTTTCTTTCGGCGGACCGGTCCGCCGAGCGCAAGATCAAGGAACTGATCCTCTCGGTCCGGCTCGAAAACACGCTCTCCAAAGACCGCATTCTTGAGCTTTATCTCAACGAGATCTTCCTCGGCCAGAACAGCTACGGGGTCACGGCAGCCGCGCAAACCTACTTCAACAAGACCTTGGCAGAGCTTTCGCCTGAGGAGGCCGCCTATCTTGGCGCGCTGCCCCAGCGGCCCGGCAACCTGCACCCGGTGCGCAATGCCGAGGATGCGGTTTCGCGGCGCAATTTCGTGCTGCGCGAGATGTTCGAGAACGGGTATATCGATGAGGCGGCGCTTGAGGCCGCGCGCGCGGCGCCGCTTCTGACGGTGCAGGGCGGCGATTACGAAGGCTTCCGCGTACAGCTTCCGCCGCGCGATTACTTCACCGATGAAATCCGCCGCCAGCTTTCACGCGATTTCGGCGAAACCCAGTTCTTCGGCGGCGGCCTGACCGTGCGCGCCACACTTGACCCCGAGATGCAGCTTGAGGCCGCCGCGGCCCTGCGCCGCCAGCTTGAGGCCTATGACCGTGAACAGGGCGTCTGGCGCGGCACCGGCGTTGCCCTGGAGGGCGATGCGCTTGGCGATGAGGCCACCTGGCGCGCGGCGCTCGCAGCCGAGGATGTGCCCCGCGATATCGATGGCTGGTATGTGGCCGTGGTGTTGGAGGTGGGCGAAAACGCCGCCCGGATCGGCATCGAAGGCGTGGCCGATGACGAGGATGGCCATTTCATCCTTGCCGAAGATGTGACCTGGGCGCGCAAGGATCTGGGCGAGGGCGAGCTCGGCCCACGCGCGCGCGTGGCGGGCGATCTGCTGGATCGCGGCGATGTGGTGCATGTACGGGGCCGCCTGGACGATGCCGGCAACCTCACGCGGTGGAGCCTTCGGCAGGTGCCCGAAGTGCAGGGCGCTTTCATGGCGATGGATGTGGAATCGGGCCGCGTGATCGCGATGCAGGGCGGATTTTCCTACCAGCATTCGGTGTTTAACCGCGCCACCCAGGCCACGCGCCAGCCCGGATCCTCCTTCAAACCTTTCGTCTATGCCGCCGCACTCGATAGCGGCTTTTCGCCCGCCACGATCCTCATCGATGCGCCGATCGAGGTGGAGACGGGCGATGGCATCTGGCGCCCGCGCAATGCCTCGAACCGCTTCTACGGCCCCACGCCGCTGCGCACCGGCATCGAACAGTCGCGTAACCTGATGACGGTGCGGCTGGCCGAAGAGCTTGGGATGGATCTCGTGGCAGGCTATGCCGAACGCTTCGGGGTTTATGACCGGATGGGCCGGTTCCTGGCCAATTCGCTCGGGGCCGAGGAGACCACGCTTTACCGCATGGTCGCGGCATATGCGATGTTTGCCAATGGCGGGCAGCGGCTGGAACCCACGCTGGTGGACCGGGTGCAGGATCGCTGGGGCAACACGATCTATCGCCATGACAGGCGCACCTGCGAGGAATGCGGGCAGCGTGAACTTGAGGCCCGCCGCGCGCCGATCATCGAATCGAACCGCGCGCAGGTGATGGATCCCGTCACCGCCTATCAGCTCACCTCGATGATGTCGGGCGTGGTGCAGCGCGGCACGGCAGCGGGGCGCGTGACCCTTCCGGTGCCCGCCGCGGGCAAGACGGGCACCACCAACGATGCGCGCGATGTGTGGTTCGTGGGCTTCACCTCCAATATCGTGGCGGGCTGCTATATCGGGTATGACCGGCCGCGCCCCCTTGGCTCCGGCGCCAGCGGCGGGCGGTTCTGCGCCCCGGTTTTCAACGATTTCATGGCCACGGCGACGGAGAAGTACGGCGGCGGCCCCTTCGAAGTTCCCGAAGGCGGGCGTTTCATCAAGATTGACCGGTTCACTGGCGAACGGCTGCCCGATGAGGCCGCGGGCGAAAACGTGGTGGCCGAATATTTCCGGATCGGGGAAGAGCCCGTCTTCGGCGTGGCCTTCGATGGCGGGTTTGCCATGGGATCGAACCTGCCGCTCTTTGATCCCGAAAACCCCGATCCCGCCGCCGTTCAGCCATTGCCCAGCACCACCGTGCAAACCGGCACGGGCGAGGTGGTGCAGGTGCCCGCCAACCGCAACCTCGGCACGATTTCCTCCGGCGGGCTGTACTAGTCTGCGGGCGCACGCGTCCGTTGGCCGGGTTGAAGCCGCGCGCCTCTGCCCCTAGTGCTTGCCGCTTCGGAACGGCGTTGCTATCACCGCGGTCTCACTCAACCTTCCAGGGCAACACATGCGCGCCGAAGCCGAAAACACCGTGGCCGAAATCGAGAAATCCCTGGCGCTTCTCCGCCAGCGGATGGACTGGGACACTGCGGAACACCGGCTCGAAGAATTCAACGCGATGACGGAAGATCCCGATCTCTGGAACGATCCCGAACGCGCGCAGAAGCTGATGCGGGAACGCCAGATGCTGGTCGATGCGGTGGATCGCTACAAGGCCATGCGGCAGGAGCTGTCCGACAGTGTCGAACTCATCGAGCTTGGCGAGATCGAGGAGGATGCAGAGGTTGTTGCAGAGGCCGAAGCCGCGCTGAAGGCGCTGGCCGAACGCGCGGCGCAGGCAGAGCTTGAGGCACTTCTTTCGGGCGAGGCCGATGGCAATGACACCTTTCTTGAGATCAACTCGGGCGCCGGCGGTACCGAAAGCTGCGATTGGGCCGCGATGCTCGCGCGCATGTATGTGCGGTGGGCCGAAAAGCAGGGCTATTCGGTTGAGCTGCTTTCGGAAAGCGCGGGGGAAGAAGCGGGCATCAAATCGGCCGCCTACAAGATTTCGGGCCCCAATGCCTATGGCTGGCTGAAATCGGAATCGGGCGTCCACCGGCTTGTGCGCATCTCGCCCTTCGACAGCGCCGCCAAGCGGCACACGTCTTTCTCCTCGGTTTGGGTCTATCCGGTTGTGGACGACAATATCGAGATCGAGGTGAACCCCTCCGATATCCGGGTTGATACCTACCGGTCGTCCGGCGCGGGCGGGCAGCATGTGAACACGACCGACTCGGCGGTGCGGATCACCCATATCCCCACCGGCATCGTGGTGACCTCTTCCGAGAAATCGCAGCACCAGAACCGCGATATCGCCATGCGGGCGCTGAAATCGCGGCTCTACCAGCAGGAGCTTGATCGCCGGAACGCGGCCATCACCGAGGCGCATGAGGCCAAGGGCGAAGCTGGCTGGGGCAATCAGATCCGCTCTTACGTGCTCCAACCCTACCAGATGGTGAAGGATCTGCGCACCAATCACGAGACATCCGATACCAAGGGCGTGCTTGACGGCGATCTCGATGCCTTCATGGCGGCAACGCTTGCGATGGATGTGGCGGGCAAGAGCCGGGCCGAGGCGCAGGCCGAGGAGTGATCGGGCGCGTCCCCGCCGCTATCGCCGCCTGGCCGCAGACGTCATCGAAAAGAGAAGGCGCGGCGATTGACGCGGCGGGCGGCCCGGCGGCATGATTGCCCCCGGGGAGGCCGCCATGACAGACTCGCCGATCGAACCGTCGCCGCTGCCGGAAATTGGCACGCTCACGGTGATGGAGATCGTTACCGCGCTCCGCCGGGGCTGGGCAGATTTTCTTGCCGCCCCGGCTTACGGGTTGTTTTTCAGCGCGTTCTACGTTTTCGTCGGCGGCTTTCTGATCCTCATCGATGCGGGCACCTTCGTGTGGACCTTGGTGCTTTCGCTGGGCTTTCCGCTTGTGGCGCCTTTTGCCGCAGTTGGGCTTTACGAGGTGAGCCGCCGCATCGAGGCGGGCGAACCGCTTGTCTGGGGCGAAATCATCGGCGTGGTCTTTGCCGAGAAGGATCGGCAGATGCCGTGGATGGGGGTGATCATCCTGATGGTTTTCCTGTTCTGGTCCTTCTTCGCCCATATGCTTTTTGCCCTCTTCATGGGGCTTTCAACGCTCACGAATATATCCACCTCCTATGAGGCGCTTCTCACCGCCAACGGCATGACGATGATCGCGCTTCAGATCCTGATCGGCGGCGCTGTGGCATTTCTCGTCTTCGCCGGAACGGTGGTGAGCCTGCCGCTTCTTTTGGACAAGGAGATCGATTTCGTCACCGCCATGCTTGTCAGTTTCCGCACCGTGGGCGCCAATCTGCGGGTGATGCTGATCTGGGCTGCGATGATCGCAGGGGCGCTCTTTCTCGGGATGCTACCGCTTTTCCTGGGGCTTTTTTTCGTGCTGCCGATTCTCGGGCACGCAACGTGGCACATCTACCGCCGCGCCCTTTATCACCCCGTCTGATCCGGCCTGATCCCGAAAAACGCGATTCCGGCGGCGATGGCAGAGGTGGCCGCGGTGGCCCAGGCGATGGCCTGGAACGCCGTTGTTGTGGCGGCGGCATGCGCGGCCGCCTCCGCCGGGCCTGAGGCGGGGGCGCCAAAGCTTTCCGGGCCTCCGGCTGCGGCATAGGCCGCCGCTGCCACAGCCCCCATGGCGGCAATCGCCACCAGCCCCGCGATCCGGCTGACGGCATTGTTCACGCCCGAGGCGGCGCCCGATTGCGCCTCGCCCACAGCGCCCATGACGGCGGCGGAGAGCGGCGCGACGACAAGCGCCATGCCAAAGCCCATAAGGCACATCAGGGGGATCACCGCACCCCAGTAAGCTTGCAGCGGCGCCGTGAGCGCGAGCCCGGCATAGGCCAGCGCCACGAGTGCGGAGCCGGCGCCGATCATCGGGCCCGGCCCATGCCGATCCGCCCGCTTGCCCATGGCAGTGGAAAGCAAAGCCACCGCGGCGGTGAGCGGCAGGAAGGCAATCGAGGCTTCCGCCTCGCTCACGCCCCAGGACGATATCACCGTCATCGGCAGGAAGAACAGCACCGCCGAGAGTGCGAAATAAAGGCAGAAGGTGGCCAGGTTGGCCGCGCTGAAGCGCATGGAGGCAAAAAGCGAAAGCGGCATCATCGGATGGGCACTGCGCGCCTCCCACCCCAGAAACGCGATCAGAAGCGCGGTGGCGGCGGTGCCCCAAAGCGCGGGCGAGGGGCCGCCTTCCCCCGCAAGCCCGGTCAGCACCCAGGCGCCAAGGCCAAGGCCGAGGGTTGCCAATGCGGCGCCGACCCAATCCACCCCGCGGCCTGGATCGCCCGCATCCTCGTTGACGGCGCCGCGCAGAAGCCAGACGGCGATCAGCCCGAGCGGCAGGTTGATCGCAAAGAGCCAGCGCCAGGTATCGGGCCCCGCCGCGGTGATCAGAAGCCCGCCAAGCACGGGGCCAAGCGCGGTTGTCATCGCCGAGGCGGCGGCCCATTGGCCGATGGCCCGCCCGCGCTCATCGGGCGGGTAGGCGCGATAGATCAGCGCCAGCGATCCGGGCACCATCATCGCAGCGCCCACGCCCTTCAGCGCCCGCGCAGCGATCAGTGCCTCAGGGGTAGGGGCGAGGGCCGAGGCGACCGAGGCCAGAATGAAGAGCCCGATCCCAAGCGTGAAGATTCGGGCAAGGCCGAAGCGATCCCCCAGGGCGCCGCCTGCAAGGATCAGCGCGGAGAGCGGCAGCATATATGCATTGTTGATCCACTGCGCCTCGACAAGCGTGGCCTCCAGCGAGGCGCGGATGGCGGGCATGGCGATGGAAACGATGGTGCCGTCGATAAACCCCAGCGCAGAGGCAAGGATCGCGGCGGCCAGAACGCGGCGGCGCGCACGGGCGGCGCAGAACTCGGGCGAAAACGAAGACGCCGCGGGCGACCGCGGCGTCTCAAACCGTGCCAAGGCGGCGCGGCCTTAAGCTTTGGCGCCGGCGGCAGCCGCTGCGGGGGCCGATGTGGTGGGCGCGCTTGAGGATGCGGCGGGCTTGGGCTTGGCGGCACCTGTGGAAAGCGGATCTTCCTGCCGCTGCACCGAGCCTTCGAAATGCGCACCGCTTTCGATGGCGATGGTCTTGTGAATGATGTCACCTTCCACGCGGGCGGTGGAGGTGAGGCGCACCTTCAGGCCACGCACCTTGCCCACGACGCGGCCATTGACGATGACGTCATCGGCAATGCACTCGCCCTTCACCGTAGCGCTTTCGCCAACGGTGAGGAGATGGGCGCGGATATCGCCTTCAACGGTGCCTTCGATCTGAATGTCACCGGCGGTTTTGAGATTGCCGTTGATCGTCAGGTCGGCCGAAAGAACCGAGGCGGGCGCCTTTTCCTTGGGCGTCGAGGGGGTGAAATCTGACATAGGTTTGCTGCTCTCTGGTTGGGGGGGCTTCGGGGGTTCGGATTTCTTCGCCTCCGGGCTTTCCGCAGGCTCGTTCACTCTGCTTTTAGAAAACATCTCTGGCTGCCTTGATGTACTTCATCGGGTTTATGGGTTTTCCGCCAACGCGCACCTCATAGTGCAGGTGCGTTCCGGTGGATCGGCCGGAATTTCCCATATCACCGATCCGGTCACCGCGCGAGACTCGATCACCCACCTCAACCCGGAATCTTGCCAGGTGTGCGTAGTAGGTCTCGATCCCGAAATCGTGGCGGATCTTGATGATGCGGCCGTATCCGCTGGCCCAGCCGGCCTTGGTGACCACGCCGTCGGCGGTGGCGTAGATCGGCGCGCCATGGGCGGCGGCGAAATCCACGCCGTTGTGCTGGCGCCGGCTGCCATTGAAGGGGTCGCGCCGGGGGCCGAAGCCGCTGGTGAAGCGGAAGGTGCCCTTCACGGGCTCGGCAAACGGCGCCTTCTGAACGGCGATGCGGTAGAGGTTCAGCTCGTCTAGCCGCTCAAGGATCTGGTTGGCGCGCAGGGTTTCGGGTGCGGCCGGATCGCCTTCCGGCACCGAAAGCGGCGTAAGCGGGCCGCCCTGGCCCGAATAGCCGCGGCGCACGGTTTCAATGATCTGATCGGCGGGCAGGCCCGCGGATTGGAACATCTCGTCCAGCGGCGCGAGGCTCATGCTCACCGCTTCTTCAAGCTGGCGGAAGATGCGGTCATTGCGTTCTTCGATCAGCTCGCGCTCAAATTCCATATCGTCCAGCATCTGGCGCGCCTCGGCGGTGCTGGCAACGATCTCGTCGCGCGTCTCCGCGGTGCCGGAGAGCGCGGTGTTGAGGAAATCCACCGTTTCTTCCAGCTCTGCCATCCGCCGCATGTCTGGCGCCGCGGTATCGGCGGTTTCTGCCAGCGTGGCCGCAAGGC
This sequence comes from Paracoccaceae bacterium, assembly GCA_028285485.1. GTDB lineage: Bacteria > Pseudomonadota > Alphaproteobacteria > Rhodobacterales > Rhodobacteraceae > JANQPC01. The sequence continues at coordinate 55,428 of JANQPC010000024.1, read as the reverse complement.
GTTCGGCCTCGCCGGCCTGCACATCGCGTTCGGCCATGGCGGTGCGGAGCGTTGCGCGGAGGGTGGCGATGCCCGTCTCAAGCTCCTTGCGCCGCTCTTCAGACTCCAGAAGCCGGGTCTGCATTTCCGAGATCTCGGCAAGCGCAAGCGTGAAGCGGTCATGCGCGGCGCTGGCATCGGCAGCGCGCGCATCGCGCTCGACCGAAAGCGCATTCAGCCGGTCTTCATAGAGCATCTGTTCGCGCTGCGCCTGATCGCGCAGATTGCCCGCGCCCAGGCCCGACATCAGCAGGATCGCGGAGGCCAGGATCGTCCAGCCCAGAACCATGGCGCTGCCGCCAACGGCGATCGCCTGGGTGGTGGGGGTGAGGCGTATGAACCGGGTATCGGTATCTGAGCGCAGGAAGACCCGCTGTTCGGGGAAGACACGCTCGATGCGTGTGCGGAGAAAGTGCGTCAGCTTATGTCTCAAACCGTTGTCCCACTGGCTCGATCATTATGAATCCGGCCTGCCCGAGCCGGATGGTTAACCACGTGAATAGCTGTGGAAAACTCACCGGGCAAGCGATACGGCAAGACCTCTTTAAAGGTTGTGGCGAAGGTGTGGCGGTCGGCGAAAACTTGCCGATCAATCGGCTATGTCTGTGAGCGGCCAGTAGAAATCCGGGGGGATCCCGGCCTCCGCGCGCTTTTCGTCATTGAAGGGCGGTTTCAGCCCGCCCTTGAAGTACCGCCGCACCAGGCTGTGGAAAACATCCCGTGGATCAAGGTTCTCGCGGCCACAAAGGAAGTGAAACCACTTCGAGCCATAGGCGACATGCCCGACTTCCTCGGCATAGATTGTATTCAGGGCATCCACCGCTTGCGCGGCCCCGGCCTTCTCGAAGATCGCGATCATGCCAGGGGTTACATCGAGCCCGCGGGCCTCAAGCACCATGGGTACAATGGCCAGCCGCCCCATCAGATCGTCCGCCGTATCCTCGGCCGCGCGCCACATCCCGGCATGGGCGGGCAGGGCACCGTAGAAGCTTCCCCCAGCCTCAAGACAATCGCACATCAGGTTGAAATGCTTCGATTCCTCATCCGCCGCCTTCACCCAATCATCGTAAAAGCCCGGCGGCATCGAAACATCGGCGAAGCGCGCGATGATATCCCAGTGCAGATCCACTGCATTCAGTTCGATATGCGCCACGGCATGCAACAGCGCCAGGCGCCCCGCCGGGCTGCCCGGCTTGCGCTTTGGCACATCGCGGGGCGACAGAAGCTCGGGCGCATCGGGCCGCGCGGGGTGCATCGGTGGCCGGGCGCGCCCCAGCTCGGGCATCTCTCCGCCCGCCCGGGCCGCAAACCACGCTGCGGCATGGGCGCGCGAGAGGCGCGTCTTCTCCCGCCCATCAGCGGTGGTGAGAACCTCCACCGCCATCTGGGCCAGCGGTTTCACAGCGCCTTCACCGCCGCGAGCACCGCCTCGGCATGGCCCGGCACCTTCACCTTGCGCCAGATCTCCCGCACGATCCCATCGCTATCGATCAGAAAGGTCGCGCGTTCGATCCCCATGTACGTCTTGCCGTACATGCTTTTCTCCACCCATGTGCCATAGCGCTCGCACACATCGCTATCGGCATCCGAAAGAAGCGGCACGCCAAGCGAATGCTTGTCGCGAAACTTCTCGTGTTTGGCCACGGTATCTTTCGAGACCCCGTAGACCACTGCGCCCGCCGCATCGAAGGCCGCCGCCTCCTCGGTAAAGGCAATCGCCTCCTTGGTGCAGCCCGAGGTATCATCCCGGGGATAGAAGTAGAGCACGACTGTTTTGCCCTTCAGTTCGGAAAGCGTAACGCTCTCCCCACCATCTCGGGGCAAAGTGAAATCCGGGGCGGGCTGGCCAACTTCGATCATCGGGGGGGAACCTCTTGGGCTGCAGTTGCTTTCGGGTTTCGTTTTAGGCCGGTTCGCGCGAAGATAAAGCCGAGGTTAACGGCAGGCACGCAGCAATGAAGACCACGCCGGAAGATGCAGACTGGCGGCCGTCCCGCGGCCGGCTGGGGCTGTGGGTTCTGGCGGTGCCGGCGATCCTTTTCGGCATCGTAGCGCTCGCCGCCGTACTGCTGACCGGGCGGGAATGGGCCTTGCCGGACTGGGCGGCGGAGCGGATCGAGGCACGGCTGAACGAAGGGCTCGGCGCCGGGGGCGCCACGCTCGATGGCGTGATCTTCGAGGTTGATACCGAGGGCGTGCCCCGGGTGAAGCTGCGCAATGTGGGCCTGAGCGATGCACGCGGCGCCCGGGTCGCACAGCTTAACGAGGTGAGCGCGCGGCTCCTGCCGGGCGCGCTGATCCAGGGCCGGGTGCTGCCCGATGCCCTGCGCGTCTCGGGCGCCCAGATCACGGTGCGCCGCGCCGCGAACGGCGCCTTCACCGTCAGCTTCGGGGAAAACGTCGCGCCGCCGGAAGCCGCGCTTTCGGGTGTGCTCGATGGGATCGAGGCGGCCTTTGCCGAGGCCCCGGTTTCGGCCATCGAAAGCATCGAGGGCGAGGATCTCACGATCACGCTGGAAGATGCGCGCTCAAGCCGCGTGTGGCAGGCCACCGGCGGCACCATGCGGCTGACCAACGGGCCCGATACGGTGTCGATCACCGTGCTCTCGGAAGTGTTTAACGGCACTGAGGATCTGGCCGAGGTGCAGCTTTCCTTCGTGTCGCAAAAAGCCAGTTCCGAGGCGTCGATCGGAGTGCGAATTGAAAATGCCGCCGCCGCCGATATCGCGCTTCAAACCCCGGCGCTCGCCTATCTGGGGGTGCTCGATGCGCAGGTCTCGGGTTCCATGCGCACCACGCTCGGTGCCGATGGGGCGGTGCAAGGGCTCGCGGCCTCGCTGGAGCTTGGGCGTGGCGCGCTGCAGCCCACGCCCGATGTGCGCCCGCTGCCCTTCAATGCGGGCCGCGCCTATTTCGATTACGATGCCGCTGGCCAGAAGATCACCTTCTCCGAGTTGCGGATGGAAAGCGATGCCCTGCGCCTCGTGGGCACCGGGCAGGCTTATCTGCAGGAGTTTTCCGGCGGTTGGCCCGATACCCTGCTGGCCCAGCTTCAGCTTTCCGAAATCAGCGCCAGCCCCGAGGGCGTGTTTGCCGAAACGCTGCAGTTTGAACGCGGCGCGGCCGATTTCCGCATGCGGCTGCAGCCGTTTTCGGTGGATGTGGGGCAGGTGGCACTTGAGGCCGGGGGCAAGCGGCTCGCGGCCACGGGCCGGGTGGCGGCGGATGAAGCCGGATGGCGGATCAAGGTGGATGCCGCCGCGCCTGAGATGACAACTGAGCAGCTTCTCTCGCTCTGGCCCGTTGATGCGGTGCCCGGCACGCGGCGCTGGCTTGAACGCAATGTCAGGGCGGGGCGGCTTGAGAATGTCAAAGCCTCGGTGCGGCTGGCGCCAGACGGCGCGCCCATCGTGGGCGTGACGTATGATTTTGACGGGGCGGAAGCGCGCTACCTTCCGAAAATGCCGCCCATCACCGAAGGCCGTGGCAGCGCCGCGCTGATCGGCGGGCGCTATGCGATGCGGCTGGCCAGCGGCCATCTCGTGGCAGCCTCGGGCACGGAGATCGATCTTTCGGGCTCTGCCATCCGGATCGCCGATGTGGATGCGCGCACGCCCCGCGCCGAGATCGGGCTGCGCGTGGCCGGGCCCATAGGCGATATCCTCACGGTGCTTGATAACGAGCCGCTCTCGCTTCTGCAAAAATCCGGGCGCAGCGCCGATATTGCGGCGGGCACCGCGCTCGCCACCGCGCGCATCGGCGTAAACCTTCTGCGCGATGTGGAGATGGAGGATGTGTCATTCGAGGTCAGCGGCACGCTGAGCGATGTTGTCTCCACCGAAATCGCGCCCGACCGGCAGATCACTGCCCGCGAACTCGCGCTTACGGTGAACAGCCAGCGCATGGCGCTTTCAGGCGCCGTTGCGCTTGATGGGCTGCCCTTCGATCTGCGCTGGGAACAGCCGCTCGATGCCGTGGCTACGGGCGAAAGTGCCGTCTCCGGCGCGGTGGCGCTGAACGCCGCGTTCTTGGAAACCTTCGGGATCGCCGCGCCGCCCGGCGCGGTATCGGGCAGCGGCGTGGGCGAGGTCACGCTGGATCTGCCCCGCGAGGGCGCGCCGCGCTTCCGGCTAACCTCCGATCTCGTGGGCATCGCCCTGTCATTCCCGGCCCTGGGATGGAGCAAACCGGCAGCGGCCCCCGCGACCTTTGAGATCGCAGGCCGCCTTGGCCCGGAGGCCGAGATAGAGGCACTGAGCCTCGACGCCCCCGGCCTGGCCGCCGAGGGCACCGTTTTGCTTGGCCCGGACGGCACGTTGGACCGGGCCGAGTTCTCCCGCGTGGCTGTGGGGAACTGGCTGGAGGCGCCGATCTTCGTGGAAAACCGGGGGCCCGGCCAGCCGCCCGCCATCGATATCCCCGGCGGGCGCATCGATCTGCGCCAAGTGCCAACCGGCGATGGCGGGGGCGGGCAGGGCGTGCCGCTCGAACTGGCGCTTGAAGCGCTCGTGCTTTCTGATCGGATCAGCTTATCCCCCTTCTCCGGCACGCTGACCGCTGCCCAGGGCCTGAACGGCAGCTTTGCGGCGCGGGTTAATGGCGGCGCCGCGCTGAACGGCACGCTTGTGGCCCGCGCGGACGGCACGGTGATCCGCGCCACCGGGCCCGATGCGGGTGCGATCCTGCGCGATGCCGGGATCTTCCGATCCTTCGAAGGCGGCAGCTTCGATCTGGTGCTGGCGCCGCGCACGGAAGGCGAGGGCTATAGCGGCCAGCTTCTGATCAACACCACCGTGCTTGGCGATCAGCCGGTGATCGCGGAACTGCTCGATGCCGTCAGCATTGTGGGCATCATCGATCAGCTTCAGGGCCCGGGTATCCTGTTTGATACCGTGAACGCCCGCTTCCGCCTCACGCCTGAGGGCCTTACGCTCGATCAGGGCGCCGCGGTCGGCGCGTCGCTCGGCATCTCGCTCGATGGTAACTACGATATCGAGAACGAAGAGCTGAACATGCAGGGGGTGATCTCCCCGATCTATATCCTGAACGCCATCGGCCAGGTATTCACCCGGCAGGGCGAGGGGCTCTTCGGCTTTACCTTCCAGCTCTCCGGCGATGCGCAGGATCCCCGCCTCAGCGTCAACCCGCTGTCGATCCTGGCGCCGGGCATGCTGCGCGAAATCTTTCGCGGCGGGGGCGATCCGGAAGCCGCCGCGCGGCAGCAATTGCCGCGGCAGGAGGAGCGGCGCGAGCAGCCATGAAGCTTTCCGATTTCGATTTCGATCTGCCTGAGCGGCTGATCGCCACGCGGCCTGCCAAGCCACGCTCCTCGGCCCGGCTGCTCGTGGCGCGCGGGGGCGGGATCGAGGATGCCCATGTTTTCGATCTGCCCGATGTGCTGAGCCCGGGCGACCGGCTTGTACTGAACGATACCCGCGTGATCCCGGCGCGGCTTTCGGGCATCCGGCGCCGCATGGGGCCCGAAGGCGCAACGGAGGCGCGCGTTGAGGCGACCCTGCTTGATCCCCTTCCCGAAGGCCGCTGGCGCGCGCTTCTCCGCCCTCTGAAAAAGGTGCGCGACGGAGAGGAAATTCGCTTTTCCAGCGCGTTAGTCGCCACCGTTGACGCGCGGGAGAGCGGCGCGGCAACGCTTGCCTTCAACCTGAGCGGCGAGGATTTCGATGCCGCGCTGGCCGAGGCCGGGCAGATGCCGCTGCCCCCGTATATCGAGGCCAAGCGCAAGGCCGATGCGCAGGATCGCGAGGATTACCAAACGATCTGGGCCAGGCGCGCAGGCGCCGTGGCCGCGCCCACCGCCTCGCTTCATTTCGACGATCCGCTGATGGCCGCGCTCGCCGCGCGCGGGGTAAAGATCACCTATGTCACGCTCCATGTGGGCGCGGGCACCTTCTTGCCGGTGAAGGTGGATAACGTTGCCGATCACAAGATGCACGCCGAATGGGGGGAAATCACGCCCGAGGCCGCCGCCGAGATCGCGGCGACGAAAGCCGCGGGCCACCGCGTGATTCCGGTGGGCACCACCGCGCTGCGCCTCATCGAAACGGCGGCGCGGGGCGGCAGGCTCGCGCCCTGGCTGGGCGAGACCGATATCTTCATCACGCCGGGCTTCCGCTTTGAGGTGGCCGACGCGCTGATGACAAACTTTCACCTGCCGAAATCCACCCTGATGATGCTGGTCTCTGCGCTTATGGGCCGCGAGCGGATGATGGCGATTTACGCCCATGCCATCGCCGCCGAGTACCGCTTCTTTTCCTATGGCGACAGTTCCATCCTATTCCCTGAGGGCTGAAGGCGACGCCCCGCGTGTCGCATATTCGCGGGACAGGGGCGCACGCTCCGCGTAACGCGGCGCCAGATTAAGGAGGCGTGCGATGCTGGCTGTTTTGGGCTCTGCCTGGGCACTGCTTCTGGGGCTGACGCTCCTGATGCTGGGCAATGGCATGGTTGGAACGCTGCTCGGGATCCGGGGCGGCATCGAAGGGTTTTCAACCTTCCAGATGTCCATCGTGATGTCGGCCTATTTTCTGGGCTTTCTCGGCGGCTCGCGCATGACCCCCGATCTGATCCGCCGGGTGGGCCATGTGCGGGTGTTTGCGGCGCTCGGTTCGCTGATTTCTGCCGCGCTGATCCTTTTCCCCTCGATCACCGACCCGTGGGTTTGGACGGCCCTGCGCGTGCTGATCGGCTTTTGCTTCTCCGGCGTCTACGTTACCGCCGAAAGCTGGCTCAACAACTCCGTCGATAACCAGAACCGCGGCAAGGCGCTTTCGCTTTACCTGATCGTTCAGATGCTGGGGATCATTGTCGCGCAGGGCATCGTGTCCATCGGCGATCCCTCGGGCTTTATCCTCTTCATCGTACCGTCGGTGCTTGTCTCTCTCGCCTTCGCGCCGATCCTGCTTTCGGTCTCCCCCACGCCGGCCTTCGATTCCACCAAGGCGATGACGTTGCGCCAGCTCTACGAAACCTCGCCCCTTGGCTGTGTGGGCGTGTTCCTTCTGGGGGGCGTGTTTTCAGCGCAATTCGCCATGGCCTCGGTTTACGGCACCGAGGCCGGGCTCACCGTGCCGCAGATCTCTTCCTTCATCGCCGCGATCTACGTTGGCGGGTTGCTGTTGCAGTATCCAATCGGGTGGCTGTCAGACAGGATGGATCGCCGGAGGCTGATCATGATCGTCTCGCTCTCCGGAGGGGCCGCCGCGGCAACCGGTGCGCTTTTCGGCAATGTCTTTGCGATCCTGCTCGGCGTGAGCTTTCTTACAGGCGGGCTGTCAAACCCGCTCTACGCGCTGCTCATCGCCTATACCAATGATTTTCTCGATGGCGATGATATGGCCGCCGCCTCCGGCGGGCTGATTTTCCTCAATGGCCTTGGCGCAATCTCGGGGCCGATCATCACCGGCTGGGTGATGGGCGCTATCGGGGCCAACGGGTTCTGGCTTTTCATCTCGATCCTGATGGTGGCCACCGGCCTTTACGCGGCCTGGCGGATGACCCGGCGGCCCGCCACGGTGACAACGGATGAAACGGCGACCTATGCGCCGCTCGCGCCGATCGCCACGGCGGTGGCTTTCGAAACTGCCCAGGAAATCTACGCCGAGAACGTCGATGATCTCGAAAGTGTTTCCGATCCGGCAACGGACCGCTCATGAACTCCGGCCCGGAGTTGCCTGTGGATAAGAATCTTGTAACGATTTTTTCTGGCCTGGGGGCCAGGCAGATTAGGGCATGATGTGATGGTAAAACCCGAAGAGGTATTGTCGTACTGGCTCGATAATGTGGGCCAGGTTGGTTGGTACAAACAAGACGAGGATCTGGACCGTGAGATCCGCGAGCGGTTCGAAGGCACATGGGGCCACGCCAGCGATGGCGCATTGTCCCTGTGGCTTACCTATCCCAGCGGCACGCTGGCCTACATAATCCTTACAGATCAGTTCCCCCGCAACATGTTCCGCGGGTCCAGCAAGGCGTTTTCCACCGATGCCGCCGCGCGTGCCGCGGCGAAATCGGCGATCTCGAAAGGCTGGGATCTGCGGATCGATGAACCGGCGCGGCAGTTCTTCTACCTGCCGCTGATGCATGCGGAATGCCTCGCGGATCAGGAGCGCTGCGTGCGGCTGATGCTGACGCGGATGCCGGCAGAGGGCGAAAGCAACCTGCTTCACGCCCGTGCGCATCGCGAGGTGATCCGGCGGTTCGGTCGTTTCCCATATAGAAACGATGCGCTTGGGCGTGCGACGAAGCCGGCGGAGGCAGAGTTTCTGTCCAACGGAAGCTACGGCGCGGTCGTGCGGGAACTTGAGGCGGTCGCCGCCTGATCAGGGCGGCGGGGCGTTCAGCGCGGGGTCAGGCGGAACAGCTTGCCCCGCCCAGCACACAGAACTTGGCGCAATGGGGGTGGTTGAGGGCGATGTCGCCTTCCGCCTCCGCCAGCGTTTCCCCCAGCTCAAACTGCGGATCGTAAGGCAGGAGCGTGCAGGCAACCACCGCGGGCCGTGCCGCGCCACGTCGTTTCACCACCATCCGCGATGAGGCGCACATCACCTGTTCTGGCGCCTTGCCAAGAATGCCCCAGCAGGCAGTGGTGATCTCGGGCACATCCGCCGTTTCGTCCATCTCGGGAAAAAGCACCGTTTCCCCAGGATGTTCCGCGTTGACCTTAAAGCCTTCGCGGGCGTAAAGCGCGGCGTAGCCCGCGCGCGCCTCGGTATCCGCCTCACCCCACATCGTGCGCCCCGCAACAGTCATGCGCAGCCCGGCATCGCGGAGCCATCGCATGCCCTGAAGCGTTTTCTCAAAGCTGCCCGCGCCGCGCTCTTCATCATGGCGGTCAGCATTCCAGTGATCGACGGAGATCCGCAGCGTGAGCTTTTCGCCAAACTCGGAATGCAGCGCCTTGAGCCCGCGCTGAACCGAGGCGCGCATCATCGGGCGCATCGCGTTTGTCAGAATCAGCACGTCGTAGCCGCGGGCCAGTGCCGCGCGCGCCATCCCGATCATCTCGGGGTTCATGAAGGGCTCGCCGCCAGTGAAGCCGATCTCGCGCACGCCCCAGCCGCGGGCCTCGAGCTGATCGAGGTAATCGCGCACCTCGCGCTCGGTGATATACACAAGCCGGTCGTTCGTGGGCGAGCTTTCGATGTAGCAATTGGCGCATTCGATGTTGCAGAGCGTGCCGGTGTTGAACCAAAGCGTCTCCGGCTTCGAAAGCGCCACGGTGGCCCGCGCCTCACCCTTGGCGGTGATGGCCGGATGCTCAAACTTCCCGTAGCCGCGGGTTTCGGTATCTTTCATGCCAATGTGTCCCGTCTGACCCTCTTTGGCTATGCGCCGGGAAGGATTAAGAAAACCCCATGGCGGGGCTTTGACGCAGTTGTGATGGATTGACAGGCTGCTGGACATGCGGCCCCATGCAGCCTAGTGAAGGCGCATCTTCGTTAGCGCTAACAAGCCCGTCGCGGCCCTCACTCAACGGTGCACCATGGTCTCCCGCGTTATTCCCGTGGATCCTTTCGATCTTATCATCTTCGGCGGTACCGGCGATCTTGCGCGCCTCAAGATCCTGCCCGGCCTCTTCCGCCGCTTCGCCTCTGGCCAGATGCCGCCCGAGGCGCGGGTGATCGGCGCGGCCCGGTCCGAGATGGATAGCGCCGGCTATCGCGAGATGATCCATGCCTCGATCTGCGAATTTCTGCCCGAAAAGCAGCGCCGCGAGGGCGATCTCGGCAAGTTCCTCGAACGGCTCGAATATGTGCGGGTCGATGCCACGGGCACCGATGGCTGGGCCGATCTCAAGACGCTTGTGCGCAGCGAGGTGACCAAGGCCTATTACTTCTCGGTCGGCCCCTCGCTGTTCGGTGCCATCGCCGAACGGCTTCATGGCAACGGCATCGCAGGCCCCAAGTGCCGGATGGTGGTGGAAAAACCCTTTGGCCATGATCTGGGCTCTGCCCAGGCCCTGAACGAAACGCTCGCGCGTTTTTTCGACGAGGCGCAGATCTACCGGATCGATCACTACCTCGGCAAAGAAACGGTGCAGAACCTGATGGCGGTGCGCTTCGGGAACGTGCTCTTCGAGCCGCTCTGGAACGCCCAGTTCATCGATCATGTGCAGATCACCGTGGCCGAAACGGTCAGCGTCGGAGGGCGCGGCGCCTATTACGATAAATCGGGCGCTATGCGCGATATGATCCAGAACCACCTGATGCAGCTTCTCTGCCTCACGGCGATGGAGCCGCCTTCGAAATTCGATCCCGATGCGGTGCGCGACGAGAAGCTGAAAGTGATCCGGGCGCTTGATCCGGTGCCCGCCGAAAACATCGTGCGCGGCCAATACGCGGCGGGCGACGGCGTAGCCTCCTACCGCGAGCACGCCGAAAACCCCGAAAGCCGCACCGAAAGCTTCATTGCGATGAAGCTTCACATCGCGAACTGGCGCTGGAACGGTACGCCCTTCTACCTGCGCACCGGCAAGTGCCTGAAGAACCGGCTCTCCGAGATCGTGGTGCGCTTCAAGGAGCCGCCCCATTCGATCTTCGAGGCCGATGCGGGGCGGAACGCCAATGAACTCGCCATCCGCCTGCAGCCCAACGAAGGCATGGATCTCAACGTCACCATTAAGGAGCCGGGGCCGGGCGGCATGCGCCTGATGGAAGTGCCGCTTGATATGACCTTTGCCGATGCGCTCGGCGCCAGCGGCGATGCCGTGCCCGATGCCTACGAGCGCCTCGTGATGGATGTGATCCGGGGCGATCAGACGCTCTTTATGCGCGGCGATGAGGTAGAGGCCGCCTGGGCCTGGACCGACCCGATCATCGAGGGGTGGACGGCGCGCGGCGATGCCCCCAAACTCTACGAACCCGGCAGCGTGGGGCCGGAAGAGGCGCTGATGCTGATGCACCGGGATGGGCGGCGCTGGCGGGATCTTAAGGCATGAAGCTGATCGAATACCCTGATCGCGAGATGATGATGATCGATCTCGCCAACCAGTTGGCGGGCGAACTGCGCGCCTGCCTGATGAACCACGAGACCGCCTCCTTCGCGGTGCCGGGGGGCACAACGCCGGGGCCGATCTTCGATGCGCTCTGTGCCGTGGATCTGCATTGGAGCCGCATCCACGTGATGCTTACCGACGAACGTTGGGTGCCCGAGGATCACCCGCGCTCGAACACCGCGCTTCTGCGCGAACGGCTGCTGAAAGAACGCGCTGCGATGGCCGAGCTTGTGCCGCTTTATGCCGAAGCCGAGCGGCCCGAAGATATCCTCGGCACGCTTTCGAAGGCGATCGAGCCCGAGCTTCCGATCTCGGTTCTGCTTCTCGGCATGGGCGCGGATGCGCATGTGGCCTCGATCTTCCCTGAGGCCGATAACCTGTCCGCCGCGCTCGAAGCCGATGCGCCGCCGCTCATGGCCATGCGCGCACCCGGTGCGGAGGAGCCGCGCGTTACGCTGACGGCGCGGGTGCTCGACGGCGCGATGAGCAAGCACATCGTGATCACCGGGTCCGAAAAGCGCGAAACGCTGGAACGCGCCCGGTCGCAACGCCGGTGGGAAGCGCCGGTACGCGCGGTCTGGAACGACGCAAAGGTGCATTGGGCGGAGTAGGATGGGCTGGAACGCATTGAAGGCTGCCGCCGGGGCGGCAGCGGGCCGCAAGATCACCGATCTTCTGGCCGCAGAGGGGCGGGCGGAGGCCTTTTCAATCTCCGCGGGCGATCTTTTCTTCGACTACTCGAAAACCACGATGGCCGCGGGCGACCGCGATCTTCTGCTCTCGCTTTACGCGGCCACGGGTGTGGCCGAACGGCGCGAAGCGATGTTTTCGGGTGCAAGGATCAACGAAACCGAGGATCGCGCGGTTCTCCACACCGCGCTACGCAATCTCGATGGCGGGCCGGTTCTTGTGGACGGTGCCGATGTCATGCCTGGGGTTCTGGAAACGCTTGCGCGTATGGAGCGCTTTGCCGCCGCGCTCCGTTCGGGCGAGATCACCACGCCCGGCGGCGGGCGCTTCACCGATATCGTCAATATCGGCATCGGCGGTTCCGATCTTGGCCCCGCAATGGCGGTGCAGGCGCTCGCACCTTACCATGACGGGCCGCGCTGCCATTTCGTCTCCAACGTTGATGGCGCGCATGTCTACGATGTTCTGAACGGGCTGAACCCGGCCTCAACCCTCGTGATCGTGGCCTCGAAGACCTTCACCACCATCGAGACGATGACGAATGCCGAAACCGCGCGCACTTGGATTGCGGCTAAGGTGGGCGCCGATCACGCGGGCGCGCATTTCGCAGCGCTTTCCTCGGCGGTCGATAAAACCGCGGCCTTCGGGATCGATCCTGCCCGCGTTTTCGGGTTCGAAGATTGGGTGGGCGGGCGCTATTCCGTCTGGGGCCCCATCGGGCTTTCGCTGATGCTGGCCATCGGGCCCGAAGCGTTTCGCGCCTTCCTTCGGGGCGGGCAGGCGATGGATCGCCATTTCCGCGCGGCAGAGCCCCTCGAAAACCTGCCCGTGATGCTGGCGCTCACGGGCCTTTGGCACCATCAGGGCTGCGGCCATCCCACCCGCGCCGTGCTGCCCTACGAGCAGCGTCTGGCGCGGCTGCCGGCATACCTGCAGCAGCTTGAGATGGAATCGAACGGCAAGCGCGTCACCATGGGCGGCGAGGATGCGCCCGCGGTGACCGGCCCCATTGTTTGGGGCGAGCCCGGCACGAACGGGCAGCACGCCTTCTACCAGCTGATCCACCAGGGCACCGGCGTTGTGCCCTGCGAATTCATGGTGGGGGCCGAGGGCCATCATGCGGAGCTTGCGCATCAGCATACGCTGCTCATCGCCAATTGCCTGGCCCAGGCCGAGGCGCTCATGGTCGGGCGTTCGCTGGAGGAAGCGCGCGCGCTGATGCGCGATGCAGGGCTTGAGGGTGCAGAGCTCGAACGCCAGGCGCGCCACCGCGTGTTCCCGGGCAACCGGCCCTCCACGATGCTGGTCTACCCCAAGCTCACACCCTTCGTGCTGGGCCAGATCATCGCGCTTTACGAACACCGGGTGTTCGTGGAAGGGGCGATGCTGGGCATCAACTCTTACGATCAGTGGGGGGTGGAGCTTGGCAAGGTGCTTGCCAAACGGATCGAACCGATCGTGGCGGGCGATGCGGCGCCCGATGCGCTTGATCCCTCAACCCGGCAGATCATCGCCACGCTGCAGCGCCAGCGCGGCTAACCGGGCTTTGCGCCATCGCGTGCCACGAGCACCGCGCGCATCTCCTCTGGCAGCGGCAGTTTCGTCGTGCCCGGCGCATCCGTCATCACGATCACCGCGGTGCCCGCGACCTTGATCTCCCCACCCGACCAGACGGCGTATTCCTTGGTGAAAGAGGTTGTGCGGAAACCCGAACAGCGCGCCGTGATGATGTAGGGATCGTTGAGGAACATGGGCGCTCGGTACTCGCAGGTGATCGCGCGCACCACGAAGGTGGGGTCTTCCGGTCGGTAATGGCTGATCCCGTATTCGGCAAACCAGGCCACCCGCGTTGTTTCAAACCAGCGCAGGTAGGCGGTGTTGTTCACATGCCCTAGCGCATCAAGCTCGTAAAATCGCACCCGATCCGCCTGCCCGAAGGCCCAGGGCGCCGGAATACCGGCCGCACGCAGCGCATCGGGGGGCAGGGGAGTGAGATAGGGGGTCATCGGCGGCCTGCTGGAGCGGGTGAAGGGAATCGAACCCTCGTCTTAAGCTTGGGAAGCTCCTGCTCTACCATTGAGCTACACCCGCCAACAGGGCCCTCAGATACGGAGCGCCGGGGCGCGCGTCAAGCAGCCCCATGTGCGGCCGCCCTTAGGCGCGGCGGCGCCGGCGGCGCCCGCCTCCGCCCTCGGCGCCGGCGTTGAAGGCCACGTCAGGCAGGGTTACGGCCGCGTTCAGGCGCGGGAAGGGTGCTGTGGCGTGGGGGATGGCGTTGGCGGCCACGAAATGCTCCTGAAACCGGGGCTCCACGGCAGTTTCCACCTTGGTGATCTGGCGCACGGTTTGTTCGATCCGCGCCCGGGCGGCGCGATTGCAAAGCGCGATGCGCGCGCCGGTGCCTGCCGCATTGCCTGCGCTTGTGACCTTATCGAGCGGCGCATCGGGAATCATGCCGAGCACCATGGCGTGTTTGGGGGAGATATGGGCGCCAAAGGCCCCGGCCAGAACCACGCGATCCACCGTATCGGTGCCGATCTCGTCCATCAGCAAACGCGCGCCGGCATAGAGCGCGGATTTGGCAAGCTGGATTGCGCGGATATCGCCCTGGGTAACGGTGATCTTCGGGCCGCCCGCGGCGCTGCCGTCATGCAGCAGATAGGCAAATGTGCGGCCATCGGGAAGCATCCGGGCGCTGCCGGTGGCCTCGGCAGAGCCCAGAAGCCCGCCCTTATCCATCAGCCCGGCCAGGCGCAACTCGGCCACCGCCTCGATAATGCCCGATCCGCAGATCCCGGTGATGCCGGTTTCCGCCGTGGCCGCGGCAAATCCCGGATCGTCGGACCAGAGATCGGAGCCGATCACCCGGAAGCGCGGCTCTTTCGTTGCGGGATCGATTTCCACGCGCTCGACGGCCCCTGGCGCGGCGCGTTGACCGGAGCTGATCTGTGCGCCCTCAAAGGCCGGGCCGGTGGGGGAAGAGCAGGCCAGCACGCGGGTGCGATCGCCAAGCAGAATTTCTGCATTCGTGCCCACATCGACGATCAACACCAGATCTTCCGAGCGATCGGGCTCTTCCGAAAGCGCGACGGCGGCGGCGTCGGCGCCCACATGGCCCGCGATGCACGGCAGAAGATACACCTGGGCGCCGGGATTAAGCGCGCCCAGCCCCAGTTCGGCGGCCTCAAGCGTGAGCGCATCGGAGGTGGCCAGCGCAAAGGGCGCCTGGCCCAGTTCCACCGGGTCGACGCCGATCAGAATGTGATGCATCACCGGGTTGCAGACGATGACGGCCTCCACGATCTCCTCGGCCCCGATCCCGCCTTCCGCCGCGATATCGCGCGCGAGCATATCGATGGCCTCGCGCACCGCCTGCGTCATCTCTGCCGCACCTCCGGGGTTCATCATCGCGTAGGAGACACGGCTCATCAGATCCTCGCCGAAGCGGATCTGCGGGTTCATGACACCTGCCGAGGCGATCACCGCGCCGGTGCCGAGATCGGTGAGATGCGCGGCGATGGTGGTGGAGCCGAGATCGATCGCAAGCCCATAGAGCGCCGCATCGCGGAAACCGGGCCAGAGATCGACGATGCGATGCGCCCGATCGCTATCCTGGTAAAGGGCGAGGGTGACGGCCCAGTTCCCCACCCGAAGCTCTTTCTGCAGACGGGTGAGAATATGCAGCGGCGCGTGGACCGGCGCGATGCCCCATTGCGCCTCAAGCGCCTCGCTCAGCCGCTGGAGATCGCCTGTGGGGCTGTGCATATCGGGCTCGGCCACCTCGACATAGGCAAGCCGTGTGGCGGGATCCATGGCGATCTCACGCTCCGCTGCCGCCTTGCGCACGACCTGCTTATGCACCTGGCTTTCCGGCGGCACGTCGATCACGACATCGCTCTCGATCGTGGCCTGGCACCCGAGCCGCCGGCCCGCCGCGAGCCCGCGAATCTCATCGTACCGCGCCTCGACCGCATTCCACGGTGACAGCGCCCCTTCCGTCACCGTTACCCCGTGCTTCGGGAAGGCGCCGGAACCGGGCGCGACCTGGCATTTTGAACAGATGCCCCGGCCGCCGCAAACGCTATCGAGATCGACCCCAAGCTGGCGCGCGGCGGCCAGCACGCTGGTTCCGCGCGGCACGCGGCCGCGCTTGCCTGACGGCGTGAAAATCACCAGCGCCTCGTCACTCATCCCGCAGCCCTTTCCTGCGTTGCCGTTGTGCCACGAGATAACGGATTACCGCCCATGGGAAAGGGATCTCGTGGCACATTTTCGCCCATGTGCGCCACAGCCCCGTCTGCCTGTTGCCACAATGGCATGCGATGGGATTTCCAGAACGCCAACAGGCAAGACCGCGATGGCATGATGACAGATTCCCTACTTCTATTTTTACCGCTTCTCTACCTGGCGTTGCAGTGGCTCGCCCTGCGCCGGATGCGGGAGGCGTGGCAGGTGGCCGCCGTGCTGCCCGCGCTGTTCATGGGGGCCGCCCTGGCGATTTTCGTGATCGGCATGATGACAGGTGCGAACCTTGCGGCACTCGTCCTTGTGCTCGGGATGCCGGTGGCGACACTCTACCTGTTGCTGCTTGTGCCGTTGCATTGGGTGATGGCGCGGCCAGCCGTCTAGAGGAGGGGCGCTGGCGCGGCGGATTGGGGTTGTCCCAAACACGCCTTTTCGGGATGCTTCGCCGATTTTTCGCAGAAAAATCGGAACAGTTTTTCGGCGAAAAACTGAACACCGGCTCAGCAGATCACGCGAATGCCCCCGCCGTTGCAGATGACGACGAGCTGGCCCCCACATTCGATCAGGTGAAAGCCCCGCGCCCGCACCTCGTGTTCGAACCGCGCGCGCCCGACCTCGCGTTCGATCCAGGCCGCTGAGCGCCGCACCACACCGCCCCGCTGGGCTGCCTTCGCGCTGAAGATCGTTCGGATCCAGCGCTCGGGGTCGCTCTGTCGCCGAACAATCTCCATGGCGCAAAGACTGCACCCGCAAGCTTAACAAGCGGTTAACCTTGACCAAATCGCGGTGCCTCACGCCCGGCGGCGCCGGCGGCCTCCGCGCCCTGCGCCGCTTGCAGCCGCCGCCTGGCTGGCCGCGGCAAAGCCCTCGCCGCCCTGCACAGCTTCCAGGACCCGCGCGAAGCCGATCCAGGCGCTTCCGTTTGCGTCATGGTTCATCAGCAGGTTCGCCGCGCGCACCGCTTCCATCTCTACCGGCCGCACCGGGTTCATAATTGCGCTCGTCATGCCCGCGCCGATGGCCATGGGCAGGAATGCGGCATTCACGCCATGGCGGTTCGGCAGCCCGAATGAGATGTTCGAGGCCCCGCAGGTGGTGTTCACCCCCAGATCGTCGCGCAACCGACGCACGAGGTCGAAGACCTGCCGCCCGGCGGTGGCCATGGCCCCAACCGGCATCACGAGGGGGTCGACCACGATGTCATGGGCCGGGATGCCGAAATCGGCGGCGCGCTCCACGATCTTCTTTGCCACGGCGAACCGCACTTCGGGATCTTCCGAGATCCCGGTATCGTCGTTTGAAATCGCCACCACGGGCACATTGTACTTTTTCACCAGCGGCAGGATGGCCTCCAGCCGCTCTTCCTCGCCCGTGACAGAGTTCAGAAGCGGGCGGCCCTCCGCCGTCTCCAGCCCCTTCTCCAGCGCGCCCGGCACGCTTGAATCGATGCAGAGCGGCACGTCGACAAGCCCCTGCACGAGGCCGATCACCTTCTCCATGAGCGGCGGTTCGGTTATGTTTGGATCGGGGTTGGAGTTGTAAACAACCCCCGCATTTACATCGAGCACCATCGCCCCGCAGGCCACCTGCTCAAGCGCGTCTTTCTCAACCGTTGAGAAATCCCCCGCCTCAAGCTCGGCCGCGAGCTTCTTGCGGCCTGTCGGGTTGATCCGCTCGCCGATGATGCAGAAGGGCTCATCGAACCCGATCACAACGGTTTTCGATTTCGATTCCAGAACGGTGCGGGTCATTGGGCCGCCTCCTTGGCTGCCGGAGCTCCGCCGCCCTGTTCGGCGGCCCAGTCCGCGCTCGCCCCGATCCCGCCCAGCGGGAAGAGGTGCACCGTGTCGATCGCAAAGGCCGGGTCGGCGGCCTTGCGCGCGGCCAGCGCGGCGACGAGATCGGTTGGCGTGAAAGGGGTGACGAGCTTGGTTACATCCATGGCGCGTCGCTGCAGCACCCGCAGCGACGGGCCCACGCCGCAGGCAATCGCGAATTTGATCAGCGTTTGCAGTTTTGCCGGCCCCGCAACGCCAATATGGATCGGCAGGCCGATGCCCGCGTTTTGCAGCCGTTCGGCCCAGGCGATGATCGGATCGGCCTCAAAGGCAAACTGGGTGGCAATCGCCATTCGGGCATCCGTCCGGTCCGAGAATGCCTGCTTCCAGGAAAGCGCCTCCATCACGGCCGCCTCGCCGCCATCGGGATCGATATCGCGGTTGCCCTCGGGGTGGCCGGCCACATGAAGCCGGGTAAAGCCCGCCGCATCGAAAGCCCCGGTTTCCAGAAGCGCCATGGAGCTCTCGAAGGCGCCCCGCGGCTCGGTCACCCCACCGGCCAGAACGAGCGCCTCGCGCACATCCGCCTCGCCCTGATAGCGCGCGATCCAGTCGCCCAGCATCGCACGATCTTCGATCAGGCGGGCCGGGAAATGCGGCATGACCCGGAAACCGTCTTGCGCAAGGCGCGCGGCCGTCGCCACCATCTCCTCAATCGGCGTGCCTTCGATATGGGCGATGTAAACGCGGGTGCCCGCGGGCAGGATGGCGCGAAAGTCGTCCACCTTGGCGGCTGTGCGCGGCATCACCTCGATGGAAAAGCCGCCCGGAAAGGCCGCCAGTGGGGCCGCTGCCCCCTGCGACACCGGTCGCGCGGCCTCGGCCGTTGCTGGCCGGCGGAAATTCAAAAGCGCCATCGCGGCCTCCCATATTCGCCTTGGGCTCACGCCCGTCCATCCCCGGGCCTAGGCCCATCCATCATTGTCGATCAGCGCCTTGAGCCGGGCACTGTCATATTCCGCCTCGATCCGCGCCGCTTCGCCCGTGGCGATCTCCTCCGGCGCGCCATCGGCCTCGAAGGGATCGGCGCGCCGCCATTCGGCCAGATAGGCATCGGTCTCCGCCGCCCCCGCCTTCATCGCCGCACGGTCGATCGCCTGTTCAAATCGCTCCGGCAACACCGCCTTGGTGCCCCGGCGGCCTTTGCCGACGATCACCTGCGCGGGAATATCCCGCCAATAAACAACCGTAACCTGCGGCATGGCCCGAATCCTCTTCCGCCCCACTCCTACGCCGAACGCGGCCCCGCCCGGTGCGCAATTTCGACACCAGACCGCCGGCAAGCGACCTTCCGGCTGTCTAGGCCAGGCAGGGGGCGGCAGGCCAGCCCGGCGGCCCGCCAAAATTCTCATGAAAGTTATGAGCTTGCGCTAGGGGCGCGTGGCTTCGGCCAGAAGGGCATCCGCCAGCGCTCTCGCGGCGGCCTCAACGCGCGCGCCCTGTGCCACGTTTGCGGCGGCAGCCACCACCAGATCGTGTTCGGGCAGGAGCATGACGATGGCATGCCACATCGTATTCGATCCGTTGTGCCAGATCACCTGTGCGCCATCGGGCCCCTTGCCGAGCACCCATCCCAGCCCATAGCCGCCCGCACCGGCGCGGTGCATCTCCCGGCACCCGGCGGCGCCGGGCAGGCCGGGCAGATCGGCACCCGCGCAGGCACGTAGATGGCTTTGCCCCCATGTGAGCAGATCGCCAAGGCTCATATGCAGGGTGCCCGCAGGCCCCATCCAGGCGGGATTATCGGCGCGCCCCCGGCTCGGGTCCGCCTTCCGCGCGATCCCGAAGATGCGGGTGTGGCCGAAGGGATCGCCCGTGCCTTTTGGCGCCCCGAACCCCGCACTGCTCAGCGCAAGTGGGGTGAGCAGGCGTTCGGTCACCAGCGCCTGCCACGGCGCGCCTGCCACCTGTTCCGCCACGAGCCCCGCGAGCATGTAACCGGTGTTGGAGTATTCGAATGCGCCCCAAGTGCCCGAAGGCGGCTCCCCCCACATGGCCCGAAGCACCGCGCGCCTGTCTTCCGATGGGTCATCGCTTTCGGGGGCACGCAGCGAGCGGCGCGGCGGGTTCGGGGGCAGCCCGGCGGTGTGGCTCAGAAGTGCGCGCAGCGTGACGCCTCGCCAATCGGGATGCATCTCGCCCGCATAGCCCCCGAGATAGGTGCCGATCGGCGCATCGAGGGATAGCGCGCCGTCTTCAGCCATCCGCACGATCAGCGTCGCGGTAAAAGATTTAGTGATAGAGCCGATATGCCAGCGGGCGTCCGGCCCGATCTCTTCTGCGCTGCCGCGATGCCGTGGGCCGCCTGCCAGCACCTCCGGGGCCCCGTCCGCCCGGGCAAAGCCGAGCGCAAGCGCGAAGCCGGGCGCCTGCGCAGCCTCGAACGCAGCACGCAATATGGCTGCGTCCTCCTCGGGCGCGGCGGGGGTTGCGAAAGCCGCCATCACAAGCGCGGCGGCAAGGGCGCGGAACAGGGGCATGGGAACACCATGCCTTCAGGTGGCGCAGACCGACAGCCCCTTCAAGCGCGAACCGCGCCCGCCG
Source organism: Paracoccaceae bacterium (assembly GCA_028285485.1). Classification (GTDB taxonomy): domain Bacteria; phylum Pseudomonadota; class Alphaproteobacteria; order Rhodobacterales; family Rhodobacteraceae; genus JANQPC01. The sequence goes on along the minus strand of JANQPC010000024.1, from coordinate 35,058 downwards.
TGCGTGCCAAAGCGGTCAGCCGCCGAAGATCCCGTCCATATTCTGGATGACGGAAATCAGCAGGATCACCCCAAGCACCAGAACCAACACCCACCAGAACGCCTGAAACACGATGGCCGAGGTGCCAAGGCCCAGCGAATAGGTCACAAACCGGCGATCTTCGCGCCGGAGCGCGGAGATCAGGCCAAGCACCACTGCGATGATGCCGAGGATCGGCCCCACCAGGGGAAAATGCGCCTGCCACCAGGGCACTGCGGCGGCGGCCGGGGCAGGTTCCTGCTCAAGGCCCAGAAATCCGCGCCAGGCGGCGCGGCGCATCTCACCCGCAATCTCGCCAACCTGCTGCGCGGCAGAGGGTTGGGGGGTGTTGAACTGCAAGGAGATGTGAAGGAACACCGCCGCAAGGCCCAGGGCACCGGCCAGAACGGCGTAAAAACCCCAGTTCTGCCAAAGCGTTTCGGGCGGCTGGGGCGGGGGGGAATGTGTGTCCGTCATGCTGCCCACCTGCCGCGCCAATGGGGCAAAAATTGGGCCATGGCCGATGCGGGCGGCATGATTTCCCCGCGGCGCGGCATGTTTGCACGGCCCCGTGCGGCGAAAAAATGCAGCCCGCCGTCATGGGTTTTGACCGGTGCGGCGGCGCGTGAAAGAGTGCGCCAAAGCCACCGAAACGGCCCGGCGCAAAGGGCCAGGGGCAGGTCTGGGGAAGATGAAGCTCGCCCATCTCAGCCTTACGGCGCGCAACGCCGATCGGCTCGCTGCCTTTTACCAAAGCGCCTTGGGTTTCACCGAGCGCCGCCCTCCAAAACGGCTTTCGGGCGAAACCGTTTGGCGCGGCAACGGCCTGCCGGGCGTGGAGATCTATGCGATCTGGCTCAACATCTCTGGGCCTGAGGCGCCGTTTCTGGAGATCATGCAATACGCGCCCATGGCCGAAAGGCCCGCGCCGGAGGTGAATGCGCCGGGCTTCGGGCATATGGCGCTCGCGGTGCCCGATCTTGCCGCCACGGTCGAACGCGTGCTTCGATGCGGCGGGTCGCTTCAGGGCGAGATCACCGATTTCGGCACACAGGCGCGCCCGCATCTCATCGTATATCTGCGCGACCCGGAGGGAAACATTCTGGAACTCGAACAGCCGCCGGGCCCGTGAGCGGCGCCGCCCGAAACCCGGGAAAGCGATGCGGGCAAAGCGGCGGGCAAAGCAGCGGGGGATCTGGCGGAGAGACAGGGATTCGAACCCTGGGTGGGCTTGCACCCACAACGGTTTTCGAGACCGCCCCGTTCGACCACTCCGGCACCTCTCCGCGAAGGGTCTGGCCGCTGCATCTACGCGCGCGCCGGCCCCCGCGCAACCCCTCACCGGCAGGCGCCTGATTTTCGTCGAAAATCAGCAGGTTTCGAGTTTTCGACGAAAACTCGGCGTCGCCCAAGAACAGCACACGCAAGGAGCGGCCGGATTCATCACTTTACCAGTGAGCCCCTTGGAATGCGCGCCCCGCATCCCTAGAACAAGGGCAACAACAAACGGAGCAGTCATGATCAGAGCCGCCGCTCTCAGCCTTAGCCTATTGGCCGCGCCCTTCGCCGCCGCGCAGACCGCGCCGCAGAGCCCCGCAGAGACCCTCTTCGAAGCGCTCAACCTGCCGGAGATCCTCGTGATCATGCAGCAGGAGGGGATGACCTATGCCGATCAGATCCAGACCGATCTGTTCCCCGGTCAGGGTGTCGAGGATTGGCCGGCGACCGTCGCCGCGATCTACGATGTGGACCGGATGCAGGCCCAGGTCGTGGCGCAGCTCGAAACCGAACTCAACGGCCTCGATCTGGCCCCGATGCTCGACTTCTTCTCCACCGAACCCGGCCTGACCATCGTGTCGCTGGAGTCATCGGGCCGCGGTGCGCTCCTCGACGAAGGCGTGGAGGAGGCCGCGAACGAGGCCGCCGCGCTCGCCATGGCGGATGAGACCGCGCGCTACCTGATGGTCCGGGATTTCGTCGAGGCCAACGACCTGATCGAGACCAATGTCACCGGCGCGATGAACTCCAACTACGCGTTCTTCATGGGGCTGGTCGATGGCGGCGCCTTCCCGTTCGAGTTGACCGAAGAGCAGGTGCTCCGCGATGTCTGGGCGCAGGAGCCGGAGATCCGGCAGAATACGACCGAATGGGTCTATTCCTTCCTGCTGATGGCCTATCAGCCGCTGAGTGACGAGGACCTTCAGGCCTATATCGACTTCTCGAAGACCGAGGCCGGCCGGCAGATGAACCGGGCGCTCTTTGCGTCGTTCGACGCGATGTTCGACGATGTGAGCCGCGCCCTCGGCCTCGCCTCGGCGCGCTATATGGGCAGTCAGGAACTGTAGGGTTCGGCGAAGAAGATCGAGAGAAACCACGCATATCCCGCACCCGACTGTCTTCGTTGCCAACCAAGCCGGGCATCGACAGACCGGGGGATGGCGATACGACAGTTGAGCTATGGCGCTTTATGGCAGCCAAGCACATCCCCCGCTCCGAGCTCCGCGCCCAGCCTCACCCAATCGCCAGCCCGCCCGGACGGTCTGTCGATGCCCGGCGCCTTCGGCGCTATTCGGGCGGGTAGAGCGCAACCGTGGTCAGGTGTGTTGTAGGCAGCCCGTTCGGTGATGGCGGCGATGTCGCTGGGTCCTTGCCTCACTGGAGTGTCGTGGAGATCGAAAGACTTGACTTGCCCCCGCGATCTGCCGATAAGCGCGCTCTCCGGCGGCACCGGCTTCCGGATCACATTAGACACGCCCATTGAGGCGCGCCGTCCAAGGGTGGCCGGGAAGGCCGAAACGCCCCATAGGGGGACCCGGTGACGCGGGATATGAAGGAAGCGAGAGATGTTTGCGGTTCTGAAGACCGGCGGCAAGCAGTACAAGGTGACGAGCGGCGACGTGCTGCGCGTCGAAAAGCTGGCCGCGGAGGCGGGTGAGACCGTCCAGTTCAACGACATTCTGATGGTGGGCACCACGCTCGGCACCCCGATGGTGGCCGGCGCCGGCGTGCAGGCCGAGGTGATCGACCAGATCAAGGGCGAGAAGGTCATCAACTTCAAGCGCCGCCGCCGCAAGCACAGCTCGAAGCGCACCAAGGGCCACCGCCAGCAGCTCACCCTCGTCCGGATCACCGAGATTCTGGAGAAGGGCGCCGACAAGTCCGGCGTGAAGGCCGCCCTGGGCGGCGCGGGGTTCACCGCGTCGGAGGCCGCCGAGGCACCGAAGACGCCCGCGAAGCCTGCCAAGAAGGCGAAGGACGACACGCCGGCCAAAGCCAAGGCTGAGGCCCCGGCGAAGGCAGAGAAAGCGGAGAAGGCGGCCAAGCCCGCCAAGGCGAAGAAGGCAGCGACCGGCGGCGACGACCTCAAGAAGCTCTCGGGCGTCGGCCCGGCGCTTGAGAAGAAACTCAATGAGGCCGGCGTCACCAGCTTCGCCCAGATCGCCGCCTGGACCGAAGCCGACGTGGCGGATTTCGATGAGAAGCTGAACTTCAAGGGCCGGATCGAGCGCGAAGGCTGGATCGATCAGGCCAAGGCCATCACGGCCGAAGGCGAGGAGTAAGCGAGATGGCACATAAGAAAGCAGGCGGCTCGTCCCGCAACGGCCGCGACAGCGCCGGCCGGCGCCTCGGCGTCAAGAAGTTCGGCGGCGAGATCGTGATCCCCGGCAACATCATCGCGCGCCAGCGCGGCAACAAGTATTGGCCGGGCGAGGGCACGGGCCAGGGCAAGGATCACACGATCTTCGCCACGGTCGAGGGCCATGTGGAGTTCCGCACGGGCTTCAAGGGCCGCACCTTCATCTCCGTACGCCCGGCGGCGGAGGCCGCAGAATAGCCGATCCTCACATAACGGCAGAAACTTAAAAGGGGATCGGCAAAGGCCGGTCCCTTTCTCGTTACGGGGGGATGACACCGGCAGAAGGCGACCCCACCTGAAAGAGACTGGAAAGGTCAGGACGCTACGGGAAGAGGAGCCCGCGCGACCAGACCGCCCCGGTCCCCGGAGGAGACCATGATGTTCGACACCACCACGGCCCCGCCCGTCCTGACCGCCGCGCGCTTCGTCCTGCGGCCCCTGAGAATGAGCGATACCGGCCTTCTGGACCTCTATGCCGCCGATCCCCGGGTCGCGCAGATGACCAAGGACATCCCGCATCCGCTGCCCCCCGGCGCCACCGCCGCGCTGATCGAGAAATCGGTGAGCGAGGGGCGCTGCGAGGATATCTGGGCCATGGACGGCTCGGCCTCGGGCCATGCCGAAGTCATGGGGATCATGCGCCTGACCGCCATGGACCGGCGCCAGTCGGAGATCAGCTACTGGGTCGCCCCGGCCTTCTGGAATGCCGGTCTCGCGACCGAGGCGGTGGGCGCGGTGATCGACGCCAATCCGCAGGGCGCCGCGCAGCTCTTTGCCGAGGTCTTCCAGGACAATCCGGGCTCGGCCCGGGTCCTGACCAATTCCGGCTTTGCCTATCTCGGCGATGCCGAAGCGTTCTCGGTGGCCCGCGCCGCCGTTGTGCCAACCTGGACCTATGCCCTGAAGCTCGACTGACCGGTCATGCAACACGGGCCGCTCCAGACCACCCGGTTGCGGCTCCTCCCCGTGACCGAGGCCGACCCAGGCGCGATTGCCGCGGCGATCGGCGATCTCGATGTGTCGCGCTGGCTGACGCGCGTCCCGTACCCCTATGCTCTGGAGGACGCCGTGACGTTCCAGGACCGGGCCGCCGAGGGCGGGTGGCCGATCTGGGCGATCCATGATGCAGAGGGCCTCGCCGGGGTGATGGGGATCGAAAGCGAGCTGGGCTACTGGTTCGCCCGCCGTGCCTGGGGCCGGGGCTATGCGACCGAGGCGGGGGAGGCGGTGCTCGACCGGTATTTCCGCAATCCGGAGGCGGAGCCGGTCGGGTCGAGCTATTTCGTCGAGAACGCCCGGAGCCGCAACGTCCTTCAGAAGCTCGGATTCTCGCCGATAAACGCCCCAACTCCTGCAACGCCCCTCTCGACGGGCGTGGAGGTCATGGTCCAGGGCATGGTGCTCACGCCGGAGCAATGGCACACGACCCGGCCCTGGGTGGTGGAGACGCCGCGCCTGCGCCTCAAGCCGCTGACACCCGGGGACGCGCCGCGTCTGGCGGAAATCGGCGGCCTCCCGAAGATCGCCCGCAACCTCTTTGTCGTCACCTCGCCCTGGCCCGTCGCAGAGGCGAGGGCCTGGATCGAGGCGGGCCGCTGGCGGGGCCGTCCTGGCTTCCGCTTCGGCATCTGTACAAAGGAGGGCGATCTCATCGGCGCCGCCGCCATCGGGAACGACACGCTCCACACCGCCTATTTCCTCGATCCCGCCCATTGGGGAAAGGGTCTCGTCACTGAGGCCATGGCGGGCTTGATCGAGGCGACCTTCGCGCGGTTTCCCAATCTCACAGAGCTGCGCGCAGAGCATTTCGACGACAACCCGGCCAGCGGCACTCTTCTGCGCAAGCTCGGCTTCAAAGAGGCGGGCCGCGGCACCGCGCACTCGGCGGCACGGCTTGAGCCGGCCCCGATCATCCTCTATCGGCTGGACCGCCCCAGCCTGAGAGCGCACGAATGAAGTTCCTCGATCTCGCCAAGGTCTATATCCGCTCCGGCAGCGGCGGGAATGGCTGCGTCTCGTTCCGGCGTGAGAAGTATGTCGAGTTCGGCGGCCCCAATGGCGGCGATGGCGGCGCCGGCGGCGATGTCTGGGCCGAGGCGGTGGAGGGGCTGAACACGCTCATCGACTTCCGCTACCAGCAGCATTTCTTCGCCAAGAACGGCCAGGCGGGCATGGGTCAGGCCCGCACCGGCAAGGACGGCGCCGATATCGTCCTGAGGGTGCCGGTGGGGACCGAGGTGCTCGACGAGGATCAGGAGACGCTGATCGCCGACCTGACCGAGGTGGGCGAGCGGGTGCTGCTCGCGCGCGGCGGCAATGGCGGCTTCGGCAACCTGCATTTCAAGTCCGCGACCAACCAGGCCCCGCGCCGCGCCAATCCCGGCCAGCCGGGGGTGGAACGCACGCTCTGGCTGCGGCTGAAGCTGATCGCCGATGTCGGGCTCGTGGGCCTGCCCAATGCGGGCAAGTCCACCTTTCTGGCGGCGACCTCCAATGCCCGCCCGAAGATCGCGGACTACCCGTTCACGACGCTCGTCCCCAATCTCGGCGTTGTCGCCGTGGACGGGACGGAATTCGTCGTGGCCGACATTCCGGGCCTCATCGCGGGCGCCCATGAGGGTAAGGGCCTCGGCGATGTCTTCCTCGGTCATGTCGAGCGGTCGGCGGTGCTGTTGCACCTTGTCGACGGCTCCTCCGGCGATCCGGCGCGGGACTACCGGACCATTGTCGAGGAAATCGACGCCTATGGCGAAGGGCTCGGGGACAAGCCGCGGATCACGGCGCTCAACAAGATCGACACCCTGGATGCCGAGGAACGCGCCTTCATCGCCGAAGAGTTGCGCGCGGCCGGGGCAGGGGAGGTCCTGCTGATGTCCGGGGTGAGCGGCGAAGGGGTGACGGAGGTTCTGCGCGCCCTGCGCCGGGAGATCGACGCGCGGCGCCACGCCGAGGCGCCTCAAGAGGTCGAGCCGTGGCGTCCTTGAGCAGTTCAAAACGGCTTGTCGTCAAGATCGGCTCCGCGCTTCTGGTGGAGCGCGAGAGCGGCGCGTTGCGCTCCGAATGGCTGCGCGCGCTGGCCGAGGATGTGGCGGCGATCAGGGGACGGGGGACGGATGTGATTCTGGTGTCGTCGGGGTCGATTGCGCTCGGTCGCGCCGCCCTCGGTCTCGGCGGGCCGGACCTGCCCCTGGAACAATCCCAGGCCGCCGCCGCTGTGGGGCAGATCCGGCTGGCGCGGGCCTATGAAGAGGCCCTTGCGCCCCACGGCATCACCACCGCCCAGGTTCTCGTGACCCTCGAAGACAGCGCCGACCGCCGCCGGTACCTCAATTCCCGCGCGACGCTGGAGACGCTGCTCGGCCTCGGTGTCACCCCCATCGTGAACGAGAACGACACCGTCGCGACGGACGAGATTCGCTATGGCGACAACGACCGCCTCGCGGCGCAGGTGGCGGTGACGGTGGGGGCCGATACGCTGGTGCTCCTGAGCGACGTGGACGGCTTCTACACCGCCAATCCAGCCATCGACCCGAAGGCACGGCGGCTCGACAACGTGGACCGGATCACGCCCGAGATCGAGGCCATGGCGGGGGACGCGGGCTCCGGCCTCTCCAAGGGTGGCATGAAGACCAAGCTGATGGCGGCGAAGCTCGCCACGGAAGCGGGATGCGACCTGGCGATCACCTCAGGAACGGTTCTCAATCCTCTGAAAAAGCTCGAAAACGGCGCCGCCGCGACCTGGTTCACCGCGCAGACCGACCCGCAGGCCGCGCGCAAGCGCTGGATCGCCGCGATGAAGCCCCGGGGCGAGATCGCCGTCGATGCCGGTGCCGTCGCCGCGCTCGGCCAGGGCAAGAGCCTGCTCCCCGCCGGGGTCGTCGGGGTCACCGGTGCCTTCGGGCGCGGCGATCCGGTGAGCGTCACCGGCCCCGAGGGTGCCCGGCTCGCCACCGGCCTTGTGCGCTACACCGCCGCCGAGGCCCGGCTGATCCAGGGCCGCCGCTCCGGTGACATCGCCGAGATCCTCGGCTACAAGGGCCGGAGCGTGCTGATCCACCGCGACGACATGGTGTTCTGAGGAAAGCGCATGAAGGACCTCGACAATATCCCCGAGCTGATGGCCGGGATCGGTGCCCGCGCCCGCGAGGCGGCGCAGGTCCTCGCCTATTCCTCCGCCGAGAGCCGGGCCGCGGCGCTGAATGCCGCCGCAGACGCCATCGACGCCGCCGAGGCCGATCTCCTCGCCGCCAACGCCCTCGATCTCGACTACGGTCGTGAGAAGGGGCTGAGCGGGGCCATGATGGACCGCCTGCTGCTCAATCCTGAGCGGATCGCGGGCATGGCCGACGGCCTCCGCGCCGTCGCCGCCCAGACCGACCCGGTGGGTGAGGTCGTGGCCGCCTGGGACATGCCCTCGGGCCTCCATATCGAGCGGGTGCGCACGCCCCTCGGCGTCGTCGGCGTGATCTATGAAAGCCGCCCGAACGTGACCGCCGATGCCGGGGCGCTCTGCCTCAAATCCGGCAATGCGGTGATCCTGCGTGGCGGGTCGGAGAGCTTCCATTCCTCCCGCGCGATCCATGACTGCCTGGTGGCGGGGTTGCGCGTGGCGGGCCTGCCCGAAGCCGCGATCCAGCTCGTCCCGACCCGCGATCGCGCGGCGGTGAGCGAGATGCTGACCATGACCGAGACCATCGACGTGATCGTGCCGCGCGGCGGCAAGGGGCTCGTCGGCCTCGTGCAGCGCGAGGCCCGGGTGCCGGTCTTCGCCCATCTCGAAGGGATCGTGCATGTCTATCTCGACGCCGCCGCCGACCGGCAGAAATCTCTCGACGTGGTGCTCAACGCCAAGACCCGCCGCACCGGTATCTGCGGCGCTGCCGAATGTCTGCTGGTGCATCGCGACGCGCTCAGTCTCGGGCAGGAGGTGGTCGAGGCCCTGATCGCCGCCGGGGTCGAGGTCCATGCGGAAGGTTTGAACGGCTCCGTCCCCGCAACGCAAGCGGATTGGGGGATGGAATACCTCGACATGAAGATCGCGGCGAAAGTTGTTGAAGATATTGACGAAGCGATGGACCATATCCGGCGCTACGGGTCCAGCCATACCGAGTGTATCCTGACCGAGGACGCCCATGCGGCCGCCCGGTTCATGGACGAACTCGACAGCGCGATTCTGATGCACAATGCGTCGACCCAGTTCGCCGATGGCGGCGAGTTCGGCATGGGCGCGGAGATCGGCATCGCCACCGGCAAGATGCATGCAAGGGGGCCGGTCGGCGCGACGGAACTGACCAGCGTGAAATACCGCGTGATCGGCGACGGGACCGTGCGGGCCTGAGCCGGGACGGCCCGTCGACGGGCCGTGTTTACGCGATGTCGACATCGCGTCCGCAAGCGTCGTCGACGGCGCTTCAGAAAGGCGCGTCGACGCGCCTTCCGCCCGGTCAGGGCCGCCGCCGCTTTAGAACCGGAGGATCAACCCCGCCTCATCGGTCTCGATGGTCGCGCGCCGTCGCAGCGATGTCAGTGCCGCCGGCAGGAGCAGGAACTGCACATGGGCCGAGGAGAGCCCAGGCTGGGGACCGCCACCGTCGAGCGCCGACCAGAGCTCGGCCTCCATCCGCACCGTCGCGGCCTCGGCCCGTACCTGCCAATCCGGGCCGGTCCGGGAAATCGTCACCGTGCCCCCGGCGGGTAACGCGCTTTCCAGGCACTGGATCGCGAGGAACACGCATTGCACCTCATCGCGCAGCGCGTCCTCTTCCACCTGCCAGTCGAAGCTCAGCCGTCCGCCCCGCCCGAGGGCGCGCAGGATGCCCCGCACCTCCGCGGCGCCGATCCGCTGCCCGCTCCCGGCCGCGCCGAAGGCCACGCGAAAAAACCGGATCCGGGCGCTGGCATTCTCCACGCTCTCGGTGATCAGTTCCATCTCCGGGCTGCGGCCGACGCCTGAGAGCGAGAGGAGTTCGAGGCCGTTGCCGATCGCCCCGATCGGGCTGATAAGGTCGTGGCAGATGCGCGAGCCGACCAGGGCGGGAAGGTTCGGCCCATCCCTCACGGAGGCGCCCCGATGACCGATCTCAACGGTTTCCTCGAGCCCGGCATGCTGGTGCGCCACCCGGCGGCGCCTGGCTGGGGGATCGGGCAGGTCCAGTCGATCATCGGCGACCGGATCACGGTCAACTTCCGGGAGGAAGGGAAGGTTGTCATCGACGGGAGCCGGGTGGCGCTGGTCATGGTCGAACCTGAATAACCGCATGCAACTCACGGTAGCATTGGGATTTGTTCAATTCAACTCTGACGGAACGTCAGCGACCTGCGCCTTTATTGCCAAGGCCGGGCCGCGCCCGTAGAAGCGGGCCACCCGTGCCAGCCGAGGGAGCCCGATGACCGATCCCGATTTCGAGATTCGCCTCGCTTCCGGCCCGGACGATCTGCGCGCCGCCCAGCGCCTGCGCTACCAGGTCTTTGTCGAGGAGCTCGGCGGCGACGGATCGCTGGTGGATCACGGCGCGCGGCTGGAGGCGGACCGGTTCGATCCCTATCAGGACCATCTTTTGTTGATCGACCGGGCTCGGCCGGGGCGTCCGGTCGTCGGCGCCTATCGGTTGCTGTCCGAGGCTGGCGCGCGCCGGGCCGGGGGTTACTATTCAGAGGCCGAGTACGATCTAGAGCCCTTGCGCGGCTCCGGCCGGCGGCTTCTGGAGTTGGGGCGGACCTGCCTCGATCCGGCCTATCGGGGCGGGGCGGCGATGTATCACCTCTGGCGCGGCCTGGCCGATTACGTGCGCCGGACCGGGGTCGAGGTTCTCTTCGGCGTGGCGAGTTTTCACGGCACCGACAGCACCGCGCTCGCCCAACCGCTGTCCTTCCTGCACTACCGCCATCGGGCGCCGGAGGCCCTGCGGGTCCGGGCCCGCCCGCCCCATGGTCTGGCCATGGACCTGCTGTCGGAAAGCGCGGTGGATCGGCGTGTCGCGATGCTGCACACGCCTGCGCTGATCAAGGCCTATCTGCGGCTTGGCGGCGCAGTGGGGGACGGCGCCTGGATCGACCACGCCTTCAACACCACCGATGTCTGCCTGGTGATGGACACCGCCCGGATGAACCCGCGCCAGCGCCACCTCTATACCGAGGGCGCGCGGGCATGAGCGACGGCACCTGGCGCTCCGAGACCGTGCCGGAGCTGCCGAAGCCGGGCCTCGCGGGGTGGCTCCGCGCCGGGCTCCGGGGGGCGCTGCTCGGCGTGCTGGTCTTCGGCTGTCTCGGCCTTCTCCTGCTGGTCCGGCTGATCGAGCGCCCGCTGTTCGGGTTGCGCCGCCCGCTGACGCCGTGGATCACCCAATTCGTCTGCCGTTCGGCTTTCGTCCTGCTTGGCATGGGGTATCGGGTCGAGGGCGAGGTGATGGCCGGCCCGGGCGCCGTGGTGGCGAACCATTCGAGCTGGCTCGACATTTTCGCGCTGAATGCCCGGAAGCGCATCTACTTCGTGTCGAAGGACGAGGTCGCCGGCTGGCCCGGGATCGGCTGGCTGGCGCGGGCCACCGGCACCGTCTTCATCCGTCGCGACCGGCGCGAGGCGGAGGCCCAGGTGGCGGTGCTGCGGGCGCGGCTGGCGGCGGGGCACAAGCTCCTGTTCTTCCCCGAGGGCACCTCGACCGATGGCCGCCGGGTGCTGGCCTTCAAGCCGACGCTCTTCGCTGCCTTCTTCGACCCGAGCCTGCGCGAGAACCTCCGGGTGCAGCCGGTCAGCGTGGTCTACGAGGCGCCGGAGGGCGCGGACCCGCGGCTCTATGGCTGGTGGGGGGACATGGCGTTCGGGCCGCACCTGCTGACCACCCTGGCGGCGCGGCGCCAGGGGCGGGTGACGGTAATCTATCATATCCCGGTCCGGGTTGCGGATTTCGCGGATCGGAAGGCGCTGGCGCGGGCGATGGAAGAGGCGGTACGGGCGGGGCTGACCGCGAAAGGTGTCGGGCCGGGAGGCCGATTATTCGACGAATAATCGGGCAAAATCCTTCGCGAAGGATTTTGGGCTCCAGAGGTCGCTGTTGACGCCTTACCCGAGGCTCCGCGCGATTTCTCGCAGAGCCGCCGCCGGGTCTTCAGCGCTCCAAATCTCCTCGCCGAGCGCAACGAAATCCGCATAGGGTGCCACCGCCCCCAGGCCCACTTCATCGAGCGCGCCTTCGGCCACCACCGGTACTTCGATCATCTCCGACCACCACTGAAAAAGCTCCGGCTCCGCCCGCCGTCCGTCGCCGAGCGCGCTTTCGCCGACGGGGCCGAAGCTCACATAGTCCGCGCCCAACTCGCCCGCATTCATCCCGTCATGGCGGGACTGGCCGCAATGGGCGCCGACGATGGCGTCCTCGCCGAGCCGCTTGCGCGCCGCCCGGACCGATCGCGCCCCGTCGGTCAGATGCACCCCGTCGAGACCGAGGCGCTCGGCCAGAATGGCATGATCGGCGATCACCAGGGCGATGTCGCGGGCATCGGTGACCGCCCGGCAGGCATCGGCCATCCGGGCGATCCGATCCTCGTCCCGGGTCGCGGGCCTCAGGCGCACGCAGGCCAGCTCCACGCCGTCGAGCACCCGGCCCAGCAGGTCGGGGAATCGCGACAGCTCGAATTCCGGCGGGCAGATCAGGTAGAGTTGCGGCTGGTCGGGCGTATCGGTCATGGGGCAGGTCCCGGGGGTCGTGGCCCGGGCCTATAGCGGGGATCGGCGGGCTTGGCCATCCGGCTTGCCTCTGCCCCGGGCGCGGCCTATCCCGGCGCCGATGTCCGACGCCCAGCCTGCCTTCGTCCTGATCCGGCCCCAGATGGGGGAGAATATCGGCGCCGCGGCCCGGGGGATGTGGAATTTCGGGCTCGACCGAATGCGCCTCGTGGCGCCCCGGGACGGCTGGCCGAACCCCTCCGCCGTGGCGATGGCGAGCGGGGCGGGGCGGCTGCTCGACGGCGCTCAGCTCTATGGTGACACCGCGGGCGCCATCGCCGATTGCAGCTTCGTCTATGCCACCACGGCCCGGCCAAGGGGGCTGACCAAGCGGGTCCTGACCCCGGAGGCGGCGATGCAGGATGCCGCGGCGCGGATCGGGGGGGGCGAGAAGGTCGCGGTGCTTTTCGGCCCGGAGCGGGCGGGGATGGAGAACGACGACATCGCCCGTGCGAATGCCATCATCTCGGTCCCGGTGAACCCGGATTTTCCGTCGCTCAACCTCGCCCAATGCGTGCTGCTGACCGCCTATGAATGGCGCCGCGCGGCCCATGCGGCGGAGGCGGAGCGGGTCGATGGCGCCCGCACCGACCGGGCCGACCAGATCGAGGTCGAAAAGCTGGCCGAGCATTACGAGGAGCGGCTGGGGGAGGCCGGCTTCTTCTTCCCGGAGGACAAGGCGCCGGGCATGAAGCTCACCCTGCGCAATCTCTGGTCCCGGATGCCGCTCACCCGGGCCGATGTGCAGGTGCTCCACGGAGTGATGCGGCAGATGGTGCGGTGGAAGGAGCGGGGGTAGACGGCGCGCGACGCCCGGGTGACCGCCTTGGAGCCTTTCGTGGATTCTGACCTCTCGGGACCCTAGGTCGCGCATCGACGGGTCGCGGAGCGGCGATCCCACCGATGTTTGACGCGCTTTATCCCTGCCACGTCCGAACGAAGCCTGAACTATGCGCCTACATCACCCAATCGCCGGTCCGGGGGGCGGTCGCCATTGTTACGCCATTGGTCCGAGCGACAATGGCGACGCGATGCGCGGCCGGCTTCGCCTCTGTTCCGCGCCGCGTAGCTTGAAGGTCCGCTGTCCCGCGAAGCGGATAGAGCACTGACGGCGCACCGGCTCCCGCACCGCCTGCAGTGAAACAAAGCCCTGCCGCTTGCTCTTGCCCCGGTGCCCGCATAGCTTCCGCGCCAGATCGAAAGGCGGGATATGGCAGAGAGAAAGCGGGCCATTTTCGAGGAGGTCGCGACGACCGAAAAGGCCCAGGCCGCGCAGCCCGGCGCCATCGACCGGGGCGGGCAGGGCGGGCGCGGGGCACTGCGCTTGTGGCTCCTGCTGCTCTTCGTCCTCGTCGTGCTGATGGTCGCCGTGGGCGGGCTCACGCGGCTCACCGATAGCGGCCTTTCGATCACCGAATGGGCGCCGCTCTCCGGGGCGATCCCGCCGCTCAATGCCGCCGATTGGCAGGCCGAATTCGACCGCTACCGGGCGATTCCCGAATACCAGCTTCAGAATGCCGGGATGACGCTCGCCGAGTTTCAGGTGATCTACTGGTGGGAATGGGCGCACCGGCAGCTCGGCCGGATCATCGGCCTCGTTTGGGGGCTGGGCCTGCTGATCCTGTGGCTGCCGGGCCAAGTGCCGAAAGGGCGCGACGGGCTGGGGGCGATCCTGACCTTCTGGGCGATCACGCTCGGCGCTGTGGTTTACGCGGCGGTGGAGACATTCGGCGGCGTCACCCTGCTCGACGGGCGGCCTGAGGCCCTTGCGATCTGGGCGGCGCTGACCGGTGCCGCCCTCGCGCTCGCCTGGTTCGTGACCGGGCCTTCGGACTGGCTGCCGAAGTTCCTGTTCCTCGGCGCCCTTGGCGGCATTCAGGGCGGGATCGGCTGGTGGATGGTCTCTTCGGGCCTGCAAGAGGGGATGCTCGACGTCGCCTCCTACAGGCTGGCGGTGCATCTCGGGCTGGCCTTCGCGATCCTCGGGCTGATCGCCTGGTACTGGCTCACCCTGGGCCGCCGGGACGCCGATCTGCTTCAGGCCCGCCGGGCCGGTGAGGCGCGGCTCTTCTCGGTTGCCACCGGGTTGATGCATTTCGCCTTCCTGCAAATCCTGCTCGGTGCGCTGGTCGCCGGGATCGATGCGGGCCGCGCCTTTCCGACCTGGCCCTTGATGGGCGACGGGATCCTGCCGCCGGACCCGTTCCAGCTCACCCCGCTCTGGCGCAACTTCTTCGAGGATGCCGGGCTGGTGCAGTTCATCCACCGGACTTCCGGCTACCTTCTCGCCATCTTTGCCGTGGTGGTCTGGCTCCGCGCCCGCCGCTCGCCCCATCCGCGCACCCGCTTCGCGTTCAACGCGATGCTGGCCGTCATGATCCTTCAGATCGTGATCGGCATCGTGACCGTGCTCTACCAGGCGCCCTGGCAGATCGCGATCTTCCACCAGCTCACGGCGGTGCTGCTCTGGGTCCTGATCCTCCGGGGCCGGTTCCTCGCCCGCTATCCGCTGCAACACTCGGTCCGGGAGGGCCTGACATGACCGCCTATGACAAGCTGATGGACCATGCCCGCGCGACCCGGGCGCTGGAACAGGTGGCGGGCCGGCTCGGCTGGGATCAGGAGACGATGATGCCGCCCGGCGCCGCCAATCAGCGCGCCGAGGAAAGCGCGGCGATGGAGGCGGTGCTCCATGCGCGCCGGACCGATCCGCAGGTGGGCGAGTGGCTGGAGGCGGCGGCGCCGGAGGGCGACGTGGCGGCGGCCCAGCTACGGCTGATCCGCCGCGCCTATGACCGGGCCACCAAGGTCCCCGCCGATCTGGCCACCGAAATCGCCCGGGTCACCTCGCGCTCCCACAGCCAGTGGGCGGCGGCGCGGGCCGATGTGGACTGGCCCGCCTTCGTGCCGGTGCTCGAAGAGGTGCTGCGGCTGAAACGGGAGGAGGCGGCGGCGCTGTCGGGGGGCGGCGATCTCTACGATGCGCTGCTCGACGATTTCGAGCCCGGCGCGACCGGTGAGAGCCTGGCGGAGATGTTCGGCGCCCTGCGGCCCCGTCTCGTGGCGCTGCGCGAAAAAATCCTCGACCGGCCCGCGCCGGAGCCGCTCCGGGGCCGGTTCGATGAGGCCGCCCAGCTTAGGCTCACCCACACGGTCGCCGAGGCGTTCGGCTACGATTTCCAGCGCGGGCGCATCGATCTGGCCGTCCACCCGTTCTCCTCCGGCTCCGGCCATGACGTGCGGATCACCACGCGGACCGACCCGAAGGACCCGTTCGGCGCGCTCTATTCCACGATCCACGAGGTCGGCCATGGCGCCTATGAGCTGGGGATCGACGATGGCTACCTGCTCACGCCTCTGGGCCACGGCGTCTCCATGGGCGTCCATGAGAGCCAGAGCCGCATCTATGAGAACCAGATCGGCCGCAGCCGGGCGTTCTGCGGCTGGCTCTACGGGCGGATGGTGGAGACTTTCGGGGAGATGAACCTCGGTGGTCCGGATGCGTTCTACGCGGCGGTGAACCGGGTCGAGAGCGGGTTTATCCGCACCGAGGCCGATGAGGTGCATTACAACCTCCACATCCTGCTGCGCTTCGATCTGGAGCGGCTTTTGATGGCGGGCGATCTGGCGGTGGCCGATCTGGAGGATGCCTGGGATGCGCGGTTCGAGGCGGATTTCGGGCGCAAGGTGGAGAAGGCATCCGATGGCGTGTTGCAGGACGTGCATTGGGCCGTGGGCCTCTTCGGTTACTTCCCGACCTACACGCTCGGCAATGTCTATGCCGGCTGCCTGATGAAGGCGCTGCGCGAGGCGGTGCCGGACCTCGACGCGGCGCTGGCCGAGGGGGATACGAGCCCGGCGACGGACTGGCTGCGGGAGAACCTTCAGCAGCATGGCGGGCTGCGTGGGCCGCGCGAGACCATCGCGAAAGCCTGCGGGTTCGAGCCCTCCGAGGGGCCTTTGCTGGACTATATCGAGGCGAAGTTCGGGGCGCTCTACGGGCTCTGAGCCCGCATCAGCATCCCGAAGAGATCGCGCGGATCGTCCGGGTCGGCGAGCATGTCGAGGGGGGTGAAGAAGTCCGTCCCCCGGATGCGGCGACGCACCACGCGGAGCGCGCTGAAATCCTCGATGGCGAAGCCGACGGAATCGAACAGTGTGATCTGGCGCGCATCTCGCCGCCCCGGCACCTCGCCACTCATCACGCGCCACAGCTCGGTGACCGGGTGGTCCTCGTCGAGCTGCTGGATCTCGCCCTCGATCCGGGTCTGTTCGGGGTATTCCACGAAGATGTCGGAGCGGCGCAGGATGCCAGGGCTTAGCTCGGTCTTGCCAGGGCAATCGCCGCCGATGGCATTTATATGCACCCCGGCGCCCACCATGTTGTCGGTCAGGATCGTCGCGTAGCGCTTGTCGGCCGTGACGGTGGTGAGGATGTCGGCGCCCTCGATGGCCTGTTCGGCGGTCTGGCAGGGGATCACCTCAAGGCCGCGACCCACGAGGTTCGCCGCGCATTTCGCCGTCGCCGCCGGGTCGAGGTCCCAGAGCCGGACCTCATCGATGCCGCAGATCGCCTTGAAGGCCAGGCACTGGAACTCCGCCTGGGCGCCGTTGCCGATCACCGCCATGACTTTGGCGCCTTCGGGTGCGAGGTACTTTGCGGCCAGCGCCGACATCGCCGCTGTCCGGAGCGCCGTCAGCATGGTCATCTCCGACAGCAGTACCGGATAGCCTGTCCGCACATCCGCGAGCAGCCCGAAGGCGGTCACGGTCTGCAACCCCTCCCGCGTGTTCGACGGGTGGCCGTTGACGTATTTGAACCCATAGACCTCGCCGTCCGAGGTCGGCATCAACTCGATCACCCCCTGCGGCGAATGGCTCGGCACCCGGGGCGTCTTGTCGAAAAGCTCCCAGCGGCGGAAATCCTCTTCGATGGCCTGGGCGATCTCCACCATCATCGGCTCCAGCCCGACATGGTGAATGAGCCCCATCATCTGCTCGACGGAGACGAAGGGGACCAGGGCCTTGTCCGAGGGAGCACTCATGACGTGTGCCCGGTATAGGTCCGCGTCGGCCGGTCGAAGATGCGCCGGCCGAGGAGCGAAGCGGTGAGGTCCACCATCAGAGAGGCGGTGCGGCCCCGGTCGTCGAGGAACGGATTGAGTTCCACCAGGTCGAGGGAGGCCACGCAGCCCGCCTCGTAGAGCAGTTCCATGACCAGATGCGCCTCGCGATAGGTGGCGCCGCCGGGGACGGTGGTGCCCACGGCGGGCGCGATGGCGGGGTCGAGGAAATCGACATCGAGGGAGACATGGAGGAGACCGTTCGCCGCGATCACCCGGTCGAGGAAGGCCGCGAGCCCCGGCTTGATCCCGCCTTCGTCGATCTGGCGCATGTCGAGGAGGGTCATGTCCTTGTCCCGGAGCGCGGCGCGTTCCTGCGGGTCGACCGAGCGCAGGCCGATCATGCAGACCCGTTCGGGGGGCAGGGGATGCGGCACCGGCGGGAAGGCGTCGAAGCCCGGTTCGCCGGTGACATAGGCCACGGGGGTGCCGTGGAGGTTGCCGCTGGTCGTGGTCAGCGGCGTGTGGAAATCGCTATGGGCGTCGAGCCAGAGCAGGAAGAGCGGGCGGCCTTCGCCATGGGCATGGGCGGCCATTCCGGCCACGGAGCCCAGCGACAGCGCATGGTCGCCGCCGAGGAAGATGGGCAGGCCCTCTTGCGCAGCCACTTCCGCCGCGGCGCTGAGGGTCCGGGTCCAGCCCACGGTTTCCGGCAGGGCGTGGAGATGGGAATCCTCCGCCAGCCCGGTCTCTTCCGGTGCCAGGTTGCCCCGGTCGCGCACCGAATGACCCAGCTCCTCGGCCATCGTCGCGATGCCGGCTACGCGATAGGCGTCCGGCCCCATCAGGCAGCCGCGCCGCCGCTTGCCGCTGTCGACCGGCGCGCCGATCAGAATGATGTCCTTGTGAGTCATGCTCCGACTCTGGGGGCAGGGCACCTCTGGCGGAACCACCCAAGATGTGCAATTCGGTCATGTCAGTGATCGAAACGGATAGCCAAGATGGACGATCTGGACAGGCGCCTCATCAACGCCCTGAAACGCGACGGGCGAGCGAGCCTTTCGGAACTGGCCCATGACCTCGGCGTGACCCGCGCGACCGTCCGCGCGCGGCTCTCGCGGCTTCTGGAGGCGGGCGAGATCGTCGGCTTCACCGCGCTCACCCCCCGGGACGTCGCGCCGCACCCGGTGCGCGGGCTGATGATGCTCGGGATCGACGGGCGCGGCACCGAACGGATCATGTCCCGCATCGCCGCCCGGCCCGAGGTGACGGCGGTCCACTCCACCAACGGCACCTGGGACCTGATCGCCGAGATCGGCACCCCGACGCTGGAGGCGCTCGACAGGGCGCTCTTCGAGATCCGCAAGATCGACGGGGTGGCGCGGTCGGAGACCAACCTGCTCTTGTCGACCCGCAAGGGCCTCAGGCGCGCCGCGCCGCCAGGGTCCAGAGGGCGATGAGGGCCAGCGAGGCGAGGACATTCCAGTTCGCCATCGAGAGGCCGAAGAGGAACGGGGTGAACTCGTCGCAAAGCACCACCGCCACCGGCTCCCCCGCGCCGGGGAGGAGCGCGGCGCCATCGACACCGCTCAGCGCATTGCCGCTTCCCGAGCAGGAGGCCGGCCCTGGCCACCAGGTCCGTTCGACTCCGCTGTGATAGATCGCCAGCCCGGCGCTCACCACCGCCGTCGCGACACCCACGAGATGAAGCGCCAGGCTCTGCCAGCCGAGCACCAAAAGGAGCGCCCCGAGCCCGGCCAGAATGCCATGGGGCCAGCGTTGCAGGAAGCAAAGCGCGCAGGGCTGCCAGCCGAGCCACTGAAAGAAGAAAGCGCCGCCGAGCCACTGAAAGAAGAAAGCGCCGCCGAGCAGACCCGCCGCGCCGAGCGTCCCGAGCAGGAGGAAAGGTCGATCCATCTAGAGATACCGAAGCGCCAGAAACCCGCCGACGAGCAGAACACAAAACAGCGTGAACATCAGCCCCAATCGGCGCTCGATGAAGTCGCGGATCGGCTCTCCGAACTTCCAGAGGAGCCCGGCCACGATGAAGAAGCGCAGGCCGCGGGCCAGGATCGAGGTGGCGATGAAGGTGCCGAGCGGCATTGCGGTCCAGCCCGACATGATGGTGATGACCTTGTAGGGGAAGGGGGTCAGCCCCGCGATCAGCACCGCCCAGAAGCCGTAATCGTTGAACCGTTCGTTGAAGGCGGCCACCGCCTCGCCCTTGCCGAGAGCCTCCAGGATCGGCAGTCCGATGGCCTCGTAGGCAAAAAAGCCGATGGCGTAGCCGGCAAGCCCGCCGAGCACCGAGGAGACCAGGCAGACCCCGGCAATCAGGAAGGCCCGGTGCGGCGCGGCGAGGATCATCGGGATCATCAGCACATCGGGCGGGATCGGGAAGACCGAGCTTTCGATGAAGGAGATGAACGCCAGCACCCAGAGCGCATGGCGGTGGTCGGCCAGCGACATCGTCCAGTCGTAGAGACGTCGGATCATCGAACTGCTCGGGTCGTTGTTTTTCTTGCGCTTAGGCCATGGCGGGCGGCGCCGGTCAAGCCGGTTCGGGATCGTTGACGCGCCTTTGTGGCAGGGCTAAGGCGGGGCCGGGCCGGTGTGGCGGAATGGTAGACGCAGGGGATTCAAAATCCCCCGATGGCAACATCGTGAGAGTTCGAGTCTCTCCACCGGCACCAGATATCCTGGCGCAGCCACGCGAGCGTCATCGGTCCGCTCTTGGATGGCTGCGGAGAGGCGGTGACGAGCAACCAGAGGTGCCGGACCTCGCCGAGGCGGCACGGGATTGCCACAATATCGCCCCATATCCGCCAGTGATTCGCCGATTCGGCTGGTTCTGCGGCCAGAACGTGGCCAATCCGTCCTCCAGGAGCCGATTGGTTCCGGTTTGTGAACCCGAACCCGGCGCAATTTGTGGCATTCCTGTGGCGCCGCGACCTGGCCTGACGTCGTCGGGATTGTCGCCGGATCGGAAACTGCCGCTAACCGAGGTGAGAACTTCGCAGGGCGGCATTCGCGCCAAGGTTGCATTCGGGGTCCTCCCAGAGGGCATTTTCCACGGGTTATCTGCAAATTTGTGAAGAGCCTTCACCAATCGGCGGGGCCATTGTTCACATACGCAGAGGGTCGTCGCCGGATCGCGGCGGATCGATCGATCGCCGAAATTCCTGAAGTCCCGGTTTCCACCGCGGTTTTTTCTTTGTGCGGACCGGAGGGTCGTCTAATCAAAAATCTGCCCAATGGGGGCTGATCGGCTGACTGGGGAAGCCGATGCCGACAGATACGTCGGTGTGAGTGGTGTCTGCGTGTGGGCGAACGCCTCCTGCGTGACGCAAGGAAGACAGCAAGGGCGCTGCGGCCGTGGTGCCGCCGGCCCTTTCGATGCCGGACGCCCTTTGGGGCGCGGCAGCGCTATGCCCGGCGATATCGCCGGCGTGGATGGGAGACGGTGGAATGACGAAGGTCATATTGGATTTCAACGACCTCGATACCGGCGAGGTCGTCAATAACCAGTTTCAGACGGAAGGTGTCACCATCTTCTCGATCGTGAATGGCGTGGTGAACCCCTCCGGCAACCCGCCGATGATCTTCGACACCGCCAACCCGACCGGCGGCGACCACGATCTGGCGACGAACAATCTCGGCAAGGCGCTGATCATCTCAGAGGACGGCGATTCGAGCGATCCGGACGACAATGGCGACGGCGGTGTCCTCTGCTTCGACTTCGACGACACGGTGACGATGCACAAGCTCACGCTGCTGGACATCGAGGAAGGCGCCCGGATCAAGCTCTGGGACGACAGTGGCAACGTCATCTATTCCAAGACCTTCACCGGCGGAAACAACCAGCAGAAGATCGTCGATTTCGGCGATGTCGAGGGCGTGGCCCGGATGGATATCGTCCTGCACGGCTCCGCCGCGGTCGACAACATCGCATATACGACCGCTGCGCCGGGACTTGACGGCACCGTCGAGGGGACCGGGGGCAGCGATCTGATCGACGTCGCCTATACCGGAGACCCGGAAGGCGACCGGATCGACAACGACGATGCGATCCTGCCCGGCGATACCGGCGACGACGACCTGGTTTTTGCCTTCGGCGGCAACGACACGGTGATTGCGGGCAATGGCGATGACGAGGTCTATGGCGGCACCGGCCATGACACGCTGATCGGCGATGGCGGTAACGAGATCGCCCGCGAGAGCTTTGAGTGGGACCGCGCCGATGACGACGATGCCGAGGACGGGTTCACCCAGAACACCGGCACGGTCACCGTCACCTACAGCAACACCAAGAGCACCGGCGACCACGAAGCCGAGATCGACGACGACACCGATCTCAATGTCTCGGGCATCGATGACGGCGACGAGACCATCGACGACGAGAGCGCGCTCAACTCGGAGACCGACGGCCAGGGAAATCAGGGCGACTTCCGGTGGGAGTTCTCCGCGCCGGTCACCAATGTCCAGTTCAACGTCAACGATATCGATGGCGACGGCGTGGTGCGGATCACCGCCTATGGAGCGGACGGCAAGAAGATCCCCGTCGAGCTCGAAGGCGGCAGCCGCCTGACCCTGCTCGATACCGACAGCGTTGCCGGGGCCGATACCGCCGACAGCCAGGGCGGCTATCTCGACCCGGACACAAACCCCTACAACCTTCAGGTCACGATCCCGGGTCCGGTCTCCAAGATCGTCCTGGAGCACGATCAGAACGGTCCGGCCAATTCCGGCATCTGGGTCACCGATATCTATTTCGACGCCATCGTCGGGCCGGGCGATGAGGGCAACGACACGCTCTTCGGGGAAGATGGCAACGACATCCTCGAAGGCGATGGCGGCGATGACGGGCTCTTCGGCGGGGATGGCCGCGACACGATCGACGGCGGCGAAGGCGATGACGAGATCGACGGCGGCACCGGCCGCGACTCGATCCTCGGTGGCCGTGGCAACGACAGCATCGAAGGCGGCACCGGCAACGACGTGATCGATGCCGGCAACAAGGTCGATCCGCTGCCCGATGTCGCCTATCCGGGGCTTTACGGCGCCGATGCCAATCCCAACAACGACCGCGACTTCGTCGATGGCGGCGATGGCAACGACACGATCTTCACCGGCGACGACGACGACACGATCCTCGGCGGCGACGGCAACGATGTCATCGATGCCGGCATCGACGACGATACGGTCGAGGGCAATGACGGCGACGACACGATCATCGGCGGCGAAGGCAACGATGAGATCGACGGCGGCGACGGCGACGACCTGATCTATGGCGGGCTCGACGACAGCGTGCCGGATGTCGTCAACATTCCCGATGACGGCTCCGGCCCGTTCGGCCCCGATCTCGTCACCGACAACAACAACGACGTCATCTCCGGTGGCGATGGCAACGACACGATCTTCGGCCGCGACGATGGCGACACGCTCTTCGGCGACGCGGGCGAGGATTTCCTCGATGGCGGCGTCGATGACGACGTGGTGTTCGGCGGCGACGACGACGACACGATCATCGGCGGCCAGGGGGCCGACACGCTCTCCGGCGGTGATGACCGCGACACGTTCCTGGGCGGCAATGGCGGTGACGATGTCGACGGCGGCTCCGGCGGCGACGATTTCGACACGCTCGACCTGACCGGCTCGGACGTCGATTTCATCACCTATACCTCGGCCGACCGGGAAGACGGGATCGTCACCTTCCTCGACGGCTCCACGATGACCTTCGAGGAGATCGAGAACGTCATTCCCTGCTTCACCCCCGGCACGCTGATCGCCACCCCGCGCGGCGAACGGCTGGTGGAGGAGCTGAAGGAAGGCGACCGGATCATCACTCGGGACAACGGTATCCAGGAGATCCGCTGGGTCGGGCACAAGAAGATGAAAGGAGTGGACCTGGTCCGCAACCCGCATCTGAAGCCGATCCTGATCAAGGCCGGGGCCCTCGGCGGCGGCCTGCCGGAGCGGGATACCATGGTCAGCCCGAACCACCGGCTCTTGATCAGCGGCGACCAGTCGCAGCTCTATTTCGAGGAGCGCGAGGTGCTTGCCGCGGCCAAGCATATGGTCGGCAGCGACGGCATCGTCGCGGTCGATGTGATGAGCACGACCTATATCCACTTCATGTTCGACCGCCACGAAGTGGTGCTCTCGAACGGGGCCTGGACCGAGAGCTTCCAGCCCGGCGATTACAGCCTCAAGGGGATCGGCGGCGGCCAGCGTGCGGAAATCTTCGAGCTCTTCCCGGAGCTGAAGGACAGCGACGGCCGCGACGGCTACACCGCCGCACGGAAGGTGCTGAAGAAGCACGAGGCGAAGCTGCTCTCGCGGTGACAGGATGCAGCACCGGGGCGGCCCTGCGTCGGCCGACCTGTTGAACCGGGGCGGGCGGGGCGCCGCCCCGGTTCACGACCACCCGCAACAGTTCGGGCAGTGCGACAAAACTCTTCGAAGAGTTTTGCCAGACCCTTCGAAGGGTCTGGTTCGGGCCCGAACTCCTAGGTCGCGCCGGTCTGTGCCCCAATCCCGCATCTTGGGGGAGGGAAACTCTTCGAAGAGTTTCCTCAGACCCTTCGAAGGGTCTGATCGCCGCGGCCCTGTTGCGCGAGATCGCCGTTCCCGTCCGCGCGGTCGGCCTCTCTATCCCCGGAGACGTTCCCCGGCGGGATCGAAGAGCGGTTCCGTAATCAGCCGGGCAGGGCGCATCTCGCCGAGGATCTCGATCTCCGCGGTCGTTCCTTCAATGGCGTGTTCCCGCGGGATCAGGGCCAGGGCGATCGACGTCTCCGCATGGTGCGAATAGCCGCCCGAGGTGCAGAACCCCGCCACTTCGCCGCCGATGAAGACCGGCTCGTAGGCCACCACATCGGCGTCCCCGGCCTCCACCTCGAAGACCGCAAGCGTGCGGGCAGGGGGCGTGGCCCGTTCTGCCTCTGCCGCCGCGCGGCCGATGAAATCGGCGTTCTTCTTGAAGGAGATGAACCGGTCGAGCCCGGTTTCGGCAGCGCTGTAATCGGGCGAGAACTCCCGCATCCAGGAGCCGAAGAACCGGTCGAGCCGCAGCGACATCATGGCCCGCATCCCGAACGGCGCGAGGCCGAGCGGCTGGCCGGCTTCCCACAGAGTTTTCCACAGGGCCCGCTGGTCCATCGGATCGCAGAAAATCTCGAAGCCGAGATCGCCGGTATAGCTGACCCGCTGCACCAGACAGGCGATCTGCCCGATCACCATCTCGCGCACATCGAGAAACCGCAGATCGACCTTGTCCCGCGTGACCGCGGATAGAAGGTCCCGCGCCTTCGGTCCTGCGATCTGAAAGCCGTTCACCTTATCGCTTATATTCGAGAGCGTTACGCCGTCTTCTTCATGTTGCAAGAACCACCGCATATGCTGTGCCTGGGCGCCATAAGAGGCGGTCAGGCGGAAATGCTCCTCGCTCAGGCAGGACACGGTGAAATCGCCCATCAGCCGTCCCTTCGGCGACAGCATCGGCGTCAGGGCGAGCCGTCCTTGCGCGGGAATGCGGCCAGCCATGATCCGGTCGAGCCAGTCCCGCGCCCGGGGGCCCCGGACATCGTATTTGCCGAAGTTATGCACCTCGTTGATCCCGACGCCCGCGCGCACCGCGCGTACCTCCCGCGCTGTCGCGGCGAAGGCATCGGAGCGGCGGAAGGACGGGGTTTCGTAAGCCGGATCATCGGTTTGCGCGAAATAGTTCACCACTTCGAGGCCGTATTGATGGCCCCAGACCGCGCCCATCCCGGAGAAGATGTCGTACATCGGTGTCGTGCGGTGCGGACGGGCCGCAGGCAGTTCCTCGTTCGGATAGGTGACGGAGAACCGGCGCTGGTAGTTCTCGATCACCTTGGGCCGCGTGTAGCCCGGTGTGATCCAACCGCCGTAGCGCGCCACATCCATCGCGGTCACGTCGCGCTCGCACTCGCCCTCGATCATCCATTGCGCCAGCATCAGCCCGACCCCGCCGCCCTGGCTGAACCCGGCCATCACCCCACAGGCGGACCAGTAGTTCCGCATCCCCGGCACCGGGCCGACCAGCGGGTTGCCGTCGGGGGCGAAGGTGAAGGGCCCGTGGATCACCGATTTCACCCCGGCGCGTTCCAGCACCGGGAAGCGGCGATAGGCGAGGGCCACCGCATCCTCGATCTTCTCGAAATCGTCGGGCAGGAGTTCATGCCCGAACTCCCAGGGCGTGCCGTCCACCGCCCAGGGCCGGCAGGGCTGTTCGTAGAACCCGATGCAGAGCCCGCGCCCCTCCTGCCTCAGATAGCTCTCCCCGCCGGGATCGACGACATGGGGGTGCTCGCTCTCGCGCTTATAGATTTCGGGAATGTCGTCGGTGACCAGATATTGGTGTTCCATCGGGTGCAGCGGCAGGTAGAGCCCGGCCATCGCCGCCACCTCCCGGGCCCAGAGCCCGCCGGCATTGACCACGTGTTCAGCGTGGATGGTCCCCTTATCGGTCACCACGTCCCAGGTGCCGTCGGGGCGTTGGTTGGTCTCTCGCACCATGCAATGGGTCTCGATCTCCGCCCCGCCCATCCGCGCTGCCTTGGCATAGGCATGCGTGGTGCCGGAGGGGTCGAGATGGCCGTCGAGGGGGTCGTAGAGCCCGCCCAGGATCCCGTCGAGATTGGTGATCGGCGAGAGGGCGGCGATCTCCTCGGGGCTAACGATGGAGGTGTCAAGGCCCATATAGCGGTGCTTGGCGCGCTCGGCGACGAGCATGTCGAACCGGTCGCGGTCATTGGCCAGCGTCACGCCGCCGACATGGTGCAGCCCGCAGGACAGGCCCGTGATCTCTTCGAGCTCCCGGTAGAGCCGGATCGTGTAGCCCTGAAGCGCGCACATATTGGTGTCGCCATTCAGCGTGTGGAACCCGCCCGCGGCGTGCCAGGTGGAGCCCGAGGTCAGTTCCGAGCGTTCCAGCAACAGGACATCCGACCAGCCGAGCTTCGTCAGGTGATAGAGAACCGAACAGCCGACGACCCCGCCGCCGATAACCGCAACCCGCGTCGTTGTCTTCATGTCCCCACCTGCGCTGATCTGACCTTCTCAGTTAAGTCGCGGGTCAGAGCGGCCGGGGCAATATCGAAAACGACAGAGGATGTCGCCTATGGTATCAGACTCAGGCGTGATGCGGCGACGGGTCCTGCTGCGTGGTCCCCGGCGGGCCGGAGAGCGGCGGTCGCGCCCGGGCCGCCGGCTGACCGGTGCGGCGAAGCTGCCCCGCGAGCGCGGTTTGCGTGCGACCGTCCGGGACCAGCCGGACGGTGACGTTGTGTTGCCCGTCGAGGTCCAGGGTGCAGAAAATCGCGCGCAGCTCGGTCTCGGCCTCTGTATCGAAGGTCTCTATCGTGCGGTCGCCCAGGAACAGGCTCTCGGTCTGGCTGCCCTCGGCGAAGACGATCTCATGGCGGTCGAACAGGAAGTGGACGTAGTCGATGCCGTCTTCCGGCAGAATGTAGTCCACACCGGGCAGGATGAGCAGCCACTTGGCGCGGACCAGAACCTCGGACTCGCCGGTCAGCAGTTCGGCGGTCTGGGACTGCACCAGAAGGGCATGTTGCGGCGACACCACGAGATCGCGCCGCGGCAGACCGTCGCCAAGGGCCCCGGCGGCGATGCGGATCGGGGTCAGATCGGGGTTCTGGTGCAACTGGTCCTGGGTCAGGTGGCGCGAGGCCACGTAACGGACGATCTGCACCCCGTTGTCCCGGGTCGGGATCCGATCGCCCACGCGGATCTCCCGCGCCGGGCGTTCCCCGGTCTCGGTGGCGATCATCGCGGCGCCCGAAAAACAGGGGAAGGTCAGGGTCTCGAACTCCGACAGCCGTGCCCCGGTCAGATCGCCGAGCGAATTGAGCTGTTCCGTGCCCGCCGATCCGGTCCGCGCGAAGGTGATCAGGTTCGGATCGAAGCTGCGCCCCGGCGTTGCCGCGACGATGTCCTGGAGGAACCGGCCCTCAAGGGTGAAGACGACCCGCCCGTCGGTCAGCAGGAAGCGCGTGAAGGGGATCTGGAACGACTGCCCCTGATAGGTGATGGTTCCGGCGGTGGCCCGGGCGGCATCGTCGTAGTCCAGCTCATCGACGAAGGTCCGGGAGCCGTTGATCCAGATGGCGCCGAGATTGTCGAGGTTGAAGAACGGTGGCTCCAGATCGCGGTCCCCGACGAGGCCATCGTTGTTCACATCGTCCATCAGGATGTTCTGGTCGAGCTGTGACGGTTGCAGCACGCGGTTATTGAGCGGCCCGCTGCGGCTGACCAGATCTTCGTTTCCGGTGTTGGGGATCCCGAGCGGAACCACCCATCCGAACCAATTGAACGTCGCCATTGCATCTCCTCGTTACCAACTCTGGGCGGCCCGCGACTTTACCCATGCGCCGCGACCCGCCGGTTCCCCCCATCAGTGCAATTCGTGAGCCCGGACGCCGTGGGACGGCGTGGCGGGCGAAAGTCGTAGGGCCTCGTGGGCCGGTGTCAGGCCGCCAAGCCGCGCGGCGATCGCCATCTGCGTGCGGCCGTCCGGGATCAGGCGGGCCGTGGCCTTGTGCTGCCGCGCCAGATTGAGCGTGCCGAAGAGTGCCATCAGCTCCGCCTCGGAGGCCGGATCGAAGGTGTCCAGCGTGCGGTCGCCCAGAAACAGGCTCTCGGCCTGGGCGCCCTCGGCGAAGACGATCTCGTGCCGGTCGAAAAGGAAGTGGACGTAGTCGACGCCCTCCTCCGGAAGGACGCGCGCGACCCCGGGCAGGGCCAGCAGGTGCTTGGCCCGGATCAGCACCTCGCGCTCGCCGGTGAGCAGTTCGGCCGTCGCGGAATGGAGCAGGATCGCGTGCTGCGGCGAGACCGTGAGATCGCGCAGGGGCAGGTCCTCGCCCAGAGCCCCGGCGGCGATGCGGATCGGGGCGAGGTCGGGATTGCCGCGAAGCTGGCTCCGGGTCAGACGGCGGGAAGCGGCGTAGCGGATCGTCTGGACGCCGTTGTCCTTGGTGGGCAGGCGGTCGCCGACCCGAAGGTCGCGGGCGGCGCGCTCGCCCCTGACGGTGGCGATCATCGTGGCGCCGGAGAAGCAGACGAGGACCGGAGTGGTAAAGGTGACCAGTGCAGATGAAACCAAATCCCGAGTAGGAACGGTGCTCGTTGTCTCAGTACCGACCCCGGTTTGAGCGAAGGTGATCAGGTTTGGGTTGAACGTGCCGTCCGTCGCATTCGCGAACTGCTCGACTTGATCGCGACCGAAGGTGAAGACCAGATCGCCATTCGTCAGCACGATGCGGTAGAACGGTGTGCGAATGGATATCCCTTCATAGACAACGGTTCCGGTCAGTCCGGGGTTGGTCGTATTGAAGTTGTCATTGGCGAGTTCATCAATGAGGAACAGCTGGCCGTTCAGGCGCACGCCGCCCAGCTGATCATTTTCGGGCCGGGTCCCGTCACGGTCAAGATCGCCGACGCGCCCGTCATTGTTCACATCGTCGATCTGAATCTGTTCGAGCTGGGAGGGAAACAGGGTCCGTCTGTCCAGGAACTGAGGAAACGCCGCCTGATCCTCATCCCCCGTCCGCGGGAAATTTGCCCCCCGGATTACCCAGCCGAACCAGTCCACCGCCGCCATACCGCGTCCCCTCGGACAATACTCGAAACACACGCCGTCCGCGGGCGGGATTCGGGGCCGGGCGAGTAGACAATGCCGAGCCTTCCGAATCCGCGGACCAGCCCAAGCATTATCTTTGGAATCAGGATGTGAAGTCAAACCGGGCCGCGGTGTGCAAGCGGAAACGATCTGTTTCCGGCCGCGCCCTGGTCGGTCTGCCTGTCGCCCCCGCGAAAGAGCGGATTTTTGGGCCGTTACGGGATGATCCGGGTGTATTTGGTGCCCTCGATCGTCGCCCCGGCGCGCAGGCCGGCCTGGGCGAAGATCACCGCGATCACCGGGGCGAGGGAGGTGGTGGTCTCCGCCCGGAGCGCTTCGCCGGCGTCGTTCAGCACGAACTCCGCATCCACCGCCGCGGCCCAGCCGTCGGAGCGGCGGAAGTCCATCAGCGCATCCGAGGTCATGAAGAAGAGTACGTGGCTGAACTGCTGCGCGCCGATCTGCAAGCCTCCCGAAAGGCTGGCGGCCGAATAGTAATCCACCGTCGAAGGCCCGACCCGCAGCGCGCCGCGCCCGAAGGAGCCGCCGAGCCCGAGCCCGGCCTCGGTCACAACCGGCATCACCAGCATTCCACTGGCCTTCTGCGCCAGGTCTCGGGTGCCGGGATAGGTCGAGTACATGAAGTTCAGGGTCTGGTCGACGCGGGCGTCGATCGTCTCCGCCCCGCGCCCGCCGATCCCGTTGGCGCAGCCCGCGAGACCGAGCCCCGCCAGTGCCGCGCCGCCGAAGGTGAAGCTCCGCCGTGAAAAACCGCTCATCTCGATCCGCCTCTATGCCCGCCCGGCCTATTCTGGCCGGTTCGGAACCACTATAAGCGGCATTCCGCGCTCTGTCAGCCCCAAGATGGTGCGGATCGGCGGGCTTTGGCCATCTGGCGGGCCGCGGCGGCGGTCAGCGGCGCTGCGCCTCCACCAGTTCAACGCGAGCCGCAGTCTGCCGGACGAGCATCCAGCCGGGATACTCCGCCGGGAGCCCGGTCACCCGATCGAGGGCGGCGAGGTCGTCGTCGCTCAGGGTCACGTCGACGGCGCCGATATTGTCGGTGAGCTGCTCGACCCGGCGGGCGCCGACGATCACGCTGGTGACGACCTTCTGGTGCAGCAGCCAGGCGATCGCGACCTGCGGCACGGTCGCCCCCTTTTCGGAGGCGATCTTGCGCATCACGTCGACCGCATCGTAGGCGCGGTCCTTGTCGAGGGGCGGGAAGTCGAAGCTGACGCGCCGGCCCTCCGCCGTTGTTCCGTCGCGGCCGAACTTGCCCGAAAGGAAGCCGCCGGCAAGCGGGCTCCAGACCATCAGGCCGACATTCTCGGAGAGCAGCATCGGCACGATCTCGCGCTCCAGATCGCGACCCGCGACCGAGTAATAGGCCTGGAGCGAGACGATGGGCGCGAGACGGCGCAGCTCGGTCAGGCCGACCGCCTTCATCACCTGCCAGGCGGCATAGTTCGAGAGGCCCAGATAGCGGACATGGCCATGGCGGACGAGCGTGTCGAGGGCCTCAAGGGTCTCCTCCATCGGCACCGCCGGGTCGAATCCGTGGATCTGGTAGAGATCGATATGGTCGAGCTGGAGGCGCCTGAGGCTCGCTTTGGCCTGATCGAGGATATGGGAGCGCGAGCCGCCGCGCCCGTTCGGGCCCCCGCTCATCTCACCGTGGACCTTGGTGGCGATCACCAGTTCCTCGCGGGTCGCGCCGAGATTCCTGAGCGACTGGCCGAGGATTTCCTCGCTGCGGCCGGACGCATAGATATTCGCGGTGTCGATGAAGTTGATGCCGGCGTCGAGCGCGGTGCGGAGGAGGTCGTCGGCGGCCTCCTGCCGGAGCTGGCCGATCTGGCCCCACATCCCGTCGGAGCCGCCGAAGGTCATGGTGCCGAGGCACAGCTCGGAAACGTAGAGGCCGCTCTGGCCGAGACGGTTGTAGCGCATGGGAGGGCTCCGGTGTTGTTGAAGTCGGCAAAGGCTCGTCGTCGAAAGCCTCGCAGACGGGCCGGGGTTCGGGCAACCGGTTTTGGGGCGAGTGCGCTTTGGGCTCGAAGCCGGTGCCGGGGAACACCGGTGGGGACGCCGCGTAAGCGTCTCACCAAACCGGATGATGTCCGGCGGCATCAGGTGTGCGAGTCTCAAGGCCGCGCATCGACGGGCCGTGGAGCGGCGATCCAACGGACGTTATGAGCGCTTTATCCCAGCCACATCCGAACGAAGCCCCAGCGACGCGCCAACGTCACCCAATCGCCGGTCCGTCGGGGCGGTCGCCATTGTTGCGCCATTGGTCCGAGCGACAATGGCGACGCGATGCGCGGCCGGCTTCGCCTCTGTTCCGCGCCGCATAGTCCGGACGTCGGCTACGTCCCCTAGGGTTGTCGTTGGTCAGACAGACCGCGCTTCAAGCCCCCAGCGCCCGGGCAGCCTCCGGCGCGAAATAGGTCAGGATGCCGTCGCAGCCGGCGCGTTTGAACGCGATCAGGCTCTCCATCATCACCTTGTCGCCGTCGAGCCAGCCATTCGCCGCCGCGGCCTTCAGCATCGCGTATTCGCCGGAGACCTGGTAGGCGAAGGTCGGCACGCCGAATGCGTCCTTCACCCTGCGGCAGATGTCGAGATAGGGCATCCCCGGCTTCACCATGACCATGTCCGCGCCCTCGGCGAGGTCGCGGGCCACCAGCCGCATCGCCTCGTCGGAATTGGCCGGGTCCATCTGGTAGGTGTTCTTGTCGCCGGTCAGCGCGCCCGAGGCGCCCACGGCGTCCCGGAACGGCCCGTAGAAGGCGGAGGCATACTTGGCGGTGTAGCTCAGGATCGACACCTTCTGGTGGCCCGCGTCTTCGAGCGCATGGCGGATCGCCGCCACCCGGCCGTCCATCATGTCCGAGGGGCCGAGGATATCCGCCCCGCACTCCGCCTGCACCAGCGCCATCTTCACCAGCGCCTCGACCGTCTCGTCGTTCAGGATCTCGCCGTCGCGGACGAAACCGTCATGGCCGTTGATGTTGTAGGGGTCGAGCGCGATGTCGGTCATCACCGCGATATCCGGGGCCGCGTCCTTCACCGCCCGGATCGCCCGGTTGGCGATGTTGTCGGGGTCCCAGGCCATCGCGCAATCCTCGGTCCGGGCTTCGAGCGCGGTATAGGGGAAGATGCAGATCGCCGGGATGCCGAGCGCCTCGGCCTCCTTCGCCGCCTGCGCGACCCGGTTCACGGTGCGGCGCACCACCCCGGGCATTGAGGCCACCGGCTCTTCGGCGTCGGTGCCCTCCATGACGAAGACCGGCCAGATCAGGTCGCCGGGGGTGAGCGCGGTCTCGCGCACAAGCGCACGGATCGCCGGGCTCTTGCGCAGCCGGCGCAGGCGGGGCTTCGGTCCGGGGGGCAGCATCGGCGGGCCTTTCAAGTCACACTTGCCTCTGGCCCATCGTTGGCACGGGGCCCCGCTCTGGGCAAGTTCCGATGCCGGCGCTAGGGTCCGGCGCACCCGAAACCAGCCAGAGCTGCCGCGCCCCCGTGGACTGGACCGAAACCATCACGCAAGTCATCGACATGCGGTCGTTCTCGAACCTCTGGTTCTGGATCGCCCTGGCGGTGGTATGGTCGTCGGTAAGCCATTGGGTGCTCGGGGTGCCCTATGACATGGTGGCGCGCGCCCGGCGCCATGGCGGGCGGGCGGAGGCGGATCTGGAAGACATCGTCCGGATCAATGTGAGCCGGCTGGTCTATATCGGTCGGGTCTCGGGGCTGCTGCTGATCGGCTTCATCTGCTTTCTGCTGACCGGGCTGGCGATCCTCGCCTTCTGGTACGATGTGGAGATCGCCCAGGCCCTGTTCCTGATCCTGTTTCCGATGACCATCGTCGGCGCGCTGAGCCTGAGCCGGGCACGGACCATCGCCGCCGAAGCGCCGACCGGCGAGGAGTTGCGTCGGCATCTGGCGCGGCACCGGCTCTGGACCCAGATGATCGGGATGGTGTCGATCTTCGTCACCGCGATGTACGGGATGTATCAGAATCTGGTCGTGGGGCCCGGGTTCTAGGCTCAATCGACATTCAGGATTCACGATGTGGGTTTTGTGTGATTCACAGAGAACCGGCTTGAACAGTCTGGAAGTGATCACATGGCCAAACGATATGAACTGACCGCGTCGCAATGGCGTGCGATCGAGCCTTTGTTGCCGGGCAAGAAGGGTGATCCGGGTCGGAGCGGCGCGGATAACCGGTTGTTTGTGAACGGTGTTTTATGGGTCTTGCGTTCCGGCGCGCATTGGCACGACCTACCGGAGCGATACGGCAAGTGGAAGACGGCACACAAGCGCTTCACCCGCTGGGCGGAAGCGGGCGTCTGGGAACGGGTATTCGAGCACCTGATCGAGGAGCCCGACAACAGCTATGTCTCGCTCGATAGCAGCCTGGTGCGCGCGCACCAGCAAGCCGCGACGGGAAAGGGCTCAAAAGGGGGGATCAGGCTCTGGGGCGGTCCCGAGGAGGTCTGACAACCAAGATCCACCTCGCCACCGATGCCCTTGGCCGACCGCTGCGCGTGCTCCTGACACCCGGGCAGCGCGGTGATGCCCCCGTCGCGCCCGATCTGCTGAACGGGCTGAGACCACAGCGCGTGTTGGCGGATAAGGCGTATGATTCCAATGCGTTGCGCAGCCTGATCCAAGGCATGCATGCAGAACCGGTCATCCCATGCAACCCGACCCGAAAGAGGCTCATCCCCTACGACTTCGAAGCCTACAAGGTCCGAAACACGGTCGAGAGATGCTTCAACAAACTCAAACACTTCCGACGCATCGCGACCCGCTTCGACCGACGGGCGGTCTACTTCCTGAGCTTCCTACACATCGCTTCAGCAATGCTATGGATGAGATGAATGTCGATTCAGCCTAGGGTCTGACGGCGGCCAGGGCCGCGACATCGCCGCCGCAGATCTCCGCCTCATGGGCCATGATGTGGTCGACGGGCCAGTCCCACCAGGCCAGATCGAGCAGCGTGGCGATCTCCTCGGGCTGAAACCGCATCCGGACGATCTGCGCCGGGTTACCGGCGACGATGGCGTAGTCGGGCACCTCGCCGCGCACGACGGCCCCGGCGCCCACGATCGCGCCCGAGCCGAGCCGCGCCCCCGGCAGAATCCGCGCCCCCTGCCCGATCCAGACATCGTGGCCGATCACCGTATCGGGGAACCGTTCCGGCCCGGGCGCGGGTAGCGACGGACGGTTCTCGCCGAAACCGGAGAAAATCGCGAAGGGGTAGGTCGAGATGCCATCGCTCCTGTGATTGGCCGAGGCGGTGATGAAGGTTGCGCCATCGGCGATCTGACAGAACCGCCCGAGGATCAGCCGCTCCTCGGAAGCCGCGTGCAGATAGGGGGCGAGCCGCGCCGCCCAATCCTCGGGCGGTTCATGGGCGGAGGCGTAGCTGTACTCCCCGATCTCCCAGCGCGGATGGTCTATGGCGGCCTTGAGAAAGACGCTGCCGCGATGGGCGGTGCCGTCGGGAAAGACGAGGGGGTAGCGGGTGTCATGAGGCGGGAAGCCTGTCGGCATCGGGTCTCTCGGGTCAGGTGTGCCGTCGGTCCGCCGGCTGGGAAAGCGGCCGTCCGGGCATTGAGCGCGTCGGACATGCCAAGGGAGTCAAATCTCTTCGAAGAGATTTGTCAAAGCCTTCGAAGGCTTTGCTCCCCCAGACAAGAAAGGGCCGCCCCTTGGGGGACGGCCCCTTGTGCGATTATTCGTCGAATAATCGGCGCCGCTGTCGGGGCCTCCCGCAGTTTCTACCGTGTGCTGCCGCCCTGCTCTCATCGTTTGCGGTGCAAACGACTGCCGCAGGGCGTCACACGCAGCAAAATCACTCGATGATTTTGCTGACCACGCCCGCGCCCACGGTTCTTCCGCCTTCGCGGATCGCAAAGCGCAGCCCGTTCTCCATCGCGAT